>NZ_JAGXJW010000189.1 GCF_019091135.1 Cohnella sp. GbtcB17 | reverse complement strand
CGGTTCTTTCGGTTTCTTAAGCAACTACTCAGAATCGCTCGAAAATTCAAAAAACTAATCATTTCCATCATATTTTCTGTTAGGAAGTCGTATGTTCATGGTTTCACAAAAAAACGTGTCAGTCAAAAAGTTTGCATAAAGTCGAGGATTAATCGATTTTCTACGCACAATCTCAAAAAATCAAAATATTCACTATTCCCAATATATTAGCCTTAGCGAACTCGTATAATCCTAGTTTCGCAAAAAAACATGACGGTCCGAAAGTTTGCGCAAAGTCAAGGTTCATTCGGTTCTTTCGGTTTCTTAAGCACCTACTCAGAATCGCATGAAAATTAAAAAAACTAATCATTTCCATCATATTTTCTGTTAGGAAGTCGTATGTTCATGGTT
>NZ_JAGXJW010000188.1 GCF_019091135.1 Cohnella sp. GbtcB17 | reverse complement strand
GACCCAAATTGTTAATGATTAATTACTATCCTATTCTTGGGGTGAATGACAGATTATAAAATAACCTAGCTCCTCTCAGATCTTCTAGATTCTAAATCACATGTTATCTAATTAATTCCTTAATTAAACTAACATGAAATCAGCATTAGGTAATAATCTACTCGTCACATAAGTCATGTAAATACTCTCGTTTCACATAGAACATCGATTATCCAAATTTTAGCATTCTCAATTCTCACTTTTCAGATTTCGAATTGAGATCATAAAGCATGCACAAGGTGATCAATCTTAAACATGAAATTAAACACAAATAAAGATAATTTCACAAACAAGAATGAAGGAATGGCAATTAAACATTAACTAGGCAAACATTAAACAACAATCATCATCCT
>NZ_JAGXJW010000187.1 GCF_019091135.1 Cohnella sp. GbtcB17 | reverse complement strand
ATCTAAGATCCTGGATAAATATAATACCAACAACTTGCACCAGAGTCATGGTAATTGATTTGCTTGCAAGAAATTTGGTCTTAAAACGATTTGCTTGTGATTTGGATGGTTTCATGATGTGTCATATTGATGTTTGATTGATGTTTGTGAATTCTGGGAAAAATAATTGATTGTCTGTATCTGGAATTATTTTTATTGGATATTATGGAAAAAATTAAGCAAGTTACTTTTTTTACAGAACTCAATTTTGATTTAATTTGAATTAGTTATGATTTTTTGAAGATTTGACAAAATCGGGGCTGAGCTGATAGTTTTATGCGATCGCAGAACTGTCCGTACAGTTGCGAATTAAATTAGCTCACTGACCGTCTTTTAAGTACTTGTAAGGGACATTC
>NZ_JAGXJW010000186.1 GCF_019091135.1 Cohnella sp. GbtcB17 | reverse complement strand
TAATTGCCATGTAATTGCTAATCAAAGCCTAGCTATAATAGGAAAGTGGTGGATCACACTAAATAAGGCAGTTAATCAATTACACAGTAAAAGAGGAAACTGTTGTATTTGGAAAGTTGTGCTCTCCCTTCTCCCTATATAAAACAACCTTTATTCTCTTCTCTTGTAAGCCATAAGCCACGAAATTCAAGAGAGAAAAAGAGAGAAATTTCGAAATCCTTGTGAGATGAGTAGTGCCCACACACATCAAGTGGTATCTCAATCATAGTATGTAAGACTGTGAAGGATCAAACTTGAAGAAGAAGGACATTCGGGCTCAGATCTTGATTATACTCTGCTACAGAAAGGAATCAACGGTTGATCGAGGCAGAGCCGCTGACCGCGTACGCCGGCGCATAGAGGAGACC
>NZ_JAGXJW010000185.1 GCF_019091135.1 Cohnella sp. GbtcB17 | reverse complement strand
TAACGCTTTTATACGCGGAATGCTATCAGCAAATCGATCCGGCAACGGGTGCATTCGTTAAAGGTATCCGAGACGATAGGACCGGCGTACTGATCGGCAATTTTGATCTCTATACAGTCGGCGGATTTGGTTCCACAGTTCAGCCTGAATGTTACGTACCGTTCTTATTCCGGACATTCCGTTATGTTTCGCTTGAGGTGGAGACGGCTGATGAAGCGCTGGCCATCCAATCTTTTCATTATAGAGAAACAGGCTATCCGCTGGAGGCCAAAGCGAGCTTCACCAGCTCCGACGCCAGCTTGCAGCCGCTCTGGAACATCAGCATCAATACGCTTAAGCGCAGCATGCACGAGACGTACGAAGACTGCCCTTATTTCGAGCAGTTGCAGTACGCGATGGATACGCGAT
>NZ_JAGXJW010000184.1 GCF_019091135.1 Cohnella sp. GbtcB17 | reverse complement strand
GGCCCGCCCAGCCCCCTCCCCATGGTGACCTTGCCTGCCCATCCCAGCACACCCCCCTAAAGAGCAATATGAGGTTTTAAGGCTCTGCCAGGAACATAGATGATTTTTTCACTGTAGACATATGTGAAGGAAGTATAAGAAATACTTGGAGTTTTTCCATGAAATTTTGCAGGGTGGTTGGACATATAAAAAAACGTGTGGAGACTAATTTTCATGAAAAAAAGATTAATATTTTTTTTTATATAATTTTTTTGCCAAAAAAAGGAAAAAAATCATAAAAAAAAATATACTAAACATTTTGGCATGAAAATTGATATCCACACCTTTTATTATGTGTCTAAGCACTGTGCAAAATCTCATGGTTAAATTCAAAGTTTTGCCCGGGCGTTGCTTGTGCACTGTGCACCCACCCTTT
>NZ_JAGXJW010000183.1 GCF_019091135.1 Cohnella sp. GbtcB17 | reverse complement strand
CAGATGCGCGCGCGGATCAAGATCCTGAGTGAGCATAATATCGGTTGCGGCATTACGGTGAGCCGGATCGGCGAGGATGACCAGCTGCAGGCGCTGCACAAGCGACTCCGCGGCATGCCGTCGTACATGTACCTATCCGGGCATGAGCAGCGTCTGGAGGCCACGGCACACGCCTATCTGCGGCGCTACCCAGCCGGCACCCGGGCGCAGTTGCACGCCGTACCTGCCGGGGCTATGGACGAAGAAGATGATCAGGCGCTGAAGGAAGTGCGCCGAGCCATCCGCAAGGTCATCGAGACGCGCGGGCTTTACATGGACGACGTCGACGAGGTACTGGCGCGCCTGGCCGAGCTTCAGGACTTGCAGGCCGAGGTCAAGCGGATCGACAACGTTCTGGAGGCACTGGCCGAGTATA
>NZ_JAGXJW010000182.1 GCF_019091135.1 Cohnella sp. GbtcB17 | reverse complement strand
AGCGTTAAGGGCTTTCGCAAAGACAGGAACCCATTCGGTACCCGCTGCCGGATCGCTGTCCACAATGTTATAGGTTCCTGTGGGCCATTCCAGTGCCAAAACAGCTGCAAGTGCGGCGTCTTCTGTATGAACAAAAGAAGTGACGCCGTCAGTAGCAGGCAAGTTCCCATTTCGAACTTGCTCAGCGAACAAGCCGTTCGAACCGTACCAGGTCCCATCACCGTATAGCACGCCGTATCTCAGAATGACATGCTCTGGCATTTCTGCAGCGGTGGTTTCCAGTGCATGAACACCGTTCACGCTTGTTAGTTGCGGTTCCGGAGCCCCAAAGTCCAGTGGACAATCCTCCGTTGCCGGCCCTTCTCCGGGCGCATAGGTCATGGTGATGCTTTGCGCGATCATCCGGCGAACGCCA
>NZ_JAGXJW010000181.1 GCF_019091135.1 Cohnella sp. GbtcB17 | reverse complement strand
TCGAATGCGACTACCTGTGGCTGCCCGACGTGTTCGGCTACAGCTGGGCGCTGCCGCAGATTTTGCGCAAGTCCGGCATCAAGACGTTTATGACGACCAAGATCAGCTGGAGCCAGTACAACCGGATGCCCCACGACACGTTTAAATGGCGGGGCATCGACGGCTCGGAGGTATTGACGCACTTCATCACGACGCCCGAACTGGCGGATCCGAACGTCTGGTGGTACACGTACAACGGCCAGATCGAGCCGTTCACCGTCAAGGGGACCTGGGATACGTACCGTGACAAGGATATCAACCGCGAGCTGCTGCTGTCTTACGGGTACGGGGACGGGGGCGGCGGCGTAAACCGGCATATGCTGGAAATGCGGCGTCGGCTGGACGAGATGCCCGGATTGCCCAAGATCGTGCCGGGGCGGGCCG
>NZ_JAGXJW010000180.1 GCF_019091135.1 Cohnella sp. GbtcB17 | reverse complement strand
CAGGAATAGGTCGGCAAAGGAATCAAGCGCGTAGTAGTTCTTCCACCCCTGTAACTTGGGGTTCAGTTCCGCCACCATCTGGTTCATCGTCCAGTACAGGCGGTTTCTTGGCTCGGTCGCTTCCTTCACCTTCTGTCTCATGCTCTTCATCGCCTTCTTGGACGGGTAGCTGCGGAGGATAGGCACCGTTTTGTTCCCTTTCAGCTTTTTCGGTATTTTCCGGTGATGCATCCCCAGAAAATCGAATCCCTGCTTATCGTCCCATAGGTTGATGAGCTTGGACTTTTCCCTGTTCATTTCCACTTCCAGTTTTCCGAATACCGCCTTGAGCACGTCAATCGCTCTTAGCGCTTGTTCCTTGGTTTTGCACAGGATCACAAGATCATCGGCATATCTCACCATCGTTCCCGTCTCTGCGAACTTCTTCTCCCAGAT
>NZ_JAGXJW010000018.1 GCF_019091135.1 Cohnella sp. GbtcB17 | reverse complement strand
AACAACGCCATCGAGGCGATCAGCTCGAGCAGATCCTCCGCCAGGCCGACATCGCGCACCATCGTCGCCAGGCGCGCGATCAGCTTGGCCGACTCGATTCGCCAGACGGCGTCGATCGCGCGATGCGCGGCCCGGTCGCTCATGCCTTGCGCGGTCCTTCAAGCCGCTCGCGCAGCGCCTGCTCCTTGGCCAGCATTTCCGGATCCTGCGTCAGGTCCGTCATGTCAAAAATCTGCCGAAGCTCGATCTGGCCTTGCCCAAATCCGTGCGGATCCGGCATCCGGAGCGCCCACTCGAGCGCTTCTTCCTTCGACTTCACCTCGATCATCGTAAATCCGGCGATTATCTCCTTGGCCTCGGTGAACGGTCCGTCCGTAATCTTGGGCTTGCCTCCCGCCTCCGGGTAGGAGATTCGAACGGCGGACGAAGTGGGGTGAAGCCCGTCGGCCGCCACCAGCACGCCCGGCTTGGCCAGCTCCTCGTTGTACCGCTGCATCGCCGCGACCAGTTCCTCGCTCGGCATAACGCCCGCTTCCGAATCCGTAGTTCCTTTGACGATCATCATAAAACGCATTTTGTTTTCCTCCTTTGGATGGGAACCGGCAGCTCCTAGGCTGTCGTTCCTTTGGCTTTCATAAACACGACGAGCGCCTGACGGCCGAATCGACATGCATTCAAAAATAATTTTTCGATGCCCGGTCTTCCAATGAACGAATAAACATCCGTTCATCTCCTTTCGCCGCCCGGTTTCCGATATTAGCCAAATGATAACACGGAACGCGCTTTAAGAGACAGGGAGCCTGCTCGGCTATTGCGTTTCTAGTTTTATGTCGCGGAATGCTATAATCGTAGAAACGAGCACCTCGTCAGTCCCATATTCGAGCGAGAATCGGAGGAGAGCGCATGGCCGACCGCACCAGGCTTGACCGCAAGCGACCCGTATCCCTGAAGGATTTCGACCCCCGCGATACGGGAGATATCGAGAGCAAGGAACAGGTGGAAGCCGAGATCGAGGCACTTCGCGACCGACTGCAGGAAGCGCAGGAAAAGCTGTATGCGAGCCGCTCGCACGGCGTGCTGATCGTATTTCAGGGGATGGATTGCAGCGGCAAGGACGGCACGGTGAAAAAGGTGTTGTCCGCGCTCAATCCGCAAGGCTACCGCGCCGAGAGTTTCAAGACGCCAACCGCGGAGGAAGCGGCCCACGACTTCCTGTGGCGAACCCACAAGCTGGTCCCTCAAAAGGGATACATCGCCTCCTTTAACCGCTCTTATTACGAGGAAGTGCTGATCACCCGCGTTCATGGCCTCATCGATAAAAAAGAAACCGCGCGGCGTCTGGAGCATATCAAGCACTTCGAAAAGCTGCTTGCCGACAGCGGCGTGCTGGTCATTAAAATTTTTCTGCATATCTCCAAGGAATTTCAGCTGGAGAAGCTGCAAGATCGGCTCACCCGGCCCGACAAACTGTGGAAGTTCGATCCGAACGACCTCAAGGAGCGGCAGCATTGGGACGAGTACGTCCGCGCCTACGAAGACGTCTTCGAGGCGACCGGCACGAAGCGCAACCCATGGCATATCGTCCCTGCCGACAAGCGCTGGTACCGCGATTACCGCGTGCTGAAAATTATAACGGAAGCGTTCGAGTCGCTGGACCTCGCGTATCCGGAGATCGATATCGAGCGCTTCGGCGAGCTGGAGCTGGACGAGGAAACGCGGGCCAAGCTGGCAGCCGCGAAGCGCAAGGTTGTAGAAGGCGATGAGCGGCAGAACGCCGCGGACGAAGTTGGGAAACAGGCTTCAGCGGCCGAGGCTGACGAGGAAAACGAAGGCGACCAGGCGGCGATTGGCGCAAATTCATCAGCCGCTGTCGCCAAGGAAACTGCGCAGCGCAAGCGGGTCGCTGCTAGCGGGGAGACGGCCGCCGGCGAGTCTGCCGATGTTGGCGCGAAAGCTGCGGAGGGCAAACCGGCGCGAGCCGGCAGGAAAGCCGCCGCCGGCAAAGCGACGAACGCCGGTCAGCAAGCGGCGAGCGACAAAACGGCGGAGGCTGTCGAAAAGGCGGCGCCCGGAACGCGAGAGACTGCCGCAAGGCCCCGGGGGCCACGCAAGCAAGCTTCGGTCGCGACCGAAGCAGCGGTTCCGGCGACACCTGCGGAGGACGCTCCGAGCGAGCCGGTCACGCCCAAGCCGCCAAGCAGACGAGGCCGGAGGACGAAGGAAAGCTAGGCAACTTAAAGAACCTGCCAAGGTCGATGGCAGGTTCTTTGTTTTTTTGGCGGGGCTGCGCGGAGACAGGCGCAGGTTCTCCAGTTACCTTTCAACCCCGCCGACCTGCGAACTATCGATCTACGTGCACACTTGTTGCTCTTCAACCCTGCCGCCCCGCCATCTATCGATCTACGTGCACACTTGTTACCTCTCAACCCCGCCCACCCGCGAACCATTGATCTACGTGCACACTTGTTACCCTTCAACCCCGCAGACCCGCGAACTATCGATCTACGTGCACACTTGGCGAGAAACGCAAAGTCTCATCATTTCGGCTAATAATTAGCGCCATATGCGGTACAAGCCTCCAAAAATAAACTTCGCCAGCTGCTTGTCCACCCTGTTATTTCCATTTCCGAGGTGGTGAAGTATGAGTATTCAGCTGGCGCGGCCAGCGAAAAAACAGTATGGAGGCGATTGCGATGCATACACCGGTCGTTGGGACGTTTAGAAACGAACAGGATGTCATCGGCGCGATCGAAGCGCTGAAGGCGGCAGGCTGGAGCAAGGACGACATCTCCGTCGTCAGCCATAAACGGGAAGCCGTCCATCACGTGGACACGGTCACCGGCACGAACAGCGCGGAAGGCATGGTGACGGGCGGCGTGGCGGGAGCCTTCCTTGGCGGGACCGCCGGACTTCTCGCCACGGCTGGCCTGCTGTTCATTCCGGGTCTAGGCCCGCTGCTCGCGGCCGGCCCGATCGCGACCGTCATCGCCGGCGCGGCCGTCGGCGGCAGCACGGGCACGCTCATCGGCGGCCTGGTCGGACTCGGCATTCCCGATCGCGAGGCCGAGATCTACAAGACGTTGGTCGAGCAGGACCATCTGCTCGTCATCGTGAAGGCAAGCGGCGAGGAAAGGTCGCGCGTAGAAAGCATTTTCCAGGCATACGGCGCCATCGAGCCCCGCTCAAGCGCGGTTTCGTTCGAGCAGTCTCCGCTACCGGAAGCCGCCGCTCGCGAGCCTGCCGATGAAATGCGCGTCTATATTAACGCCAAAGACGGCGACGTACAGACGCCAGTGAAGGAACTCGTCATTCCCCACGAGTCCCGGGAGGCGTGACCGATGCGCGGCAAAAGCGCGGCGCTCGCTTCCGTCTCCCTGTCGGTGTTCGTCGTCTACGCCGTCAAGACGATGAAAAAGACGATGGCGACGCTCGACGAAGCGAATCGCACGCTGGTCGACGTCAAAAAGTCCGCCCTTCAGGCCACGCATGAGGCAACGGCTTTGATTCATACCGTGAACCGGACCGTTAAGGACGTAAAAGGGCGCATCGACACCGTCGATCCGCTGCTCGAGACGACGCAAGAGGTCGGCGACGTCCTGCACACGATCGCGCACTCGGTGAAGGAGGCGCTTAGTCCCGAAGACAAGGCCAGCTCGGAAAACGGCGCCCCCGCCCCCTTGCAAGGCATCGCCGTTCGCATCGGGGACCGGCCGGTCCGGGAAGCCGGCGCCGGCAGGCCGACCCTTTATCATAAATAACATTCCTGTAACAAAAATGCGCTGCCCGCATCAGACTTTGGTCGCCGCGACCAACAGGAACATCGGGCGGCGCACCTCCTCCGCCCAATCGGGATGCCGCTCCAGCATGTCGGCCGTCGGCTTCAGCTCGGACAGCTTGCCGATGCGAAAGCCCGCCTCAAGCAAAGGATTCAGATAGCCGGCTACGGTCCTGTGGTACTTCACGACGTCATGTCCTAAAAATCTCGCGAGCCGCGGCCCCTCCTCGTGGTAGCGGTCAAGCGGCCAATGCAGCTTCTCCCCTGCGGGACCGTAGTGCCAATCCTGCGCTTCCAAAGCCGTAAACGTCGGATGCTCGACGGTGAATACGAAAGTTCCGCCCGGCGAGAGACAAGCGTGCACGCCCCTGCAGATCTCGCCGAAGTCCGCCACGTAATGCAGCGCCAGCGAGCTCATCACGACGTCGAACGCGTCCGTCGCGAAGTCGAAATCCTCGATGCCGCTCCGCACATACGAGATCGCAGGGTCGTCGGTCATCTCCCGCGCCCGCTCCAGCATCTTCTCGGACAGGTCGACGCCGACCGCCGATCTTGCCCCCTGCTCCCGGGCATACCGGCAGTGCCAGCCGTAGCCGCAGCCCAAATCAAGCAGTCGCTTGCCCGCCAGATCCGGCAGCATCGTACGCAGCTCGTTCCACTCGCCTGCCGCCTCCAAGCCGCCGACCGATCGCGGCATGCGGCTGTAATTTTCAAAAAAACGCGGGTCGTCGTATTTGTTCTCCTTCATTCAGGTTCCTCCTCATCCGCTGCGAATGTCGATCTTGTTTAAGTATAGCGATCCTGTATCAGCGCAAAAGCCCCTGCCGCCGGCAGTCTGCCGGAAGACAGGGGCTTAACGTTCAAAACGACGCGATTATCGGCCGAGCACAGCCTCGAACTCCGCCCACTGCTCGGCGGAGAGGCGGACGCCCGAAGCGCGGACGTTCTCTTCGATCTGCTCCGGCCTGCTGGCGCCGATGATGGCGCTCGCGACCTGCGGATGACGCAGCGTCCAGGCGAGCGCGAGCTGGGCCAGCGACAGTCCGAAGTCGGAGGCCATCTCCTGCAGCGTCCGCGCCTTGGCGACGTACTCCTCCTTCAGCCAGGACCGCACGGCTTCGCTGCCGTTCGCATCCGCCGCCCGGGTCGAGCCGGCCACGTCGGCGACGGACTTGAACCGGCCGGCCAGCACGCCCTGCGCCAGCGGCGAGTAGACGACCTGCCCGATGCCATGACGGTCGCATAGCGGCAGCACCTCGGCCTCGATATCCGGCGCGAACATGTTGTAAAGCGGCTGGTTGGCGACGATCGGATGCAAGCCTTGCCGTTCGACGATGCCGACAGCCTGCGCGATGTCCGCTGCCGACATGTTGCTGAAGCCGACGTACAGCACCTTGCCCTGCCTGACCAGATCGTCCATCGCCCGGTACGTCTCTTCCATCGGCGTATCCGCGTCTGGATAATGGCAGTAGTACAGATCGATATAATCGGCGCCCAGCCGTTTGAGCGAGGCGTCGCATTGCTCCATGATGTGCTTGCGCGACAGGCCCTGCTGATTCGGCAGCTCGCCCATCGGCCCTCTGACCTTCGTAGCCAGCACATAAGTAGATCTCGGAAGCCCCGACAGCGCCTCGCCGACGACGCGCTCCGCTTCTCCGCGCATGTAGACGTTGGCCGTATCGAAAAAGTTGACGCCCGATTCGTACGCCTTAAGTATCGTCTGCCGGGCCGATTCCTTGCCCACATAGCCGCCATACGTCAACCAGCTTCCCAGGCTGATCTCGCTGACCTTGACTCCCGCGGCTCCCAGTCTCCGATACTCCAAACTTAATTCCTCCTTCGGCTGAATAGATACTTCCTATCCTATTCAACCGCAGTCGGCGGCATGAATCAGATCAGCCCGGCGGTTCGCCCCGTGCGGGCCAGCACGTCCAAGGCGAAGTCCAGATCCTCCCGCGTATGGGAAGCGGTCACGATTAGCCGGACTCTTCCTTTGTCCATGGCGACTGTCGGATAGACGATGCCCTGCGCGTACACGCCTTCCGCGAGCAGCGCGTCGGAGAAGCGCATCGTGTCCGCGGGCGAGCCGACGATGATCGGGATGATTGGCGTCTCGCTCATGCCGCAGTCGAAGCCGAGCGCGAGGAGCTTCTCTCTGCAATAATTCGCGTTGCTCCACAGCCGGTCTATCAGCTCCGGACTGCGTCCGAGCACGCGGACGGCCGCCAGGCACGATGCGGCGACGGCAGGCGTCTGCGACGTGCTGAACAGAAACGAGCGCGCCTTATGGATCAAATAATCCTTGAGCAGCGCGGAGCCAGCCATGTATCCGCCCGATACGCCGATCGCCTTGGACAGCGTGCCGACCTGGATGTGCACCCGGCCATGAAGGCCGAAGTGGTCGGTCGAGCCTTTGCCGTTGCGTCCGAGGACGCCGCTGGCATGCGCGTCGTCGACGTAGACGACGGCATCGTACCGCTCCGCGAGTTCGACGATGGCCGGCAGCGGCGCGATGTCGCCGTCCATGCTGAACACGCCGTCCGTGACGACGACGCGGGCCCGGTAGGACGCGCTCTCCTTCAGCGCGTGCTCCAGCTGGTCGAGATTTTTGTGGGCGTATACTTTGCGGCTCGCCTTGGTCAGCCGGATGCCGTCGATGATGCTGGCATGGTTGAGCTCGTCGCTGATCACGACATCGTCGGGACCCAGGATCGACCCGAGGATGCCCTGGTTCGTCGTGAATCCGGATTGGAATACCAGCGTAGCCTCCGTGCCCTTAAACGCGGCCAGCTCGCGCTCGAGCTCGCCGTGTATGTCGAGCGTGCCGGCGATCGTACGGACGGAGCCGCTGCCGACGCCGTATTTTTCGATCGCTTCGATCGCCGCGCGCTTCAGCTCCGGGTGCACGGTCAAGCCCAGGTAGTTGTTGGAGGACATCTGGAGCACCCGGCGTCCGCCGAGCGTCATCCAGCTGCCCGATCCGCCCTCCCATTCCGTGAGCGGCCGGTATCTGCCGTCGGCCCGGAGCTGTTCGAGTTCCTTCGATAAAAAGTCCAAGTTTGCCATCTTGTATATGTCGACTCCTTCCAATCTTCGCTCCATTGTTCAGCTGTGCGTAAAGACGACCTTGCCGCAATTGCCCGACTTCACCAGCTCGAACGCCTCTTCGTAACGGTCCAGCGTGAACGTATGCGTGACCAGTCCATCCAGCCGCAGCGCCCCCGAATCGAGCAGTCCTTTCATCTGGTACCACGTCTCGTACATGCGACGGCCGGTAATGCCGTGCACGCTGATCCCTTTGAAAATGAGATGGCGCGCCAGGTCGATCGGCACGTCGTCCGTCGGAATGCCGAGCAGCGATATGCGCCCCGCGTTCGCCGCCGCTTCGAACCCGCCCCGGATCGCTGCCGGATGGCCGGACATCTCGAGCACGACTTCGGCCCCTTCGCCGTCGGTCAGCGCGCGAACCGCCTCGGCCATCGGTGTCTCCGCGCTGTTGACGAGCGCGTCGGCGCCCATCCGCTTCGCCATCTCCAACCGGTTGGCGCGGACGTCGACGGCGATGATCTTGCCCGCGCCGCACGCGCGCGCTACGGCGATCGCCATCAACCCGATCGCGCCCGTGCCGATCACGGCGACGGACTTGCCGACGATGTCGTCGGCGAGGACGGTCTGCACGGCATTGCCGAGCGGATCCTGCAAGCACGCCAGCTCGAACGGCATCTCCGGCCGGTTGTGAATCACATTGCCGGCCGGCAGCACCGCATACTCGGCGAAGCAGCCCGGCGCCGAGATGCCGAAGCTGCGCGTGCGGGCGCAGACATGCGCATTGCCCGTACGGCAGGCTTTGCAGGTGCCGCAAACGATGTGGCCTTCGCCTGAGACATGGTCGCCGATCTTGACGTTCGCCACTTGCTCTCCGATGTCAACGACGACGCCCGCGAACTCGTGTCCGAAAACGTTCGGCGTGACGACGGCGCTCTCGGCCCAAGAATCCCAATTATAGATATGAAGATCCGTGCCGCAAATCGAGGACGCCTTCACCCGGACCAATACTTCTGCCGGTCCCGGGACCGGCACCGGCACCTCCATCAGCGCCGCGCCCGGTCCCCGGTTCGGCTTGACCAGGCCGAGCATCGTTCTATCCCGCATTCTCATCACCCTCGTATCGAGTTAAATCCGTCATATACAACATATTATACATTTGTATTGTATATTGTACAATCTAACTATATAGGTTTATATTCGCCTTACGTCCGGTATAATGGAGAGAAAATAACGGGACTTAGGTGGATACGATGGACGCGATTCATAAGAAAGTCGGCAAAAACCTGCAAGCCGTGCGCAAATCGCGCGGCCTTAGCCTTGACCAGGTGGCCGAGCTGACGGGCGTCAGCAAAGCGATGATCGGCCAGATCGAGCGTGGCGACTCCAATCCGACGATTTCCGTGTTGTGGAAAATCGTCAACGGATTAAAGATTTCATTTACGTCGCTTATCGAGGAGGCAAAGGCGGAAGTCACGTTCGTCGATATGGCCGAGATCGAGCCGTTTTTAGAGGAAGACGGCGCCTACCGCGCGTTTCCGATGTTCCCCTTCGACCAGCGCAAGGGCTTCGAAATGTACGCGGTCAACATGGATCCCGGCTGCAGCCACGAATCGGAGCCCCACAACGAAGCGGTCGAGGAATATATCGTCGTGACGGACGGCTCGCTCGACGTCGAGATCGGCGGCAAGACTTACGCGGTCTCTGCGGGCAACGCCGTGCGCTTCCACGCGGACCGACCGCACGCGTACCGGAACAATACCGGTCAGGTCACTACCTATATTACGCTCATTCATTATCCTTCGTGATGCGCGCCCGCGTTGTTCTGTCGCCGTAATGCCTGCAAATATACATCTTTTTTCGCCGATCGCTATCCTTTCGAGAAGAAAAGATGCAGATCCGCAGGTATTTTCCTCCATCTGCCCTTTCCGGCTTGTGCTTTGAATTTACCTGCGCATTTGCAGGCATTTCATCACGTGTCGCGAGTCGGTAGAAAATACATGTACGTATGCAGGTTTTTCGATCCGCAATACATCAAAACTCCCCGGCACCGAAGGCGCTTTACCCTTTTACGAATCGCCGCCAAATTTTTAAATGCTGATCTAGCAACAAAAAGGACGCCGAAACAGCCTCAAGGCTGTTTCGGCGTCCTTCCTTATTCGCTTGCCAGCCTGCGAATCTGCGCTTGCGCCCAAATGAACCAGCTCGCCTGCTCTTGGTTGCCGCCGTCCTGGATATAAGCTTCTCCACGGGAGAACGGGAGGAAGTTGAATGCTTCTCCGAATAGCGGAACCGTATTGTACGTTTCCAACCATTCTTGCAAGAGGGACAGCCGATTCCAATCGCCGCTCGTGGCATAGAAATAACAAGCCCACGCCAACCCTTTGCCGATGACCTGCGCACCGGCATTCGTCGTATTCGGCGTGATGTACGTATGAAGCATGCGGAATTCGCCCCACATAAACGAACCTTGGCGTTCATAGGCTTGCAACGTATTGCGCGTCTTCTCCTCCGCACCCGGCACCGCGGCAGGGATCGGCGCCAGGTTGACGAAGGAAAAGCCCGGCAGCAGCCGGTCCGCGCTGTCCCGGCCGCGCAGTTCTCCAAAAACGGGCCGACAGTCCTCGTCAAGCGCCGTCAAGCCCCGTTCGATTCCTGCCTGCAGCGCTCCCGCATTGTTTTCCAGAAGCGACGCCGTCTCGTCGTCCGCCAGCCGCCGGGCAACGCCCGCAACCTTGGTCAGCGCCTGCACGGCAAACTGATTGGTGAGCAGATCGTACACGCTCATATGCACATTCTCGCGGGCATGTTCGTA
Source organism: Cohnella sp. GbtcB17 (assembly GCF_019091135.1). Taxonomy (GTDB): domain Bacteria; phylum Bacillota; class Bacilli; order Paenibacillales; family Paenibacillaceae; genus Cohnella. Next base: position 112,003 of record NZ_JAGXJW010000018.1, on the reverse strand, counting down.
GGCCGGGTTCCAGAGCAGGTTCAGCTTCGGATCGAAATACGGCGCCTTCAAGTAATAAAAAGCGAAATCGCGAACGAGCGGGTAATATTTGCGCTCCGTCTCCCTGTCATCCGCGAGCTGCACATAATCCGCCCAAGCCAGCAAGAGCTGATAATGACCGTCCGGTTGATCCAGCATGACCGGCGGACTTCCGTCAGCGAACATGATCTGCGGCGCACGCTCCGCCCCGCAGGCTTCGATCCGGTCCAGCAGAGACACGAGCACCTTGCGCGCTTCGGGGAGATCCGCCAATGCCAGCAGAGCGAATAGATGCGCGGCCGTGTCTCTCACGAATTGCCCCGGATAAGCGCCGGTGACGGAGGTCGGCACGTACCCGTCGGGCGTCGTTCGGCTATAAAGACTGTCCAGCGTCGTCCGGTAGATCGCATCGTTGCGTTCGCCGAACACCCGGGCGGCAGCCGCCGTTTTTGCATCGGGCAGATCGTCCGTCATCCTGAACGCGGCCGCTTCCGAGAAGCGGGACATCTCCGACTCGTCGTCCCCGATCTGTACCTTCCAGTAGTAGGTACGGCCGGCCGACAGCGCCGGTCCGGCATACCGCACGCGGCCGCGCGCGCAAATGCCCGGGTCGCCCCACTGCCTGACGATGCCCGTATCCCATTGGTCCGCTTGTCCCGGCAGCAGCAGCTCGGGACGCGTAGCCACCAGCAGCCGAAAAGCGCGCTCCTCGCGGCGGCCTTCGACCGTCCAGCGGAACATAGGCGTATTGGAGGGTACGGCTCCCGTCTCTGTCAAAGGCCCTACCGCAAGGCGGACCGGTTGGTACGGGTTCTTTCCGTTTTTTCCGTCCGCCTCGTTCGTTCTGTTCGACATGCCGCTCACCTCTCCAGACCGGACCGAACCGACACATGCGCCCGGCTTAACGGGTCCAGGCCGTCGATGGTTACGATTTTACGCTGTCCGGGCAGCAGATCGAAATAATTGTCGGACGGGACGGCTTCGTTCACTAAACCGAAATCAAAATGGACCGCGTGGGCGAAAACGTCCGTCGAAACCTCCACCGTCCATTGTTTGCCTTCCGTCGAGACCGGCGCAAGCTTCAGCTTTGGCATCGTCAGCCGCATTTCCCTGTACGTGTTCGTCCGCAGCCAAGCCGGATCGGCGATCTCCGTCGACAGCGGAAGAACGTAGCGGACCCCTGCCGGATGATCGAACGCGCCTTTGGGGAAACGAAGAGCCTCGCAGCGGGAAAACGGCTTTAAAACAACGACTGCCGTGTCCGCGTTTTTAACGGTACCGTCGAATGATTGATAGCCGTATTCCACACGAAGCTCGACCTCGGCGGCCGTATCGTTACAGCCTGTGACCTCCACTTCCCCGCCTGCCTCTCGCAAAATAAACCGGACCGGCGCAAACGCCCGCTTTACGAAATAATAAGCGATTTTCCGCCGGCGGTAATAATCGACGATGGACCAGCCGACTTCTCCCCAGCAATCGTTGTACATCCAGAATAGGCTGCCCGAGCAGTCTTCCTTACGCCGGATCGCCTCCAGCGAATATTGCAGCATCAAACCTTGCGTCAGCCCTGCGTAATGCAGATAGCCCTCCAAATCCAGCTTTTTCGGATCGGCATAGTGCTTGGCGATGCCGGCCGGCACCGTTTTTTTCTCGTGCACGTTCGTATGGTTGTCCCAGATCGCGCTCGTGCGGTCCGGTTCGTGCGGTCCGAAGTATTGCCGGATCGACGCGAGGCCCGGCGGGCCGATATAGCCGTATTCGGAGATGAACTTGCCGCTCAGCTGGTCGTATTCCTCCGGCGCGATCCGCTTCCCCATCTCCTCGTTCATCGTGCATTCGAACCAGTGATGGCGGTCTCCCGCCTCGCTGCCGTTAGGATGCGCGCCGCCGTATGGCGAGCTGTTCCAATACGGAATATGCGGGCAATTCCTGCGCACGACGGCCGGCGCGATATAGTTATAGCAATAGGCGCCTCCAAAATACTCGGCCTGCTTTTCCCCGGTCCACCACTCGTCGAATGCCCAATGGTTTTCGTTGCTGCCGCACCACAAAGCCAGCGAAGCGTGGTTCCGCAGCCGCCGCGTCTGGTAATCCATTTCCCGCTCCACTTCGCTGCGGAACCATGCCAGCCGGTCCGGATATGCGGCGCAGGCGAACATAAAGTTCTGCCACACCAGCAGCCCCATACGGTCGCACAGCTCGTAAAAGCAATCCGGCTCGTAGCGCCCGCCGCCCCATACGCGGATCAGGTTAAAATTCGCTTGCGCGGCTTCGCCGAGCAGCTTCTCGTATGCAGCGACGTCAACTCTCGCATAGATCGAATCCGGCGGAATCCAGTTGGCGCCTTTCCCGTACAACGCGACGCCGTTGATCTCGATCGCGAATCTGCGCTCCGCCCCGCCGTCGATCCGCTCCTGGTTCAAGCGGATCGTCCGCACGCCGAACGCAACCGGCGGGTGCTCCGCCCGCTCATCCTCAACGATCATGGCGACCCGGACGGCGTACAGCTGCTGCTCGCCCATGCCGCTCGGCCACCACAGCTTGACCTGGGTTATCCGTCCGTCCAGCCGGATGTAATTCAGTCCGGAAGCCAGCGGTGCTTCCGCAATCATCGTCTCGATCAGCGTCTCCCCGTCATAGAGACCGATCTCGAACCGAGCCTCGCGGGTCGCATAAGAATGAAACTGATCCGCTTCCACCGTCACCGCAACGCAGCCGTCGCTCCCTTCGACGCGCGTATCGACCGCGACCGAACGGATCGCCGCAAGCCGGTGAAAGCGCAAGGTCGCGTCCCCCATAATGCCGCAACTGGCCAAGCGAGGCCCCCAGTCCCAGCCGAACACGTACTGCGGCTTGCGCAGCATAATTCTCCCCGCATCTCCGCGGCCGTTAAAGCCCTCCATGCCGATCGTGTTTTTCAGCTTGGCGACATCGGCTTCGCTGTGCAGCTCGCTGCCCGTCGTCAGGCGCACGACGAGCTCGTTGTCCCCGGCGCGCAGCCAAGCCTTCACATCGCGGCTGAACGGATAAAACGCGCTGCGGTGATGCCCGAGGCGACGGCCGTTCAAAAAAAGATCCGCTTCGCAATCGAGCGACTCCAGCACAAGCTCCGCCACGCAGGCATTCGCCAGATCGGCCTCGTCCACGCGGAAGCTTTTCCTGAACCACCACGATTTACGCTCCACCCATACGCTGTCGAAGCAATGATTGGCGGTCAACGGTTCCTCGATGATCCCTTCGCGGATCAGCGGCATGCGGACATCGCACGGCAAATCGGCCGCCAGCCACCCGTCATTGTCCAGCAGCACCCGCTCCAACTCGTCGGCTCCCACATGCAGCTCGCAGGCTTTTACCCGCCACGCTTCGTTTAACGACTGCCGCTTCATTTGACCGCTCCCATCGCGATGCCGGAGAAGATCCAGCGTTGAAAGATTAAATAGATGAGCACGGAAGGCACCGTAATGACCAGAATGCCCGCCGACATGTAATTCCACAGCACCATCCGGTCGCCGGTGAATCCGATCAGCAGCGTGGCCACCGTGCGCAAATGCGCGGACGGCATGTACAAATACGGAATGTACATATCGTTGAAGACGCCGATGATTTTCAGGATGGCCACGGTCGCGGTCGCCGGCGCCAGCAGCGGCAGGAAAATGCGGTAATAAATTTTAAAATAAGAAGCGCCTTCGATCATCGCGGCTTCGTCCAAGCTATAGGGGAGCGTCCGGGAAAACTGCAGGAACATGTAAATTTGAATGATGTCCGTGCCCACGTAGAGCAGCGTCGGCGCGAGCAGCGTATCGTAGACGCCAAGCTGGTTCACCAACGAGAACCGGGCGACCTCGGTCGTGATGCCGGGTACGATCAAGGCGATCATATACACAAACAAGATCAGCGGCTTCGCCTTGAAGCGGAATCGGCCCAGCACATAAGCCACCATCGAGCCGAGCAGTATATTGCCGACGACGCTTACCGCAATCAGAACGAGAGAATTGCCGAACGCAGTACCGACGTTGCCGACCTGAAAAAAATAGGCGTAATTGGACAGGTACAGGAAGCTGTCGGGCAACGCGAACGGCCGGTTCAGCAGCAGCTCTTCGTTGGACTTGAAGGAGGTGAAGAGCACGATCAGAATCGGCGCGATAAAGAGCAGGCTCACCGATCCCATCAGGGCATAGATCAACGTTTTATTTAAAATCTTCATGGTTGTCGCCCTTTTCCCTTACTAGAATATGCTGCGTCAGCTGTACGACCAGCACGATCGCGATCAGCACGACCGCCATTGCGGAAGCCAGCCCGTAACGGCTGAACTGGAACGCCTCGTGCACCGAGTACAGCGCAAAGGTCATGCTCGCATATCCCGGACCGCCCTGTCCGGTCAGCAGGAACGGCTGCTCGAACGTCTGCACGCTGCCGGTGAACACCAGGAAAACCGACAGCTTCACGATATCGCTGATGCACGGCAGCGTGATAAACCGGAACGATTGCCACTTTCCCGCGCCGTCGATGACGGCCGCCTCGTAAAGATCTTCGGGTATCGATTGCAAGGTGGCGATCAGGATGACCATATAGAAACCGACCGTTTTCCAGACGACGATCAGCGCCAGCGAGACATTGACCACGGAAGCGTCGCTCAGCCAGCGCTGCTCCAAAAATCCGAGCCCCAGCGCCCGCAGAGCGACATTGATCGCTCCCGATTCGGTCTCGTACAGGAAGCCGAACATAAAGGAAACGGCGGTGGCGTTCAAAATAAACGGTGCGAAAACGATGGAGCGGAAGCCCTTGGCAAACCTGAGCTTGCCGGTGAGCAGCACCGCCAGGAACAACGAGAACGCAACGCCGACGAGACCGGTAAGGAAGTAGATGAGGTTGTTGCGCAGAGACACCCACACTTCCCTGGATTGCACGACCTCGCGGTAATTGTCCAGGCCGATCCACTTGGCGCCGTCCAGGCCGTTCCAATCCGTAAAGCTCAGTTGGAAGAGCTTAAATGTCGGATACAGGACGAACATGGCGTACAAGGCGAGCGGCACGAGCAGAAACGACGACACGAACACCCTTTTTTTCATCTGCAAACTCATCGGGTTCACTCCTGCTCCTCGCGATCAGCCGGGGGCGGATCAGCGCAAGCTTTCCCGACCTCCGGCCCGACCGGGGCTTTTGCGATTATTTGGCCGCAGCGACGGCTTTCTTGAATTTACCGTTCAAGTCCTTGACCACCTGGTCCACCGTTCTGCCGGCGACGAGCTCCTGCAGCGATTTGTACAGCGTGATGCCGGAGTTGTTCCATACTTTGATCGCTTTTTCTTGCTGCGGCGCAAGCGTCGCGATGTTCAATTGATAGTCCTTCACGAAGCCGGCCCAGGGAATGGAGGAATTGTCCGCATCCTTAAGCGGAGAGAGCATACCGCTGTAGGTCATGAATTCCGAATCGTACTTGCTGTAATACCAGTCCAGAAATGCGAGGGCCGCATCCATGCTCTTCGTGTTCTTGTTGATCGCCATCGGCAGGTCCGGCGAAGCGGTCAGCATGGTCGTGGCGGCGGGCGTGTCGGATACCGGGAACGGGAAGATCGCGAAGCGGGTCATGTCCACGCCCTTTTCGCTCAGGTTCTGATACAGCCACGTGCCCATCAGCATCATCGCCGACTTGCCCGAGCCGAAATCGTTGGTGGCGGCGTCGAACCCGACGGACAGCGGATCCTTTTCGAAGTAACCCTTGTCCACCAAGTCCTTCAAAATGCCAAAACTCTTGACGTAGCCGCTGTCCGCGGTGAACGGCTCCTCCTGCTCGGCGAACGCGTTATAGATGTTCGTATCGTTGCCGATAATCGGAGCGAGCTGCTGATACGGATCCAGCGGCCACGCGTCTTTGGCGCCGGAAGACAACGGAATGTACTTGCCGCTGTCCTTGATCTTCTGGCTCGTTTCCAGGAACGCCGAGTACGTCTTCGGCACTTCGAGTCCGAGCTCCGCGAAAATATCCTTGTTGTACCAGACGACCGGCGTCAGCATCAGACCGCGCGGCACCGTATAGTTTTTGCCGTCCGGCGCGACGAGCGAATCCATGCCGATCAGCTTGCCGGCGATGGGCAAGTCGTTGAGCGGCACGAAAAACTTGGACCACTGATCCCGGCTAAGATGCGTATCCGTCACGTTGACGATGTCCGGCAAGCTGTTGGACGCGGCTCTGATCTTGATCGTCTGATTGTCCGTGAAGCCCTCGATCTTCAGCTCGACGCCCGGATAATCCGCCATGAACCGGTCGGCCATATCCTTCAGCTTCGTATCGACGATATTCGTTTCCCACGTCAAAAAGGTAAGCTTGCCTGTTACTGTCGGCTGCTCCGGCGAGCCGGAAGCCTCCCCGGTCGCCTGGCCGGATGAGGCCGCCGCGCTTGCGCTTGCGCTGCCGCTCGGCGCGTTGTCCTTGCTGTCACCGCAGCCCGCGAGCAAGCCTGTCAACGTCATGGCGAGCGCGAGCGATACGATTTTGGTTTTTTTCATTGTTCAAGTCCCCCCGCTGGTTGATTGTGCCGCAAGTCCATTGTAAAGCGCTTGCACGATTCTTATAATGGACTCGTTTTATGTTTATCTGGATTGAATTAAGGCCTTTGTCCGGCGCTCCGGATACATAAGAAAACCGGCAGGGCTAACCCTAACCCTGACGGTCCTTTTGGCGTTGGCGAATATTCGCTGCTTATCTCCCGATAAAAACGACGGCGCCCGCACTGGTGGTTTATTTGCGCAGCAGCTCAAGCGCGAACGCGCCGTCCTTCGCCTGTAGCGGAAGAGTCAGCGTCACACAAGTGCACGCCCCTTCCTCGCTCTCCACGCTTAAGCCATAGGCGTCGCCGTAGTAGAGCTTGAGTCGTTCGTTGACATTTCCCATGCCGAGTCCGCCGGTCTCCACTGTCTGAATGTCCCGTTCTTGTGCCGCGGTCTCTTGTTTCGTCACTGCCGCTCCCTCCAGCTTCGCCCGCAGCTCCGTCAGTTGCCGCGACGTCATCCCGCAGCCATTGTCGCGAATCCGGAACTGCGCCGTCTGCCCGCTCACCGTTCCCGACAAGCTCAGCAGTCCGCCTGCCGGCGTATCGGCCAAGCCGTGCACGATCGCGTTTTCCACGATCGGCTGAAAGACGAATTTGAGAATCTCGCAAGCGTACAGCCGCTCGTCGAATTGCACCTCCCATGCGAAGCGGTTGCCGAACCGGATTTTCTGCAGCTCGACGTAGCTGGTCAGATGGTCCAGCTCCTTCTTCAGCGATACGGTCTCGTTCGTATTCTCGGTAATGTAATAGCGGTAAAACTTTCCGAGCATGCGTGCCATCCGCGACGTGTCCGCATCGTCGTTCAGCTCCGCCATCATATGGATCGACTCCAGCGTGTTGAACAGAAAATGCGGATGAATCTGCAGCTTGAGCGCATTCAGCTCCGCCTCCTTCTGCTTCAGCTGCGCGACGAACAGCATCCGGATCAGGCCGTTTATTTTTTTGATCATCTTATTGAACTCGTGGCTGATCTGAAAAATTTCATTTTTGTCGCCCCTGCGCAGCTTCATATGCAAATTGCCCTGCTGCACCCGCTTCATGGTCGCGCTGAGACGCTTGATCGGCAGCGTCAGCCGCACCGCGAACCAGACGGACACGCTCAGCGCGATCAGCACGCAGCCCGACATGAGCAGCAGCGCATAGATCGTTGTCGTCGTGTTGGAGACGTTCAGCTCTTTTTTCGGAAAAAAAGAAATGACCGACCAACCCGTCTCAGACACCACCGTTCTCGTCCGAACGTAGGACTCTCCCCCGATGTTGAGTTGGTTGGCCTTAACGTCCCCGCTGTCGTCCAGCACCTGCGCCGCGATCAGGCTGCTATGGTCCGCGGCTCCGCCGGAATCGTAGATGAATTGTCCTTCCTCGTCGATCACGATCGTCCGCTGCCGATTCACGACGTTCAGCGCCTGGAACAACGGGGCCAGCTCCTCGACCTTCAGGCTGATTAAAATACCGGCGACAGGCTCGAACGAGCCATTGTAATCGCGCAGCGCCTTGCCGACCGAGATGACGTCCATATAGCGTTCCTCGCCGACCAGCTTGAGCCGGTGACGGGGCAGCAGCACGCTCTCGCCTTCCGCCGCGATCAAGGCCGGATACCAACGCTCGCCGACAGGATTGAAGTCCGCGGCCAGATTGATGTCCGTATCTCTCAGCTTGTTGATGCTGCGGCCGGCCATGTCGAAAACGACGACGGAAGAAATCTCTTTCTTGTAAAATAGCGTCGATTCCATAAAGCTCATCAGAATGCCCTGCGTGCGCAGATCGAAATAATAGTTCCTATTATGGATGGCGTTGTCGTGAAGCTCTTGCATGATCTCGGCATCGTTCAGCGGAATTTCTGACAAATACTTCATGTCCTTGATATACATCGACAGCTGATCCGCCGCCTGGTTGACCATCACGTTCAGCGAGCTGATATAGTTGGATTTCTGGTTGTAGTTGTACACGTAGGAAGAGATCAGGATAATGGCCAGCATCGGAATAAAAATCAGCACGACGAAGCCGCCGATCAGCTTAAACGTCAGGCTGCGCCGGCTCAGGCTGACGGCCCGTCCGAACCGGAGCCGCAGCCGCCTCCATCGCCGTCTACGCATTGCGGCCTCCGCGCTGCGCGCGATACTCCTGCGGCGACAGGCCGGTTATTCGTTTAAAGATCCGGCTGAAATAGTTCGGATCCTCGTATCCGACCTCAAGGGAGATCTCGGCGATCCGGTTGTGCGGATCCTCCAGCAGCCGCTGCGCCTGCTCGATCCGGCAGCGGATCAAATAGCCGGTGAAGTTTTCTCCCGTTTCCTTTTTAAACAGCTGCGAAAAGTAGATCGCGTTCAAATGCACGATGCCCGCGATTTCGTTCAAGGAAATATTGTGCCGGTAATGCTCCGCGATGTAGGCCTTCGCACGACTGATAGGATCGTTTTTGGGGGCGGGAAGGGGCGGAGAGGCGGGAGAAGCGTCAGGCTCGCTGCCTGCGGCCCCCGGCTTCCGGCCGATCGCGGACAACAGATCGAGCAGATCCTGATTGTCCACCGGCTTGAGCAAATAATCCACCGCGCCGTACTTCATCGTCTCCCGCACGAATTCGAACTCGGCATAGCCGCTGAGCACGATGACGCGAACCCCGGGATACCGGCTGAAAATGGATTTGACGAATTCGACGCCGTTCATCCCCGGCATTTTGATGTCCGTAATGACTGTATGAAAGCGGTGCGCGGCCAGCTTCTCCAGCCCTTCGTTGCCGTTTCCGGCTTCTCCCCGGACCTGGAAGCCCGCGCGCGCGTTATCGATAATTTTTTTCAGACCCAGTCGAATGAGAGGCTCGTCGTCTACCACCAGTATGTCCTGCACTTGGGCGTCCCTCACTTTGCAAGCGGATTCATCTATTATCCCAGAACCCTGTCGGCTTTCATAGAGATATGGGAGGCAAAAGCGGCTTCTCCCGGAGAAGAAGCCGCCCTGCAGCCGACACCGCCGCACTTAGCGCTTAATGCTTAATAGGCAATCCAGACGCTGCCGAGCTGCGGCGTAAAGATCTGGCCGGTGTCCGTGTCCGCGAATTCGATCTTCAGGTAATTGACCCCGCTGAGACCTGATTGAAAGTACATCACTCTTCTCCATACGCCTCCCTGATCGCTGACGGCAGGCGTTACCTGCGTGTAATTAACGCCGTCCGCGGAGGTGTAGAGCTTGAAATGGTCGACCGTCGAGTCCGATTCCCACCAATGCGCGCGCACCGTGAAGCCGGTCATCCCCGTCACCTGATAAACCAGCCGATCCGCCGCGTTCGCCGTGCGGGACACCCGGCTCCGGTCGCCGCCGAAGTTCGCCCAAGCCGACGAATCCAGAATAACCGTGTTGGTCGCGCTTTTCGTCCATTTCAGGTCGTCGAGGTTGTCGACAAGCATCTTGCCACCGTACGTCAAATCCACGTTTGCGATCTGCGAAGCCCAAGGATATGAATCCATATCCCTGAATTCGATTTTCAGGAAATTGACGTTGGTCAGCCCGCTTTTCGTATATTTGATCTTTTTCCACGTGCCGCCCAGATCCGCGATGACCGGCGTAATCTCGCTAAAGGCGATGCCGTCGGCCGAACCGTAAAACTTGAAGTGCGTGACCGTCGTATCGCCTTCCCACCAGAAGGCGTTCATCTCGAAGCCTTTGATGTCGTTCGCGTAATAGGTCGCGGTATTGTAGCTGAGCGTCGTGCGCTTCAGCCTGCTTCGGTCTCCTTCAAAAGAAGGAACGCTGCTGTAGTCGAAGTCCAGTCCCGCATCCATGTTGTACGTCACGGTCGAATTGTCCAACGGATCTTTGAGCACGTAATCCGTCTGCGTCGTTCCCGTGCGGTAGCCAATCTCGATTCGGCCCAATTGCGGATAAGCGACAGGCGAATCGGATTCCGCGTAAGCGATCTTCAGGAAATTCGCGTCAGGAGGCAGCTCCGGCAGCGTATATACGATTCTTCTTTTCGTCCCGCCTTTGTCCTCGATCGTCAGCGGCGTAATCTCCTTATAATTGCTGTCGGTGGACGATAAATAGAACTTGAAATGATTGATTGTCGTATCGTTATCCGACCAATAGGCGAACAGCTTCACGCTGTCCATGCCGTTCTGGTTGTAAACGATCGACTCGGCGGTGTTCGTCATGCGCATCAGTCGGCTCGTATCGTCCTCGAAGCCGGATGGAGAAGAAGCATCGAAGCTCAGGCCCGCCGTATGGCTGTACATTTTCGCAAAGCTGTTCATGTCGTCGATCAGCTTCGCCGTCTGCACCGTCGTCGCCGTGCCGCTTGCCTGACTCGATGCGACGCCCTTGTTGCCCGCCTTGTCTACCGCCAGCACCTTGTAATAGTAGGTCTGGCCGGGCAGCAGATTCGTATCCAGCCACTTGTTCGTCTGCGGAATGGCGATCAGGCTGCCCGCTCCCGGCGTGAATCCGCTGGTCGTCCCTCGGTAAACCTCGTAATAGCGAAGGTCGCTCGCCGTGCTCGCCGTCCAGCTCAACGCAAGCTTCGTGTCGCTGACGTTCGCGACGCCAAGTCCGGTCGTCTGTCCCGGCGCCGCCGTATCCGCCGAGCCTGTCACCTTGATGATTTGAGCGGTCGTGGACGGTACTTTGATGTACCAATAGCCGCTCACGTCGATCAAGCTGAAGCTCAGCGCCGCGTTGTTGCCATCCTGTACCGCGAAGTTCGTATACCCGTTCGTCACCAGGCCGCCGACGGATATGAACACGTTTTGGGCAGAGGTTTCGGTTCGAGTGGCCTGGATGATATTTTTGTTCGCGCCCGCGATCGTGAGCGAGCTGAACTTGTCGGCCGGAGGCAGGATCGGAGAATTGACCGCGACCGGATACATCATCTGAAACGGGTTCGGCGCCAGCATCGACTTCATCTCGTCCTGCATGAGCTTGCTGTGAATGTACATGCCCACCGTCCAGAAATGGGTGCTGCCGTTGCCGATATTGTTGATATCGGGACCGCTGCCGCCCTCGTACGTGTCGATATAAGAGGTTGTATAGATCCAGTCGTTCGCGACGTACGCATGCTCGAAATAATCGATGAATTCGTTATAGATGTCCCAGTAGGCTGTATCGCGGGTTTGCATATAAAGGTATCCCGCCAACTGCGCGGACAACAAAATGGACTTGTCCTCCATCCGCCACTTTTGGTTGCGCAAATACGCGAGAATGTCCGTCGCATACTGGCGGTAGCGCAAATCGCCCGTCGTCTCGGCCATCCGGGCCATGACGACGCCGGCCTGCCATTCGAAAAAGTGCCACGGCGCGGTAAAGGCGCTGCCCGAATCGGGCGAGCCGTTGCGGCCGAACCAGCCGCCGCCGATCGGGTCCTTCTGCCAGCCGTATTTGATCCAACTGTCCGCCTGCGTCTTCACGATGTCGTAATACTTCTGCTCGCCGTACAGATCGTAAAGGCTCAGCAAAAAGTTATAGAGGTCGAACGCGCCGACGTCCAGACCGTACACGTCGAAGCTGTCGCCGAACGGATGGCCGCTGCGGCCGCTCCCGCTGTTGTAATTCGGCATCAGATTCGTCAGGTCGCTTCGTTCGCGCCAGGCCGTGTCCAGGATGTTGTCGAATTGCGCCTTCCACTTCGCGTCTCCGGTCGATTGGTACAAGAACCACAGGTTCGCGAAAGATCTCGCGCCGCTGTCCCCCATCTCGTTAAAATTCAACTGGTACGCGTAGGTGTTCAAGTCCACGATATTTTCCCAGAAGTACGAATACGGCATCCAGTAATGCGTGCCCCAGTAGTTGCTTTGGGTCGTGCGGTCCGCATAGGCGCGGTTCCAGAGCGCCGCATAGTCGCCCGGCCGCTGCAGCATGACCACGTCGTTGGGGGCGGGCTGCAGCCATTTGTGCACGATAGGCGTGCCTTCGTAAGCGGTCGTGAAGGAATAGCGGATGCCGCCGCTGCGGACGTGAATGCCGACGCCGTCCGTGTAGGCGGCCGTCACGTAATCGTTGTACGCCTGCTTGAACGTTGCATTCCCGTTGAGCAGGTAAATGGAATTGAGGCCGAGTAGGTCATAGCGCTGCCCCATCTCCAGCAAGTTATCCTTGGCCGTGCCGGGAACTGTGCCGCTCGACCACAGCTTGGACAGCTGCTGGGCCCGCTGCCGGTATAGCTCCGCGACCGCTTCCGCTTTCTGCAGCGGCGTCTTCGACGTGTCCGCGTAGGTCGTGATTTTCAGATTGTCGAAGTAGACGTTGCCGTAATTCCCTCCGTCCCACCAGTCGCCGATCCGGCTTTTGACGATCGCCCCTTGCCGGATGCCGGTCGCCGCAATGGCGGATAACGCCGTTCCGTTCAGCTTGGGCGTGATGACGCCGTCCACCCAATTGACCGTCAGCTCCAGCGTATTCCATTGATTGGCGTTCAGCGTGCCCGAGGTCGTCGTATCGTGAATGCCGCCGGACGTGTCGAAGTAGCGCACCTTGAACTGTCGGTTCTGATCGACGATAAAATAGAAGAATTCCTCGGTAAAGTCCGCATCCTTGGCGAACGCCACCACCATCTCCCCCGTGATCGAGACCGGGTATACATCAACGCTGACCCGGTATTGGCCCGAAGCGATCGCAATCGACTTTTCCGCATAAGCTTGGCTGCTGACGGCCGATCCGTTCAGGTGCAAGCTTCGCGTCCCTTCCGATTTGACCGTTGTATCGTAAACCGCGCTGCCGGAACCCGATGCCGAAGTGCTCCAATAGCCGTCCTCAAAGCCTTCCGTTTTCATCAACTGCCAGTCGCTCAGCGCTTCCGATCTGCCGCCGAACGCGAATAGCGCCAGCGCCGCCGGCAGCAGCGCTAGCCAGCCTTTGGCGCGCCAGCACTTGCCTCTCTTCATCTTTTCCATCAGTGTTGTCACGGGTTCCCGCCCTTTCGTGAGGAGTGGAATCTATGTAATCAGAGGACGAGGTCGTCTCCGTTATTTTAATTAAGCGCTTTCAAAACTTACATCGAATCCGTTACCGCCTTTCTTTTTCGATTTTAACGCCGTCGACGGGCAAGCAGACAGGACTGTGTTCGTATTTTTCTGGACTGGATTAGGATCAAGGCGCGAATTTGCGCAAAAAAGCCGGTTCCCCGGGAACCGGCTGCTCTAGATCTCCATCCCTCTCCACATCATGAGCGCGGCGCCGGTGGCGACGGCGTCCTCGCGCAGCTCGCCTTTGGTGAAAACCGGCTGGTACGTCGGATAGTAGTAAACGTTCTGGCGGGCAGTCTCGATGGCGGTTCGGTAAAAGCGTTCATCCGAGTAGATGAGCGACCCGCCCAGGATGACGGTCTCCGGGTGGAACATGTTGATCATATTGGCGAGGCCGATGCCCAGGTAGACCGCCGCGCCGTCGAACAGCTCGACCGCGGACGGATGTCCCTCCCGCAGCGCCTGCAGCACGTCGTCGTAGCGAATCTGCTCCGGCGCGCGCCGTAGCCGCTCCGTCCAGCCGCCGCGTCCCAGCTTGGCTTGCGATTGCGCCTGCTTCTCGAGCGCCTGAATGGAGGCGTACGCCTCCAGGGCGCCGAAGTTGCCGCCCTCGTGCAGCCGCGCGCCGTCCGCCTGGATGATCATCTGCCCGACTGCGCCCTCCAGATCGATCGAGCCATGGACGATCCGGCCGTTCGACATCATCGCGGAGCGCAGCCCGATCCCGGCATGCACGTACAGCATATGCTGGGGATTGGCACGCCGCAGCGCCCAGCGCTCGCCCATGAGCGCTGCGTTCGCGCCGTTTTCGAGACGCGTCTTGAACCCGGTCGCTTCCTCGGCCATCCGGCAGATCGGGACGTCCTGCCAGCCCGGCGCCGCGAAGTGGAGCGGCCGAAGCACGATGCCCCGCTCGCGGTCCAGCGGTCCGACGGCACCGATGCCGAAGCCCTTCACCTGGCCGGGCTCGATCTTGTGATCGAACAGGATGGCCTTGACCGTCTTCTCCGCGTGCGCGATCAGCTTGTCCGGCGTCATCGCTTCGTCCATGCGCCAGCGGGTGAACGACATCGGGTTCATGCGGACGTCGAAGAAGCCGAGCGAAGCATGGGAACGGGATATCTCCAGGCCGAAAAAGTAACCGAATGCCGGATTCGTCTCGTATACGATCGGCCTTCTGCCGCCGCTGGAAGGGCCGAGACCCGAAGCCTGAATAAGCCTGTCCGCGGTCATCTCTTCGAGCGTACGCGTAAGCGTGCTGCTCGGAATCCGGAAACGCTCCAGCAGCTCTGCCTTGGACGCCGCGCCTTGCTCGGCGATATGGCGGTAGATCAATTCCTTTGACGTGGGCACTCGATTCGCGCGATCCATGGACAGGGCACTTCCTCACTCGTTCGTTCGGCTCTAATCGTTCCTATTATTATATCGAAACACCTTACGGCGAGCCATATCACGGTCCTCCGGTCGGTTTAATTTCAAAATGAAAAAAAGAAAAGAGATTAAAATTCGATTCCCGCTTTATTTTAGCCCAATATTTCAAACTTAATTCCATTTTGGATTTAAGATGTTATACTGTTGAAGACGGGAGGTTTCACCATGACCGATAAAAGAAAGCTCCAGCTCTCGCTATTCCTCGTATTTTTGAAAATGAGCCCTTTAACGTTCGGCGGCGGATACGCGCTAATCCCGGCGATCGAACGCGAGGTCGTCGAAAAGAAAAACTGGCTGCGCGAAGAGGAAATCGCCGATTTGTTCGCGGTATCCGGCACCGTGCCCGGCGCCGTCGCCGCAAATTCGGCCGCCTTCATCGGCTACCGGATCGCCGGCGTATCCGGCGCGATCGCGGCGCTGCTCGGCATCTGCCTGCCTACCTTCGCGCTCATGATCGTCTTGTCGATCTTCTACGTTCAATTCAAGGACAATCCGAAAATCGAAGCGGCGTTCACCGCGGTACGCGCCACGGTCGCCGCGCTCATCGCCTTCGCGGCGATTAAGGTCGCCCGCTCTTCGATCGTGGACTTCGCCTCAGGCACGCTTGCGGCGGCGGCCGCGCTCCTGCTTTTTACCGGCATCCATCCGCTATGGGTCATCGCCCTGGGCGCAATAGCCGGCATGCTATGGGTTCATTTCCGCGCGCTAAGCGGCAAGGACACAAAAATCAAGGACAAAGAGCCTGTCTACGATTACATGATATAATTCTGAGCAAATGAGGTTGAGGGCATGCTGATCGATCTGTTCGCCATGTTTTTCCTCGTCGGGCTCGTCTCGTTCGGCGGCGGCTATGCAATGATCCCGCTCATTCAGGAAGAGATTGTGAACCGCTATCGCTGGATGGAGGCGAGCCAGCTCGCGGACATCGTAGCCGTCGCAGGCATGTCGCCCGGCCCGATCGCGACGAACATCGCGGTAGCCGTCGGTTTTCGGCAAGCAGGGTGGCTCGGAGCAGCTTTAGCGGCGCTGGCCGTCTTGCTGCCTTCGTTCGCGCTCATTCTGGCCGCGGGCAAGCTTTTTTTCCGCTATCGCGACAATCCTCGGGTGGCAGCCGCCTTCTACGGCTTGCGGGCCGTCGTCGTCGGACTTGTCGCCTATGCGGCCGTGTCGTTCGCGCGGCATGCCGGCATGCTGACGACTGCGCCGGATTGGCGGACCTGGTGCCAGCTCGCGATATTCGTCGGCTCCCTGTTCGCGCTCGTCTATTTGCACAAGCATCCGTTTGTCGTCATTCTCATATCCGGTCTGGTCGGTATCGCGCTCTACGGCTAGCCGGCTTATCGGAGCAGCCTTTAATCCCTAAGCGAATGGAGCGAACCTGCTTGGAAGAACAAGTCAGACCTTGCTGCGCCGCCCGCAGATCGTCCGTTCCAGCGGACAGCGCCGGCGCCGTCTCGCCGCCGCCTGAAGCCGTCCGGCTTGACCGCCGGCCATCGCCTCATCCTGAGCTTGAGTCGCATATGATATGGATTCCCGGCGGCGAGTTCGTCATGGGCACGGACGCGGCCGACGGATTTCCCGCGGACGGCGAAGGGCCTCCCCGGCCGGTGCGGGTAGACGGCTTTTACCTGTCGGCTCATGCCGTTACCAACGCCGACTTCAAAGCGTTCGTCGAAGCGACCGGCTACGTCACCGAGGCGGAGCGCTTCGGCTGGTCCTACGTCTTTCACCTGTTCGTCTCCGAAGCCGTCAAACAAAGCGTGACCGACGTGCCGCAGTCGACACCCTGGTGGTACGTCGTGAACGGCGCCAGGTGGGACAAGCCCGAAGGGCCCGGCTCCGGCATCGAGGACCGCATGGACCACCCGGTCGTCCACGTCAGTTGGCACGACGCTGCCGCATATTGCAGCTGGGCCGGCGCGCGACTGCCGACCGAGGCCGAATGGGAGTATGCCGCGAGGGGCGGACTGGCCCGCAAAACTTATCCTTGGGGGGACTTGCTGAAGGAGGGCGGGGAGCATCGCTGCAACATTTGGCAGGGCAAGTTTCCGGTGAAAAACAACGAGAGCGACGGCTACGCGGGAACCGCTCCCGTGGATGCTTACGCCCCTAACGGACACGGCCTCTACAATATGGCAGGCAACGTGTGGGAATGGTGCGCGGACTGGTTCACGCCCGCCTACCACTCGATCACCGCCGCGTCGAATCCGAGATTCGACCAGCCGACGGACACACGCTCGATGCGCGGCGGTTCCTACCTGTGCCGCCGCTCCTCCTGCAACCGGTACCGCGTCGCCGCGCGCAGCTCGAACACGCCGGACAGCTCCAGCGGCAACTGCGGGTTTCGCGTGGCGCGGTCGCGCTGAAGAGGTTGGCGGGGAAGGCACCTGCAAAAAAGCTGTACAGCTAATGGAACCAGCCGTACAGCGGAATAAACAGCAGCGACGTTACTATACCCGCCAGCGCCATCGACACGCCGCTGACGCTGCCCTGCAGCTCGGAATCCCGAATCACGCGGCCCGTGCCGATGCCGTGGGAGGAGGTGCCGATGGCGACGCCGATCGGCATATCGCCGGAGATGCCCAGTCGGCGCAGCAGGGCGGGTCCGACCATGCTGCCGAGCAGCCCGGTCAGCACCGTCAGCACGGCGGCGAGCTCGGGAATGCCGCCGGCCTGGCGGGCGATCTCGACCGAGATGGCGCTGGAGACGGACTTCGGCATCATGGTCGCCATCAGCTCCTGCGTTCCGCCCATGAGCCAGACGAGCAGCCCGGCGCCGGCGATGCCGCTCACCGATCCGAGGGTGACGCCGGAGAGGATCGCAGCGAAGTAGCGGCGGAGGAAGTGCCGCTGCTTGTAAAGCGGCACGCCCAGCGCGACGGTCGCCGGTCCCAGAAAGAACGTAATCAGATCGCCGCCTGCCCGGTAGTCGTCATAAGGAATATCGAATAGCAGCAACAGCGCGATGATCGCGCCCGAGCAGACGAACAACGGATGGATCGATTTCCAACGGCCCTGCACCTTCAGGGCAATGACGTAGGCGCCGACGGTAACCGTCACGCCGAACAACGGGTTTTCATAGATCTGTTGCAAGTTCATAGGCCGGGGCTCGCCTCTCCCTGCCCGGGCTCAGGCGCAGGCCTAGCCTTGCGGCCGACCCGGGCGGCTACGCCTCCGGCCACGAGCATGACGATCAGCGTGCTGCCCGTGAGACTGACGACGATCGCGAGCCCGTTCGCCCGCAACACCGGCAGAAAGGCGATCGTACCGACGATATACGGCACGAAGAACAGCATCATATGCCGCGTCAGCAGCTCGGCGGAGCGCTCCACCCACTCCAGCTTGACGAGTCGCAGGAACAAGGCCGCCGTGAACAGGATCAGGCCGATGACATTGCCCGGAATCGGCAGCTGGAAGACGCGCTCCGCAAGCAGTCCAAGCAAATTAAATCCGAGCAAAATGGCGAATCCGGTCATGCCTACGCTTCCTCCCATTCGCTAGCAGGCTCATCGCACCCTCGCCAAGCCTTTAAAGGTATAGGCCAGCACCGGCTTGCCGTCCAGTGCGATATCCTCATCCTCGCAAGCTTCGCCGAAGGACAGCCAATCCTCCTCGTCAAAATGCTGCACCGAGGGGCCGTTGCCGACATGAACGCAAAGAATATACGATGCGCCCGTGATGGAGCGGCAGTCGAGCACGTGATGCGCCGAGGTTTCCCGGCCATCCCGGACATAAGCGGTAATGCTCGCTTCTTGGATTGGCTCGTCGCCGGCCGAAGCGATGCTCGCTGCCTCCGGGGACACGAGCGACGCCTGCAGGATCGCCTCGATCCCTTCTCCCGCGAAGCTTTCCGCTTCCGCGAACGAGTTGATTTTTCTCATGATAGTCTTCCTCTCCATTTCCTGGGTTTGCCGTTCGTTCTCTTTTGGCCGCATTCGTCATCGCGCTGGCCAGCACCTCCGTCGGCAGCGGCTTCTGGCTGCGCAGCAGGCCGAGCTTGTTCACATATCGGAGCGCCTTCACGCTAACTGCCTCCATCGCCCGATGGATTACCTGACCAGGCACCGGATCGAGCAGGCTAAGCGGCTGCGGCGCGAACACGCCTGTGCCCCCTACCAAGTCAAGCCGCTTCGATATTCGTGCGGCGAGAGCCCCTTCTGCTTTTTAAACGCCAGATAAAACGCCTTGTAATCCGCATACCCTACGTCCAGGGCGATCTGCGCCATCTTTTTGTCCGGTTCCTGCATCATCCTGCATGCCTCTTCGATACGCACCTGCTGCACATAGTGCATCGCGGTCATGCCGGTCGTTTCCTTGAACAGCTGGCTGAAGTAGTTTTTGCTGAAAAAGGTCCGCTTGGCCAATTCCGCGAGGCGGAACGGCTCGTGGTAATGGGTATCGAGGTATCGGAGCACCGCCTCGATCTCGGATTTCCGCCTGGGCTGTCGCTCGTCGGCCGCGCTTCTGCGCTGGTAGCCTCGCATCATTTTGACGATCAGCTCGATCATATACGCCCGCAGCACCGCGTTGTACCCCTCAAGCTGACCGTTGTACTCCCGCTCCATCTTGCCGATCAGCTCGTCGAACTCCCGCTGCTCCTCGGCATTCAGGCGAAGATTCTCCCGTACGCGTCCCTCGATCCAGCTGTCCTTAAACAGATAGGACATCGTCAAGCTCGTGAAGTCCTGGAACGGCAGCAGGCTGTCGTCCATGAAGCCCGGAAGAAACAACAGGTTGTAAGTGATGAGCTCTTCGTCCTCCGGATCGCGGTAAAAGGCATGCTTGACCTCATAGTTGATCAGGAACAGGTCTCCCTTGGCCACCCGGTAGATCTCTTCGCCGACCTCGTGATAGCCCGCACCCGCATAGACGTAGCAAATCTCGACAAAGTCGTGGGCGTGAGGCCGCTGCCCGCCGATGACCGCTTCCGAGTGCTTGACGATACGAAACGATTCTCCCGGCCTGAAAAACTGCTCTCCCAGATACACGGCGCCCAGCGGCATGCTCGCCCCTCCTCTTCCCTCTTTTTCTTCTCTTGTCCGATATCGGTATATCCGCCATCCGAGTCTGAATAATTGCCATCGCGATTCGCCCTTTAGAGGGCTACGATAACAACGTACAGCTTCATTATAACGAAAGGCGGCTGGAAAGCGATGAAAGCATTGGCAGTAACGGAGCTCGGCAAGCGGGCGGAAATCATGGAGATGTCGGACCCTGTGATCGACGACGATTCGATTATTATCCGGACCACCTATTCCGGGATCAGCATCGGTACGGAAATGTGGATCGCCGAAGGAAGACGGCAGGATTATGGCCCGCCGCCCTTCGTCAACGGATATCAGGCCAGCGGAACGGTTGTCGAGGTCGGGGCGAATGCGGCCGACACGGTCAAGGTCGGCGACTTCGTGACGGTATTCTGCAACGGCGCGCATGCGCAGTATGTGAAGGCGAGCAGACATCATGTGCACGCGCTCGCTTCGGAAGCTTCGTTGCGGGATTGCGCGATGTTCGTCCAGCCCTGCGTCGCGGCCAACGCCTGGAATCTGGCCAAGGTCAATACGGGCGACACCGTGTACGTCGTCGGGCAAGGGCTGATCGGCCAATGCGCGGCTATGCTCGCCCGCCTGCGCGGCGCCTATGTCGTGGTTTCCGACATCTCGGCCGATCGCCTTGAGCGGTCCCGGGCGTACTGCGCGGACTGGGCAATCGACGCCTCAGTGCAGTCCGTGCCGTTGGCGATCCGCGCCCGGTTCCCCGAGGGGATCGATATCGTCGCCGAATCGACCGGCTTTGAGGCACTGCTGGACGATGCGCTGGACGCCTGTCGGCGCAAGGGAACGTTCGTCTTCCTCGGCTGGTATCCGGACCGGGTCGGTTTCCGCTACGACGTGCCGCACAGCAAGCAGCTGAACGCAATCTTCCCCTGCTTCATCGGCGATCGCCCCTCGCGCGAAGGCGTGATCCGGCTCATCGAATCCGGCAGTCTGAACCTGGCGGGCCTGATCTCGCACGAAGTACGGTGGGACGCTTCGCCTGAACTGTATAACCAACTGTTCACGAAGCAGCGCAACGAATACAACGGCATCGTTATTAATTGGGAGCAGGTGAATTAACATGGCGATCCTGATTACCGGAGCAACCGGGTTCATCGGCCGCGAGCTGGCCCCGCGGCTGGCCGGCAGCCATGAAGTCGTCTGTCTGTCGCGCGGCGGCAAGGCGTTGGGACGGGACGATGCCGGGTGCGTCCATGTGCGGGGTTCGTTCGATCGGTTCGAGGACTTGCGGCAGCTGGATGCCTATCGGATCGATACTGTTATTCATCTGGCTGCGGTGACGGGCGGCTGCAGCGAGGAGGACGGCTTATCCGTAAATGTACTGGGTACGAGACGGCTGTTCCGGTACCTGCTCGACAGAGGCGCCGTAAGGTTCGTCTCGGCCAGCTCGGTCGCCGCTCCCGGCTGCCTCGGCAGCGGCTTCCTGCCAGAGCGGCTGCCGATCCCGGACGAGCACCCCTGTCTGGCGACGGACGCCTACGGCCTCAGCAAAGCGATGGCCGAGCAGATATCGCACTATTTCCATCGCCTGCATCCGGACACGCGCTTCGTCAATCTGCGATTAGGCGCAGTCGTGGGTGCAGACTGGACGTCGCAGCCTGTAGACGCAGGTACGAAGCTGACGATCCCCTTCGTGCGCTTGAGCCATGTGTACGTCAGCGACATCGTCGCGGGCATCGTTCGCACGGTCGAAGCTGAGCTGCCGCCCGGCGTCCATACGTGGAACCTGGTCGGCCCCGACAGCAGCTGCAGCATTCCTACGGCCGACATGCTCCGTGCGGTGCTGGGGGACCGTGCGGCGGATTACGACCTGTCCTACTACGAACAGTCTGGCCACGCGCACAAGCCCGTGTTCGACATGCGCGCCATCGCAGACGCGATTGGATTCTACCCGCAGCGCTCTATGCGTGCACAACCGGCTTCCCGATGAGCTTGGGCGCATCACAGGAAAAGAGCCGTACCAGCACCGATATCGGGTGTCTGTACGGCTCGTGCAATGGCGGCCCACAGGAGCACTTCCCGTTTCCAGTAGCCGATGATTAAGAGGACTATGTTCAGCATAGGTAAACTGAGCGAAGCAAAGCCGGCGGATTCCAGCACGTAGCGACCGCCCCCGTTATCGCTGGCGATCTTCGCAAATCGATATTGGTATTCGTAATCGATTTTCCACTGCGCTTCCTGGCTTCCTGCCGCCTTGATCGTCGTCCCGAGGCAAGAGAACAGAACGTCCCCTTTCACCAGCTGTCTCCACCGCTCCGGCGCGTCCAAGTCTTGCGTGAAGGAATCGTCCTTGAGCACCAGCCTCGTTCGGGTTCAGGCTGGTTTAATGCCCTCGCATATCGAGGTCACTCAGCGCGAAATCGCTGCTTCCCCAAGTATAGACGATGTAATGGCTGCTTAGCGTCTCTTCCGGAGGAATCTTTTTAAAGCTTAAGTCGCCCCTATCGGTAACCCGAATTTTGCTGTCCCTCTGCGGTTCGACGATGCAGCTCCATTCATCCTGGCGATACCGTGAATAGTACGCGTTCAGCGCTTCCAGGGACAGATCCGACTTCATGAGCATCGCGCCGAAAAATTGCATGCCGTTGCCGTTTCCCACGAACTTTCCGGCTGCGGATACGGCGTCTATTCTCTCGGTATTTTCCGGCAACGGTAATCGAATTAACTCTTTTTTAATCGTGGAAGCCGTATGATTATTGACGAGCGGAACGGCTATGAACACGGTAATGAACAACAGGATAAACCCGACGAAAAAAGCTGTCATTAAAAAGGCGATCGCTTTACCCAAGGCAACCCCTCCCGAGCGGTCTCCGCATCGAACTATACCATTTAGACGACAAACTCGGCGAAATGTCTCCAACTCAATGGCATATTTTTTCTTCGCTGCCTTAAACCGGCCTAAAAAAGAATGACAAGGCACAAATCGCCCTAGTAAGATAAGTGAAGCGTTGAATGGAAGGATGGGCAAGATGACGAATTTATACTTCATCCGGCACGGAGAGGCATGTGTGTTAAAAGACGGTATCGTCGATGACTTCGGATTAACCGAGGAGGGACGGTCCCAGGCGGAAAAGCTGCGCGATCGTCTGATCGAGACCGGGGAAATACAAACCGACGTGCTGATCGCCAGTTCCTTTTTGAGAGCTATGCAGACGGCGGAAGTGATTGCACCCGCCTTCGATCGGCCCATCGCGTTCGATGACGAGTTCCAGGAATTACGGCCGGGGAAAGCGCTGGGGTTGACCAAGGAGCAACTGGACGAACTTTTAACGGATTATAGCCCGTCGACGAACCCTTTTGCCGCGATCGCCCCCGATGCGGAAAATTGGCCGCAATTCGTGCTGCGGATCGGATCGGCGATCCATCGCGTTTGCGCCGAGCACCGCGGACGGACCGTGGCGATCGTTTGTCACGGCGGGGTGATCGAGTGTACGTTTCAGTACTTTTTCGGGCTTAATCCTTTTAAACTGCCCGCCGTTCAATTCCAGGTGTCCAACACGTCGATCACGCATTGGTCGGTCGATGACGAGGGCAAAGCGGCATTGATCAAGTTTAACGACGCCCGCCACTTGGACTAGCGAATCCCCGCGAATCAAAGGAAGAAACCGCCCGGTCGCCCGGACGGCTTCTTTCAACAACGGCGCTGAAACCGTATTGTTCCTCCCGCCGCCCGTCTCAAAAATGACCCTCACGAGTCATTATTTTGCGGTAAGCGCCAAAGGTGACTACGCTTCAATTCGTGGCTTATCGGCTTGGCAGTCCGGGTTCGGAACCAAGCCCAGCTGCGCAAGCTTCGTCAAGTAATAGCATTCCTCCCGCATCATATGATCCGGCATCAACGGATTGATTCGATCCAGCATCTCGGCGGTGAATTGCATTTCTTCGATTTCGTTCAGGAAGCCCACGAACAGCTTCATCTCCAGATCGACCTCTCTGTGGAGCCTGCGAAAGGCGGGAAAGTCCTTCAGGCTGGTCCGCATGTAGCCCGCCATTTCAATGCTTTTCATATACAGCTGCTGAAAGTGTTTTTCGAATTGGCCGCTTCGCTTGATCCAACGCTTTTCCAGTGCATCCAGATCGCTCGCGATTGCCGCCGCATGTCCGGCCGCGTCGGGCAGCCATAGAAAATCGTGATGCAAGGCATTAAATTCGGGCACGGGTTTCCCGGCGACCAAGGCGGTCAATATGCGCAGGTATTCTTCCAGCTCGTTGACCATGTGGTTAATAAAAGTAGGCGTCAAATCGATCTTGATTTTGCCGAGTATGGCCCTGCTCAGGAGGTCCAGCTTGAACGTTCGAAGCTTGACCGTCTGCTCATAAGCTTGCCCGCTGACGGAACCGGCGTCTGCATCGGAAGAAACCCGGCGCGCCTGATCGAGAAGTCGATCGAAAGATTGAATGAAGCCCATCGCGATCTCGATGTCCTGACGTTCGAGCGGAGACAGCGCATTGGTAATAAACCTCGCATGGTCGCCCAGAATTTGCAGCCAAAAACGATGTTCATATATAGCGGATTGAGCCATTCGCGTTTCCCCTTTATGATGGATAGATTCTCCCTCGAAAGGTATGTCGCGAGCTGTATAAATATGACCGCTCCGCTCGCCGGCTCGGACAAACGTCCAAACTTGTCCTTAACGCTTGGAATAACCTGCTGTATATTCTCTCAGGAGGTGCGGCCGTGCTTCAAGTAAACGGTATTGTCGGCGGAAGGTCGCCGATCTCGCTAGGTGCCGGAAAGAGCGTCGATGTGCAGACGATCGTGATCGATGTGCCTAAAGGTAAAAAACTGGTGCTGAAAAGCTTGAATTTCCTGTTGTCCAACGACGCGTTTGTCTTCAAAATCGAAGCTTTGCCCTCGACCGGAACGTTTACCGCGAGAGGCGGGGCAGGCGACTTGACGCCTAACAAGGTGCTATTCAACAACACGACCGGCGACGGAGTCCGGATCTTCCTCAATATTTCCGTCCGCAATAGCGCGCGGAATGCGCGGACGCTGGACCGCACCTCCAGCTGGCTGCTCAAGATGGCCCGCATCTGAGGCGTATCCGCACCAAGCTTAATCCACAGCCACACTGGCATTAACTGCCTTTCAGCAATTTATTTGCTCGTTTTGCGATTGTGGACGGAAATCAGCGGCGTTTTAACGGTATCCCCATCCGTCAGGACCACTCCTTAAGATGGATGGGTTAGATGGAGGTAAGCGGGGAAAGCTCCGCGTTTTTTAGGCGGCCGGCGGATGTCGACCGATGGCGTGCCGTCGTCGAACGATTAGTCGTTAAAAGGTACCGCCGCCGAGCAAAAAACGCCAAGCCCGCGGACTTGGCGTTTTCCCTTTTTCTGTTACTCGACGCTACCTCTTATCCTTCTCATAAAATCGAATGTAATCGACTCTGAACTCGCTCGGGTACGCGGGTGCTTGTCCGGCGTTATTCTCTTCACGCGGTATTTCATAAATGTTCAGCATCAATTGCATCGGATAATTCGGCGATTGCGTCGAATGGTGCACCAGCTCGTTATCGATGTAAAAACGGACGCCTTCCGGGGACCAGTCCATCGCATAGACGTGGAATCGGCTGGCGTCGATCGGGAACTCTCGCTCGAAAAACTCCTCCTCGATGGAAGGGTCGCCGAAGGGGTGAAGTCCGAAGCCGATCGTCGACCGTTCCGCGCCTCCTCCGTTCCAGCCCTTCATCTCGAACAGACAAATCTCGGCCGATCTTTCCGGACGGTCCTCGAACCCGATCATCCATAAAGCGCACAAGTTGTTAGGCGTATGAAGCCCGCTCGCCCGCAGCTCCAGATAGCCGTAATGAGGGGTAAACAACCGCTCCTCGACTTGTTCTTCCCGCACACGGCAGTCCTTGGAGAAGCGATGCTGACCATATTCGCTTCCGAGCGGTCCGGAATAGACGCCGGTCTGAAGGTTGCTGACCTTAATGCGCCCGTTGAACTCGGGGCTCCAAGGCGCCTGATCCTCCGTGATTTGCAACACGAGCTGGCTCTCCTCGAACCTGAAATTTGCGCTTGTTTTCGCGCGGCTGCTCCATTGCGGCAAATAGAAAGGCAGCCATTTGCTTCGGTCCAGTTCCCCCGAATCGAAGTCGTCCTCGAATACTAGCGTATACCCCACCTTGTTAACGTCATTTCTGGGAAAGTCGGGCCCTGGCACGGATTACGAGTCCCCTTTCGATGTTCTATAAAATATTGGATCCGCTATGACAGTATACAACTTTATCCAACCTAATTATTAAAAAGCTCCGTTTACGGCAGGGGCTTTATTGCCTGTCTGCCATATCGGGAGCCATCAGCTTCGTCGCCGCCCGGTCCAACAAATATAAACGCTCGCCCCTATTCGTAATAGCTCCGCACGACGATGTCCTGATCGTAGTTGCCAAAGCCCTTGCCGTACAGCGTGAGTCCGCCGCGGCCCCGCCCGGTATCCTCGGCGGCGATGCGCAGCGCCCAGTTCATCGCGTCCGTCTCGATATCGCGCAGGCCGACGTCGGAGATTTTCTGACCGTCGACGTAGGTGCCCTTCTCCTTGATGCGAAGCACCTTTAACAATCCGTACTGATTGACGTCCGAATGCCACCACTCGGGCGTCAGCCGCCCCCGCCGGTCCCCGAAGTCGCCCGGGCTTGTCCACACCCCTACCGTCTTGCCGCCCAGATCGAAGCGGATGTCCGACGGCCAATTCTCGTTCACGCGCGGCGCCTCCGACCCAATCTCGAGCGAGATCTCGATCTCGTGCAGCCGCTGGTCCTTGTACAAATAGTTGGGCAGCTTGTATTCGACCCATCCCTTGGCCATCCACAGGATGCCGGCGTTCACCCGCTCCGGGTCCATGAAGCAGACCGGGTTGTCGAACTGGCCGATAATCTTTTCCACCGTCGCAATGCCGCAGGTCGGCCAAGCCTCGTAGTCGGTGTACTGGCCGATCGGCAGAGACAGCTCGTGGCAGCCGAGCGATGCGGGCGAGTCGGGAGACAGCTTGATCTGCATGAACTCCGTTTTGACATAACAAAGCTTGTACGTCCCGCCGTCGATCCGCTTCATTCTGCTGCCGACGATGCCGGCCTCTTCGAGCTTGCGAATATGTCCGCTGACGACCGCGTTGCTGAGGTACAGCTCCTCCGCCAGCTCCTTCACATGCCGTTCCCGCTCGTACAGCTTATCGATGATTTTTAACCGAACCTCGCTGGCCAGCGCCTCGTAGATGCGAAGCGCGTTCGAATCGGTTGAGAGTAGCACGCCCTCACCATCCGTTCAGGATTTTGTTTTATGTGAATCCTGCATTCAATTGTTGTTCATCAAAACCTATTATGTTACGAATAATATAGGATTTCAACATTTTAATGAATTTATATTTTCCTTAATCCTAAGGAGGCCCACCTCATGACAATCCGCTCTCGTATGCTGATCGACAAGCATTTCACCGTATCCGCCGTGGATCCCCGGATGTACGGTTCCTTTATCGAACATTTGGGACGCGCCGTATACGGGGGAATCTACGAGCCGGGCCACCCTACCGCGGACGAGAACGGCTTCCGCCGAGATGCGCTGGAGGCGATCCGCGCGCTTCAGGTTCCAATCGTGCGCTCCCCGGGCGGCAACTTCATGTCCGGCAACATCTGGGAGGACGGCGTCGGCCCCAAGTCGGAGCGCAAGCGCAAGCTCGAACTCGCCTGGTGGACGACCGAGACGAACGCCGTCGGCACGAATGAGTTCGCGGAGTGGGCCAAGCTGGCCGGCACGGAAGTGATGATGGCCGTCAACCTCGGCACGCGGGGCCCGGACGATGCGAGAAATCTCGTCGAATACTGCAATCATCCTTCAGGCTCTTACTACAGCGACTTGCGCATCTCCCACGGCTATCGCGAGCCCCATCGCTTCAAGACGTGGTGTCTGGGCAACGAGATGGTCGGTCCCTGGCAGATCGGTGCAAAAACTGCGGTCGAGTATGGACGGATCGCCAATGAGACGGGGAAAGTGATGCGCTGGGTCGATCCGACGATCGAGCTCGTCGCCTGCGGCAGCTCCTCCAGGGGCATGCCGACGTTCGCCGAGTGGGAAGCAACCGTTCTCGATCTCGCCTACGATCAGGTCGATTACCTTTCGCTGCATGCTTATTACAACAATAACGCGGGCGATACGGCCAACTTCCTGGCCAGCTCGCTCGATCTCGACCAGTTCATCGGGGGCGTAGCTTCGATCGCCGATTACGTTCAGGCGAAAAAGCGCAGCAAGAAAAAAATCATGCTGTCGCTCGACGAATGGAATGTGTGGCACTCGATCGGCACCAGCCGCGCGAGCGAACGCTGGCAGATCGCGCCGCCCGAGTTCGAGGACGCGTACACCTTCGAAGACGCGCTCGCCGTCGGGTGCTATCTGATCACGATGCTGAAGCACGCCGACCGGGTGAAAATGGGCTGCCTCGCCCAGCTGATCAACACGATCGCGCCGATCATGACGGAGACGGGCGGTTCGCTCTGGCTGCAGACGACCTACTATCCGTTTTTCCACGCTTCGAATTACGGCAGAGGCACGGTACTCCAATCGGTCGTCGACGCGCCGAAGTACGATGCCAAGGACTTCACCGACGTTCCATACCTGGAATCGGTCAGTGTGTTCGACGAAGAGCAAGGTGTCCTGACCATCTTCGCCGTGAACCGTCATCTGGAGGAGCCGATGGCGCTCGAAGTCGACGTCCGCAGCTTCGGCGACGCGCGTCTGCTCGAGCATATCGTGCTGGAAAGCGACGACCTGAAGGCAACCAACACCAAGACAAATCCGAACCGGGTCGTTCCGCGGAAGGGCGGCGAGTCCAAGATCGACCAGGGCAGCGTGCAAGCCTTGCTCGGCCGCGCCTCCTGGAACGTCATCCGCATCGCGACGACGAAGGGCTAATCGAAAAAACCAAAAGACCGGGAACGGCGTTGGGGATTGGGTCCCCGGCTGTTTCCGGTCGTTGATGCGGACATATGCGATGTGACCGCACAACGACATACCTTAGCTACTGTTGAGTCGGATTTATGCGATACTACCGCACAACGCCGCTCTACAGCCGCAGTTTTGGCGGAGATATGCGATATTGCCGCATAACAACCACACCCAAGCTACTGTTAGGTCCGAGATGTGCGATACTACCGCACAACAGCGTTCCCCAAGCCGCGCCCCTAACGTGCCAGCAGCACGTCCTAGCGCTCGCGGACGTATGTCGCAGTTGCTGTTCGCCATGTGCAGAACGAGCGACCGATCGTTGGCCGTCTTACGTCACCATGAGCTAGTTCGTCCGCTCTCTGACCGCAACTCTGGATTCGTCTCGCCGCAAGTTCATCAGGACCAGCACCAGCGCGATCGCCGCGAGGAAGACGCCGAGCAGCCGGAAGCCGGCAAAGGTAAACGTCCCGCCCATAATCATGCCGGTGAGCAGCGAAGATAGAATCGTCCCGAGGTATCTCGATGTATTGAAGAGGCCCGAGGCTACGCCGGCGATTTCTTTGGGCGAGCTTCTGAACAAGGCCGCCTGCATGCCGACGGCGTTCAGCCCGTTGCCGACTCCGAAGGCCGCCAGCGGCAAGCTGACGCCGATCGCCGGCGAGGACTTGCCCAGCGCCGCGAGCCATATAGAGCCTAGCAGCATCAGTATGGCGGCCGCAATCAACGCGGGCCTCGGTCCCGACTTGTCGATCCATTTGCCCGCGAACGGAGAAGCGGCGACCGAGCAAAGGCCGAGCGTCAGCATCAGAAGCCCCGTGTGAAGCTCGCTGACCTGGCGAACCGTCTGCAGATAGGAAGGAACGCCGAAAAAGAGCGCATAAAAGAGCAGGTTGACGAGCACGAACTGCACATTGACCCAAGTCATCGCCGGGTACTTGGCAAAGGTCCGCAGCGGGATAAACGGCGACGCCGTCGTCAGCTCGCGCCTTGCGAATAAAGTCAGCGACACCAGGCCGATCCCCCCGGCGACGATGCCCCGCAACGGGGCGTGCCCAGCCGTCTTGACAGACAGCAAGCCTATGAGCAAACCTAGCAATCCCGCCGCAAAAAGCAGGATCCCGATCGCATCGATCCTCGCCGCCCATTTTCGAAGAGACAGCTTGCCTGCGGCCGCCGGAGCGTCCCCCGGAATCGCGCGCCGTGCGAGCAGGAAGCTCGCCACAACGAACGGCACGTTGACGATAAAGATCGCATGCCAGTCCCATTGCTCCAGCAAGACGCCCCCCGCAAAAGGGCCGATCGCCGCCGCTCCGGACAAAAAGATCGACAGCACGGATAGCGCCGATGCCTGCTTTTCCGTCACGTGAATTCTGACGATCGCCATGCCGACCGCGACCAGCATGCTCGTTCCGATCGACTGCGCGACACGCGCCGCGATCAGCCATCCGAAGCTCGGCGACAGCGGAGCCAGCATCGAGGAGACGAAGGATACGACGAGCCCTGCGAGAAAGATTCTTCTGCGGCCGAACAGGTCGCTGACCTTGCCCATGACGGGCTGAGCGATCGCGCTCGCCAAATAAAAAGAGAAGATCAACCAGGATACTTCCGTATAATCGAGCCTGTAAACCTGCTGCAGACGCGCGATCGCGACGGCGATCATCGAAGAATTTAACGGATTTAACAATACGCCCAAGCCGACCGCGATCAACAGCTTTTTGCTGCGGACATTCATTTATGCTTCCCCTCCAACAACCGTGCTACAGCCATCTTACTTTATGCCGTCCATTTACTCCAACGCATTTTAAGCTATACTAGCATTGACTATAGGGAATGAATCGAGGGATCGGCATGGAGCTGCTTCAGCTGCAATATTTTATCGCGGTCGCGCGTCTTGAACATATGACCGAGGCTGCCCGAAGCCTGCATGTGACCCAATCGTCGCTCAGCAAAACGATCCAGCGCCTGGAAGAGAGCCTCGGCGTGCCGTTGTTCGACCGAACGGGCAGGCAGCTGCGGTTGAACGCGTTCGGCAGTCGCTTTCTGCTGCGCGCGGAGCGGGCATTGTTCGAGCTGGAGCAAGGGAAGCAGGAGCTCGGCGAGCTGTCGGATCGGATGGAAGGTACGCTTAAGCTGGCGATGACGACCGCAAGCACGCTGCCCGGCATCTTAAAGGCGTTCCGGGAAAAGCGTCCCTCGGTCCATTTTCATGCGCAAATGGCAAACCTGACGGAGATGATCGCGCTGCTGCGTCGCGGAGAGGTTGACTTCTGCATCACTTCGCCGCCTGTCGAGGAGGAGGACATTCATTGTGAGATCGTGTTCGTCGACCCTTTCGTGCTGGCGGTTCCCAAAGGTCACCGGTTGGCGGATCGCGACAGCGTGTCGCTGGAGGAACTTAGAGACGAATGGTTTGTCGGCGTAAAAAAGGGCTACGGCACGAGGGATTTTCTTGATGTCGTCTGCGATGCTGCCGGCTTCGCCCCCCGGTACGTGTACGAGGGAAACGAACCCGCAAGGCTGAGCGCCCTGGTCGAGGCCGATATCGGCGTCGCCTTTATGCCGGGCACGGCCAGGTACCCGCAGGCCAATGTCCGTTATCTGCGTTTGGAGGATGCCGGCTTGACGCGTGAGATCGCTTTGTTGTGGCACAGGAGCCGCTACCTGTCGCAGGCGGCGCTGGATTTTCGGGAGGTCGTGCTCGCCTATTTCGAAGCGCAATCCGACCATTCGTTCAGGGCATGAATATTCAACCTGGCGAAGTAAATGCGATTGTGACCTGCGCACCAAAAAACGGAAAACCTCGGGACGAGGATTTCCGTTTTTATGAATATAGGGCGGTTCCATACCTGCCGGGCTTGCCTGCGGGTAAACGAATTTTACCGGAGAATCAATTGAATCCGCCGTTCACGCGAATCGTCTGTCCGGTAATCCAGCGCCCTCTGTCGCCGGCGAGCAGCTCCACCGCGTTCGCGATGTCCTCCGGCTCTCCCAGGCGTCCGAAGGCGTTCATCCGCCGAAACGATTCGACCAGCTCTTCCGACTTCCCGGTCAGGAACAGCTCGGTCGAAACCTGTCCCGGCGCGATGCAGTTGATCGTGATGTCCTTGGGACCGAATTCCTTTGCCAGTTGGCGCGTCAATTGCTCTACTGCGCCCTTGGTCGCGGCGTAGACGCTGTACGTCGGGAGCATCGCGCCGGCCACGGAGGTCGAGAAGTTGATGATCGATCCGCCCGGCGACATATGCTTCATCGCTTGCTGGCAAGCGAAGTATGTTCCTTTTACATTGACGGCAAATTGACGGTCGAACGCCGCCTCCGTCACGTCCGCGATCGCCGCGTTGTCCATGATGCCGGCATTGTTGACGACGATGTCGACGCGCCCGTATTGCCCGAGCGTCCGCTCGAACAGCGCTTCGACGTCGCTTACTTTGCTAACGTCGGCGCCGATGGCGAACGCTTCTCCGCCGGCTTGCTTGATCGTCTCTACGACTTCGTCCGCCTTGCCCGGATTTGAAGCATAATTGACGATCGCCTTCGCGCCGGAGCCTGCCAGTTGAATGGCGATCTGCCGCCCGATTCCTCTCGAAGCCCCTGTAACGATCGCGACTTTTCCCTGCAATTCCATATCGAATCCCTCTCCTTTGGGTGGAACGGCCGCCGCTGTCCGCGTCCGACCTGATGAACTCATTATAGAAAAGGTTGACCGCCACCGGGTAGAACAGACGTATTCGATCCTTGCCTATTTCTCTTCGGAGCGGGTATGATGAGGGAAAACGCGAAGCGCGCGGAAAGGAGCCGTCGACCGATGAATGAACCTTCGCGCATGGAGCAGGCCCGGCAGCGATTGGCGAATGCGATTCAGCGCCATGCTCCGAGCAGCGGCACGCATCGAACTGCCATACCGGATTTAACGCTGCTGCATGCCGTGCGAACGTCCGAGCCGCTGGAGTCCGTCTACAAGCCCTCGATCTGCATCGTGGCGCAAGGCGCCAAGACGGCTGCTTTGGCGGACGGCATCTATACCTACGATCCGATGACGTACCTGGTGACTTCGGTCGAGCTGCCGATCTTCGGCAAAATCGTCGAGGCTTCGCCCGAGATTCCCTATTTAAGCCTGAAGCTGTGCTTCGATGCCGACGTCATTCTGGACGTCGCCGGCGTGATCCCGCGTCCCGAGCTCGTCTCTTCGGAGCCGGTCCGGGGCATTACCGTGAGCCGCATGTCCCCCGCCCTGCTCGAAGCCGCTTGTCGGCTGGTCGAGCTGCTCGATGAGCCGGAGGACGTCCCGGCGCTAGCTCCCCTCGTCATCCGCGAGATGCTGTACCGCCTGCTTCAAGGCGAACAAGGTCCGCTCCTGCGGTCGTTCGCGACGGTCGGCAGCCAATCGCATCTCATTGCCCAGTCTGTCCGATTGATCAACCGGCAATACGAGCGTCCGATTCGCGTCGAAGAGCTGGCGGGTGCCGTCAACATGAGCGTGTCAGCGTTTCACAAGCACTTCAAGCGCGTCACAGCCATGAGCCCGCTGCAATATCAGAAGACGGTGCGTCTGCAGGAAGCGAAGCGCCTGATGCTGTCGGAAGCCGTATCGGCGTCCGAGGCGGCTTTTCGCGTAGGCTACGAGAGCCCGTCTCAATTCAGCAGGGAGTACGCCCGTCTGTACGGACGGCCGCCGATGCAGGACGTGCAGGAGCTTCGCGAAGCGACGGCTGTCGGGGCGGGCGGCGAAGGGCAAGACTAATTATGAAGAGGCTCGGCGAGTAAGCGAATGGGAGGATTCGGTATGATTACGCTCAGAAAAATCACGCTCGATAACCGGCGTGCCGTGTTTAACCTCGAAGTGTCCGAGGATCAGCGCCAGTACGTCGCATCCAATCTGTCGAGCGTCGCGTCTTGTTATGTGCTGTCCACAAATGGGGGACATCCTTTTCCGTTTGCCATTTACGCGGATGAGCAGCCGGTCGGATTTGCCATGTTGACATACGGGATTACCGGATACGAGCTGCCGTCAGTCGCCGACGGCAGCTACTGCATCCTGCGGTTCATGATCGACAGGCATTATCAGGGCCGGGGTTACGGCCGCGAGGCGTTGGCGGAAATGATAAAGTTCATCCGTACCTTTCCCGCCGGCCCCGCGCAATTGTGCTGGCTCCCTTACAAACGAGACAACACCGCCGCCAAGAAGCTTTATGAAAGCTTCGGTTTCCAGGAAAACGGTGAGATTTGCGATGGCGAACAGGTCACCGTATTGCGCTTGTGAGCGGCAAGTCCGCCTCCACGCCGATTTGAAGCAACCACGCAGTATAACAGCCCTCGGCCATTCCGATCGGAACGGTCAAGGGCTGCTGCGACTAACTGTTTTTACTGGAATGACAAGGCGTCCACTTCAACATAGTAGTTCGTCGATCTCACGTTTTTACTGTTCTTGGCCACCACTTTGATCGTGTGCGTGCCGCCCGTCAGGCCTTGCTTGCGATAAACCGCCACGTCGGTAAAGCGCTCCTCGCTGTACAGATCGACCGTCTGGTCCAGCACGCCGTCGATATACACGTCGGCCATCCCGTGATCGGCGTCCGTTTTGCCGCGCCATTCGACGCTCGTTCCCGTGAAGCTGGCTTGCATATACGCGCCGGCCGACGTCGTGTGATGGCCGGTATCGCGATAATAGCCGGTGCCGGTCGAGATCCCGGTGCTCCACGTACCGGAATAAGCCAGCTGCGAGTTGCTGTCGTCCCAGGTGACGATCGGCGTGCCCTTCGAGCTGTTCAGCCGGTCGATCTCCACATAATAGCCGGTCGAAGCCGCGTTCTTGTCGCTGCGTGCGACGATCTGGATCGTATGCGCCCCGTTCGAGAGCCCGCGTTTAACGTAAATTTGATTGTCGATATACCGGTTGGCATTGTAGAGATCGACGGTCTGATTGAGCGTGCCGTCGATATACACGTCGGCTTTGCCGTGATCCGGGCCGATGACGCCGTACCATTCGATGCTTGCCCCGTTAAACGTATATTGCGCATAGCTTCCGCCAGTCGTCGAGAAATGGCCCGTATTGTTCCAATAACCGGTTCCCGAAGGTACGCTGGTCAGCCATGTGCCGGCGTAGGTGAATCCGCTGGCCGTGTCGTCGACGACCGTCGGCGTCCCCGTCGTAATGTTGAAGCGATCCACTTCCACGTAGGTGCCCGTCGAAGCGCTGTTTCTGTCGCTCCTGGCGACGATCTTGATCGTATGCGGACCGTTCGTCAGGCCGACCTTGGAGTAAATCTCCGTATTGACGAAGCGATGGGCCGCGTACAAATCGACCGAATTGTCCAGCGCGCCGTCGATATACACGTCCGCCGTGCCGTGATCGGGACCTTTGACGCCGGACCAGACCACGTTGGTGCCGTTAAACGTATATTCCGAGTAGCTGCCCGCGGTCGTCGTAAAGTGACCGTTGTTCCCTGAATATCCCGTCCCCGACGGCACGCTGGTCAGCCAGGTTCCCGAATAGGCGATGCCCGCGTCGTTGTCTTCGACTACGGTCACGCCCGGCCCTGCGCCCGCGATCGCGTTATGCATGTTGACCAACTGCGCGTACTGCGGAGAATTGATATGCCCTTCCTTGCTCACGTTCGGCCCGATGGAGATGACGCCGCTCTGGTTGGTCACCGTCGAAAAATAGTTGGTCAAATCCAGCGTCGAATACTTGAAGCCGTTCCGCGCCCAATCGTAGCCTTGATAGGCCGTCTCGCTCCACTGGACCCCGCCGATCCATCTGGAATAAGGCGCCGCGTTGTATTGGGAAGGCACGTACTGGAGCAGGTTCTGCTCGCCTGTAATATAATCCGCGTAAGTGGTCATCGGCGCTTCTACCGACAAACCCGGATCGAAGGAAACGATCGCATCGGCATTGCCGTGCTTGGCGGCCGCGGCAAAGGTCTGAAAATTATGCGCGGCGGTGTAATCCGTATACGCTTGTGAAATATCCGGCTTGCCGTACATGGCGCCGTTGTTGTAAGTCCCGTCGAACCACCAGCCGGCGACTTTCGAACCGTAACGGTCCGACCATTCTTGTATAATGCTCTCCCACTTGGCCTGGAAGGCTTGCGGCGCCAGGTTGTCGTAGATCGGCGTCGGATCGCCGAGTGCCGCACCCGCGCCGGGATCGTCCGAGGGAGAACGGGCGGGCAGATACAGCATAAGCTTGATGCCGTAAGGATTGAGCGCGTCGTACAGATCCTCCGGCAAATCCCGCGTCGACATCTTCGACGTCGAAGCGGTGCGCCCGACGAGGCTGTCGTACGTTGCATTAGGCGAAGCGAAGTAACCGCTGTTCTGCCCGAGCGTAAAAATGACGTACTTCGCGCCTGTCTCGCTAACCTGTTTCGCAAAATAGTCGACGTCGAAGTTGTCGACCAGCGTGTTCCAATCGCCCGTAATATCCCCGCCGCCGTACAGCCACTGCACGAACAGCCCGAATTTCCCCTGCATGAACCAATCCGTGTTGGCATTGTACGTCTGGGCCTGCGCGCGATGAGGCGGGATGAGTGCCAGAACAACCAGTAAAGCCAGAACCAACGCATACGCGCGATTAGAACGTCTAAATGGTCTTTGACGCGTCGTCATGCTTGAACCCTCCCTTGGCGGATGGCTTGCTTGATGGCTTGCAGTTGTTCCCTTTGCTGCGGATCGAGACGGCCGAACCGGTTGACGTGAACGTCCAGCGCGATGACGCCCTGCCATTCGATGGCGGACTTGACCCAATCCGTCAACTCGCCGGTCGGCCAGTTCAGCCCCGTATTGCCCCAACCCGCCAGATCCGTGACGAATCGCCCCAGGAACGTCCAATGGAACCACTGGACGCCCTCCCGTTCGTCCGCCCATCGCCCGTCCCCGGGCAAAGGGCCGATCTCGTTGGTCTCCCCTGCCGTATAGTCCTCCAGCGGCGAGTTGACGAGCCGGTCGCGGAAGATGCCGCCGTTAAAGGCCACGATGCGCGACGCATTGCCCGACTTGGCTGCGCCGGCGAGAGTGTACCAGTTGCAGGGCAGCGTCAGGTCGTCGTAAGCCTCCTGGAACCACATGCCGTCGAACCACCAGCCCGCCAGCTTTTCCCCGTATCGGTCGGACCATTCGCGGATGACCGCCTGCCACTTGGCCTGCGTCTCCTGCGACGGCGCGACCTCCACCGGATAATCGAATGCCCGGTTGATCGCGTGATCCCCTGCTTCCAGATGCGCCTTGCTCGGCGGATTGGCCGGCACGTACAGGATCAGCTTAATGCCGTGAGGCGCCAGGGCATCGGCAATCTCAAGCGGCAGATCGCGGGTTGAAGCGCGCTCTCCAGGCTGCAGGCCGGCGATGCGATCGTAGGTCGCGTTGGGCGAGAGCAAGTAGCCGCTGTTCTGGCCAAGGGTCAGGATGACAAAGCCGGCTCCGCTCTCTACGACCTGCTCCACATAACGATCGACGTCGAAGCCGTCAATCACCTCGTTCCAGCTCTCCTCGTCCTGCCATTTCTCGCCGTCGTTCGGCGCCACCCGGTTCATGAACTCCGCCAGCAAATGATGCGAGATGCCGTAGCGGGCGGCGTGCAGCCAATCCGTATTCGGATTCCCATCCGCGTCGGCAATGGGTCCGATCGCTTCGCTGGTCAAGACGTGACGCTCATCCCCGCTAACAAGCCCAGCCTCGCACCTGACGTATCGGCCGACGGCGGCCGCGGAGAGCGGCAGAACATCGTAGTAAGCGCCGGCTATGGGCGTATAAATCCCGTCCTTGGCATCCGAAGTGAGCCAACGGTAGGATGGCCCCTCGTGCTCCTCGTGCCGGTCGGATTCCCGCTCCGGCGGAAGGACCCTGGCTTGCAGCGCGCCCTTCTTGCGGGGCAAGCCCGATATTTCGACGCGCGCTGCCTTCAAGCTTTCATCATTGGACGGCACGGGCATCCGCTCCTCTTATTTCTTATTGAGCTGGTCCAAAGTCGCCTGCGCTTCGGCCAACACCTTGTCGCCTCCGGCCTTTTTCCAATCCGCTACGTACTTGTCGAATTCGCTAATCGGCCTGCGGCCGGTGATGAAATCGATGAAGCTCTTGATCGTAAGCTGCGTCAACGCGTCCTGGAATTCGTCGTAAGCCGGCTTGGCCAGCGGCGTCATGAAGTCGTACTTGCCGATCCCTTTGCTCGCGGCCGCTTCCTTGACCGGCATCAGGTCGCCCCGCGTCATGAACGGCGCCTGGAAGTCGTAATCGTTGAAGCTGGCCGGCGCGTGATAATAGTTGCCGATGCCGAACTTGGTGCGCTCCTCGTCCGTGTCGTAAGGCGGGATGTAGGCGTAGGTGCCGTCGCTCTTG
Source organism: Cohnella sp. GbtcB17 (assembly GCF_019091135.1). Lineage (GTDB taxonomy): Bacteria > Bacillota > Bacilli > Paenibacillales > Paenibacillaceae > Cohnella. The sequence goes on along the minus strand of NZ_JAGXJW010000018.1, from coordinate 73,723 downwards.
ATCTCGAACGTCTTGCCTTTTTCTCCGTAGTGGATTTTCGTATACAGGTCGAGATCGAAGGAGGTCGCGTCGAACATTTTCAGATAAGCCGCCATCTTCTCGGGATCCTTCTCAAGCTGCTTGCCGAACTGAATGCCCGTTCCGAGCATCGGATTGCCCTGCGTAATGCCGAAGCTGCCGCTCGGCCCCTTCGGACCGCTGGACAGCGCCCAATCCGCGTCCGGCACGTTTTTGCGCAATTGGGTGTAATATTTGCCTTCGTAGAACGCCTCCGGCTGGATGAACTCCCACCACGACCGCTGCACGACGCCGACTTTGCTGGAAATGACTTTGTCATCCACGTTGGAATCTTTGTTGACGAAAAATTCCGGATCGATCAAGTCGGCCTTGAACCACTTGTTCAACGTCGTCAGCGCTTCCTTGGCGCCCGGCTCGATCTCGCCCCGCACCGCCTTGCCGTCCGCATCGACGGTTGCGCCCGGATACACGCCGTACGCGCCGAAGACGGACGAGAAAATGGTCTGAATCGTCGTGGCGCTGGCCGTCATGCCGTAGGTGTCCTTCTTCCCGTTGCCGTCCGGATCGTCGTTGCGGAACTTGGTGAGCGCCGCCTCCATCTCTTCGACGGTGTCAGGCGTCTTCGCGATGCCGACCTTCTTCAGCCAGTCCTGCCGATAGCCGATGATCTCGGAGGAGGAAGCGAGCGTCCACAGCACCGGCAGATTATAGATCTTGCCGTCCTCGTGGCGCACGAACCGCATCGGATCGGCGCCGAGATTTTTTTCCAGCCAGGCCATATATTTCGGCGCGTTCTGCTTCAGCATATCGATCGGAATCTCCGCCGCCGCCCCCTGATCGGCGAACTTGTCGGCGTCTGCGAACGGAACTTCCTTCCACCAGTCCGGAATGTCGCCCGAGGCGATCTGCAGCAGCAGCTTCTCCTTGATAGCCGCCGCGTCGTTCGTCGAATTGTAAAATCCGATATCGACGCCGAACTTGTCGCGAATCGCATTCATCGCATATCCGTCGAGATTCGTCTTGTCCGCGTCGAAATTCCATACCATCAGCTTCATTTTCTCGCCGGTTGACGACGCCGAAGCCGCAGACGCAGACGCGCCGGACGATACCGCGGCATTGCCGTCGTTGTCGTTGCCGCATGCCGTCACCGTCGTCGCCAGCAGCGCCGCCCCCAGCAGCATCGAGATTTTTTTCTTTTGTTTATCCATCTGAACCGCTCCCTCGATTGTCGTTTTTCGAATCTGTATATAAAAGGCTCAGCCTTTTATAGCGCCTACCATGACCCCTTGGACGAAATACTTCTGCACGAAGGGGTAGACGACCAACATCGGAATGATCGACAGCATGACGACCGCCGCCTGCAGCTGCCTGTCGGTATATTCGCTGTGCGTATTCATCTTCTGGATCATCGCGTTCATGTCCGCCGTATCGTTTTCGATGAGAATCTTGCGGAGGACGACCTGAAGCACCTGCTTGTGCCCGTCGGCGATATAAATCAGACTGTCGAACCACGCGTTCCAGTGACCGACGCCCACCCACAAAGCAAGCGTCGCCAGCACGGGCGCGGACAGCGGCAGGATGACCGAGACGTAGATTCGTAAATAACCCGCGCCGTCCACGCGCGCCGATTCCTCCAGGCTGTCGGGTATGGAACGGAAGAAATTGCGCATGACGAGCGCGTTAAAGGCGCTGAGCGTCCCGGGCAGCACGAGCGCCCATACCGAATTCAGCAGATGCAGCTCGCGAATCAACAGGTAATTCGGGATCAGGCCGCCGGTAAAAAGCATCGTCAGCAGCAGGAAGCCGGTCAAGGCGCGATTGAAGGGCAAGTCCTTCTTGGACAAGGGATAAGCGGTCAAGGAAGTCACGACGAGCATGCACAGCACGCCGAGCGCGGTTCTGACGATCGTATTGAGATACCCCGTCCAAAGCGGCTTAAAGTGAAAGGCCAGGCGGTAAGCCTCGAACGAGACCTGCTCCGGAACGAACATCAGGCGGGTCGAATAGACGGAAGCGCCTGTCTCCAACGAGGTAACGAGCTGCGTCCAAAACGGATAAAGCGTGAGCAGCATGAGCAGCGTCATCGACGCATACAAGCATAGATCCGCAGCCATGCCGAGCCGCGTTTTACGGTAAACCATCTACTCACCCCTTTTTGTACGTTGGTCTACCAAAGCGTGTGATCGTTGCCTCCGACGGCTTTGACCAGACGATTGACGCTTAGCAGCAGAATTAACGCCACCACCGATTTGAACATGCCGACCGCCGTGGAATAGCTGTAGTCCGCGTTGATGAGCCCCAGCCGGTACACGTAGGTATCGATCACGTCGGCAACGCCGTACACCTGCGAGTTGTACATATTAAAGATCTGATCGAAGCCGGCATCCAGAATCGTTCCCATCGAGAGAATGAGCATGATGGAGATGACGGGTGCCAGCATCGGCAGCGTAATCTGGATCATTCGCCGGAAGCGGCCGGCCCCGTCCATAATCGCCGCCTCGTGAAGCTGCGGATCGACGCCTGCGATCGCGGCCAGAAAAATAATCGAGCTCCAGCCGAAGCTTTGAAAAACCGAGGTGCCGACCAGAATGCTTCTGAAGTAACGCTCGTCGGCCATAAAGACGACAGGCGCATGTCCGAACGCCTTGACGAGGGCATTGACGGGTCCCTCGAGCGAGAACAGCGTCGTGAAGATGCCCGCCAGCACGATCCAGGAAATAAAATGCGGCAAGTACGACACCGTCTGCACCCATTTGCGGAAAAGCGGACGTCTAATCTCGTTAAGCAGCAGCGCGAACGCGATCGGCGCCGGAAAACCGAAGATGAGCTTGTAGACGCTGATCAAAATCGTGTTTTTGAGCACGACGTAGAAATGCGGATCGTCGAACACTTTGTTAAAGTGCTTCATGCCGACCCAGGGACTGTCCAGAATGCCCGAGGTAATGCGAAAATCCTTGAAGGCGAGCACCAGCCCGTACATGGGCATGTAATTGAATACAAGCAAGAAGATAAAGCCGGGTATGAGCATTAAAAACAACATCCGGTATTGCTTGAACTTGTTGAACCGTCCCTTCGCCCGACCGCTCGACCGGGTCTGGACGGCGGATTCCGCTGCGGTTGCCTGCATCGCTCGCTTCCTTTCCAGCGCTTGCCGAACGCCCTGTGCTTGTGCCTTGCATGAGTAATATTAGCAAGCCGGAATGGCTTTGTATCGTTCTCATTTCTTCGATTCATTTCAGTTTTTTTCGTTGTTGGCCGATGGAGCCGCACGACGCTTGACGCCTTTTCTCCGGGTAAGCAATAATCGATTAAAGCGCTTACGCTAACTTGCAACGGAAAGAAGGCTGGCCATGTTCCGCATCCTGATCGTCGACGATGAGCACTTCGAGCGCGACGGCGTCGTCTATCTCATTCGCAAGTTCGGCCTGGATCTGTCGATCGCCGAAGCGGAGAGCGGCGAAGAAGCGCTTGCGTATATGCAAGCGCATGCCGTAGATATTCTGCTGACCGACATCCGGATGCATGGGATGGACGGTCTTCAGCTGGCGCGTCATGCGCGGGACCTGCAGCCGAACGTTAAAATCGTCATTCTGAGCGCCTACGGACAATTCGAATACGCGCAGCAAGCGATCGACCTGAAGGCCGTTCAATACGTACTGAAGCCGGTCGAAGTCGAGAGCTTGGTGAAGGCGCTTCGTCAAGCCGTCGATCTGTGCACGGAGGAACGGCTCGAGCTGGAACGGCAATCGAAGCTTCAGCAGGTGTACCGACGCGGCATTCAGTCGGAGAAGAGCACGCTGCTGGCCGATCTCATGGGCGAAGGGGAAAATGGGCCCTTGTCCGGGGAAGACGCCCACGGAGAGCTGCTGCAGTTGAACCGTTTGTTCGCCGGCCCGGGCGTTTCCGAAGATCGCTCGTACCGCTTCTTGATGCTGGATACGCGGCTGCGGTTTTTCGATACGGTCGACGACGGATTCGAAGCGCTGCTGGGCGAACGGCTGAACGGCGAAGGCGCCGTCATCGTCTTGAACGAATATCAGGCGCTCGTTCTCCTGGAAGCGCGCGCCGAGGAGACGGAGCGTTCGCTGGAGCGGATGTGCGGGGATTTGGCGCGCTGGTTCAAAGGGCATTACGGCAAGGAACTGAGCATCGTATGCAGCGGCCCGTTCCATGACTTCGCGCAGATGCGTGCCGAATATCGCAAATTGGAGTCCATGCTCGAGAGCAAATTTTTCTACGAAGAAGGCTTCGTCCTGTTCGCCGACGCCGCCCTGCCGCAGCTGCAATCGTCCGCGTTTGCGGAGCGGGCGATCGCGGATATTTCCCAGTGCCTGTCGCGCAAGGAGTGGGACGTCGCGCAGGCCCGCTTCGTCCACCTGTTCGACGATCTGAAGAACAGCGGGCACGCCTCGGTGATCTACGTGAAATACATCTGCTCTGAAATTATCCGCCCCCTCCTCCAAACGAAACGAAAAGGAGACGCGGGCGACTTTCGGGACACGCTCGAAGCGATCTTTCGCACGACCGCACTCAAAGATCTGCGGCAATTGATGCTCGACCTGTTCAGAGAATGCGGCGCCCGCTCGGAGCAGGCCGCGCTGCCGGAAGCGAATCATAAGATCGTGGACGAGGTTATTCAGATCATCGAACGGGAATATCATACCGATCTGTCGGTGGACACGATCGCCGAACGCGTCTACCTGACGCCCAGCTATTTAAGCCACTTGTTCGCCAAGCAGACCGGCGTGAGCCTGATCAAATATTTGACGATGCACCGGCTGGAAAAGGCTAAAAAGCTGCTGCAAGAAACCAACCGTAAAATCGTCGATATTGGCGCCGAAGTGGGCTATGCCAACTACCCGTATTTTTGCTCGCTGCTCAAAAACTATTACGGCAAGACGCCCACGCAAATCCGGGAGGAAGGGCGGACATGATCGCCCGCCTCCGGCATGCGGTCGATCGGCTGCGGTTCAGGCAGAAGCTTGTGCTTTCCTACCTGTTTATCAGCTTGATCCCGATCCTGTTTCTGGGGACGTATTCTTACAATCAATCGAAGCATTTCCTGAACGATCAGGCGATGGACGACTTCCGCGGCAGCGCAGGCATCTTCGCCGAAAGCATCCGCGCCAACATGGACCGGTACGAGACGATGGCCAGCCTCGTCTTGTACAACGATATCATTCAAAAAATTTTATCCAAGCGATACCTGGATTTGTTCAACCTGTACGACGACTTGACAGAGTTCTTGAACCCTTATCTGAACATGCTGCTTAACCTCAACAAGGACACACTTCAGCTCACCATCTATACGAAAAACGACATGCCCGAATACGGCGACTACATCAATCGGATCGAACGCATCGAAGACATGCCGTGGTATGCCGCGCTGCAGGACGGCAACCGGCCCCAGTGGTTCCACGACCCGAACCAGCTGTTCCTCGCCAGCCGCTTCCCCAAGCTACGGCCCGCGGGCAACACGTACAAAGCGGCAAGAAGCGCCAGTGACGAAAATGTTCTCTACATCCGCGTCAACAATCGCAATTTGTTCGCGAGCTTGCCCGACGCGATGAAGGACCAGTGGGTGTTCCTCGTGGACGCTGCCGGCGCGACGGTCTACGCCAATCAGAACATGGACGAACAGATGACGCGCACGCTCGCTGGCATCGTCGACAGACCCGAAGGTCATCTGAAAATCGGCGGAACCGATATGATCCTCATCAAACAGCCCGTTCCCGCGACCGACTGGCTGCTGTACTGCCTCGTTCCCTATCGCAACCTTGCCCAGCATTCGGGCAGCATCGTCCGGGCGACGCTCATCGTCGCGGGCCTTTGCCTGCTCATCCTGATCGTCATCATCGCGGTGTTCGCCAAATCGATGATCCGGCAGATCTACAAGCTGAACAACTGGATGCGGCGCGTCGAAGAAGGAGAGCTCGAGCTGAGAATCAAGAGCACGTCGAAGGACGAGATCGGCGAGCTGACGCGAAGGTTCGGCAACATGCTGCAGCGGATCAACGAGCTGATCAACGAAGGCTACAAAAACAAGATCAAGCAGAAGGAAGCCGAGCTGAGCGCCTTGAAGTCGCAGATCACGCCGCATTTCCTGTACAACACACTCAGCTTCATTAACTGGAAAGCCGTAAAAAGCGACGATCTCGAGCTCAGCCGGATGGTCACGAGCCTCTCCAAGTTTTACCGGACGGCGCTGAATCGCGGAGATAACATGATCTCCGTGCGCGACGAGATCGAGAATATGAAGTCCTATGTGGACATCGTGCTGATGACCAGCGGTCACCGGTTTGACGTGATGTACGACCTGGACGAGACCGGCTACGACTATGGCACGATCAACCTGATTCTCCAGCCGCTCGTCGAAAATGCGGTCAAGCACGGCATCAACAAAAAGACGGACGGCAAAGGCTTGCTCGAGATCAAGCTGCGCGAAGGCGAGGACACGATCGAATTCAGCGTACGCGACAACGGGCCGGGAATCGAACCGCACCTGCTAAGCGAGCTGCTGACCAAGCCTACCGCCGGCTACGGTCTGAAAAACGTAGACGAACGAATCAAGCTCATGTTCGGCGCCGAATTCGGATTGCTGATCGAAAGCGAGGTCGGCCGGGGAACGCGCATGCGGGTGGTGATCCCGAAGCAGGCGTTAACCAGCGACGGACCCGCATCGTAAAAAACTCCCCCGAAGGGGAGTTCAACGGTTCGCGGCTTCTTCGCCTGCCATCGAGCGGATGTAGAAGTAGCCCAGCACCGAGCAGAGCAAGAAGGTGAAGAAGGCCATGGCGGCCGCCTGCTCGCGTTCCTGGAAGACGCCGAATACCTGCTGCATGGATACGCCAAGCATCTGCGGCGCGTTCGGTCCGAGCAGGAACGGCGCGGTGAAGGAGCCGATGACGCCCATGAAGACGAAGGTCAGCGCGACGAGGAACGTCTTGTAGGACAAGGGGAAAATGAACCGCAGGAATATGCGCAGCTTGCCCGCCCCCGTGTCGCGGGCGCTCTCGATGATCGAAGCCGGGATGCCCGTCAGCGCCGAGCTCAGCAGCATCGTGGCGAACGGGATATTAAACCAGATGTTCGCGATGACGATGCCTTTCTCGTCGAAAATGAGACGGGGCAGCGTCATGCCGAGCGGCAGCAGCAGCCGGGCCAGCCAGCCGTGGTTGCCCAGCAGGTTCATTAGCCCGTACGTGGCGATCACGCCCGGGATGAACAACGGGATCATGTATGTCTTGCGGATCCAATCGACCAGCTTCCCGGAGCTGAATCGCATATACAGCGCGAGCGAATAGCTCACGAGCAGCACCAGCGCGCAAGAGACGACCGTCACCTTGAGGGTGAAGAGGATGTTCGAGCGCATCCCCTTATCGGTGAACAAAAATTGATAACGGCTCAGATCGTACCCGCCTTCGCCGTTGCTCAGGCTCGTGACGAACGATTGAACGATCGGGATGACGACGATGACGAGCAGCAGAACGAAGGAAGGGCTGACCATGATCAGCCCCCCGATCGCTTGTTTGACTTCCTTCCTCATTGCGCCGCTACGTCGCTCTGCCAGCGTTTGTTGATTTCCGTGCCGAGATCTCCGATGTTGAACGTGCGGAAGCCTTCCGATACGCCCTTGAACTTATCCTGCATCGCTTGGGACATGTTGGAGAGCTCGATGCCCGGGAACCCGTTCATCTTGGTCACAATCACTTCTTGCGCCTCCGGAGACAGTACGAAGTCCAGGAATTGCTTGACGGCGTCCTGCTTGTCCGACAGCTTGTTGACCATCAGGTAGGTCGGGCCGCCGTTGAAGCCCGGCGTAATTTGCTGCATCTTCACCGTGTCAGGCAGCAGCTTCTCGCCGAGCTGCTGGAGCACCATATCGGACCATGCCGGGATGATCTCCACTTCGCCGTTCGCCAGCAGGTCGAGCGTGCCCTGGTTTTTCTTCGGATAAATGCCTTTGCCGTACACGAATTTGTTCAATTCCTTAAGCTTGCTGAATCCCGCGTCCCACTTGGCCATGACCGCAGGATCGCTGTTGTGGATATCGTCTTCCGGCAGGCCGTCATACAGCACGGTCGTGACGAAGGAGCTGCCAGAACCGCCGGTGGACGGATCGTTGTACGCGAATTTGCCCGGATTTTGCTTGATCCAGTCCAGCAGCTCGTCTAACGTCTTCGGAGGCGCGGATACTTTGGCGCTGTCGTAGGCGAGCACGACGGCCGAGGAACGGTAAGGAACCGCCATGTTGGATACGTCGGCCATCGTCTTCGGGTCGATGTTGGCAAGGTTGGGAATACCGCTTGTGTCGAGCGCCGCCCATACGTCGTCCTTCGTGCCTTGCGCCACGACATTGATGCCGTCCTCGTACAGATCGATGTCTCCCGAGCCTTTGCCGGCTTTTTTCGCCGCGAGAATCCGGTCGTAGGTCGGCTCGGCGCCGGCGCCGGACGGAATATAGACTTCTTTGACTTTGACTTTGTCGTTCTGCTTTTCGAACATCGGGATGAGCGTGTCCCACAGATCTTTGACGTTTTGCGAGCCGGTAAAATAGAAGGAGAATTGGACGGGCTCTGCGGACGAGGAAGAGACGGAAGGAGAACTGGACGCAGAGCTGGATGGAGAGTTAGAAGACGAGTCGGAAGCGGCGGCGTTCGCATTCGCGTCGTTTTTGCTGCCGCAAGCCGACAATGCCGCAACCGTTAACGTCAGCGCAGACAGCGCCGTCAAGCTTTTCTTCAAACGAACCATAGATAATCATCCTCCTCAGATTGTGTCAATCGTTTGGATAAGCGATCATGGAAGCCAAGGTTACGCGCACGCTTTCTCCCGTGCGCAGCCGCTCAATGGCTTCCTTGGATTGAAAGGCCTTAAGCGTGCCGTGCCGGTCCATGTCGACCGATACTTCCGCGTAGTGTCCGAGAATCATGATTTGTTTGATTTTCCCCGGCAGTCCCTGCCCCTGTCCGTCCTGATGATTCGAGCTCGCGTTCAAGCCGACGTCCTCCGGTCTGACGGCCACCTTGACCTTCCCCGAGAGACGCTTCGCGTTCGGCCACGACAGCTCGCCGACCCGAATCCGCTCGCCGTCCACCACCCCCTCCAAAAAGTTCATTTTCCCGATAAACTGCGCGACGTACAGCGTCTCCGGCTCGTTGTAAATGCGCTGCGGCTGCGCGATCTGCTCGATATGCCCGTGATTCATCTCGATGATCCGGTTCGACAGGGAGAGCGCTTCATCCTGATCGTGCGTGACGAGCACCATCGTAAGGCCCGTCTGCGTCTGGATGTCCCGAAGCTCTTCGCGCATCTCGTGCCTCAGCTTGGCGTCGAGCGCCGAGAAGGGCTCGTCCAGGAGCAGCACGGCCGGCTTCAGCAGCAGCGACCGGGCGAGCGCGACGCGCTGCTGCTGTCCGCCCGACAGTTGCGTCGGATATTTCTTCTCCGCGCCCGGCAGCCGCACGAGCCGCAGCGCGTCCGAGACGGCGGTCTTGATGTCGGCTTTGGGCATGCCGCGAATCTTGAGTCCGAATGCCAGGTTGTCGTAGACCGACATATGGGGCCATAAATTGTAGCTTTGGAACACCATCGAGGTCGGACGCTTCTCCGGAGGCAGCTTGGTCACACTCTTGCCCTCGATCAGGATCTCTCCCGCATCCGGCTCGAGGAATCCCCCGATGCCGCGGAGCACAGTCGTCTTGCCGCAGCCGGAAGGTCCGAGCAGCGTCACGAGCTCGCCTTTGTTCACTTCGAGGTTAATGCCGGTGACGCCCTCGCCTGTCTTGTAGCGTTTGGTCAGGCCGCGGACGGCCAGTTGGACGCTCATTTCGTAGATCCCCTCCTTTTCGTTATTTCACTTGAAATCCGCTGGCCATCACGTCCGCGCTGATAAGCCGCTGGGCGGCCACGAGCAGGATGATGGTCGGCGCCGTCAGGATGATCGAAAATACCGCGCCGGCGCTGCTAGGAAAGTCCGATATGATCGAGTACATGATGATCGGCATCGTCTTGATGTCGGGAATGCCGACCAGGAACGTCCCTTGCGCTTCGTCGAGCGAGTTGAGGAACGTGAATACGGAGGCGACCATGATGCCCGGCATCGCCATCGGCAGTGTGATGCTCCGGAATACCCGCAGCGGCGTCGCGCCGACGTCCCGGGCCGACTCTTCCTGGGCGGCTTGAATGTTGCGGAAGGCCGCGGTCGGAATCCACGTCATGAACATGAGCACGTTGATCATGTGCACGAGGACGACCCCGAGCATCGTGTTCATAAGTCCCACTTTGTAGAACAGCACCGCGATCGACACGTAGAGGCCCATTTTCGGAAAGGCGTGCGTCAGCAGGAAGGAGAACAAAAACACTCTTTTGAACGGGAAACGAATGCGGGCGAATGCATAGGCCGCCGGAATGCAGAGAACGATGGAAAGCGCGGTGACGATCGTCGCGATCAGGAAGGACAGCCCGATCGACTTCGCAACGTCGTCCTGTTCGAACACGAACCTCCACCATTTAAAAGACCATTGATGGGGCAGCAGATCGGGGTACGTCCATTGGCCGCTGAAGGCCAGTACGACCAGGTTCAGCAAAGGTCCCGCGAAAAACACGGCAAAAATCGTCAATAGAATAAACTCGATGATCCTCCGTCTGCCGATGGCTTTAAAGTACCATCCCACTAGGCTCGCGCCTCCTTTCTCAAGTCGACTCGCGAATCAGAATTTCGCTGGAGAATTCGTTCTTTTTAGACAGGACCTCTTCTTGATGAATGAGACGGTCGAGCAAGGCGACGGCGTCGTGCCCCATCCGGTTCGTGTCCACCTTGACCGTCGTCAGCGCCGGCGCGTACGCCGCCGCGAAGTCGATATCGTCGAAGCCCATCACCGCCGCTTGTTCCGGGACACGGACCGATCGCTGCAGCAGCACCTTCATGGCGCCGAGCGCAAGCATGTCGTTGGTGGTGAAAAGCACGGTATAATCGCCGCCGATGAACGCCTCGAAGTGCTCCGCCATGAGCCGGGCGCCCTGCTCGAGATTCGACTCCGGCGACAGGACGATGGCCAGGTCCGACGCCGGGACGCCGAGCCGCTGCAGCCCTTGCCTGAACCCCTCCAGCCGGAGATGGTGGCTTCGGTGCTCCTGGGGTCCTGCGATGACGAAAAATCGCCGGTGCCCGAGGCCGTGCAAGTATGCGGCCGCCTTGGCGCCGCCCTCCTCGTCGTTGCTGACGAGGTGGATGACGTCCGGATCGTCGGTCGAGCCGTTCACCATCAGGTAAGGAAGATTGTACTTTTTGACGTGATCGACGACGTTCTTCCGCAGTCTGCTGATCAGAATGAGGCCGTCGACGCGCCGCTCCAGCATGTGGTCCGCCGAGCGGACCGACATCTCCCGGTCGGTCTTGAGCAGCACCGAGTAGCCCAGCCCTTCGGCCGCTTCGAGGATCGCGTCGATCAGCTTGCCGTACAGCGGATGGGAGACGATCGGCTGTTGCTCACGGAATACGATCACGCCGATGTTGTTCGTCCGCTTGGCGACCATCGCCCTCGCCACCGCGTTCGGCTTGTACTGCAATTGCTCGACGACCTCGAGCACACGAGCCCTGGCTTCGGGACTGGCATACCCGTTTCCGGATATAACTCTCGATGCCGTCGATTTGGATACGCCGGCGAGCGAAGCGATTTCCTTGATGTTATAGGTCATGCCCGCTTAGCCCCTCTTCGTGCCAGCCTTGTTTGACGCGCAGCAGCGCCGCGACGTCCCGCGTCGTGATAGACCGGACGCCCATCTCCGCGTACTTCCTCATCTCCTGCGCCTCGCCGACGGTCCAGACGAATACCGACAGTCCGCGATCGGATGCGAGCGTCAGCAGCTCCGGCAGCGCGAGCTGATAGGGCACGTTGAGGCCGAAGCAGCCGGCGCGTTGTGCGTCCTCGCAGGCCGTTTTAATCGCTTCGACGTAGACGGACGTCCGGAAGCTGCCGATATCGACGTTCAACAGCTTCGCGATGCCGCCGTCCGCGTCGTTTGCCCGAACCGCTCTGCCGTATTCGCAGCCGGTCAGCAGCACCCGGTCGGCGAGTTCCCGCCTCCGTATGAGCGCCATGACGGGCTCGATGCAATCGTCGGTCTTGAGGTCCAGATTCATTCGGGCTTGCCCGCCGCCGACCAACAGATCGAGGACCGTCTCGAGCCGGACGATCGGCGCCGACAGCCCTGCGTCCAGCTCTTGCAAGGTCAATCGGGACAAGCTAGCGATGCGGCCGTCGGCCAGCACGACGCGATCGTCATGACTCAGCACAAGGACGCCGTCGCGGGTGACCCGGATGTCGTCTTCGATGATGTCCGCACCAAGAGACAGACCCGCCCGGGCGGATTCGACGGAATTGTCCGGCGTGCCCATGCATCCGGTATGCGCGGTGATGAGTGGAAAATCGTTCATTGGCGTTCTGCTCCTAATCGAAATAAATGGCGTTGGTAAAAGCGATCAGGGCCGATACGCCCCGGACGATCCCCCACAATTCGGCCCGCATCCATGACAAGCCTTCGGTTTGCACGGCCATGCGAATCTTTTGCGTATCCTCCGTCGCCTGAACCGCGCGCTCCTCCAATACGCCCTGATTGCTGGACAAGCGTATGCGGCATGCCGGATCGGCAAGCGCCCAATGCCCCTGGCGGACGGAAAAATCAATGCCGATGCTTGCTGTCACCGTGCGTTTGTCGGCCGGGATGACATCCCCGATCCGGTAGAAGGCGGCGGGCGTCTCGGCCTCCAGCGTGACCAGCGGACCGATCGTTACCGATACCCGCCCCCGGCGCAGCGCCTCTACCGCCTCCTCGCCGATCGGTCTCGACTCGTCTTCAAGGCGGAGATAGGTGACCGAGATCGGCTCGTCCGTCTCCGCGGCGTCGTGCCAATCGCGTCCGGACGTGGCGGCCAGGCGGTAGCCTTCGTTCAGCTTGTCCGTCCACAGCGCGAACGCGCGCGCATTGTCCGTCTTGATCGGCGCGAACGTGCCCGACCAGGCTTCGATATAGTCGAAGTCGTTCCAGTCCTCCACCTCGTACTCCCAGTAACAGCCCGTGCATGCCGGACTTCCGATGCGGAACGGATGCGCAAGCCCGGCGACGCCTCCGCGCGCATGAACGGCGGACACGCCGTCGTGGATATTGCCGGTATTCGCTTGCCGCCAATCGACGTATTCCGCCAGGCCGACGGTGACCATATGCCCGTGGAACGTCGTCCACTCCATGCCGGGCAATATCGCGATCCCCGCCTGCCGCTCCGCCGCTTCCTTGTCCGCCAAGCCCGACATCGTATTGTGATCGGTGAGCGCCACGCACTCGAAGCCGAGCTTGGCCGCCGCCGACGCGAGCTCCGTCAGCGTCATTTTGCCGTCGCTATGAAGCGTATGGGCGTGCAGCTCGCATGCCGTCCATCTCATGGCTGCTCCCCCTTCCTTTCCCCGTCTTCCACCCATACTTGCAGGCGATAGGCGCAGCTGTCGGTGACGATGGCATGGAGGCTAAGCGTGATCGTCCATTCCCCCGCCGCGAGCTTGCCCTTCATCAAGCCCGGGGAAGCGTCGTGCTCTGAGATGGTTAGGCCCTGGACCGGATCATGGCGGTGACAGGCGCCGCGGTAGCCGTCCGGGTCGTCCACCGATAGCGTGATGAGGTTGTTGAGCGGGAGGTACCGGTCGAGCCTCTCCTTGGCAAGCGCCCGTTGCTCGGGCAGGACGTATTTTTCAAAGCTATGTTTCAGAAGTTCGCGCGCTCTTCCGTCGTCGTCCAATCGCTTGGGCGAATATTCGAAATGAATTCGAACCGCGAATGCCGGCTCGTCCAGCTGAAAAGCGAAGCGGACATGCGTGCGGGAGTCTTCAGGGGTCGCATTCGCTCGGATATCGATCAGCATGACAGGACTCCCTTTTTTAATGTCGTGGTATGGGAACGATCCCACAGCTATTAATTTAAAGCCGAAATGTTCGAGCAGTATGTCCGAAAAAACAAATTTGTGTAAAGGTTCGTTGGGACGGGGGTGTAGAGATGCGTTCTGCGCCATGCAGAAAGACCTTCAGAGCAGCACGCAGCGCGCTCTGAAGGTCTTTTCGTTTGGTCGCAGCATAGGAGTGGTTCCTGCAGCCGCGCTTTTCTCGCTTACAGCACGCTCCGGCGCTCTCGTCGTTCCAGTAACGTTGCTTTTATCGCTTACAGCGGTCGCCGGCTCGTGCAGCCGCGCTTTTCTCGCTTACAGCACGGTCCGGCACTCTCGTCGCTTCAGTAACGCTGCTTTTATCGCTTGCAGCGGTTGCCTGCTCATGTAGCCGCGCTTTTCTCGCTTACCGCACGGTCCGGCGCCCTCGTCGCTTCAGTAACATTGCTTTTCTCGCTTACAGCGACGGCCTGCTCTTGCAGCCGCGCTTTTCTCGCTTATAGCACGGTCCGGCGCCCTCGTCGCTTCAGTAACTTTGCTTTTCTCGCTTACAGCGATCGCCGGCTCATGCAGCAGCGTTTATCTCGCTTATAGCACGGTCCGGCACTCTCGTTGTTCCAGTAACGTTGCTTTTCTCGCTTACAGCGGCGGCCTGCTCCTGTAGCCGCGCTTTTCTCGCTTACCGCACGGTCCGGCGCCCTCGCCGCTTCTGTAACGTTGCTTTTCTCGCTTACAGCGACAGCCTGCTCATGCAGCCGCGCTTTTCTCGCTTACAGCGGTCGCCCGCTCCTGCAGCCGCGCTTTTCTCGCTTACCGCACGCTCCGGCGCTCGCGTCGCTTCAGTAACATTGCTTTTCTCGCTTACAGCGACGGCCTGCTCATGCAGCCGCGCTTTTCTCGCTTACAGCACGGTCCGACGCTCTCTTCGCTTCAGTAACATTGCTTTTCTCGCTTACAGCGGTCGCCGGCTCCTGCAGCCGCGCTTTTCTCGCTTACCGCACGGTCCGGCGCCCTCGTCGCTTCAGTAACATTGCTTTTCTCGCTTACAGCGACGGCCTGCTCTTGCAGCCGCGCTTTTCTCGCTTATAGCACGGTCCGGCGCCCTCGTCGCTTCAGTAATATTGCTTTTCTCGCTTACAGCGGCGGCCTGCTCCTGCAGCCGCGTCTATCTCACTGCACGGTCCCCGGTGTCCCCGACGAATCCCGCTCGCGCAGGAATGTCTCCAACCGGCAGATCTCTACACCGGCCAGCATCATGATGCCGGTCCCGTGGTTGTCGTTGACGACGGTGAGCAGATCGTATTTGTAATAGTCCTCGGTAAACGAATAACGCGAGCCGCTGCACACGCCGTGCACGTTGCCGTTGCGGTCGATCGCCTTCGTCGCGAGCCCCCACCAGCCGCGCAGCGCGGCTTCGGCGAAGCGGGCGGTGTCCTCCAGCCATCCGAAGCGGACGCCCCGCGCGAAGGCGTAGGCGAACATCGCCGTGCAGGAGGCTTCCTCGTAAGCGTCCGGATCGGTCAGCACCTGCCGCCACAGCCCCGACTCGCCCTGCTGGGCCGCGATGCCTGCGCACAGCTCGCGGAAAAAAGCGAGCAGCGCCGGCCGGTCCTTGTGCACCGAGGGCAGCCGCTCCAGCAGCTCCGACAGCGAGAACAGCGTCCAGCCGTTGCCTCTGCCCCACGGAATGCGCGTCGCCTTGCCGTACTTGAAGTCGTACACATGGCTCATGACACCCCGGTCCTCCATGTACAGGTAGTTCCGGTAATGCAGGAACTGGCTCGCCGCGTCGTCCAAATAGCGTTGGTCCCCGGTAATGCCCGCATAGCGGCTCAGGAAAGGCGCGCTCATGTACAGATCGTCCGCCCACATCGTGTCGGCCGAGTATTCGCCGACGCACAGGCGGTAATATGCGCCGTCCTCACGCCGCTCCAGCCTGTTCGCGATAAAGTCCGCGATGACGTTCGCGATTGCCAGGTAGTTCGCATTGCCTTCGGTCGGATAAGCCTCGAGCATCGCCGAGCCGAACGAACCGCAGTTGTCCAGCATTTTCATCAGCACGAGCTGGTGATTGATCGAAGGAAAGCCGTACGCGGCCTTGTCCCAGAGGGAATATTCGTACCAGTCGGTGCATGTGTCGATATGGGCACGCGCATAGTCGGCGATCTCGGGACGTCCGAGCTCGCGAGCGGTCTGCAGCAGCCCGTACATCGTGACGCCGAGCGGGTAGTCCCAGCGGCCGAAGTTGGTGGCGGTGCCTGCCGTCCAGCGGTTACTCAACATGGCGTTCTCGTAATAGGGACGCAGCCGCAAGCCCGGGCCGTCCAGCGCCCAGCCGGTCATGCCGCCGGCACCCGCCAAGGCTTGGGACCCGGACTCGGCTGCTGCTCCGCTAGCTACCGCCCCAATCGCTGCCGCGCCGTCGGCCAGCTTGAACAGGCGCTTGACCGATTGCACGGCGGCAGGCGCCTCGTCAATGTCCGCGGGCAACGGGCCCGCATACAGCCAGCCGCCGGCCGAGCTCGCGCCGTGAACCGGCGCCGGCAGCTCGAAGCGAACCGGCGTGCCCGACGCCGCCTCAGATACCGCGAGCTCGAAGCCCCATCCCGACTCGCCCGTCTCCGCGCGGACCAGCACATGACCGTCCTTGAACGCCGGGGGCAGCTCGCGCTTGAACGCCCCTGCCTCGGTCAGCTCGATGACCGGCTGCCCGTCGAGCCAGACGGTGAGCGGGCCGTGCGCCCAGCCCCGCCAAACGCTGCCTGCGCCTCGCGCCGCTGGCGGCAGCCGGCTCCAGGCATAGCCCGCAGCTGCGCCCTCCGGCACGCCGAAGATGCGCTCGAAGTTCGGCCTGGCCGCCGCTTCCTCCGGCCACTCGCGCGCCGGCAGCCAGGCGATGCCGGTGTCGGCTTCTTTCCCGCCGAAGTCGGGGAAGCCGAGTCCTTCGCCGTAAAGCGCGTCCGGCAGCGCGCCGGTATAGGCCCAGCCTGCGGATTCCCGGCGCTCGGCGAACGGCGCGAGCACCTGCAGGATGCGCACCTTGCCTTCCTCCGCGCCGAAGCGGCAGCCGAAGCCCGCCTCCGTCTTGCGCATTTCGAGCAGGAGCGTATTCCAGCCCTTGCGCAGCAGAAGCGGGACGATCGCCCTGGCGTCCGGCTTCATCTCGTCGACCGCGCCGGACCGGTACAGCAACGTGTCGTTCAGGTAAAAACGGACCGGACTAAAAGGCATGATCCCCGCATCCAGCGAGCGCTCGTCGTCGCTCCATACGAGACCGCATGCGTAAGCGACCTCCCCGTGCCGGGCGTCCGGCAGCCGCCGCGCCAGATCGAAGTCGTAATAGCCCTCTTCGGTCTGGAGAATGCCGTCCGCCGAGAACGCGCGCAGCGCGAAGGGAATCTCGGGATTGGCGCCCAGGTAACGCCCGGCCACCGCGCCGAGGATGCCGGCGGCGTCCTCGCCCAGCCAGTAGCCGATGCTCTCGCGCCGTTCGATATATTCGGTCATGGATGATCACTCCAGGCTCATTATGCAAATAGAAGAAAGATCAAGCTTCTGCACGCGGCAAGGTCCGGATGCGAATCCGCGTCTCGAACGGCGCGACGACGTTCAGCAGCAGCGTCCGGCAGTCGGTCGGCAGGTTCGCCTCGCGGACGAAGCCTGCCGTATGCGCGAACGCGCCGCCGCTCAGTTCAAACACGTCCCGTCCCACCGCATAACGCAAGGTGCCCGACTTCCAGAACTGCTTGCCCTCGCCCGCGGGCGCCAGCTCGCCGCCGGACAGCTCGCCGTCCGCTGCCAAAATGACGGAGATCTGCGCCATCGCATCCTCCGGTTCCTCCGAACGAATGACGAGCTCCCAGCCGTCCGCCGTCTCCAGCACATCGGCCTCGACGCGGAGCCGCTGCACATGCGTTTCCTCGCGCAGGTGGTGAGGCAGCAGGTACCATGGGCTGGTCGCCTCGCCCGCGGTCGCCGGCAGGCGCTTCGCCGCCACCGGTCCGTAGTAGCCTTTGAACTGCTCGCCGGCCAGGCGGTATCCGTCTTCCGCTTCGACTAGGCTGTTCATCGGGACGAAGCCCGGCGCGAAGTAGGTGGCGACCTGAACGCCGAGCAGCCGCGCGGCGCCGTGCCGCAGGGCGAAGAAGGAAGGCGTCTCCGCGCTGATCGTGACGCTCTCGTCCCCTCGACGCACCCGGGCGACGGCAGCGCCGAAGTCCGGATGCAGCCGGCTGTGATAAATGCGGCCGCCATGGCCCGCGCCGTCCATCGCCGCCAGGTATTGCCGCCGCGGGAAGTCCGCATGCAGCAGCTTGCGGTATTCGGTCGGCAGCGCCGCGGGCGCTACGGCCCGTTCCTGCAGCGACGGATCGAGCAGCAGCCGGACCGCCGCATTCGTCGGGCAGCTGCCAGGATGCGGCAGCTGTCCGTACGCGAGGTCGGCGGCCGCCTGGAACTCGGCGTCTTCGTCGAGCCGCGCCATCATGGCGTAAGGCAGAAAATAAGAGGACAGGTCGTGTTGATGTCCGAAGTCCTGACGACCGGAGTAATCCGTCACGACGTCGCCGTTCGGATGGACCAGATAAAGCATCATGCGTAGGTTGGCGCGGACGGGCGCGAGCAGCTCGGGCTTCCCGAGCAGACGGGCCGCATGGATGAGCATAATGTCGCTCACCGCGTTGTAAATGCCGTTGCTCCGCTCGGTCCATTCGCCGTCCGGCGTAATGTCCATGCCTTCCGCGAGCCACTGCTCCGCGCGGCCAATCGTCTCCGGCGCGCCGAACAGCTCGTGCAGGAAGCCAAGCGCGGCGCTGACGACCCAACGGTGATTCGGCGTGTGGACGCCGCCCGTCACGAGCGCCGGGATCGTCCGCTCGAGGAACAAGCGGACGTCGGCCGCCGCCTCGCGCAGCGGCGCCCAGTCGTCCTGCGCGAGCAGCTGGTACACCTGTGCATAGCCGACGACGACGAACGCCGTATCTGGCGGCGAGTGGAAGTTCGTCCAGCCCGGCGAGATCGTGCCGTCCTCGTGCTGCGCCCCCAGCATATAGCTGGCGGCCAGCGCGAATCTAGCTGCCAGCGCCTCGTCCCGGTAATAGGGAGAGTCCGGATTGCAAAGCGATGCCGCCCAGATTGCCATCGTCACGGGCGTTCCGGTGGAGTGGTTCGGCGAGGCCAAGCCGTACTCGGCGCTTACGATGCCACCATAGCTGCGGCTTTTTTCATCCAGGTCCTGGCGGTCCATGCCTTCCCGCACCCAATTGTCGTTAATCTCGAACACGTTCCGATAGACGCTGTTCATGCTTGAATCCCTCCGTCCGCCGCCGGCCTCGAACCGGGCGCAGGCGCTCCCTTTCGCGCCGACAGCTTTTGCTGCAATATCGCATGACTGCGGTGAATCGCCTCCGGCTCGCAGGCCGCTTTAAGCTCGTATACTTTAAGCGGGACGCGGTCGATCGCCTCGAGGAACAGGTCGAACGTCTCGCCGTCACCGCTGTGAACGTACGGACACCAATGATCCGACAGCCCGATCGTCTCGTGGATGTGCAGCCCGCCGATGTCGTCGATCAGGCCCGGCAGCTCGGACGCGTTGTCGTACAGCCCCATCCGCTCCATCATCATCCCGTGCCCGATGTCGAACCACAATTTCACCGGCGAGCCCTTCAATTGATCGATGATCCATCTGGCTTCGCCGAGCGTCGGGATCTGGTTGCAGCGCGAACGCGTCTCGATGCCGAGGATCAGATCGTAGCCTCTCGCGGCGAGCGTATAGGATGCCTGCTCCAGACTGTCGCGAATGCGCGCGAGATAGCCGCCGGCCAGCGTCTGCCGCCGTTCCAGCATCTCGTCCCACAAGGTTCGGTACGCCTCCGCGTCCGGGCCTTGCTCGCGGTAGATCTCCTGCAGCTTGCGGCTGATGTCGTTCGGGAACGGCACCTCGCCCGGATGCACCACGACTGCTTTTGCCCCATAGCGATGCGCGTACTCGGCCGACCGTACGAGCAGCTCGATTGCCCGTCCGCGCCGCTCCGCGTCCTCGAAGCCGAGCAGCACCGAGTCCGTGCCGTAGTCCGGATCCGGGACGTGCGGAAACGTATTGTGCACGCTCGACACGCCGATCTCGCCGCGCTCGATCATCGGCTCGATCGTCGTCAGCAACTGCTCGGTCACGTTGTAATTCAGCTCGACCTGCCGAAAGCCGAGCCCGCGAATTTCCTCGATCATGTCCCGGCCGGTCGTATGGCGCTTGATGTTCCAGCACGTCGAGAACGAATATCCGGCTTTATCCCCTGCAAGGTCCGCAGCCCTGTCCAAGCCGCTCATCCCTTCACCGCCCCCAGCATGACGCCGCTGACGAAGTAGCGCTGCAGCCACGGATAGACGAGCAGAATCGGCACGGTGGCGAACACGACGCTCGCCGCCTTCAGGCTCTCGGGCGTGGAGTGGAGGACGCCGGGCCCTTCGTTGCGCGTCACGTCCGAGATCATGCTGTTCTGCACCAGCTGGTACAGCTTCAACTGCAGCGGATAAAGCTCGGCTTTGGTGATATAAAGGAGCGAATCCTGGAAACCGTTCCATCGCCCGACCGCATAAAACAGGCTGAGCGTCGCGATGACCGGCAAAGAGAGCGGCAGGATGATCTTGAAGAGCGTGCCGAACTGCGTCGCGCCGTCGATCTCGGCCGCCTCGACGAGACTGTCCGGAATGCCGTTGAAGAACGAAATCAGAATAATCAGATAAAAAGGGCTAATCAAGCCCGGCAAAACGAGCGCCCACACCGTATTTAGCAGATGCAAATTTTGAACGAGGATGTACTCCGGTATGATGCCGCCGCTGAAAAACATCGTGACGACGATGATGAACATGAACACCTTGCGGCCCTTCAGCTTTTTATGCGTCAGGGGGTAAGCGGCCGCGATCGTCATGATCATGCACAGAACCGTAGTCAAGGCGGTCAAAAATACGGTAAAGCCAAGCGAGCGGATCATCGACGTGTCCGACAAAACGCTGCGGTAGGCTCTTAGATCCAGATCGATCGGCAGCAGCGTGACGGCGCCGGATACGACGGCGCGGGTGGAGCTGAGCGATATCGCGAGGATATGGAAAAAAGGCGCCAGGCAGATAAGGACAAAAATCGCAAGGAGAACGACGTTGACGGTATCGAAAATGCGGTTGGACGTACGCTCGGTCACGGTAGTCCCCTCCTTTCGGTAGATAGCTTACATAGCTTACATAGCTTACAGGATGCCTTCGTCGGTCAGCTTCCTGGACGCATAATTGGCGCCGAGGACGAATATCAGTCCGACGACCGCCTGGAACAGTCCGACGACCGTCGCCAGCGTATACTGGCCGGACTCCAGACCCGTACGGTACACGTAGGTGCTGAGCACGTCGGAATAATCCATGACCATCTTGTTGCCGATGACGAACGGACGGTCGAAGCCGATCGCGATCATATTGCCGAGATTGATGATGAGCAGGGTGGCGATCGTCGTCTTAAGGCCGGGCAGGGTGATATGCCAGATCCGCTTAAGCCGTCCGGCGCCGTCCACTTCGGCCGCTTCGAACAGATCGCGGTTGATGCCGGTAAGCGCCGCCAGGTACAGAATCGTACCCCAGCCCGCGCTCTGCCACACGCCGGTCGCCAGGTACGTGAACAGCCAATAATGTTTGTCCGACAGGAACGGCACCGGGCCGAATCCAAGCGAGGCGAGGAAGTTGTTGACGAGCCCGGACTGCGTGCCGAACACCTGGTATACGATGCCGCCTATAATAACCCAGGAGATAAAGTGGGGAATGTACAAAATCGTTTGGGACAGCCGCTTGAACCACTGGAACTTGACCTCGAACAGCATGATCGCGAGAATCAGCGGAGCCGGAAAGGATACGATCAGATCCAGGATGTTCAGCATGAGCGTATTGCGGAGCGTTTTGAAGAAATCATGGGAATGGAACACTTCGCGGAAAGCATCAAGCCCGATCCATTCGCTGCCCATGATGCCTTGAAAGAAGTTAAAGTCCTTGAACGCGATCTGCACGCCCCACATGGGGCCGTACTTGAAGATGACGAAATAGGCGAGAGGCAGGACTAGCAAAGCGTATAACTGCCAATAACGGCGTAAGTAGACGGTTCCTCTCATGATTGCCGATCTCCTCTCCTGAGGCTGGAAGTAAAGGGCGGCCCATCAGGGCCGCCGCTTCTCCCTTGTTTGTCTCGTGCCTGAAACTGAAACCCAGACTTACTTCTTCTCTTGATACAGCTTGGTGCGCTCGTCGAGGATCGCCTGACCGCCGCTCTGCATGTAATCCTTCAGAGCGGATTCGTACGCGCTCTCGAATTTGTCCGGTTTGGCCGTCGCGGCCTTCACGATGAACTCTTCGTACTTATCCTGCAGCGCCGTGCCGTACTTGGATTCCGCCTCGATCGGACGATCGATCAGGAGCGGCGCGAACGTATCGGTGACCGAGATGTCGAGCGCCTTGCGGAGATTTTGTTGGTACGCCGGCGGGAAGCCTGCCGCGAACGCTTGCTTGTCTTTCTCTTCGTCGCCGGTGAATTTGCCGTTCGCGAGGATAACGATATCGCCGTAATTGTAGATGCGGTCGACCACGTCCTGCGGCGCGTCCGTTTTCACGATCGGAATGCCGTCCTTCATTTCGTAGTTCTCGCCTTCAACGCCGTTTTGCAGCGCCAGCATATTTTCCGACTGAGCCATCCAATCCAGGTACTTGACCGCCTCGGCTGCATGCTCGCTTGACTTCGGAATCATGATATACATGCCGTTCGGCGCGTAGGCCGGCTTCGCGTGCTTGCCTTCGGAATTCGTCAGCGGGTCGATCGGATCGAGCTTCGCCGTCGGCACCGTCTTGAGCAGGTTCTCGTAACTGCCGTCCGCATAGTACAGGTTCGGATAATCCTCGGTCAGAAATCCGACCACGCCGTTCTGTACGTCCTGGGTCAACTGCTTCTTGTCCTTGTCGAGACCGAAGTCCTTGCTGATCAGGCCTTCGTTGTACAGCTTGTTGTAAAATTGCAGCGCATCCTTGAAGCCGGGCAGCAGCGTCGGATATTCGTTGGAGCCGAGCTTCTGCGTCAGCGTGAAGCGCTGTTCGTCGGTCATCGGCTTAATGAACGACCAGATGAGCGGGTCGTACTGCGCCGGCTCGATCGTCATGCCGTAAGGAATCACCTTGCCGCCCGTCTTGCCCGGGTCCTTCTCCTTGAACGCGACCAGCGTGTCGTACAGCTCCTGCGTCGTCGTCGGCGCCTTCATGCCGAGCGCGTCCAGCCAGTCGGTACGGATAAACGACGAATACTTGCCAAGGATCGAGCGCTTGCCGGGAATCGCGAGCTGTTTGCCGTCATAAACGCCGTAGGCGAGCGCGTCGTCCCCGAGGAACGTCTTCAGGTTCGAGCCGTACTGGTTCAGAAGGTCCGTCAGATCGGTCAGGCCGCCCTGCTGGGCATATCGGTTGAAGGTGGCCGAGTCGTAGGTGAAGACGATATCCGGCACGTCGCTGCCGCTCGCCATCAGCACGTTCAGCTTCTTGATCTCTTCGGAGCGGGGCACGGGCACGAATTCCATCTTAATGTTGTTCGGCGTGCCGAAGTTGTCTTGAATGTATTTCGTCAGATAGCTGTTCGTGATGGTGTAAGGACTTGGCGTGTTGCCGCGGTCGAACAGTTCGACCTTAAGCGTGACCTGCTTGCCCGATGCGGCAGGCGAGGATGCGGTGCCGGCCGAAGCCGATCCTCCGCCGCTTGCGGCGTTCCCTGCGTTCGAATTCGAATTGGATGAACATGCGCTCAGCAGGCTCATGCTTGCGAGTACGGCTGCCAGCGACAGGCTTGCCGCCTTCGTCATCTTTGGTGCCATTGTCACAACCCCTTTTCATATAAATAGGTTCGCCCTTTTCTCCGCCTGTCGGGGAGCCGACCGGATCTCGTCTCGCCCCGCCGGTTGAAAGCGCTTCGATCGGGATGTCCCCAGTATGCCTTCCGGTGCGCCGCCGGGACAATAAACTAAATTCGGACGGCGAGAAGCCGCCGTTTTACGGGCATTCCGCGGGGATGCACCGGGCAAGGCGCACCGTTTTCGCGAACTAAACCGAATTCCGCCGCGCCCGTTTTCCCCTTTCGCAGCCGCGTTCCGCCGGTCTTACCGTCACCGGATTCCGAAGACCGCATCGTACCGGAGCGCCGTTTTGCAAATTAAAAAAACGAAACGAGTGCGCTCCGATTCGGAAGCTCGCACTCATTTCGCAACCATCGTTTTGAAAAATAAACCGAATTCCCGAAATAAACTTTAACGGAATTCGTTGCGCATTTTCCTTGTCGCGCCGCGGCTTGCGCGATCATTCGGCCGACGAGCGCAGCTTCAGCTTGCGGTAGTCTCCGGGCGCGACGCCGTAGGTTCGCTTGAAGACGCGGCCGAACGTGATCGAATTCGCGTAGCCGATCTGCAGGGCGATATCCTGAATCGGCAGCTTCGTCTCCAGCAGCAGCTTCTCGGCCCGCTCCATCCGCAGATGCACGAGGAAGTCGACGAACTTCATATCGAACTCCGTTTTGAACAAATAGCTCGCGTACTTCCCGGAGATCTGGAAGCGGTCGCTCAGGTGCTTCAGGGAAAGGTCGGGATCCGAAAAATGCTCCTCGATGTAGCTCTTCATCTCGTTAATCATCGCGCGGTACGTATTCGTCTTGCTGACGACGACGTACGAACGATAAGTCTCGCTGAGGAATTCGCCGATCCCGGCCTCGAGCTCGTCAAGCGATCTCGACGCGTCGAGAATGCGCTGCCAGCTCTCCCCTTGATCGCCCGACAGCCTGTCTCTCAGCTCTTCGGAGAAAATATCGAGCTCGTGTCCGAGCATCCGCATCATCGTCTGCAGCAACGACCGGATCGCATCGTCCTTGAGCCTGTCCTTGCGGAAACGGTCGAACATGTCGTGCAGGCCGTCTCTCCAGGCCTCGTTGTTCATGCGGAAGTCCTTGACCAGCTCCGAGATCGTCCCCAGGTACGGCAGCACCGGACTCAGATCGCCGCTTGTCATCTCTTCGCCGAACAATATCGTGCCCTTGCCATGCGAGAGCTTATGCCTGAGCGCCTCGGTCGCCGCGCGGAACGAATGCTCGACCTCCTCGAGGCGCCTTGCAGCCACGCCGATGCCGAAGCGCAGCGGAATGCGCAGCTTGTCCTCGACCCAGACGCGGCATTGATCCGCGATGCCCCGCAGATCCTCCGTGCTTCTCGCCCCTTCGCCTTCCGGCAGCGCGATCAGGACGGCGACGCGGTCGCCGGCGATCCACTCCGCCCAGCTATGCAGGTTCTCGTTGCGGGCGAGCTCCTGGAAGACGTTCATCAGGGCGAACTTCAGCACGTTCTGGTCTTTGGCCGAGTATTGGCTCTGAAACAACGGATATTCGTCGATCTCGGCGACCGCGATCGCGTAGCTTCGGGCCTCCGCGTCTTCGTCCTGCGGCAGCGGACTGAGCTTGCGCATCTTGTCGGCCAGGTCGTCCCCCAGCTTGTGGCCGCCGATCAGATCGACGAACAGCTGGCTGCGCTGAAGCAGCAGGTTCTCATGATACTGCTTTTCGTAATCCATGGACCTCGAGATCAGGCTGGTCAATGCGTTGTCGATCATCGCCAGCTCGTCCTTTTTGGATGGGGGCGCGTCGGTGCGCAGCTGGATCGACTGCAGGCGGTTCATGACGAGCTGGATCGGACGATAGTTTTTGCGCGTGATGTAAACGATATAGACAACGGCAAGCAGCACCGTCAGTATGCCGATCGCGATCCATACGTATGAAATAACGGATACCCATGCGTACAAATGCCCCGTGCGGATGCCGCTCTCGAACGCCCAGCCAAGCCGGTCCGAGCGCAGCGTCGTTAACTTCTTGCCGCCCGACGCGGAGCCGCCTGCGCCTTCGGCTTTGTGCGCTTCGAAGATCGGCTCGCCTGCTTCGTCCTTGATGATGAGGTAGGAAATGCTGTCGTTGGTCATCGCGTTCACGATCTGCTCGAGCGGGTACATGCTGACGTTGATGACCAGCATCCCCTGGCTGCCGAACGGGAGCGGCAGACGCTTGTACATCGAGATCACCCGAATCGAGTCGGTGCTGCCGACCTCCCGCAAGCTTCGCACGTCCGACCAGCCGCGGTAATCGGGCTTCAGCAGCGCTTGTTCGATGAAGCTTCTGTCTGGGAAGGCGGCCAGCTCGCTCCTCCCTCTCTCCGTAAGGACGGTCTTGTCGGCGTCCCGGTAGAGATAGACCGATTCGATGAGCTCGCTGTTCTCGTTCAGCGTGCGAAGACGAGGCGCCAACGAATAGATTAACGATTCATCTTCGCCGGACGAACGATTCAGATAAGCCGAATAGCTCCCGTTCGTCTCCATTTCCTTCAGCACGCTCATCTCGATATCGTTCACGGACCGCTCGAGGGTTTCCATGATGAACCGCGTCGAGACCGCGTCCGCTTTAGCCGTCTCTTTGCGCGAGATCTCGTTGACCATCAAAAAAGAGAGAAAAACGATGACCGTGATGGTGATCAGAAAAATGGGGAAATAGGACAATAGCAGACGTCGAAACCAGCTTTGCTGCAAGAGGTGCGCCCCTTTCGAATGCACGCGATCGGTCAGGAATAACACGGGCTACAAACGCTTTCACATCCCGTTATTGTAGCATGGCGGCGCGTTCGCTGAAAACCGAAGCAGACGCATTCCCTCTCATTGGAAGAGGTGGAAACGCGGATCGGACAAGGCCGCGAGCAAGAAGCGCGGAACGAAAAACGGAGCCTTTGCGATCGGCAAAGGTCTCCGTTTTTTGATGCGCCTGCTTGACTTATCAGCCTCGGGCTGCCCTTGCGGCGGCTTCTTCCTCGTTCGGACCGTATACGCCCGGGGGAACGACGTCGGCCTGCCGCATCAGGATGGTCATCTGGCCGCGATGGTGGATCTGATGGCGAACGACCAGCGTGAGCACGCCGCTGTAGGTCATGTTCATCGAGCCGAACAAGAGCAGGCTCTCGGACAGGCGCGCGTCCGTCCATTGAGCCTTGAACGCGTCTGCAACGGCTGCGCTCATGCTGCGGTAGGCGTCCACGATCTCTGCGGCGCTCTCGGGAACGGGCCGTTTGAAATCCGGGCCTTCGATCTGAAGACCCGCTGCGCCCAGAATGCCGGCGGGCGAGCTTGCCACATGCCAAGCGAGCTCGCCGAGCGTCCTGCCGCGGGTGGCGGACACGGCTTGCTTCAGCGACGCGTCGCTCAGCCCCTCGAATACTTTAAGCGTCAACGCCGCTTCCTGGTTCCAGTCGCCCACAACCTGTTCGATCGATTGATACATCCTGCTCATCGCTCCTCTGTAGAGTAGATATATACATCAAGCATATCATCGTACGCGGCTTGGGACAAACTAGAAGCCTCCCCAGATCGCCACGATCAGACTGCAAAGGAAGGCTATGCCCGCCGCCGGCGT
Organism: Cohnella sp. GbtcB17; assembly: GCF_019091135.1. Lineage (GTDB taxonomy): Bacteria > Bacillota > Bacilli > Paenibacillales > Paenibacillaceae > Cohnella. The sequence continues at coordinate 46,283 of NZ_JAGXJW010000018.1, read as the reverse complement.
CATGACGGCTTTTTCCCGCTTGCTTTTCGACGCCAGATTGCCGAGCGTATTAAGGCCGAAAAAGACGGCAATGGCCCATATCATGATGACGGCGCCAGCGCCATCGCCCATTTGGATCACGCCCGCATATGCGAGTATCATCAGCGCAATGATCGCGAGTACGATGGCGGACGGCAGGCTCATCCATCGGACGCGCGGCGGCAATACTCTCTCGTACTTCCCTCCCCAGCAATAGGCGCCCAGCGGCAAACCCGCCAGAAGCAGCAGATGAAAAATCGCGATCAGGATCGCGATCGCCGCGCCAATGACGGCTGCTGACTGTACGATCGGTTCACTCATGCGGATCCCCTTCCTCTGTGAGTTCATGCAGCATTGTTTGAACGGGGCAGCATTGAGTAGTGAAAATGAGGCTTGAGCTCCAGCGCGCCGATCGCGGCCTCGACGACGCGATCCCCCGGTTATAAGGTTTTTCCGTGCAACTGAGCCACTTTGGCAGGATTATGCAAAATTGCATGAATTCCCGTCGAATTACCCCGCGGTAATCATCCATCGTATGCCGAATTTGTCCGTCAACTCGCCGTAGTATAAGCCGAACGGCTGCATCTCGATCGGATGCCTGATTTGCCCGCCCTCGGCAAGCTTCCCGAACGCTTCTCGCGCTTCATCCTGCGTCGCGTAGCCGATCGTCAGCGAAATCGCCGAACCGGAGTCGACCGGCTCGATCGCATCTGCCAGAAAGACATAGTTCTCCCCTGCAACGGCGATGCACATATGCATAACCTTGTCCTTGTGCTCATTTTCTACGCCCATCAGCTCGCCGTGCGTGCCGACGGACATCAGCTTGCCGCCCAGCGCTTGCAGGTAGAAGTCGGCCTGCGTCCTGGCGTTCTCCGAATGGATGTACGGTTTCAACGCGCCCATTCTACGCCCCCGTTCCGATTCATTTTTTTAAATCCTCCTACAAATTATCATAGCGATGCATCCCCCGTTTCTTACGAATTGCTGTATTTGAAAATTGGCTTGCCTTTACCTTTGTTGCCGTTAACCTTTACTGCCATTAACTTTTGTCCGGGCATCCAACTCAATCGCGATAATAGGAAAGCACCCAGCATACGCCGTTGCGATCGGTCACGATCGCCAGCAGCCCGTTAAACGGCGCTTCGTACGCCTCCGCGTTGACCGTGCCGCCGGCCGCCAATCCTTCGTATACGCTTCGGAACGCGTCCTCGGTCTCGAGTTTCAGGAAAACTCTAACGTAGTCGCCCTTTCGAGCCGGCTTCGCCGCCTGCGTATCGGCGAACTTCAGCGTTGCGCCGTTTACGTGCAGATCCGCGTTGAGCACCGTATCTCCCTGCTTGCGCAAAACCTCGATCTCGCCGCCGAAAATCGTCCGATAATGCTCGATCTCGTCCTTGCAATTGTCCAATACGATAAATGGGATGGCGATCATTCGCGAATCTCCTCCAGTTCGGTTAAATTGCGGAGCACTATCTTCAACGATTGAATGAAGGAATCGTAAGCCTCATCCGACAGCCCTCTCCGCGTCCTCGCCTTTACGCGGGCGAGCGCCTCCTTCACCTGGGGAACGACCTGCCTTCCCGCATCGGTCAGTTGGAGCAGCTGGTACCGGTTGTCGGCGGGGTCGGGCTCCCTCCGCACGTAGCCTTCCGCTTCCAGCTTGGCGATCGCCTTGGCCGTCGTCGCCTTGTCGACGAGCAGCCGCGCGCTCAGCGCCTTCTGGGTAACGGCTCGCCCGGATGCGATCGCCATCAGGAAAATGTACTGGCCGCTCCCGATCCGGTAAGGCGCCAGCTCTGCGGCGATCACGACCTGCATGTGACGATAGATGGCCGATATATACTGGCCATGCGATTCGGCGGTCGCGGCGCTTTCGTCATCGCCATCGACGTCGCCGTCGCCGTCTAAATGCCCTGGCTTGCTCATTTTTGTCTCCCTCCTCCAATAGAATGCTATTGCAACTAATTGCAGCATACGCTATATAGAATGCTATTGCAACTAATTTAATCCATAATTATACTCTAACCAATCGACCACCCGCGGCCTGAATTGTAGTAAAATGGTTGGGCGGAAAAATGTACGCAAATGTATGCAGTAGAAAGGAAATCGCAATGAAAACTTTATATGCCCGGCTGTTCCAAAACTATTGGAGCCCTTATCTCGTCATGGCGCTGGCCGGATTGTTCAGCGCGTTCTACTTCGGCATCACGGGCACCGTATGGGCGGTGACCGGCGAATTCACCCGTCTCGCGGGCCATGCGATGGCGTTGTTCGGCGCGGACGTATCGGACTGGAGCTACTTCAAGCTCATCGGCATGAAGGGCACGACATTCACGCGGACGGACGGCTGGATCGTCTGGGGCATGTTCGCCGGCGCGCTTATTATGGTGCTGCTGAACAACAACTTCAAGATCCGCACGCCGCGGCAAAAAAGACGTTGGGCGCAGGGTTTCGCAGGCGGCATCGTCGCCGGCTTCGGCGCGCGGCTGGCGCTGGGCTGCAACCTCGCCGCCTTCTTCACCGGCGTGCCACAATTTTCGCTGCACGCCTGGATTTTCATGGTCGCGACCGCGGGCGGCACCTTCCTCGGCGCGAAGCTGGTCGCCGCCGCATGGTGGAAGGGCAAGCCGGTCGTCACCAAGGGCGCGATCGCCCGGAAGGCCGCGAAGCCTTCGAACGTCCAGCCGGTGCTCGGCGCCGTCGCAGCCGTCGCCTATGCGGGGCTGATCGCGTACCTGTTCGCGAGCGGCCACCGGATGCTCGGCGTCGCCGCGCTGTTCGGCGCGCTGTTCGGCATTTTGATCGAACGCGGCCAGATCTGCTTCACGTCGGCGTTCCGCGACTTGTGGATCAGCGGGCGCGCCACGATGACGAAGGCCATCATCGTCGGTATGGCCGTCAGCTCGGTCGCCACGCTCGCCGTCATTCTCATTAACGGAATGGAGCCGATCACCAAGATCGCCGCGCTCAGCACGCTCGTCGGCGGCCTGCTGTTCGGCATCGGCATCGTCATGGCCGGCGGCTGCGAGACCGGCATGATGTACCGTCTCATGGAGGGACAGATCGTATTCCTCCCCGTCTTCATCGGCAACGTCATCGGCGCCGGCGCGCTGGCTTATGCCTGGGATCATATGGGCGTCTACGATACGCTCGTCGCAAGCGGCTCCAAGATTAACCTGATCGACGTCCTCGGCTCCGGCGGCGCGCTCGCGGCGACGCTGATCGTTCTGGCGGCCGGCTTCGCGATCGCCGCTTACTGGCAGAAGCATTATCGCTTCAAAAATGGCTTCAAGAAAGGAGATAACGCCCATGCCGCAAAAACAACCGCCGTCCGTTGACTTCACGCTCGACGTCCGCGGCGAATCCTGCCCTTATCCGGTCATCTATACGCTCGAGACGCTGCAGCAGCTCCAAAAGGGGCAACTGCTCCAGGTGGTGGCCGACTGCCCCGCCTCGCTGCGCAACGTTCCCGAAGAGGTCGTCAAGCACGGCTACGTCCTCGAGCGCGAGCCGGAGAAAGACGGCCGCGAGCTGTATTTCTATATTCGGGCGTAAACGCACGGCAAAACGCAAAAGGGACGAAGCAGAATGACCTGCTTCGTCCCTTTTGCGTTATTTGGGTAACCGCCTGCCCGGCATCCCACGCACGCTGCTCACGCGATACGCGGAATAGCGCAAAATCGCGCTATTCTCGATCCCACGCCCTGCCACCGCACGCACGCCGCTCACGCGATACCCGGAATAGCGCAAAATCGCGCTATTCTCGGGCGCTCGCCCCGCAACCGCACGCCCGTCGCTCACGCGATACCCGGAATAGCGCAAAATCGCGCTATTCTCGAACGCACGCCGCTCACGCGATACCCGGAATAGCGCAAAATCGCGCTATTCTCGAACGCACGCCCTGCCATCGAACGCCCGCGGCTCACGCGATACTCGGAATAGCGCAAAATCGCGCTATTCTCGAACGGCACCCCCGGCAACCGCACACCAGTCGCTCACGCGATACGCGGAATAGCGCAAAATCGCGCTATTCTCGGACGCACGCCCCGGCAACCGCACGCCCGTCGCTCACACGATACTCGGAATAGCGCAAAATCGCGCTATTCTCAAACGCTCGCCCGTCAACCGCACGCACGTTGCTCACGCGATACACGGAATAGCGCAAAATCGCGCTATCCCCGACCGCAGGAGCCCCCGCTCGCCGACGCGGCGCGGCTCAGCGCGGCTCGCCCGCTTCGCCGACGCGCCGCAGCCGCAGCGTCCCCGGCTCGCCGCGCAGCAACACGGGCTCGCCGGCGCCAAGCGCGCCGCGTTCGATGCGGCCGTGCCGCGCGAACGTGAAGCCTGCCGGCGCGCCCAGCACCTCGTACTCGCCCGCCTCCAACGCGAGGCGGCCCCAGGCGAGGCGGTCTCCGTCGACGTCGCGCCAGGCCTCGAGCACCATCTCCCCTGCGGCGCCGTCGATCTCGGTCGGCAGCGTCACCGGCGCAAGCGGCCCCGGCTGCGATGCGTCGTCCAGCCGGAAAGCGTGCTGGCCTTGCTCCAGCCGGAGCGCCAGGCGCCCGGACGCCGCGGTCCAGTACACACCCCCGCTGCCAAGCCGGGCCGCGGCATCGCCGTCCGCCGGCAGCACCCGGCCAGTCGCCAGCTCGCGCAGCGCGACCTTGCCCGGCACCGCCAACGAGAGCGAGACATCCCGGTCGGCAGACGCGGACAGCCGTCCGTCGCCCCAAGCAGCCGTTGCCGACGCGTCGCTCTCGAAGACGACGCTCCCGTCACGCTCGACCCGCGTGCCCTGCACGAGCAGGAGCGCATCGCCACGCACGGCCAGCGCCGCGCCGTCGAAGCGATAGCCGTCGGCGCCGGTATCGACCGTGCCGGCGGCAGCCGTTCGAACATAGAGCACGGCGTCGCCTTCGAACGACAGCCGGACATAGCCGTCGCACTCCGCCGTCGCGACCGTCGCAGGCGCGCCGCCGTCCAGCCGGTAAGGCGCCAGCGTCGCGATCAATACCGCCGCCCGCTGCTTCGGCGTCGAGAACGTTGCGTGCACCTGCGACTTGCCGGCCGCCCATGCGACCGGCGTTGCCTCGTTCCCTTCGGGATCGAGGAACCGGGTCTCGACCGCGGCCCGGCTGCCGAGCGAATCAGCGCCGTGCAGCCGTACCTGCAGCCCGGCCTTACCCTTCTCGATCGTCGCGCCGCCTTCCGGATCGAGCGTCAGACGCTCGTCGGCGTGAAGGTTCCACTCGAAGGAAACGCCATCCGGATCGGAAGCGGCCAGATCGTCGATGACGACGAATACAGACGGCTTCATGTAGACGATATGCCGCAGCGCGCGGGACAACTCGCTCCCCCGGTAGGCCAAGACCGCGTCGCCCGTCGCCGCGTCGAAGGCGGGATGCGAAGCGAACCCGATCATGCGACCCTTGGCGTCGAAATCGTCGATCGGCTGGCCCTGTCGCCCGTCGAATGTGATAGCGTTCGCGGAATACGTCCGTTTGGTGTAGCCGCGATGATGAACGCTATTGTAATAATCGTAGTATCCACTCTTGAGCGCCAGCGTCTCGCCGAACGCGTGGATGATGAAGCCGTTCTGGTCCGCCTGGCTATGGCTGTAGCTGCCGTACGGGCTCGACTTGAAGTAGAGCGAGAGCCGCTCGGGATCAGTCAGATCGCTGTGCATGGCGACAAGCCCCGTCGTCGGGAACCACTTCGCCTTCGGCAGGTCCGCAGGCGGCCGCGGCGCGATGCTTTCGTCCCCGTAGAAATAATCCTGCAGCCCCGAAGCCGTCCGCTCGCCGATCGCCTCCGCCGCCCACTGCAAACGCGGATCGCCGTACACCTGAGCCAGCCGGTTCAGCAGGCCGATGCTGGGCCAGTCCGGCAGGTATTGGCTATCGTTGCCGAACACGCCGGTCGGGCTGCCGTGCGGGAACATATAGATCGGGTACAGTCCCTCGTGCCGCGAAAACGCCTTGTCGTACGCGTCGATGGCGCCCGCGCTAAGCAGCACGTCCATAAGCTCCTTGTTCGAGCCGGACGACCACTGCCAGTAGCCGGTGCCCTGCGACCACGAGCCGTCCTCGCCGCCCCACGGCGGGAGCAGATTGATGAACGCGGGCACGGCGCGGCGCACCCACACTTCAGCTTCGGGGATGTCGTGCAGCAGGATCGTGCCCATCAACCCGATGTAGCCAGCGATCGTCCAGCCGTGGGAGTCGAACGGATACTGGTTGATCGGCTGACGGTCCAGGTAATGCTCGATCAACACCGCGATGCGCGTGCGCACCATATCCTGGACGGCCTGCCGCTCGGCGGGAGACAACAGGTCGTGCAGCCAGTCGTAGGCGATGGCGGAGCGGTACGCGACGGCGCGGTGCACCTGGTCGTTGATATCGAAGCGCGTAGCCGCTTCAGGATCCCAGGAGGCGAAGTTCAGCAGATGGGCTTTGGCGTGCTCGCCGATCTCGCGGTCTCCCGTGATCAGATAGACGAACGCGGCTTTAAGCAGATGATCGAGCGCAGTGTCGGCGTACTTGCGCAAATCCTGCAGCGCCTTAACCCATTCCGGCGACACGCTGGAGATAGACCTGTCCATGTACGGGAAGGTTGGATCCGGCGGCAGCGGGTCTTCCATCCGCGACAGAACCGAATCCCGGACGTGCTCGAACACGATTTTAGCGACGCCGTGCAGGCGTCGCTCGCGGAATGCCTCAAGCTCCCGAGGGTTCGTCCATACCCGCGGATGGGCCGTCTCCATGCGCGCGAGCAGCTCGTCGATCGGCGGCACGGGAAACGGCACGCTGACTTCCTCAATACGGAATCTGCGCACGTCGCTCCACGCGGACCAGCCGGTCTCAGGCAAATGGAACCGCACGCGCCAATGCCAGGTGCCTTCTTCTAAAATGTGCGGAAAATTATAAAAGTTGATCGTCGGCTCCGCGGACACGATCGCGCCGCCGTCGAAGGCGGCATCGCGCGCGAGCTCCAACCGGTACCGGTCCGCGCCGGGGACGAAGGGCCATCCGAAGTCGGGCGGGTTCTGCGTCGTGACGAGCGCGTCCGACGGCCGGAACGGGAGGTTGGCGTTCGCCATCAGCTCGGCGGGCCAAGCGGGTCCTGTCTCTTCGCGCGGCTGCTTGATCGATGCCGCCTCCGCGCTTTTGCTTGCGTTTTCCATGACAAACTTCCTTCCTCTTCGGAATGTAGCCTCATGGTATGCGCGGCGGTCCGGCGGCACAACTCAACAATGTGCAGTTTTATGAACGATCGGCACCTGGTCGGATGTTTTCATTTTTGTACGGATCGCTTTTTAGCGGTTGCTTTGCAAATAATGCTCGATCTTCCGCAAGCGGACGTGCAGATGCTCGACCGACATTTCCGCCTTGTTCGTGATGGACTCGCGGAACGCATCGATCTCCACCTGCATGTCGCCGAGGAGCTTGTACAGCTTCTCGTAATCCTTCACGACCTGGTCCAAAAATGCGTCCACCTGATCGGCATCGTAGCGCCTCGACATCATGCGGCCTTTATCGAACTGCTGGTTAAAAATATCCAATGCGGAAAACTTGACGCCTTCGTCGGCCAACAATTGCTGGAGCTTCGGGTTGACGGACATGGGAGCACCTCCGATATTGTAATGCGGCAAGAAGCGGAATGGGCCGACTGCGCCTGGCTTAAGCTTGCTCGGCCGTTCGTCCGCGTCTCACCAGCAGGAAATAAGCGAGCATTGCGGCCGCGCTCGTCGCCAGGATGATGACGCCGAGCGGAACGGCTGTATCTTCACCCGCGATGCCGACGAGCGGCGAGACGACCGCGCCGAGCAGGAACGGAATGACGCCGAGCAGTGCGGCGGCGCTGCCCGCCATTTTCGCCTGGCTCTCCATGGCCAGCGGGAACGCCGCCGTGGACGTCATGCCGATGGACGCGACGAATACGAACAGCGGAATGACGAGCGTGAACAACGGACCGTGCACGTAAGCCACGATCAGGACAGCGACGCTGGCGATCATGGCCATCCACAGGCCGAACAGCAGGAAGGCGCGCTCGGATATACGATGCGACGCCCGTCCGACGATCTGCGAACCGATGATCAGGCTGATGCCGTTCGAGCCGAACAACAGCGCGAACAAGGTCGGCGAAGCGCCGTATATATTCTGGTAAATGAACGGCGTTCCCGAGACGTAGGCGAACACGCCTGCGATCATGATGCCCTGGGCCAGCATGTAGCCGACGAACTGGCGGTCGCGCAGAAGCGTGCCATAGTTCCGTAGCTGCTGCTTGAAGTTGCTCGGGCTCCGTAGCTCGACCGGGAGCGTCTCCTTCAGGCGCCACTTGGTCATGCTCCACAAGTAGATGCCGAGCAGCGACAGCGCCACGAACACGCCGATCCAGGAGGAAAACGACAGGACGCCGCTGCCGGCGACCGGCGCCACGAGCGGTCCCAAATTGCCGACCAGCAGGAGCAGCGAGAAAAACCGGGTGAGCGCGTGGCCTTCGTACAGGTCGCGCGCGATCGCGCGAGAGATGACGATGCCCGCCGACGCCGCGAAGCCCTGCACGAACCGGCAGGCGATCAGCACGCCGATATGCGGCGAAAGCGCGCAGCCTAACGAGGCGAGCACATAAAAGGCCATGGCGATGAGCAGCGGATTGCGCCTGCCGTGGACGTCGCTGAGCGAGCCCATCACGAGCTGGCCGATGCCGAGGCCTAGCAGACAGGCAGTGAGGCTGAGCTGCACCAGCGAAGCGGTCGTGCCGAATCGCTCGACGATCTCCGGGAACGCCGGCAGGTACATATCGATCGTAAACGGCCCGAGCGTCGAAAAAAGCCCGAGCAATAACGCTTGTCTGACGACATGCGGGTTGTTCTGGTTAGACATACGATGGCAATCTCCTAATCCTATCTTCTTTATCTGTGTCTGTATTTGCCTCAATTTGAAGGCCAGTCCATCCTACCACAAACGGGCGCGAATTCCGACAACATTTTGCGACAAGCGCGCCATTTTAAAGCAGTCATAGCCCAAAAACGCAAACGGGACGAAGCAGGAAATACCTCTGCTTCGCCCGTTTGACGATTTAAATTTAATTAAAGTTCCTTAGCGACCAGACATATTGAACTCGGGTACCCCGATGGATTTAAACCATTTTCTTATCTGTTCAGGATCTTTAGAGAAGGTAAGCCCCATTTGCAGCAATATACGCGCTTTCTGTGGCATCAAATCCGCTGCACCGATGATGCCCGGCGTACCCGTATCGTAAACCGCTCCCGATCCAGTACGGGTCGCACTTACAAATACGACTCCTTTTTCTATCGCTTCTTTGCGGGCATTGATCTGATCGGTGGAAATACCGCCGGCTCCGTGCCCGGCAGTGACAATTCCCTTTACGCCCGCTTCCGCTAACGCTTTAATAGGAAGTCCGCTTGCTTCAGTATAACTATAAACAACTTCAACCTTCGCCAGATCCTCCCGTTTTACTTTTTTCAGGTCGAAAGGCGTTTTCCAGGCTTCGGTTCCACAAGCCATAACCCGAGCTGGGGCTCTGACAGATCTAATCCGGTTTTCATCTACCGTACCAAGGGCTCCGTAGCGCCCTCCGTCAAAAGTATCCAGACGTAAAGCATCGGTCTTTCTAACTTCTCTTGCAGCAAAAAATTCGTCGTTCATCATGAGTACTGTGCCATAGCATTTTGTTTCGCCACTTGCTGCCAGACGAATAGCATTGAACAAATTAGCTTCTCCGTCAAATGAAAAAGTATTGGATTGCCGCATCGATCCCGTGAAAACGACAGGCTTGTCACTCTGAACCGTTAAATCCGAAAAATAAGCGAGCTCTTCCATTATATTTGTACCAGCATTCACTACTACGGCATCTACCTCAGTGTCTGACAAAGCTTTATCGATGGCCAGACTGAGGTCGTACAAGTTTGCAGATGTGGTTTCGGCTGAATTGATATTATATAACTCTTGAACTTTTACATCTGCAATCTTAGAGATTTCAGGTTGTAATCTTTTAAGAATGTCCGAGATGGACACCTTATCGGGCGCATAGGATTGAAACAGATCGCGACCGTATGCGGTGCTTGTAATCGTCCCTCCCATTCCGACAATGGTTACGTGCGGTAAATCGTTGGCGGCAGCGGCATCCGTTTCCTGTTGAAAAAACGGCACCGTGAAGATCGTGGTAATTACGACGGCAGCGGCGACCATTTTGTTGAACACATGTCTTTTGTTCATAAAATCCTCCTTGGTATATTTATGTAATGTTATTTGCATTATATTTGGCCCATATAATAAAGTCAATATATGATGTCATAATACATGACATTAAATATCGAAAATTTAACGATGTCATATAGAATCAACTTTGGAATTCTTGAATCAAATATTGTTTATGTAACATACACTTACATAATTAGCGTTGCCTCTGCGAACAGAACCGGTAGTTACCAAAACGGAATATTCTTCAACCATGCCCGTTTGCTTTCCCCTATTGCGATAACCTCAGGCTCCGCCATAGGCGCGCCAACTTTCAGATACCACTTTTCCCCTTGTACGATCAGAGATAAAGCATAATCGCTGCCGACAAAGCGATATTCGCCATTCCTCCAAGCATACCGGTTTAGAGCAACGAGCTTGTCGTCATAATAACCATAAATCCATACCGTCCGGGGAACCGTCGTGACTTCGGGCAACGCCGAAACGCAGGTATAATACTCGCGGAGTTGCGTTACAAGCAGGTCTGGCGTAAATATTTCACTCGCTTGCGGGTCAATGTAACCAGCGCGGTCGTTCGCGTTCGCGTTCTCCTCGAAAAACCATTCATTGTAGGGTTCGGAACGGAAGCGCATATGAATGTCGAGCTGCTTGTCCCGCTTGTGATAGACGACCGAAGGAAGCCTCCATGTATTCAGGTAGCGGTCATGGATATGACCACCCGCCCCTCTATGCAGGTAAGCATGAATCATCTTCTCCGTCGGAGGAAGCACGTTCTGCTTCAAGTGCAAATATAGGGGATGCACAACAGTGAGCCAGAGCAACGGCGACAGAAGCAGGAGCAGGACTAGAATCGTTTCTTTCCTACGCTCTTTGATTCGAATAAGAAGGAACATGCAGAATGCGATCGACAGTGGAAAAGAACCGAAATACATAATAAATATGGGCGGAAAAAAAATAATAAAGTAATGGGTACAAAGCCAATACAAGCCGAACCACAGCACAACCATGATATAGGACATATTAAGCAGCGTGCGGCATCGACATCCTAAAATAATGTCTTCTTGCCATTACACCTGCTTCTAAAACCAATGTTATAGGAAGTATCGGCCTTCTCTGATGAGCTTGCTAATCTATTTTTATGTCAATTAATCACTGATTCCTTGATTCCGTCATGTTATACTATTTATTACGAAAGGTGGGTTTGACTTTGGATCAGATTTTAAAGCAGATTCTCGAAGAAATAGTTAATCTTAAAGCTGAAGTTCAACAAATTAGTCAAAATCAACTTATTTTAAATCAAAATCAAAGCCAGACTGCCCTTCAAGTTAACAGCATTTATCAAGCCATTGTACGGCTTGAAGATGGACAACCTAAGGATATTTTCGCTTTGCTTGAAAAAATCAACACTGATTTCTTCGATAAAGAAGCTGAAATAGCTGCCCTTAACAAACGAGTATTTCGTTTAGAATCCGACTTCGAGAAATTTAATAGACAGTAATTTCAAGTCACCAAAGTGTGACTTTTATTTTTTGTTTGCCGATATTTCCTATAACATCCCTGTATCCGCGACACCTACCGACTTAAGCGACCATCAGGAGCGGCCGCGATGCGGTTAGTCGGTGCGGATGTGTCCGCCTGAATCTACTTCCCTTCAAGCATACCGGTGAACCCACGCCTTTATTTGAGAGGCAACCTCGGTTACATCCGCATTCGTTGTATCAACAGTAGGCATAGGCGGGTTATAGACTTCATCGGCGATTTCAAGCAATCGTTTGGCAAAATGTTTGTGGTTTTGAATCTCTTCCTCCGTCCAATTTCTTTCGCGCAGACGTTGTTCGCGCGTTTTTTCGTCGCAATGCAGATTTAGATAATAAACATGCTTAAAAAAAGGAAAGTCCGCACATTTTTCAATATCCCAAGGCATCATCGTTGCGCATAGGATCGTCATGCGTCCGCTTTGAGCAATATTTCGCGCAACCCGCAGCCAAATGTTTCGCATTTTCTCCCAATCGTGTCCGATAAATTCAACTAGATCATCAGGGTTGAAAATATCGAAATCAGGCATCATTCTCCGCAGTTCCTTAATGACGTACGTTTTCCCGGATCCGCTTGCGCCCGTCACGATAAATAAAGGCAATGTGTTTTCCATCGTTTAACTTCATCTCCTCTCAATCCTATCGCCCCAACCACCTATATACATACCAGCTCCCCCACACAGCCAGCGCGACCCAAAGGGCAATGATGAGCGCACCCGCAATCCAGTTCTTCTGTTTACCTCGACCTCTTAGCTCCTCCGCCCTTGCCCGACATTGCTCCAGCACTTCTTGCGGGAGCAGCTTGAGGGCTATATAGACACCCAACGGTACAATGATCAAGTCGTCCAGATACCCAAGGACCGGTATAAAGTCGGGGATCAAATCTATCGGACTAAATGCATAAGCAACCACGCAGATTGTGAAAGCTTTAGCGAACAGCGGGACGCGCGGGTCGCGGTAAGCCAAATACATCGCCAGCAAGTTGGACTTCAGCTTTTTTGCCATCGCTTTGAATTTATGAATCAACGATCGTTTTTTGGCGGCATCATCCAATGTCGAATCATCCTTTTCGGAATGTCGTCGTGCGAATTCTAGTCCCCTGACATAACGCTGTCAGCAGAGTCCCCCTATAATCGGAATCGTCAAATAAAAACCCTACCCGGGGCTGAAGGGACGATCTTTTATGCAATTTGCATCCGTAAGAATCATTACCGACGACGTAGAGCGACTGATCGCATTTTATGAAAAGATGACGGGCGTATCGGCGCAGCGTCCCGCACCCGTCTTCGCCGAGTTTGTTCTGCCTTCCTGCACGCTGGCGATCGGCCACTCCCAGACGGTGTCTCTGTTCGGTGCGGGCTCCGCGCGCGCGGCTGATAATCGCAGCGTAATCATCGAGTTTCGCGTGCCGGACGTCGATGCCGAGTACGCGCGCCTGGCGCCGCTCGTCGGCGAGTGGGTGCAGGAACCGACCACGATGCCTTGGGGGAACCGCTCCGCGCTGCTTCGCGACCCCGACGGCAACCTGGTCAACCTGTTCGCCCCGGTGACCGAGGACGCGCTGAAGCGGTTCGCTGAACGGGCTTAACCGAACGGAAAACGGCAGTCCCTAACCGCCGACTGCCGTTCTTTTTCTCCGGCCTATAAATAGGACCGCGTCCGATTCATATCCGTGACTAAAAACGGATTGTCCTTCCTCATGAGCTCGACCAGGCGCGGAGCTAGCGTAGCGTCCGCTTTCAATCGTTCAAACTCGCGTTGCGTGATGCCGACCAATTGAATGAAGTCGACTTTGCCATGGACCGTATCAATGCCTTCCACTTCCGTATCGCTGACGATGAGCAAGGCGGTAATCGCCGATTCCGCGCCGATGTGCAGCGACGTCCCGTTGCCTGCAATATATTGAAAGGGCTCGAATATTCTCTCTTTCGTATACGTGTATCTGGCAAGATTCGCGAGCATCTGAAGCGACCACAGACAGCTTTCCGCCGATTGCTCTTTTAATTTGAACGTCATCTCATAGCCCCAGCGGCTCCATTCGCCGCCATAAGCCTGCTCTTCCACGTAAAGCTCGGTCATCCCGTAAGTCACGATATGCTTGTAGCCGTGTGGAGAATGATAGATGCTGTATCCGTCGAGATAATCGTCGCCGCCGAACATGGCGCGCTTCTGGATCTCGGTTCCGTAATGCGCCGGCGTCTGCCCGCGATAAAGCTTGTCGAACGCTTCGTCGATGGCTTCCCAGCCGGGAGCCCAATCTTCTTGCTCGGAAGCCCGATTTTTGTACGCTTCTAAATTCAATCGATTCACCTCGCGATTCAGCTATAAATCCAGTCTACGGATTTATGGAGCAAAATAAAAGGGAGCAGTCGCCATGACGGCGTCCTACTCCTCAAAGCTTTGCTATTCGGCAGCGTCACGATCGCCGAGCAGACATCTCCAGTGTCATCCTTAAACCGGAGGATCGACATGGAGATCATGATCGGGCGCAGCCAGTGCCCATCTCGTAAAAGTAACTTCAAAACCCTCCCGGGTCGGCGAACATGCAAAAGGGCCTGCCCGGTTGCCTGTCGGATGTGGAAATCTTGCGACGCGAATGGTCCGCCAAGCATGCTTGCTGCTGCGCGCCCGGATAATGACGGCATCCTTGAGGATTGACGCGCGTACGGTAACTTCTTCGCCTGCCCATTCAGGCACGGCTGCAAGCGACCAGTCCGAATAACCGTCCGTGACCACCGTTGCTAGCTGAGGTATGCCGTCGTTGATTTCAATGCCTGCTTTAATCCATTGCCCGGGACCGTGGTATAACAGCACGCCTGCCTGATCGTACAGCTCCGTAAAGGAATGGAGTCCAAAACTCACTTCGATCGCCGTCCCGGAATCCCAATCAGCAAGCAAGGCCGGCCCGTCTTCATATTCGAATCCATACAAAGTCTTTTTCCAAAAGTCCCTCCCCTTCTCGGGCGACACCTTCAAAAATCCGCCTTCCTCCCGGAAGCTTTGAGGAGGATTAAGCCACGCGCCTGCTTGCCATTCCATTCGTTCACTCGGTGGTGTCATCTATGCTCCTCCTTTCTTCATGAAAGCGTCCGGACATTCGCCAACCGGTTAACGAACCGGCTCGTAACGGAGCGCCATGACGCCGGAGCGGAAGGGCCTGGTCTCGATCAGCTTCAGATTGAGTCGCTCATGGATGCCCCCCAATAAGCGGGGACCTCGCCCGGCAACGATCGGCTGCACCAGAAAGTGATACTCGTCCACCAGCCCCAGCTCCGCCAGTGTGGAACCGAGGCCGGGACCGCCGTTCACAAGCAGGCTCTTCCCTGCTGCCGTCAGCTTCGGCACTTCCTCGGAGACAGGCCCCTTCAGCAAAAAAGAATTCTGCCAGGACAAGCGATCCAACGTACGGGAGAAAACGTATTTGGGCGTCTCGTCGAGCTTGCGCGCGAAGTCAACCATGTATGCGGGGCCTTCGCCGCTGCGGGCAATGGCCGGCCAAGACCGCTCCATCAGCTCGTAAACCTCGCGTCCGTAAAGCCCGCCGTCGGTCCGATCCATCAGTTCCTCTGTATACCGGTGAAGCTCCTCGTCGGCCACCACCTGCGTATGATCGCAGCAGCCGTCCAGCGTCACATTCATCATCAGAATGATACGTCCCATTATGCAGCCTCCTTTATGTTTATATTGTATCATCCAGGCGGAGGCCCGATTTCTCATAGATTGCTGAAAGTGCGCAGCACGGGCTATGCGAGATCGAATATTTTACTTATGCAGCAAACGTTCGTTTCAATCGGCCGTGAATGCCAGCCCCGTCATCGACTCGGCAACGCTCCAAAGCCGCTTGGCCGCCTCCTGATCCACGGCGTACGCCTCGACGCCGAAACGAGGAGCGTCGTTCGTGTTCGACTCGCCGGCGACGACCAACTTGGCGATATCGACGTTTTCGCAGTATACGCCTCCTTTGCCGCGCAGCATCTCGCTCGCAGCGCACCAGACGATCGTGGCCGCCCCTTCCGGAACGGTCTTCCGCTCGTCATTGTATGCGGTGAACGTTCTTCGTCCGCGCTCGTCCAGCGCCCCCATTCCCCTCATCTCGTCATCGGTCAGATACTGGGACAAATTCGTGACGATCGATCCCGGATGAACGGCGAAAGCTCGTATGCCGCGCCCGCGTCCGCGCAAGTCAAGCTCCACCGCAAACAACGAGGCCGCCGTCTTGGATTGTCCGTATGCCGCCCACTTCTCGTATTCGCCCTTGCGATAGTCGATATCGTCCCAGCGAATATCGCCCAGCCGATGGCCGCGAGAAGAGACGATGACGACTCTGGCCTCTCCGGCCGCCTTAAGCGCCGGCCAAAGTCTGGCCGTCAGCCGGAATGGGCCAAGGAAATTCGTCGAGAACTGCAGCTCGTGTCCCAACTTGTCCCGTTCCAGCGGAATGGCCATGATGCCTGCGCTGTGCACAAGCATATGGAGCGGACGAGCCGAATCCAGGAACTGTCGCGCGAACGCATCGATAGACGCCGGATCGGCTAGATCCAGCTCCGCAGCTTCCGCACCCGGTATGCTGGCGGCCGCCTCCGCAGCCTTTTGCAGCGATCTTGCCGGCAGAATCACTTTGGCGCCGGCCTCTGCAAGCTGCCTGGACGTTTCCAAACCGAGACCCGAATGCCCGCCGGTAACGATAGCAATTTTCCCCGTCAAGTCTGTATGGGCGAGGACCTCGGCCGCCGTCGTGCGGGGACCGTAGCCTGTCGATAGCGGAGCTTGGGGCGTGAATACGGTGGTCATTGATTATCGTCCTTTCGTCTTTCCATCCTTGATGTCTTGGAAATGCTTGAGTTTGTACTTAATGACTTCAAGCGTCTCCGATAATTGTCTTGCCTGCTCTTCCACTCGTTCGCGATGCTGATCCAGGAGGTCAAAGCAAGCCGTTTCGTCGTTACGGTCGTATGCCTCTACATAGGCCAGGATGTCCTTCAAAGGCATCGAAGTATTGCGCAAATAAACCAGGAATCGGATCCGGCCAAGATCCGCTTCCGAATAGCGGCGTACGCCGCCGGGGCCTCTTTCCGGCGATTTCAGCAATCCTTTTTTCTCATAAAAACGCAGCGTGTCCGGAGCAAGCCCGGTGTCCTGCGCCACTTCGGCAATCGTATATTGTCGCGACATCGATTGTTTGTGTCCTTTCTTTGTTCAAGAGCGATCATGATCAGCACTAGCATATTCGTTGGAGTATGCTCCAAGTCAAGCGTCAACTATTCTTTAGGAACCGGTTGCCGTTGCGTCATTTAATCGATTTAACCGAATTCTTCCTCCTGTAATAATCGACTAGCGCCAATACGAATAGTCCGAATATCGCAATAAGCCATCCGTATGCCACCCTATTTTTGCCGCCTGCATATTCGCCGCCATAGGTCGCTTTTACGTATACGTCCCCAGCCTCTCGAACCGCGATGGCGTCGCGAATTTGAACGCCATTGATCCGGTAATACTTCGTTCCCTTAGGATATCGATTCGAAAAATGGCCCGAGTAGGTGCCTTCATGATCCGAATACTTGGTGACTTTGCCGATTTTCTCGCCAACTTGGCTCGGCTTGATTCGTTCATCCGTAACGACATATATATTTCCGTGGTAGACAACGAAAGAATAGGCCCAGCTCGCGTAAGCGGACCTGCCAAATAGCGCAAGCGTAAGAAAAAGCATCGCGAGGACGTACATCTCTTTTTTAAATCGCATGCCGCTCCTCCTCCTGCAACGCTGCGATATGCTCGTTACCCATTCGGTAAAATGCCCGAAGTAAGCAAGAAAACGCCTGCAATAATCGCAAGCAATCCGCTTATTCGAGCGGAAACGAGAGCGGCTGTACTCGGTTCCGCATTTTTGAATTGCCAACCGGCCCCTAAATACCAGGACACCTTTGGAAAAAACAAACCGACAGCTCCCATAACGATAAATAAGATGGGGAGCAACGTGAACATGAACATTCGAAGCAGCCTCCTTTTATAAATGGCGCCGAAAATGTAACCTTGTTCCAATATAATCATAAAAAGTAATTGGCGTAAATCGGCCCTTCCGCTTAATTCCGGTTGGAAACGAGAAAACGGGCCTCCCCGCTTTACAGCGAGGGACCCGTTCAAATGGTTAAATCGTTATGGTGTGCGCAAAGCGATCGCGCGTCTCAGCGCTTCGACGGTCTCGGCTCTCGTCGCATTCGCATGTGGATGGAACGCGCCGTCCTGGTAGCCGACAAACAAGCCCTTGTCCGCGGCGGCCGCAACCGACGGCAGCGCCCAGTCGGCGATGTTCGCCCGATCGGTGAAGGCAGCTTCCTTGCCGCCGCTCGCTATCGGTTGAAGCTTCAGCGCCCGCGCCGTCATGACGGCCATCTGCTCGCGCGTAATCGGAGCGTCCGGCCGGAACCTGCCGTCTTCATAGCCGTCGGCAATGCCGGCGCCATGAGCCGCGGCAATCGCTTCGCGCGCCCAGTGATTCGCCGTGTCGCCGAAGGCGCCGGCCTTCGCGTCCGCTCCGGCGATGCCGAAGGCGCGAACGATCAGCTGCACGAACTCCGCCCGCGTCACTTTGGCGTTCGGACGGAACGTGCCATCCGGGTAGCCTTTGACGTAGCCCTGGCCGACCATCGTCAGAATGCTCGCTTCCGCCCAATGACCCGAGATGTCGGCGAGCGCGGGCAGCGGTTGACCGGATGGGAGCGCTCCGGGAGCCGTCAGGACGGCGAACTTGGTAAAATGATTCGTATCGCCGCTGACCGTGCCGCGATTCCAGTCAATCGAGGCGTTGTTGAGCGGCACCCACTCGCCCGTCACCTCGTTCAGCCAATAGACGGCCACCTTGTCTGTCCTGGAATCCAGTCTGGCGCTGCCGAACGGCAGCGTGATTGTGACCGGCTTCAGGAAGATGCCCGTTATCGACTTCGCGATGTCGTAAACGCGGCTTACGCGCCGCGGCGCATCGGGCAGCTTGCCGCCGGCATTATCGTCTAGCGTCGCGATATAGGCGCTGAACGCTTCGGGGAAGACGCCGGCCGGGAAACGAATCGAAGCGCCTGCTCCGGAGATCGTCCCTCCCGCGGCCGGATCGATGCGCCAGCCGGCTGGTCCCGTCGGCGGGTTCGGCTGGGTCGGTTGGCCCGCGCCGTCGTCGTTGCCGCCGTTATCGCCACCAGGGTTGCCGCCATTTTCGCTGCCGTTGTTTCCACCGTTGTTGCCGCCATTATTCCCACCATTATTGCCGCCATTATTACCGCCATTGTTGCCGCCGTTGTTGCCGCCATCGTTGCCTCCGTTGTTACCGCCATTGTTGCCCCCGTCGTTGCCGCCCGACTTGGCGAGCTTCAACACGTTGACATGGAACGTCTTCGTTTGCTTGACGACGCCCTTGGTGACGGTCGCCGTCAGCGTTACGGCGGCGTCGCCCGCTTCGAAAGTCGGCCGGGTCACCTTCCCCGTCGCCGCGTCGATGAATTGCGGCTTGTCGGACGACCAGACGATCGTCGTCCCGTTGGCGCTTGCGGTCGGCAGCACGACGTTCTTTGTCGTGCCTGTCGGCCCCTCGTCCGCTGCGTAACCGATGGCGAGCGCGCCGATGTCGGCCGTCACCGCCTCCAGGTCGGTTATTCCGCCGCCGTTTCCTTCGTCCGACTGGGCAAGCTTTAACACGTTGACGGGGAACGTCCTCGTTTGCTTGGCGGCGCCCTTGGTGACGGTCGCCGTCAGCGTCACGGCGGCGTCGCCCGCTTCGAACGCCGGCCGAGTCACCTTGCCAGTCGCTGCGTCGATGATCTGCGGCTTGTCGGACGACCAGACGATCGTCGTCCCGTTGGCGCTTGCGGTCGGCAGCACGATGTTCTTTGTCGTGCCGGTCGGCCCCTCATCCGCTGCGTAACCGATGGCAAGCGCGCCGAGATCGGCCGTCACCGCCTCCAGATCGGTTATCCCGCCGCCATGTTCTCCGCCCGACTCCGCGAGCTTGGGCACGTTGACGAGGAACATTCTCGTTTGACTGGCGACGCCCTTGGAGACGGTCGCCGTCAGCGTCACGGCCGCGTCGCCCGCTTCGAACGACGGCCGAGTCACCTTGCCAGTCGCCGCGTCGATGATCTGCGGCTTGTCGGACGACCAGACGATCGTTGTCCCGTTGGCGCTCGCGGTCGGCAGCGCGACGTTCTTTGTCGTGCCGGTCGGCCCCTCGTCCGCTTCATATCCGATGGCCAGCGCGCCGAGATCGGCCATCACCGCCTCCAGATCGGTCATCTGGCCGCCCGACTCCTCGAGCTTCAGCACGTTGACGAGGAACGTCCTCATTTGCTTGACGATGCCCTTGGAGACAGTTGCTGTCAGCGTGACGGCGGCATCGCCCGCTTCGAACGTCGGCCGGGTCACCTTGCCGCTCGCCGCGTCAATGATCAGCGGCGCGTCGGACGACCAATCTACATCGGTTCCGTTCGCGCCCGCGGTCGTCAGCACGAGGTTTTTGGTCGCGCCGGCCGGTCCCTCTCCCTCCGCATAGCCGATGGAGAGCCCGCCGAGATCGGCCGTCACCGCCTCCAGATCGGTCATCGCGACGATGCTGCGCTGGTCGATGTCGAACACGCCATAATCCGTCCACGCATACTGCTCGTTCACCCGATAACTTGCGGCTACGACCGCCTGCCCTTGCCGCAGTCCCTTCAGGTCACCGCCGGCGATCTCCGCATATTGCTCGCCCGAGAGAACGCTCCACTCGACCGAATCGCCCGGCAGACGCACCGCCTTGCCTGCGCCGTCGTAGGCGTACAGACTCAGCGGCTGGCTGTCGCCCGAGCGCATCTCGCGCTGCATGCCGATGACGACCTTCTCGATGCGGCCTATGGCCGGATTAACGATCCGCTCGACGTACGTATTGTCCAGACCGAATGCATCGGATGCCGTGATCTTGACATCGAACGCCTGCTCGTCCGGCAGCGGAAGCCGGTAGGCGAAGCGTCCCTCATCGTCCACCTCGGCCGGGTAGCCGTTCACCGTCACGGCGGCGCCGATATCGGTCCGGCCCTTCAGCTCGACCTGGCCGTCCGGGAACGCCGGCTCGTCCACCGCCAGCATCGGCCCGCTCTCCTTTACGACGACCCGGTACGTCTTCTCGTCGGCGTCGCCGTCTTCGTCGTAGGCGGCGATCTCGATCTCGTTCGTGCCTTCCTTAAGCACGATATTCGTCGTCCATGCCGCCCCCGTATACACGTCGGGTTCGGCGGTGGGATCGTACATGGACGGATTCACCCGAACTTCCGTGCGGACCGCCCCGTCGCTCGCAAAGCCGAGCGTCACGTCTCCCGTGCTGCTGCGGAAGTAAGGCAAGCCGTCCGCATCGCGGTCCATGCGCACGACGCCGCTTGCCGGATCGACCGGCTGCACCTGGACGTCGAACTTAGGCGGATCGGGAACCGGCAGCTTCAGCTCGACCGGCGACGACCATTCGCCATAGTATTGATCCGGCCGCGCTTCGGCGACATTCGCGATGACCGAGACATCGTAAGCTACGCCTTCGGCGAAGCCGTCGACTTCGATATCGGCGTACCGCTCCGGTTGACCCGAGGACGGCACCGGGTGCTCGAAGAGCACGACAGGCGACTCGTCATCCGCCGGTTTCCCGTAGATCGTATACGAGCGCACGCCGTCTTCATCGACTTTGTCCCAGCTGATGCGCTTCTTGCCGCCGCCGGCGTCGACGGCCTGAACGGCTTTGGCCTTCAGATCCTGCTCGGCGATGCCGTACACGGCGACGTCGAACGACTGGCCGGCAGGCAGTCCGTACAGCGTCGTTCGATATACGCCGTCGTTCTCTTCGTCGCTCGCACCAGGCTCGCCGTAATACGGGATCGTATACGTCGTGCCGTCCGCATCCTTCAGTCGGACGACGTATTCCGATATGCCCTCGATCGGAGACCAGGCTGCAGCGTATTGGCCCAGCTTAAGCGGATCGTCGACGGTCGCCCAGTCGGCCGTCGGATACCCGTCGTAGGGATCCTTCGCCGTGCCTCCGGGAACTTCGCTTACCGCCTGCACGACGATCCGGTACGTCTCCGGCGCCCAGCCTCTGATCTCGGCTGCATACCGTTCCTTCCCTTCCTCGTAAGGAACGAACGTCCAGTTCGAGCCGTCCGCCGACTTTCCTTGCCCGTCTACCGTGAAGATGTAGTAGCCGGCCAGATGGTCGCCTGCCGAGGCGTCCCATTCGACTTTCGCCGCGCCGCGGCCGATCGCCTTCGCCGTCACGTTGCCCGGCGCGGTCGGCACCTTCGGATTCGTCACGGCGAACGGCGCGGAATCGCGGAAGCTGTTCTGCAAAAGCGCGCCGCTCCCGTCGTATTGCTTGAGCACCGCGACGATCTTGTAGGAGCCGCTCGGGATGCTCTCCGGCAGCTTCGGACGAAGCGTCGCCTCGTCGTCCGCGAGCGTCCCGTCCGACACCAGCCGCGTCAGCAGCGGCTTCGCGGCATTAAGACTTTGCAGATACAGGTCGACCTTGGTCCGCCCGTCGGCCGGCGTCCGTGTGAGCTTCAGATCGACCGCCGTCTCTCCGCCGTCCTGCGCCGCCGCGATCGTCTCGATCTCCGGCGTCGGGGCAGCGTCGAACGCTTCGACTTCCGCAGGCACGCTGCTCGTCAGCGTCCAGGTGCCCGCTTTGCTCCGCTCGGCGGGCACCGTGACCGCGATATAGCTTTGCACCTCTCCGGTGTCCGGATCGGTGTACTCGCTGCGGTACACGTTCGCCTCGTCGCCTTCTTCGACGAGCTGAACCTCTTCTCCGTCGGGATCGGTCAGCTTCAGGACGATGTCGCGGTCTTTCGCGTACTTCGCCTGCACGAGCAGCGCTTCGCCGCCGGCGGATTCGAACGTCGTCAGCGTCTTCGCTGCCAGCGCCCGTACGGCGCCGGCTGCCGGCTTGACCTGAAGCTGCTTCAGATTGGTGCCGATCGTTAGCCTTTTAGGATCGGCCTCGCCCGAAGCCGACAGCGCCGACAAAGCCGACACCGCCGAGAAGCCTTTCTGATCCGGATTGAAAAATTGCAATTGCTGGGTGCTCCACGTGTAGCGCACGCCGACCGGGATCGTATTCAGCGCCTTGGCGTACGCCTGAACGAAGTTCGTGTTCAGCGCCGCGGACGCGTCCGCGAGCTTCAGCCCCGGGAAGATGGGCGAATACGGCGGCAGCAGAACGGAGCCCCGGACGTAGCCGCCAAAATAAAATTGCGACGACTCGTTGTTGTAGCTGAGCTCGACGGACGCCTGGCCGACGATGACGTCGAGCAGGGTGATGCGCCCGCCGATCAGCGCCCCGGACACCGGATAGAACATGATCTTGCCCGTCATGTCGGCGACCGGGAAGAAGTACAGGTTCGCCGTTCCGCTCAAGGAAGCTTCCCGCGCGCCGATCGACAGCTTGACGTTGGATGCGCTGAGCGCCCGCTTGCCGAGCAGCACCGGCGACACCGTGTCGGTCACGCCGAACCAGAAGCTGCCGCCGAAGTCGGGATAGATGCCCTTGGCGATGCTGTCCCGGATCGTATGCAGTCCCTTGATCTCCCCGCCGAGCTGGTTGATCGTCAGCGGGATGTTCGGGATGTTGATAAACCCGACATTGTCCGCGTACTCGGCCATGAATTCGTCCGGGAACACGATCGTCCCGCCTTCCGGCGTCGGTACGGTAAAGATGCCGAACTTCCCCTGAATCCGCGAGCTGCGGTTGAAGCTGCCGCCCGATCCGGTCGGAACGGACTCCAGGTTCGGCAGACTCAGCTTGGCGTAGATGCTGTACAAATTCTGGATCGAATCGATACGCAGCCGCCCCTCGACCCCGCCGGTCTGGCCGGGCTTCAGGCTGTCCATCGTGACGAACGGACCGATCTTCATCTGCGGCAGCCCGACGCCCGCTTCCAGCGCGAACTTGATCTGCCCGTCCTCGTACACGCGGAACTGATCGACGGCCACCTCCGCATACAGCAGCTTGCTGAGCGCGACGTTGTCGCTGGCCCCGAAATAGCGATACAGCGTCTTCATGATCGACAAAATATCGAGCGAGCCCTTGAATTCGGCCGCATACTTTTTCGCGTCCGGATCGTAGACGACCTTCACTTGCTTGATGCCGAGCACGTACGGTCCGACGATCGCCTGGGCGTCGTCGCTGAAACCGAACACGTTCGGATTTTTGATTTTCATATCGTTGACGTTAAAGGTGAAGGCCTTCTTCCAGATCAGCGGCGAATTCGGAATATTCGTCAGCTGCTTCAGGTAGATGCGGCTTCGGTCGTTGCCGCTGACGACCGCTTGCGTCGCCCTGTCGTAGACGAGACCGTTGTCCTCGTATTCGTATGTGACCGGCTTGACGACGATCTCGCCGGGCATGTCCGCGTCGAACTCGGACACGGTCAGCTTCAGCACGTTGCCGAGCGATACCGCCTGCGACGGCTGAGGCACGACCGAATACGTGCCGTCGCCCATGTCCTGAATGTTGCCCTGGATGCGGAGCACTTCCTCCTCGCCGGCCGGTACGGACGGCAGCGCGCCGCCTTTGGCATAATAAATCTTGTTCGTCCGCTGCGTATACTGACCGCCGATGTCCGTGCGTGTCTTGAGCGTATCCTTCTTCGTAATCAGGAGCGTGCCGTACCCGCGCTTCATGACCGAGATGTCGTCGGTGATGCGGATCGCGTCGGGACGGTACATGCCTTTGCTCAAATCGTGCTCCACGCCGATGCCGTAGGAGCCGAGCGGCAGCTGCGGAAGCATGACGGACAGCTGGCTGTCGCTGTCGACGGTGACATACTTCGGCTCGATATTCGTCCGCGCGCCGTTCGCCGCCTGGATGTACACATGCCAGCGGTCCGGAGCGTCCTTGAGAAAATTAAGGCTGCTGCCGTAGATGACGACCTTGCGGAACGTCTCCTTCTCGTACATGCGGTTCGGCGCGACGGCCGTGAACTGGATGTCCGGCGGCTGCCGGAAGTCGTTCAGCACGACGATGTGCGCCGTCTCTTCCCGGCTCTTCACGCCGGGCGCATCGGGATCGCCTACCGTGACGCGAACCTTGAAGGCATAGACGTTGACCGCATCCGCGCCGGTGGCGACGAACCGCCAGCGGAAGGAGAGCCGCTCGCCCTTGGCGACCGCCGGGATATAGGCGATACGCTCGCTCCCGCCCTTCAGCTGGGCGCTGCCCGGGTATACGATCTCGACGCGCACGTCTTTCTGCGCGACAGACTTCGCGAGATTGTTCGCCAGCTCCGCGGACAGCTCGAACGACGCTTGGCCGCCGGCCTCCGACGTCACCTTCTGCGGCGCCGAGACGGTCACCGCCATATTGTCGAGCAGCGCCTGCCGCTGCTTCATCTCGCCCATGCCGACCAGCGTGGAAAAGGACGCGGACGCGCCGTCGGCCAGGGCGGCTTCGTCCCAGTAGACGGCGACCGCGCTGTCCGCCGTGCCGTACAGTCCCCCGTCCGCCGTATAATCGGTCCACTCGCTCCAGTCGTACTTCCATTTCGTCGCCGACAGACCGTTCCAATGGCCGAAAATGACGCGCGTCGGCTTCTTCTCCCCAAAGCCGTACAAGGTGCCATAGGCGACGACCTGCGGATCGCCGATGTCGTCCATCGCCTGCCAGTACAGCGGCACCTCGGCAGGACCAAATTCGCGTTCGCCGATGACGGGCGTCAGCTCGCCCGGCGCCATCAGCAGCGGTCCGTCGTTGTCGCCGGCCTTGACGTCGAGCAGAATCCGCGTCCCGAGCTTGACGCTCTTGCCGGACTTGTTGTCCACCCGGTACGACAGCTTCGCATTGCCCGCCGGCAGCGTCTTGTCGGTCTGCGGCACGAGTTCGACCGTCTGGCGGATGTCGACGCCCCGGTATCGCCATACCGACACGATCCGGTCGCCTTCGACGCTGGGCGCCTGCACGAAATAGCCGTACGGTGCGCTTTGCGGCCCGTAATCGTGTCCGTAGATCGCTTCCTCGCCGTCGATCCTAAAGCTCGTGAACGACGTCTCCGGCAACTCCGGGTTGTAGACGAGCGGCTGATCCTCGTCGCCGGAACGAACCGGATCGCCTCCGGTCGTACCCACGCCGATCCGCCCGTTCGCCTCGTTCACGCTGATGCGAAGCACATCGTCCGAGAGCTGCGGCCTTCCCGCGGCCAGCGCCCACCCGGGAGCAAGGCCCGAGACCGCCATCGCGACCGCGATTGCCGCCGCAGCCGTTTTTATCCATCGCATGCGCATTGACCCGTTCTCTCCCTTTTCGCTACTGCACATTGATCTGTCCGACGAAGGTTCGCCGTTCCCGGTCCTGGACGAAGAAGGTGTACCAGCCCGCTTCGTCAAGCGCGAGCGTCCGGTCCGCGATCGGCGTGCCGCCGCTCTTGAAGGCGCCTGCCGCATGCTTGCCGGGCAAATACTTGAAGACCAGGTCGTCGCTCTCCTGACCGGCGATGTCGAAGCGCAGCGTTCCCCGCGCCACCGTGACGTCGCCGCGCAGCCGGATCCCGTTCACGAACACGTTGATCCCGTTCATCTCCATAACGGACACGCCCCGAACCGCGCGCGAGATGTTGCCCGCGCTGTCGGCGACGGTGTAGACGATCTCGTAATAGCCGCCTTTGTACACGTCGACCTGGCTGGACACGCTAACCTTCGCGGTCAAGTCGCCGTCCCGGTTGTCGACGGCCGTAAAGCCGGGCTCGTCGAAGGTGAACGGCAGCCCCTGATAGACCGGATAGGTAAGCGGTCCGGCGAGCGTCAACGCCGGCGGCTCCTTGTCAATATTGGCGACGACGGCTTTGTACTCGCGAATGACGCCGTTGCCGTCTTTGACGAGGAAGACGAATTCGCCATTGTCCGCAAAAGTGTAGGACGCGCTTCCCCCGTTGTTGATCACCGTGAATCCGCTCGGAAGCTCCAAGGACGCCGCAACCGGCTTGTTCGTCAGCGCCGTCGTGCCGTATGAGACGGATACGGCAGGCGCGGTGCTGTCGATCCACGTCACGGCCGCCTTGCGGTTGTCTTCGTTTACGTATCCGCGAAGCGCGTTGCCGGCCAGATCCTCCACCTCGAATACATGCTCGCCATTTGCCGCGAACGTATAGGACACCCACCCGTTCCGGTAGGTGATGCCGTCGCCGACGCCCGGCTTGACCTTCTTGCCGACGTACAGATAGGCCGTCACTTCTCCCGCGGTCGGCTGACTGGTCGAATAGATAATCGGTCCGCCTCCCGCCAGATGGGCAAAGCCCGTCCTGTCGATCTGTCCGATCGACACCTGGATCGCGCTCGCCTCGCCGCCTTCGGGCTGAAGCTGAATCGAGAGCGGCGCGCCCAGCGGCGTAGCGTCCTTGATCGCAAGCGTATGCGACGTATCCGCGACCGCGGGGTCGATGCCGTCCCAATTCAGAATCTTCACCGGCACATCGCTTGTCAGCGTGAGCGTCACGTCACGCCCCGTCATCTCGGTCGTGTCGAAGCTTGCCGATACGGCCGGAGCGGGCGCCGCAGGGCCGATGACGTACGGCTGCGCGTAGGCCTTCCCTGCCGCCTTCCCTTCCGCATCCAGCGCCTGCGCGCGCAGCAGATACTCGCCGTCCGCGCCGGCGAGCGCGATCTCCTGTCCGCTCGGCACGTTTATCCAATCCTGTACGACGGCGCCGTCAGCCTTCTCGATCCGATAGCGCACGTCGCCTTCGGCGGCCAGCAAGCCCGCCGCATGCGTATAGAGCCGAAGTCTGTGCTCCGATGCCGAAGCTAGCTGACCCTGCGCATCGATCCGATCGACGTAGGTCGCCTTTAATTCCAGCGTGTCGTCGCCGCGGATCACGTAGTACGAGGATGCGGCAGAGACGATATTGGCTTTGTTGCCGGCCGCGAACGGATCCTTGTCGTACGGCGGCTGCGCGTGCCGACGCTCGACGCCCCTAACGTAGACGTACAGACGGAAGCTCGACCTGAAGCCCGAGCCCTCCCTGAACAGCGGCGTCGTGTCGATGCCCGCATGCGCCGTCCTGCCGCCGGCGGCCAAGGGCACGTCCGTCCATTTGTCGCCCATCGATTCGCATGCCCCGGGACTGCGCGCGCAAAAGTCGAATTCGCTGACCATGTACTGCACGGCGCCCAGCCCCGTGTTGTCCGCGACGTTGGCTTCGATGACATAATCGCCGCGGGCGAGCGGCTGGTCCGCAAAGTCGATCGCGAGCGGCGTCGTATCCTTGATCAGCTTGACCGGCACGGGGTTGGTCGCGTTTTTGTCGGTCAGAAAGCGGTCGGCGTCGTAGTAAACCTGCTGCCACATAAAGCCGCCCGTGACGGCATCGACGGTTTTGACGTACAGATAGTGCGTCCCTTCGCCCAGCGCGGACGTATCCCCGTTGGGCAGGACGGCCCAATAGCCTTCATATTGGCGCCCGTTCATCGGGTTGGTCTCGACGGCGCGATAGGTGTCCGAGAAAGGCTTGACCGCCAGATCGTCCACAGGCAGCTTGGAGCTGGCGCTCCACAAGTAGCCGCTCTTCGACAGATCGACGTCGGCGTAGCCCTTGTAGCCGTTCACCGACTTCTGCCCCGTGCTGTACAGGAACGCAGCAAGCCACGTATACGTGTTTCTCGGCATCTCGTACGACTGCCGCAAAAACTTGAAATCCGCGACTGCCGTGCGCAGGATGTCCGCGCGCATCATCGGATCGGACTCGCTGTCGCCCAGCGTTCGCAAGTACATGCCTCCCGCATCGCCCGAGCCCCCGCCGATGACGTAGAAGGGATTCATCGTGACCCGGGATTCGACGAACCCGCCGGGACCTGGATAAAAGAGGGTGTAGGGTCTCCAGTTGCCGCCGCGGTCTCTCACCTCGATATCCAAATCCGCCGACTTGCCGCGCGCTTCCGGCGGCACCGGAATATAGTTGCGCTCCGCCATCGTCGTCCAATCGACCGACTTGCTGTACATGCCGGCGCTCAGCCTGTACTTGAACTCGAAGTCTTGCGGATCGAGCAGGGCGTCCTTCACGTCGACGATGATCCGGTCGACGGACAAGCCGCTTGGCGGCTGGCCGCCGCGCTGAAGATCGGCCGGATTGGGCGTGATCGTCAGCGTCGGGTATTCGCGCTTGAACTGGGCGGCGGCCATGCCGGAGATGCCCGACAGGTCGATGACGGTCGTCGACTTGAGGACTGTCTGTCCATTGTCCGGATTAAGCGCATAGTACTTGATCGAGCCGTATTGGCCGTCGAGCGCCAGCTTGCGATCGAGCGTGAGCGGTCCGCTTGGATCGGAGAGTCCCGGCTCGAAACGGAACACAAGCGTATGGTCGCCTTCCTGTCTCTTGATGACCGCTCGACTGCGCTCCCACCAGTTCAGGGCGCTATCTTTATCGAAAACGTATAAGGCGCCTTCGGTGAAGCCTGCCAGCTTTTCTTTTACGGTAATCTTCCATTCCAGCCAGCCGTTCGGTCCTACCACGTAGCGATTCGCGTACGATTGGTAGACGACGCCTTTGTCGCTTGCCGTCATCTGAACGGAGACTGCCGTTAGCTTGGGCTGCTCGTCCGCCCGGGCCGCCGACGCGAATGCCGCCACGGCGATCCATGCGACGACAGCAAGCGCGATGCGAAAGCGCCAGCCGCTAAAAAAACGGCCTCCTGCCGCTGCCGATTGGACGGCTCCCCGCACCAGGCGGCGCATCATGGCGTCCCGCAGCAGCATATTCCTCTTGCGATTCATCTTTGTTTTCCCCTCTGTACGATGACGTCGAACACCTGAAATGCCGCCTCTCCCCTTCCGGCAATCTAGTCCTCCACGCATTATTGTTAGGGTCTGAAGCGCGAATGACCAGTGACCGGCGTCATGATGACGAAATTTGTCAAAATATCTCCGTTCCCGGTCGCGCAGCAGTATAATAGGAACATCGAACGTGGAGGCGGAGGTTGTCTTTTCTAATGATTCGCGTAGTTATCGCCGACGATCAGACGCTGATGCGGGACGGCCTGCAGACGATCATCGACCTGCAAAAGGATATGCAAGTGGTAGGCACGGCCGAGGACGGCGAGCAGGCTTGCGCGCTTGTCCGCGAGCTGCGTCCCGACCTTGTGCTGATGGACATTCGCATGCCCCTTCGGGACGGCATCGAGAGTACCAAGACGATCAAGCGGGAGCATCCGGGCACCGCCGTGCTGATCCTGACCACCTTCGCCGAGGACGAATATATCGTCGATGCTCTGGCGAACGGCGCCTGCGGCTATATGCTGAAGGACCTGCCCGCGCTCAAGATCGTGGAGTCGATCCGGGATGCGATCAAGGGTCAGCTCATGCTGCCCGCCTCCGTCGCCGCCAAGCTTGCGTCGCGGCTCGCTTTTCTGTCGAAAAAGCCCGCCGACGGGTTCGATCCGAACCGGCTTCGCGAGGAAATGATCCGGTTCACCGACCGCGAGAAGAAGGTGATTCTGCTCATGCTGGAGGGCCGGAGCAATCGGGAGATGGCTGAATATCTGTTCATGAGCGAAGGCACGGTGAAAAACTACGTCAGCGTCATTTATCAGAAAATCGGCACGAACGATCGCGCCAAGGCGCTCCTGCTGCTGCAGGGACTCATGCGCGATGCAGAGCCGACGGGCGGCCGCGAGGATTGACGTCCGGGACGGACGGTTGCCCGGCGGACGAACGGTCCGTGACTCAAACGGTGACCGCCGTCACTGGTCATGAGCCGAAAAAAGGGGCGATGATGGTGCTTGGGCGCCTGTCGCATATCCAGGAGCCGGAATGGAGAATTCCATGTTGTTGTCGAAGACCAAACCATATATCGTCGCGCTGATCGTGCTGGCGATCACGATCTTGCCGCTCGTGCCGTTCGCGGTCCTCGATCAGCGCGTCACGCCTTCCTACGCCGGCGTTTATTCGATCAGCGCGCAGAAGCAGCTTCTCGCGCATGCCGGCGACCTGACGGTCGACCGGCTTGAGACGGCGTCTTGGCGCAGCGCGTCGGACATCTGGCAGGAATTCCGCGGACGCAAGACGACCGGCTACTTCTGGTATGCGCTAGCGCTGCCGGACAACCGATGGCGCGATCCGTATTTGTTCGTTCAAGGACTGCTGCACTACGAGGTCTACCTGGACGGCTCCATCATTCTGGAACGCGGCATGGACCAGCCTTACGAACGCCGCGTCGTGCCGGGCTCCAGCCTGGGCCGTGCGCCGCTGCCGCTCGATGCGTCCGATCGCACCTTGTATATCCGCGTGTACAAGGACAACGAGCATGCGGGTCCTGGCGGGCTCTATATTCGCAGCTTCGCGGACCAGCTCGCCGCGCTGTTCGGGAATTACGCTTATTTGATCGCGCTCGGCTTCGTCTCCGCATTGACCGGCGTCGGAGCGCTCGTTTTTTTCTTTTCCCGCCGGGACCGGAGCTATCTCTACTTCGCCTTGTTCGCCCTCTATATCTCGTCGCTGTGCGTCGGACGGGCGTTTCCCCTCCTGCAGCTGTTCGCGGACACGTATCTGTATCCCTACTATATGAACGCGATCGTGCCGCTTGGGGTCATGTGCTTTTTGCTTTTCTATGAATCCGTATTCGGTCCGGGCTATCGGAAAATCGTACGCCGGCTGTGGCAGGCTATGCCGCCGCTGTTCGTCGTCTCGATCGGCGCCGCCTGGCTTTATCCGCCTGCCTATCCGGCGATGAACAAGGTGTTTTTTGCGCTCATGCTGCCGATCATCGCGATCGTGCTGGCGCATTCCGTCGTCCACTACCGCAGGCAGCGAAGCCCGGAGGCGCTTTGGTACCTCGCCGGCTTTTCCGCGCTCGGTCCCGTGCTGGCCGTCTACTGCCTTTCGGCCGCCGGCATTTGGTGGATGTGGCTGGATCGCCTGATTTTCGAGCAAAGCCGGTTTATGCACGCCTTCTTCGTGCTGCTGTTCTGCATGGGGATGGTGCTGCGTGAACGGGTGCGGGCGGTGTACGCCCAGGTCGAGCGGCACGCCGAGGAGCTTGAACGCAAAAGCATCCGGTTGACGGAGCTCGACAAGCTGAAGGACGACTTTCTCGCGAACACGTCGCACGAGCTTCGCACGCAGCAGAACGGCATTATCGGCATCGCCGACACGCTCGCGCGCGGCGCGGCCGGCCCGGGCGGCGAGCAGCTTGGCGATCAGTTGCAGATGATCGCCGTCAGCGGCAAGCGGCTCGCGCATATGGTCGACGACATTCTCGACATCTCCAAGCTGAGGCACGGCGATCTGCGGCTGCACCGCGAGCCGGTTGCCCTGGCGCCGCTGACCGGCGTCGTTACCGCGCTCGTGGCGCCGCTCGCCCGAGACAAGGGGCTGCGCGTCATCGTCGACATCGCCGACGATGCGCCGCTCGTCTTCGCCGACGAGAATCGCGTTCAGCAGGTGCTGTTCAACCTGATAGGCAATGCGATCAAGTATACCGCTGCCGGCGTCGTTCGCGTGACGGCGAAGGCGGTCGGGGATGAGCTGCACGTCGCAGTCGCCGACACGGGCGTCGGCATCGATCCGCGGGAGCTGCCGCGGCTGTTCGAGCCGTTCGAGCAGGGCGAAGCGAGCCTGCGCGGCGCAGGCCTTGGCCTGCCGCTGGCGCGGAAACTCGTCGAGCTCCACGGCGGCTCGCTCTCCTGCGTCTCCGAGCCGGGCAAGGGCAGCGTGTTCACGTTCACGCTGCCGATCGCGGAGCGCGGTGAGGCGGCAGTTGCGACGGCGGTAGGTGCGGTGGCGGCTGAAGCGGCAGCGGCCGAAGCAGCGGCGGCCGAAGCGGCGGCAGGCGAAGCTGGTACCATGGCAGCGGCAGCTCTCGCTGAACCAGTATCGCCGCTTGGGGCGATTGCCGAAGAGCCGCTTGAGCCAGCCGCCGCTATGGCTTCCGCGCGATCCCCGGAAGCGTCGAGCGCAGATCTCTCGACTGCTGTCGCCCTCATCGTCGACGACGATGCGATCAACCGCCAGGTGCTAACCAATCTGCTGTCGCTTCAGGGCATGCGTTGCGTTAATGCGGCCGACGGCCGGGAAGCGCTGGTCTGGGTCGCCGCGAACGGCAAGCCCGATCTGGTCGTCGCCGACGTCATGATGCCGATCATGAACGGCTACGATCTGTGCCGGACGCTTCGCCTGTCCTATGATGCCGGCGCGCTGCCGATCCTGCTGCTGACCGCTACCGGCAGTCCGGCCGACATCGCGGCGGGCTTCGATGCCGGCGCGAACGATTACCTGGTCAAGCCCGTCGTCTCCGACGACCTGCTCGCCCGCGTGCGCGTCCATCTGCAGCTGTCGCGGCTGACCGGATCGCTCGAGCGTCTCGTGCAGGAGCGGACGGCCGAGCTGGAACGCGCCAACCGGCAGCTGATCGACTCCGTGCACGAGACGGCGCATGCGCTCGCGGAAGTGTCCGTGCTGGAAGAGCGCAACCGGATCGCGCACGACATGCCCGACCAGGTCGGCCACACGCTGACGGCCGCCATGATCCAGATCGAAGCGGCGAAGCTGCTGTTCGACGGCGACCCGCAGCGCGCAGTCGGCAAGCTGGACTCTGCCCGCGAATCGGTGCGCGAAGGACTCGATGAGATCCGGCGCACAGTGCGGCTGCTGAAGACGGCAGATGAACAGGAAGGGCTGCTCCCTGCCCTGCACAGCTTGCTGCGACGAACGGGAGAGCTCACCGGCATTGCCGTGGACTACGCGATCGAGCCGCTGCCTGCGCTCGACGAAGCGCTCGGCGCGACGCTGTACCGGGCGCTGCAGGAGGGTCTGACGAACGGAATTCGGCATGGCGGAAGCCGGACGTTCAACTTTCAATTGGGCATTGCGGATTCGCAGCTCCGCTTCCGCCTCGCGAGCGACGGCCGACCGTACGAGGCCGGTCCGTTCGGCTTCGGCCTGACTGCGATGAAGGAGCGGGTCGAGCGCCACGGCGGCTTGTTCTCCGTCTCCGCGAACGGTGGCGTCGGCTGCCTGCTTGCGATCGACATTCCGCTCCACAATTAAAAAACAGCGGCAGCTATGGACCGACAAATAGAGTCCTGAGCTGCCGCTGTTTTATTTTCGTATAGATTTACGGTTTGAGACATCTTGATGCGTCGCCTGGTAAACAAGTTTAAAAGGAGACTCGTCGCCCAACATTGCTTTTTCGAGCCACGGCAGAAACTCATGATCATTCATTTGGGGGCCCTCCCTGAGGTGTTACAACCCTTATTCGCTCTTAAGCTAAAAAAGGTTCAGCAAAAGTTTACACTTTTTGACACGCGCTTTGCCGAAAAAGCCGTCTGCGGCCTATGTTTGCGCAATGGCGCGCAGCATACGGACTGAGGAGCCCTTATTTTTGTTCCTGTCGCGCTTTGTAGCCTGTCCGCGGACCCAGTAGCCTTTATTGCGGAATTGGAGACCTTTTTTAGCCTTGTTCTGGGTGAATAACGGCTCTCCAGTCCGAAACGATCGCAATTTTACCGTTTTTTTGGGAAATAGCGTCATCTGAGTCCGGTATCTTTGTTCGCAAACCGCCTGCGCGAGAGATAACCTATGAACCTGCAAAGGAAGGGCAGGCTTTCACATGCTCAAAAAGCCCGCCGGACCACGCCGGCAGGCTATCAGTTCAAAATCCCATTCCTATAAGGATTATATGTACACCTCAAACTCCTTTACATACACAGCGTTGCCGGTAACCTCGATCACCTTGCCGCCCTCGGATACCGATACGCTCACCCGGCCATCCCGGCCGATCTCTTGTCCTTGTTCGATGAATAGATTCAATGAAGAGGCCGCACTATCGATGTACCTGGCATAGTAAGCCCCCATGACGCCAGAGGCGGTACCCGTCACCGGATCCTCGATCGTACCGGAAAACGGCGATGAAAAATGACGCGCATGCATATGCGCAGCAGAATCGTAAGTCTCCAGACAAAACGGGTGGATCGACGATCTCGGCATCTCTTTTAACACATCAGGAAACACCTTATTGTCGGGTCGCATTCTTTTGCACGCATCCAGGCCTTTAATGGGAACCAGCAATGTCCACGTGCCTGTGCTGCCGTACAACGTTGGCAGTCGTGTTTCTATATCGTCCTCTTCAATGCCCATCGAATGAGCCAGATCTCTAATCGAACCGTTAAACGCTTGAAACTGGGGAGCAGCTTGTCTCATTGTGATAAAAAGCTCGCTGCCCGAAGTGAACCGAATCGGCAACACGCCGGCCTTTGTTTCGATTGTAAGCTCCGTTTTATCGCCCAGCAGCCCCTTTGTTTTTAGTGCATACAAAGTGGCCATTGTCGCGTGCCCGCAAAGATTAATTTCATGTCCTGGCGTAAAAAAGCGGATTCGGAGATCCGCCCGATCCGAAGTCATCGGGAAAGCCGTTTCATTAAAACCAACTTTCTCCGCGATCTCCCGCATTTGCGCTTCCGAGAGATTTTCGCCGTCAAACACGACACCTGCCGGATTTCCCTTGTTCGGAATGCTGCTGAATGCGTCATAGTGATAAACTTTTATCGATTGCATATGACCACCGCCCCTCTTTGTTATCTCGATTCAAGTGAAGAGCCACGGGTTATCGCGCAAAAGCGCAGGATCTTTACCTAATCACCCAGGTACTCGCATAAAGAGCCATGCTACCGTGCACTTTTACGCGATAAAATCGCAATGAAGCGCCATCCAGCGTTGAAGGTTTTCCGAGCTCAATCTATTAGCCTTTTCTTTAATATCTGAGTATCCTCTTTTACATAGTTACACTGTTCATATGTCTTAATTGCAGCGCTATTATTTCTACCTGTCAGTACCTTCACGCTTTTTACACCACGTACTTTAAGGCTTTCCTCCAGACAAGAAATTATTGAACCGGCTATTCCTTTTCGTCGAGCAGCTTCTTCAACATACAATTCAGTAATTTCACCATAAGGTTCATCATAACAAAAAGAATAAAAACTTTGTGCACAACCAAAACCAACTATCTTACCTTCAAACTCTGCTATAGCTATTAATTCATTACCAGTATTGAGACGTTTAATTATTTTAGCCGGAAGCCTCTTTTTACCACCATTAAACTCTTGATTCAATCTTGAAAGTTCTTCTACATCCCTTAATGTTGCAAGTCTCGCGTTCACTTCTGACCCTCCTTACGTTATCCACACTGTTCGTATGTTAATTCACTCTCTCAATTTTTGTTTGAAGTACTTTAAAGGCATTTAAATGAGACGTATGATGCAAATACTGTTTGATTTGCTGTGCACATTCATGAGTTTTATTGAATTCCGTATTTATTTCTAAGTCGTAAATACCGTGCGTATGAACCAGATTATACTGATGATTTGCAAGACCAATATTCCGGTCTCCTCGTTCCCTTTCTCTTCGTTGAAGTTCTTCTAACGAACAATTAACAGAAACAAATAACACTTTGTAGTCCGCCAACAACATAACGCATTCATCTAACCACTGTCTTTCTTCGAGTACATGGTCGACAATCAGGTTATTCCCAGTAGCAACTAGTGCAGGAAGTGCGTGATGCATACCTTTAATAACGTTCAACATCGCGTCTTTTGTTATTTCCGCTGTTTTACTTCCATTAAGATAATCCAGCGGCAGCATATACAAAAATTTGTCTACCGATACGTGTAAGTATGGTTCGTCTAAAATTCGTTGTAATTCTAAGGAAATACTGGTTTTCCCGGAACTTGAGGTTCCATTTAAAAATATAACTGTCCCTGACGGCACTAAACATCCCCCTCATTCCGTTGACCTTAAGTTCACTCCCGCTTGCTTAACAGTCTGGCCGAACAATATCATCAATCTTCTCAGGATTGCTCGTTTATAAGGGCTAGAAATAATAATATGTATTGAGGTATCGTTCCCCGATAATGTAATAAAGAAGAAACACTATTTATTTATTTTTCCTTCGTTGATCAGCATTTCTTTATCCTTTAAAGAAAAAGTTCCAGGCTCCCAACCTTCTAAACTTCCGATTCCACCAATAATATCTTCATTAACTTGATAAATGGAAGCGTATATTTTCTTTCCTGTTTTTTGTTTTTCTTTCAGCAAGTAGGTTGTAAGATAAACTTCTTTATACGGCTTAAAATCAACACCTGCGATTCTTGCATCTCCATTCAAAATCTTTTTTGTATCGAGCGTTCCTTCACTAACCTTTTCCTCAATATGCCAACCAAACGACTCAAGGTATTGAAAAGGGTTAACATTATTCTGCTTAGTTGTTTCCTGACTGCAACCAATCAGGAACACAAAACAACATAATGTAAAATTAAAAATTAACTTTTTAATCTTATTGCACCCCCATTTCTCGATTTTTTACATTTTAAAATTAGACATTAAGACCCACATGAAAGTTGCAAATTCCCAACTATCCTCCCGTTACTTCAATGGAAACATCAATTGGTCGTCTGACCGGTTGCCGCGATTCTCGTTTTGCTATCATTCTTCGCTAGGCGTAATGGGTTAGTTAATCAATTATAAAAAATTCATCGAAAGATTCTCCATTTAACTGAAATAGCATCCTATAAACACCCAACTTTTTATTTTTATATTCAATTGGAATGTAAGTGACGACGTAATCAAACCCATAAGAAATAGCATTGTAGTTCTTTGCCACATCCCACTCATCAAGAAACAGAGCTACATTCTTAAGTTGAATTTTTAGTTGAGATTTATCAAAATCGTCTCCAAACACCTCTCTAAATTCTTGTTGTTCCTCTTTTTTATAGTTATTAAAGCAAAACCAAAAGCCATCTATACTTTTCTTTTCAATCTCTTTATCCATAGCCCACTGTCGTAACTCATTAATCATTCATTTTAGCCCCATCCTCTATTTATTCGAACTCGTTATGTTAACCTGCCAGTTACTTCAATGGCTAAAGGCAGCTGATGCGTATGTCCAGCTGCCTTCGCATGAAAACGGCAGCTGATCTTTAGACCTACTGCCGCGGTGTAAGGTTGTGCTCTTGTTCGCCGTCAGTTCAATCCATGGTCGTCATCAATCATCCATGAAAATTCTTTTGCAATTAAAACAGCAATTTGCGAAATGGAATGTTCTAATATTCCATGTACATTTCTGGGCAGGTCGATTTCAATTAAGTTTATTTCTTCGACACTTTCAAGTGAATGAAACGCATAGCTTCCATCTGGATTAGCAGGAATCCCTTTTATTTGAACGATTTCTCCATTGATTTCATTTATAAATCTCAGATGGCTAACTTTTGTAAAACCCAAATTGAGTATATAATGCTCTAAAACTTCTGATCTTATTTGTTTAGTGTAATCATAAGCATGAATACTAATATAGTCGTACATATTCCCCCATTAAATGTCGGCTTTAGCTGACTGCCGTTTTTTTCTGCTATCGTTCCCCGTTAAGCGTAACATCTTAGCCATTGAACTCTTTAAAACGTTTACCTTGATAAGTAAGTTGTCCATGGTCACCGACTACAATTAGACCGAATTTATCTCCTCTAACCGGCAATTCAATACGGGTACTGTCAGCTAACTCAAAAGTCACGTAATAGTTGGTGCTTGAACTGGTGTCCCCAGAACCACCCCATACCTCTGTTCTTTTATCCAGCACCGTTGCGGGAGATGTAATAATATCCGCAGCATTGTTTGTAGTCCATGTCGAGAAGCCACGAATGATTATATAGAGGAATGTTCCAACCACTAAGATAACAATTAAGCCCCCAAACAGCTTAAAAAATGCAGGCATTTCATTAATTAAGCCTTCGTTACCAGGGTATCCATTCATCAAATCTCTCCTCGACAGAAAATACAGACATTTCCATATTCATTTGACGCTCTCAGAACTTGAAAAGTTGCGCTATTCCGCTAGTTCCTTCAACGAAAAACAAAAACCGATCGTGTGATCGGCTGCTGTTGAATTCTATTTGGTAGGTTTATTGGATGTTTGTTTTCTCGATGATGGAGGAGCGTAGGTATTTCATGTCGGTCATAGGCGGACGTCCGAACAGTCTGGTATATTCCCGGCTGAATTGGGTGGGGCTTTCGTAGCCGACTCGAAACGCGGCTTCAGCGGCTTCCATGTCTTCTGTAAGGAGCAAGCGTCGTGCCGTCTGTAACCGGATGGCTTTTTGATACTGCAACGGGCTCATGGCGGTTACTTTTTTAAATTGCTTATAGAGGGCAGAGGGACTCATGTTCACTTCTTTTGCCAATTCTTCTATGAGGAAAGGTTTGAAATATTCTTGATTGATCAGATGGATGACCTTGGCGATGCGATGCGCCTG
Source organism: Cohnella sp. GbtcB17 (assembly GCF_019091135.1). GTDB lineage: Bacteria > Bacillota > Bacilli > Paenibacillales > Paenibacillaceae > Cohnella. The sequence continues at coordinate 7,228 of NZ_JAGXJW010000018.1, read as the reverse complement.
AGTACCGATCAGTGCGAATTGTCTGATGATCTCTCCCTGCTCACCCTGCATCACCCGATATAAAATTTCGCGGATGATCATCGGTGCAAGGACTTCAATATCGCCGGGCGTATCCAACAGTCGGACCAACCGGATTACCGCTTCAAGCAGCGTAGTCGTGGATGAGCTCACGACCATGCCGGGGCCTGTCGCTCCATTTATCGTTTGCTTGGATGACTTAAGAATGTCCATTATCATATCCTGGCTGAATTCCAATTGTAAACTCAGGTATGGGAGCTGCGGCGAGGCTTGTGTGATTTTTCCGACCACTGGCAGATTAACGGAAGTGACCAAGCAATGGCTCGGATCACAGCTGTAGGTTTGACCGGCAAAAGTGACAGCCTTCCCACCTTGAGCGATGACATAGAAGGACGGCACGCTCACCCCGTTGAAAGGCTCCGTTTCATGGGATGTTCTTCTAAAACTAAGCTCGGGTACAGCCGACCCAAAAGTACCATCGGAAGGTGCATACTGTCGAATAAGCCTTGCCAACTCTTGCTGATAATTGGACAGGGTCGAGGGTTGGGCGAAATTTTGCATGATCGGTCTCCTATTGTTACTGCCTGGTAAGCCTATTGTATTCGTGTTGTATCGGATCAGGCAAGAATCGGACGTGAATGAACTACCGGCACAAGCGGGGTACAGCCTATACTTCCAAGTGCAGGCAGGGATTCATCTTAAACTATAGCGAAAGAAGGTACCGGATATGTTAAAAGAGAAGGTCGTTGTCATTACAGGGGCAAGCAGTGGAATTGGTGAGGCTGCAGCGCTTCTACTCGCCGAGAAGGGAGCAAAAGTCGTACTGGGAGCGCGCAGGGTAGAACGTCTTGAAGCACTTGCAGCCCGTATAGCCGCGGCAGGCGGCGAAGTCGTCTATGCCCGAACAGATGTGAAGCAACGTGAAGACCTGATTCATCTCGTCAAGCTGGCATGTGAGCGTTACGGTAAAGTGGACGTTCTCATCAACAATGCCGGAATCGGGCCGATATCCCCGCTCGACGAACTCCGTGTGGAGGATTGGGAAGATATGATTGATGTCAACATAAAAGGTGTACTGTACGGCATTGCGGCCGGGTTGCCGGTTTTTCGCAAGCAGGGTTTCGGACATTTCATCAACATCGCTTCTACGGCAGGGCTTACGACGTCACCGAGCATGGCGGTATATTCAGGCACCAAGTTTGCTGTGCGAGCGATCACCGAGGGGCTGCGTCAAGAGGCCGGCGATAACCTGCGCGTAACGATTATTTCTCCCGGGTTCGTGAAGACGAATTTTGTAGAAGCCATTCCAAGTCAGGAGATCAGGGGAGAGCTTGAGCGGTACCGCGATAAGAACGCAATTCCACCGGAAGCGATTGCCCGTGCGATCGTATTCGCGATGGAGCAGCCTGCCGACGTGGATATTAACGAGATTATCGTGCGCCCGACTGCACAGGCGTAACTTCTCCAAATGCAGATACAGCGGCAATCTTGGACTGAAAATAAGGTCCTCGACTGCCGCTGTGTGATTGAACTAACGTTATCCGTTAGCTTCATCTTCCGATCTTACCCATACACGAAGCGGACCTATCGTAGTCCATCCCGATTTAAGTGCTGCGTTAAGACCAGCGCCTCGTTCATATCCCACCATGGACAACCCCGGAAAATCAAATGCGACTATTCCATGAATGGCCGACCACAGATGATCGCGGTTAACGTTTGAAAATGCGTTGGATACACCCACAGCATTGGCGCCTAAGTTAGCAATAAATCCAGCCACTTCGCCGTCTTTCTTTTTTAAATAAAATTTGACCTCAGGGCGCTCTAAAAGTTCGGGCCTGAGAATATTTCCTGTTCCGTGTGCGGAAGTCCAATCCGCCAGATCGTTTACTGTGGTGACACGACTCCATCCTGACGGAAAGGACTCCACATGATCCACCGGTTCATGGTGTATCCATTCGGCTGTAAATAACATTTCAAAACTCCAAGGCGACAGATCCAGCAAAGCAAAACTATCTTTTATGGAAGATACCTCTTTATTACGAATAATGCCTCTTACGTCGTCAATCGTTACATGCCTGCTTGATGTAATCATGTCCGGGTAATAGGTCGGCGCTTTGGACTCCGTTCTCCAAATATGCTTTCCAGAAGTTGCAGGAATGCCGTGCGTCTCGCATACGATTCCGCACCAAAGGATGTTATTTAATACGGCTATGTCAACCATTTCCCTCAAGATCGTTTCTCCCTGTCTGTGTGTGATTGATCTGCATTTCAGATACAGGCCCTCCCAAATTCACCCATCCCTTGATAAGACGAATACGAAAAGAAAAAGTTACGGTGTACTATCCGTTAGCGTTAGCATACAAATTTTCTATCAGCCGTTCCTTTCGTAGAACCGAGTCGTACGTACTAGACGATGTAGTCCGGATTAAACATCGCTTTGACCATCTCGATGGACCGAATACGATCCGCAAGACGATACATCTGCGTGGTCATCATGAATTCGTCTGCCTCCGTGGTCTCAAGCAGCTCTTTCAGTACGGAATGGACGGTTGCCGGACTTCCAATCGCCTGACCGCGTCGCCGCTGTTGGACAAAGGCGAGTTCCTCGTGTGTCCAACGATGGGCCTCGGTCTCCTCCGGAGAGGGCAGCATCCCCGGCCGCCCTTGAAACAGCCGCAGGAACATCAGGTCTGACGCTCTTCCTATGCGATCTGCCTCCTCATCGGTCGGGGCACAGACCACGAGTGCCGTAATCATGGTATAGGGCTTGCTCAGAGTGACCGAAGGCTGGAAGCTACGGCGGTAATGCTCGAACGCGGAGACAGCATTTCCTCTGCCGAAATGGTGGGCGAATGCGAAAGGCAATCCTAACGAAGCGGCTATATCCGCACTGTGAACGCTCGCACCGAGCATCCAAATCACAGGGGGCTCCTCCGCGCGAGGTGATACAAATACATCATGGTACGGATGATTGGAGGGGAAGCTGCCGGCGAGGAACCCGGCGAGCTCTTCGACCTGCTGCGGAAACTCGTCTGCACCGTATCGCGACAGCATACGATTCAGCACCATCGCGGTACGCGGTTCGGGAGTCGCCCTTCCGACACCGAGATCGATACGATTTGGGTAAAATGCGGCCAGCGTGCCGAACTGCTCCGCGACGACCAGGGGAACATGGTTGGGCAACATCACTCCGCCTGAGCCGACACGAATGCGGCTGGTGGCGGCCGCCAGCGCGCCAACAGTCACCACCGGAGCGGAGCTGGCGACGCCCGGAGCACCGTGGTGCTCGGCCATCCAATAGCGAGTGAAGCCCAGTTCTTCCGCACGCTGCGCTAACCGGATGGTCGCTGTCAGAGAGTCGTGCGTCGTGGTGCCGGTGCCAACCAAGGCAGTATCGAGAATCGACAGGCGAATCGGCGATCGTGCTTTTTCAGATTGCAATGATTCGTTGTCCGACATTGAACAATCTCCTAATAAGCGAAGTTAACTTGCTTGTTCTACCAAATCAGTTGTATTACGTCTCTTTGCCAGATTCCGTGTAACCCATGCCTTGGATCATTTGCGGAAGCCAGGCAGTAAACGAGTAGAACAATATCGCCATTAGACCAAAGGATATTGTGATTAGCCAGGCCTTGCCGTTTCGCCATGGTAATTTTACTTTCGTATTCACGGAATTCGTGTGTACCGATTTTTTTACCTGCAGGTTGACGAACAACCACCAAATACCACCGGCTACGGCAGCAATAATGGCCCAAAATGCAAGGGAAGCTCTCCAGGAATGAAATCCTTCCTGAAGCGGTATGGAAAGCCATGTGCTGACAGTAGAACCTAACGTAAGTGCAACTGTGTATACCGCAATCATGGACGGAACTTGTGCTGGAAAATGGAGTCTGATGAAACCGGACATCAGCGGACCGATCAACGCAATACCAATACCTGTAATAAAAGCTGTGATGAGCAGAAGCGTTGCCGAATGAGCGAACAAACGAATAACCGTGCCTGCTCCAATAATCCACAGTGACAAACCGATGATCTTTTCAATTCCCCACTTACCGCCCGCCTTTACAGCAATCGGAGAAAAAATCCCCATGCATAGCACCGGTATCGAAGTTAACAAACTCGCTGCAACTGCATTCATTCCAAGGTCTGCGGTGATGTTTTCGAGCAATGGCGCGATGGTATTAATGGCCGGACGTAAATTAAACGCGGCAGTAAACAACGCTATTGCAAGCAGGAGTACGTTTTTTTTCATCTTGCTTTACTTCCTTTCGGTAAGATGTCATTACTTAACGGAGCCATCCCTGAAACGCTAGACAAATCATAATTGAACAATACTCATTTATCAATTATATTGAATTTATAGTTATGATTTATTAAACAAATGATTAGGAGCCTTTTCGATGACTCATTATGGAGGGAACGGACTGAATGGAATTTAGACAATTGGAGTATTTTGTGGCCGTAAGCGAAGAACTGCATTTTACCAGGGCCGCCGACAAGATCGGTATATCTCAACCCAATTTGAGTCTACAAATTAAAGCCTTGGAAGAAGAAATCGGAATGCCTTTATTCGACCGCATTGGAAAACGGATCGCGCTGACCGAAGCGGGTTCTCTCCTATTGAGCCATACCAGAAGCATGTTTCAAAATTTTCAGAACGCACTTCACGAGATAGATGATCTCCGACATCAGCGTGGAGGCAATCTAAGCGTCGGGGCGCTGCCATCCGAGCTTGATTTCCATTTGACTCCGATGTTTATTCGTTTTATGAAAAAATACCCCAATATCAAGTTAAAAATCGCCTCGGATGTAAATCTGGCCGAATTAGTTTTAAAGACCGAGATTGATATCGGCATTACAGTGAAGCCTTTGTTCGATCCCCGACTGGTCGTACGCCCATTAGCCCGTGAAGAGTATGGGGTCGTTGTATCCAAAGAGCATAAGCTGTCCGCAAAAGAATCCATTTCCTTGATCGAATTAAAAGAGCTGTCCGTTGTTATGTATCCGAGAGAATTCTGCTGGGCACGAAAATTTGTCGAAGATTGGTGTCAACGGCATGGATTCAATTTAAATGTACTTGTTGAAACGAGCAGCCTCTCCTCTATCCTCCAATTTGTAAAAGAAAATATCGGAGTCGCTGTGGTAGCGAACTCGCTGCTCGAATCCATCGACAATCTTCATTTGCGTTATATCCCGATACATGATTATCCCCCGAAGAGGGAGATGAGCATCATATATCGGGCGGATAAATATCGAAGTCACGCTGCGCAAGCCTTTATTCAATTTGCTGAGGACGAGCTAAAAGATCGAAGGGGACAAGACCGCCTCCTTAACATTCAGACTTAACTTAAGGCTGCTGTTCCTTGGCATAAATCAACCCTAAGAGATGAGCTTGATCAAGCAGCATCTCATAATGCTTGGAATCGGAATCCAAAGTCTCGTATAAAAATTCGACTTTGGAATTGGAAATACCGCAATAATCTGCAATTCCCACATTAAGCAGATGCGTAATCTTTTCATCATAGTTACGCTTACTCATCTGTTCTTTGGAAACACCCGCCAGCCCCATCCACAAGACATGCTGATGATGAAGCTTGTTCGAACCGTAGGCAAACCCATTGTTCCATACACGGTCAATATAACCTTTGAGCATAGCCGGCAAATGCCACCACCAAATCGGAAAAATAAATGCTAAGGCGTCGTGCTCCTTCAAACGCCTTATTTCCATTTCCACCTCAGGAGAAAAGGACTGTTCCGCTGCCGAAAAATCAGGTTCATCTATTTCTTTAAGAACAGGGTCAAAGCCAATCCCGTGTAAATCCAATATCTCATAGTCGTGGCCAGCCTCAGCAAGACCTTGTACGAAACGCTCGGCAACCTTAAAGGTAAGGGAATCTCTCCTCGGATGCGAAACAACGACTAATACTTTCATCCTGGTATCATCACCTTTCTCATGATCGATGGCTGATGCTATTATAAACAGTGATAAAAACAACCTGGAAGTACGCACTTTCAAGTTCTATAGGAAGATCCAGGTGCCATAGGAACATGGAAGTGCCTGAGATAGATGCCTTTGGACGGAGGAATAAGAGATGACTAATGAGAGGAATAATAGCGTTCAAAAGAAATATCAAGTTGGCGTGGAGGCGGCATTAGAGGTAATGGGGGGAAAATGGAAGCCTTTAATCATCTATCATTTGATGACAGGACGCAAACGGTCGTCTGAGTTTCGACGTCTAATCCCCGGCATCACACAAAAAATGCTGACCACTCAACTAAGAAGCCTTGAAAAGGATGAGATTGTTGCACGACAGGTTTATCAGGAGATCCCACCTAAAGTCGAGTATGAGTTAACTTCCTACGGCTGGGGATTGAAGCCCGCGCTGGACCTTTTATGCTATTGGGGAGAGGACCATCTGGAAAAGGTTTATGGCGACAAATCCAAGGTTTTGGAGGATTTTCACGGCTAAGCTGAACAGCCTGCCCAATCCCGCCGGCAGGCTGTGTAATTGAGCTATCGTTCTCCGATAGCACAACCTTTGTTAGAAACTACTATGACTTTGGCACTGAATTTTTTTGTCTCTCTAGGCCTTTAGAAAATAATGATAACATTCTTCATCTCTTTTATAGCCACTTTTTTCATAAATCCCTTGTGCTCTTACATTATCAATCGCTGTTGAGAGTGCTAGTCCCTTGGCTTTGATGCTTCTTGCATAATCTTTTGCAGCTTCTAATAAGGCCCGAGCAGTTCCTGCACCTCTAAAATCTGAATGTACATACAGATCATTTAAAATCAAAGATCTTTGCATAGAAACTGAAGAAAATGAAGGGTACAGTTGAGTAAACCCGATTATTTTATTGTGATTCAGATCTTTAGCAACGAAGATAATGGATTCTCTGTGTTCAAATCGTTCAAATAAGAACTCCTTTGCAGCTGAAATATTTGATTCCTGATTGTAAAACATCCGATATTCATTAAACAAAATTGTTAATTCATCAAGATCATCGATTGTTGCCATTGATATGAGAAAAGTGTAACTGTTCATATAATTCATCTATCGTTCTCTTATGCCGGAGGGGTCAAGCCCGTCGTAATTGCGATGCGGTTCCAGCCATTGATTGTGATGATAGCCATCAGCAGCTCGCTGATCTCCTGCTCGCTGAAGTGACGGGCTGCTTCTTCGTACACGTCGTCCGGAACGTGATTGGA
>NZ_JAGXJW010000179.1 GCF_019091135.1 Cohnella sp. GbtcB17 | reverse complement strand
AATGGCGACGAAAATCGTGATCGAGCCCATCTTCGAAGCCGACTTCAAAGACTGCTCGTACGGATTCAGACCCAAGCACAGCCAGCACGGGGCGATCCGGCATATCCGTCGAGCGGTGAAGAAAGGCGTCTACTGGGTGGTGGACATCGACATTCGCGGCTACTTTGACAACATTGCCCATGACAAACGGATGCAACTGGCGGAGCAGCGGATCAGTGACCGAAGGGTGCTGAAGCTGATCCGACAGTGGCTGAAAGCAGGTTTCGTGAAAGATGATCAGTTTCACGAAACCGACTTGGGAAGTCCGCAGGGCGGCGTCATCTCCCCCTTACTTTCGAATCTGTACCTGAACTACCTGGATACCATCTGGGAGAAGAAGTTCGCAGAGACGGGAACGATGGTGAGATATGCCGATGATCTTGTGATCCTGTGCAAAACCAA
>NZ_JAGXJW010000178.1 GCF_019091135.1 Cohnella sp. GbtcB17 | reverse complement strand
GCGTGGCGCACGGCAGCGCGATGTCGCAAGGAATCGACCAGATGCCTGTGCAGCCTTCGACATAGACAGCGTCCGGGTGCTCGAGAACATAGTCCTTGCAGCGCTTGTTCTCGACTTCCTTCAGCCGCTTGATCGTCGCGAGGTCGATGCCTTCCGCATGATAGACGTAGCCGGCGGAGTCGCTGCAGGCGACGACCGTCGCGCCCAGCTGCATCGCCTTTTCCATCGCGTAGATCGATACGTTGCCGGAGCCGGAGACGACGACGCGGCTTCCCTTGAAGCTGGCGCCGGCGTCCTGCAGCATTTCCTCCACGAAGTACACCGCGCCGTACCCCGTCGCTTCCTTGCGTCCGAGGCTGCCGCCGTAGCCGATGCCCTTACCCGTCAGCACGCCCGCTTCGTGGCCACCGACCATCTTCTTGTATTGGCCGAACATGTAGCCGATC
>NZ_JAGXJW010000177.1 GCF_019091135.1 Cohnella sp. GbtcB17 | reverse complement strand
AAAATTTCCCCTGAAAAGAAGAATATTTTCAATTAGGGGGCCATTTCAACAAATTTTAACCCAAAACCATTCTTCATATTCATTTCTTAGTAGTACAAATTGATTGTGACTAGTGGCAAAAAATATTCCGAGATTGGTCCGGGCCACATTTCACAAAGGGGTACCACTATCAGAAATGTGAGATTTTCACTATTTCGATTAAAACGATCGTTAGTGCAAGAAAACTAATTTTTCTCTCAACGTGTCCAAGAGAAAAGTGATGCACAACGGTCTTGGCTAGGCCCCCGTGAAATTTCATGATCTTTGGAGATGTGTAGGTTGAGATTTTAACAGATAACTAACGAGTGTAAGAGTAAGGAAAAAACTTGTAAAAATTTCCCCTGAAAAGAAGAATATTTTCAATTAGGGGGCCATTTCAACAAATTTTAACCCAAAACCATTCTTCAT
>NZ_JAGXJW010000176.1 GCF_019091135.1 Cohnella sp. GbtcB17 | reverse complement strand
CCAAGTCGCCTCGTAGCTGACGGGCAACTGGTGGAGAGATCCTAAGGTTGAAGCCCCGTGACAAAGTAACTCCTTGGAGTGCGAGCAAATCGACAGGCCGTAACATGAAGTGAATCCTGCCGCATCGTTAAAAAGAACCCGAAAGGGACAAGAGAGAGCCGAGCCTCGTGTGTTTGGGCGAAGGCCATGGAACGCGTGAAGCCCTTGGAAGCGCAGCGCGGAGGAACTCTCCGGTGTATGGGGAACGGCATGCCGAGAAAGTTGTGTCTGGAACTAGGGAGACCCTCCCCCGCACGAAATTTTTTTTTCGTAAGGAGCAGACCTATAAGCCCAAAAGGTGAAGTGGCGAGCTGCGGGAAGGGAGTCGGAGGGGGCCATAGTACCGATGAAGTGAGGACAACAAAACCTCATGGAGGGAAGGGCCCCTGCTTTGTTCATGTACTTGGAGG
>NZ_JAGXJW010000175.1 GCF_019091135.1 Cohnella sp. GbtcB17 | reverse complement strand
GAAGAAGGAAACTCGAACCCAGACCTACACCACCCACCCAAAATTACAACCTCAACAACAATCGCCCAACCACCACCCTACAACAAGACTACGATCGTGACACGCACCCGGACCCAGACCTAGAACCGAACACAGACCTAGCCTCAGACCCAAACCGAGACTGGAACTCGGGCCTGGACAATGTCGTGTACCCAGACCGGAACTGAGACCCGGACCTCGACCTAAATCTGGGACACGATCCGAAACATAGACTTGGACCTAGATAGGGATCCGAATTCGAACCTGGACTCGGACAAGGACCCAGATTGGGATCAAAAAGCTGGACAAAGATCTGGACTGAGATCCTGACCCAGACACAAACTTGGACCCGCACTCGGGACCCCAACTAGGACTTGGACCCGAACCTAGACCCAGATCGGGGTCCAGACCTGGGCACAAACAAGGACACAAACTCC
>NZ_JAGXJW010000174.1 GCF_019091135.1 Cohnella sp. GbtcB17 | reverse complement strand
GGTAAGAGTCAGTGAATGCAGCTCAACCTGCTAACGACACCAAAGCTAAAGCTCAAAAACTCCAACAAGCACTAAGCCTTGCAGCCAAGGAAAATCCGCGGCGGCGGTTTCATGCGTTATACGACAAGGTTTACCGCAGCGACATCCTATGGGAAGCATGGAAGAGGGTCAAAGGAAACGGCGGAAGCGGTGGGGTGGATGGAACGACCATCGACCACATCGTGAAAGCCATCGGCGAAGAACGATTCGTGGACGAAATCCGGACGACGCTCAGGGACGGAGCATATCGCCCACTACCGGCAAGACGCAAGGAGATTCCGAAAGCGGACGGCAAGATGCGACCGCTGGGCATTCCGGCGATTCGGGACAGAGTCGTGCAAATGGCGACGAAAATCGTGATCGAGCCCATCTTCGAAGCCGACTTCAAAGACTGCTCGTACGGATTCAGACCCAAGC
>NZ_JAGXJW010000173.1 GCF_019091135.1 Cohnella sp. GbtcB17 | reverse complement strand
CACCACAAAAATGTTCGACGATATTCACATTGGTAGAATTTTCGGGCGGGCGGCTTTTATAGGAATTTACCTCTGATATTTTCATTATTTTAATGCCAAATAATTCAAACCTAACCCTAGTGGAATGCTATAAATAGATAGTGAAGGCTTCAGGAAATATATACACTAAATTTCTACACTTTTCATTCAGAAAAAACTGAGCCTCTCTCTCTCCCTATCTTTGGTCGACCACTCCCTCTCTCTCTTCCTCCTTGAGATTTCTAAATTCTTAGTGATTAGAGTAGTGCCCACACACAGCAAGTGATACCTCAATCATAGTGAGGAAGATCGTGAAGAAAGACATTCAACAAGAAGGAGTTTCAGCACTAAAGAAGGAGAGAAAGAGATCCAGGTTCAGATATTGACAATGCTCTGCTACAGAAAGGAATCAAGGGCTAGATATCTGAACGGAAGGAGTTAT
>NZ_JAGXJW010000172.1 GCF_019091135.1 Cohnella sp. GbtcB17 | reverse complement strand
TGCAGGAAATCCGCCGGTTACAGGAAGTCGAGCAGCGCTATGACCGTGCCGTGAAATCGCTTGGCGAAAAAGAACTCGAAATTGAAATTCTTCGTGAACTGTTAAAAAAAACAACCCCCGCTTATCCGAGAAATTCGAGGTAGCAGAGCCCTTTATTGAGCGGGGAGAGCCTGTCGCACGGGTTCTGCGTATGCTTGAAATCAATGGAGCCACCTACTACGAGCGGCGTAAGCGCGCTTTTCAGCCTGACAAGGACGGGGCCAAGACGCCCCGCAAAGGACGTCCGGTGCCCGGCTATTCCTACAGCGAATCGGGCGAGAGCGTCTGCGACGATCAAATCAAAGAATGGCTGCTCGCGCTGCTGGAGGGCGAAGAGCAAGCCTATGGCTATAAGCTGCTCGCGCGCTGTATTCGCAACCAGTATGGCGTGATCCTGAACAAGAAGAAATCCTACCGGCTGTGCGAGGAACTGGGGATTCTTCAC
>NZ_JAGXJW010000171.1 GCF_019091135.1 Cohnella sp. GbtcB17 | reverse complement strand
CGCATAGTTGATCCTAGATCAAATGTTCTTAATCCTGTTATGATTAAGCTCAATCTTGAAAGGCTATTCGTGTTCTTTGATTTGTTAGTTAAGCCTACTTTTGGGTCAGGGTGATACGTATATTTTGGGAACATGATAGTATGATTGAGTGGGAGTGCTGAACATAAATATGGAATCTATAGCTTCTACTGGTGTATAGAAGTCAAGTGATGATTCCCTTCGAGCTTAGCAAATAGAAGTAAATGGATGAGCTCTTGTTTAATTGACTAATTATTAGATCACTAAACACCATTTACAGGTAGCTAAGTGTTTTAAGGGGCAAAATACATTGAGGGGTGAGAACGGTAAAGAAATCCCATCTCGATGTAGATCATCTATATAGAGGATCTTTAAATCACAATAAGATTATAACAATGGTTAAATGAGATAGCATATTGATTTCGTGAAACATATGATATGCTCTATATAAGTGTGTGAGTGTAATTCC
>NZ_JAGXJW010000170.1 GCF_019091135.1 Cohnella sp. GbtcB17 | reverse complement strand
GATAATACGCCCGTGCTCGGTTTCGATACGTTTAAGATCGATACGCAAGTCAAGGCGGCGCTGGAAAAGGCCGCTGCCGATCATCCTGGTACGGTCACGGCAAAGCTAGCGCAGGAGTATCTGGCCATCCTGGACAAAACGGGGGGCGCCGTCTACAAAAAGGGCGCAAACGGGGAACAGGTCGCCATTCCCGAAGTGAAGGCGTTCTACGACGGGCTCGAGAAGCATGCCCGAGCGTTGCTCGACGAGGCCAATCCGGATAAGTAAGCGCCAATATCGCACACGATATCGTATAGGCGCGCGCGGTCATTTTATATAAAATAGAGATGGAAAACGTTTTACATGACGCGTGCGCCATACGATTATTTTGTGCGGAGGGGTTAGAATGGCTACGATACAATTTCCGAAAGATTTCGTCTGGGGTACGGCTACCGCTTCCTGTCAGAGTGAAGGCGCATATAACGAAGCCGGGCGGGGAATGTCGATCTGGGAT
>NZ_JAGXJW010000017.1 GCF_019091135.1 Cohnella sp. GbtcB17 | reverse complement strand
AGCCCGGCATCACCTTGGCCTCTCTCGGTCTCGGCTGGATCGGCGAACCGGCGATCGCCGACGTGATCGAGCCGTTATTCGGAGCGGTAGGACTGCCCGAATCCTGGATCCATCCGATTTCCTTCGTCATCGCGTTTACGCTGATTACAGTGCTTCATATCGTGCTCGGCGAGCTTGCGCCCAAGACGCTGGCAATCCGCCAGGCGGAGAAAATTACGCTTTGGACCGCAGCCCCGCTCATCTTTTTCGCGCGTATCATGAATCCGTTCATCTGGCTGCTTAACGGGATGGCCAATGGTCTGCTTCGCCTGTTCGGCATCGCGCCGGCGTCCGAATCTTCGTCCGCGCATACGGAAGAGGAGATTCGCATTCTCATGAAGGAAAGTCACGAGAGCGGCCTCATCGATAAGACCGAGCTTGCGCTGATGGACAATATTTTCGACTTTGCGGATACGAACGCACGGGAGATCATGATACCCCGCACGGAGATGGTATGCTTGTACGCGAACCATCCGTTCGAAGCCAACAAAGCGATCGCGCTTAAAGAAATGCACACCCGATATCCGCTTTGCGATGACGACAAGGACGATATTATCGGTTTTATTCATATCAAAGACTTGCTGAAGCTCCCAGACAACGCCGTGCACGATATCCGCGAGCTGGTCCGCCCCATGACGACGGTGCCGGAGAGCATGCCGATCAGCACGCTGCTTAAGATGATGCAGAAGCGCAAGACGCAGATCGCGATCCTGATCGACGAATACGGCGGTACGTCAGGCCTCGTCACGCTCGAGGATATCATGGAAGAGCTGGTCGGCGAGATTCAGGACGAATTCGACGAGGAACGCCCGGAGATGGAGCGTCTCGACGAATACACGTACTCGGTGAGCGGTCTCGTCCTGATCGACGAGATCAATTCGGAGTTCGGTCTCGATATTCCGTCGGACGACTACGATACGATCGGCGGCTGGATGTACTCCCAAATCGAGATTCCTCCGCGCAAGTATCAGACGATCGAGCTGGAATCCGGCTACCGCTTCGTCGTGACGGAGATCGACAACCTTAGAGTGTCGCGGATCTCGATCATTCGGCCGGAGGCTTACGAAGGTCATTCGCCGCTGCAGGCTTCGGGTTAACCTTATACGATCCATAAGTCGGTCGCAAAGCATGCGCCGTTCGCACCCATGCGGGAGCGGGCGGCTTTTTTGCTTGCGTTCGATGTTTTAAAAGAGGAAGGGGACAAGGTCGGGATGTCGGAACAATCGCGATGCGCTTCGGCGACGCCGCACGATGAAGCGTTTAAAAAATTGCTGCAAACGTTTTTCGAAGAGTTTATCGCCTTGTTTTTTCCGGAGGTTCATCAAAAAATCGATTATTCGAAAGCCAAACTATTAATGCAAGAGCAACTGGTCGATATCGTCGGACAGGACGCCCGTACGCTCGATTTGCTGCTGGAAGCGCAGCTTTTGGAAGAGGCGTTTTTCGTATTAATTCACTTTGAGCCGCAATCCTATCGGGACGATCGTTTCGCGGAGCGGATGTTTATTTACTTTAGCCGCCTTTACGAACGTTACCGCAAAACGCATAAACGCATAATACCTATCGCCGTTTTTACGGCGGACTCGACCCGGATTGAATCCGATCGCCTCACCATGCCGCTGCCGGGCTCCGACGAAGACGTTTTGCAGTTTAAGTTTTTGAAAGTCGAACTGAAAAGCAAAAATTGGAGAGATTTTGCGGAGTCGGATAATCCCGTCGCCGCTGCGCTGCTCGCCAAAATGGGATATAATCGAAAAGAGAAGCGAGAGCTTCGGTTTGCTTATTTGCGAACGCTGTTAAAGCTCAAAAATAAATTGGACCCGGCCCGGATGGCGTTGATCATGTCCGTTGCCGACTTGTATTACGAACCGAAGCCTAATGAGGATGAACAAATATTGCTCGAATTAATACAATCCGTCCCGGAGGAGGAGAAGTTTATTATGGAGCTTATGCCGGCCTGGAAGCGTTGGGGGTTCGAAGAAGGCATTGAGCAGGGCATCGAGCAGGGTAAAGAAAGATGGAAGCAGGAGGAACGCCGGGAAATCGTCCGCAAGCTGGTGAGCAAGGGAATGACGCCGGAATTCGTCGCGAACATGCTGGATTGGCCGCTGGCGGAGGTTAACCGACTTAACGACGCCGATTAAGCGACGATCTTGGCATACGCCATAACAGCGTAACTGCCAATGAAGAAGCCGCTCCTCTATAAGGGGCGGCTTCTTCATGCATCGATTCGCTTACATTTCCGCGTCTACTCTCCCGGTCTGCGCCAATGCACGAGCATAAATCCGGCTGCCGCGATGAGGGCGGAGACAGCTCCCGTTCGGAACACGGTGGTGAGACCGTACGCGTCGAACAGCGCCCCTCCGACCGTGCCGGCGATCAGGCCGGCAAAGCCCGTCCACACGACGCTGAACAACGCCTGGCCGGACGAACGATAGGCATCGCTGACGATGGACTGCATGTACCGCAGCGCCGTGATGTAGTAGATGCCGAAGGTCACGCTGTGCATCGCCTGCACGGCGATAAAGCCTGCCGGCACGTGAATGACGCTGATGAGCGTAAGCCTGATCGCGTACAGCAGACTTGCGATCGCGAGCAGCGGAAGCTCTTTATAGCGGTTGCCGTAGCGGGCAAGCAAAAAGAAGACGGGAATCTCGCTGGCAGCCGAAGCGAGCCAGGCGTACCCGATCAAGTCGTCGCTCGCGCCCAGATCGCGCATCGCCACGCCGAGGAAGCCTTCGTTCATCCGGTGCGCGATCGATACGAACGCGACGAGCAAAAAGAATATTAAAGTGTCGCGGCGTTTGACGATATCGATCAACCCGCCGAACCGGAATTTGCCGACTTTGGATTGGAAATCAGCTAGGCCGAGCGAAATAAGCAGCGATCCGCACACCGTGCCGAGGGCGAGCCAAAGCGTCCAATCGGAGCTGGTCGACTTGAGCACGTATCCGAAAACGAGCGAACATATCGCGAAGCCGAGCGATCCGAACATGCGGATGGATGCAAAGCTGCGGTTCATCGTACTCGCGGCCAGCAGCGACATGCTGTCCATCATCGCGTTGACCGGCGTTTGGAACAAGTACATAAGAGCCATCAGCAGCGATATATGGACGAACTCCTTCTGCGGCAGCAGAAGGGCGAGCGCGACGATCTGGCCGATGAAGATCAGGTTGAGCACACGTCTAAGGCCCTGGGTCTTGTCGCTGACGATGCCGGCCAGCAGATTGGCGAATATCGACATCATCGGTCCGACCGAGTAGACGGCGCCGATCTGCAGCTTCGTAAACCCGAGATCGTAAAAATATAAAGGAAAAAACGTTGCGATCAGCGTCTGCGTGGCATAGTTGAAAAAGTGAAGGCTTCGCAGAACGGTGATTTGGGAAGAAAAAAAATTCGGTCGGTTCATCTGGCTGTATCCTCTCCCGGCATAGCCGCTAGCGTATCTAAAACTTCGGTCCTCGTGACGCGTCTGAACAACCAGTACAGCAGTCCGAGCTCGGCGATCATGCCGCCCGACTGGGCGAGCGCACCTAGGATGCCCGTCCAACCGGGCAGCGATATCGTGAGCACGATGATGAGCGCCGTCGTCACGACCGCGTTCCCCGTCTGCGAACCGAACATCAGCTTCGTCTGGCCTTTGGACAGAATGATGCCGTTCAGTGTGTCGAGCCACGGGAAGATAAGCACGAACGGGATGAAGCCGCGGAGCGCAATCATGCTCTCGTCTAGTAGCCGGCCTTCGACGCCGAGCAGATGCGCCAGCATCCAATCGCCGGTCGGCGTGAACGCGAACGCGGACAGCAGCATGGCCGGGGTGAAGCCAATGAGCAGCACGAATCGCTTGACCTGTCCCGGGTCGGTTCGATAAAACTGGAGCGCGATCTGGTGGAAATAAGTAAAGAAGCCTAGACACAGGTTGGTTAGGCTGCCCGCCACGGCGAACGAAGAGATCGACAGCGTGCCGCGATCCGTATGGCCGAGCAAAGCGTTCAATATGGGAGGCACCCATACGACGATAAACGAGGAGAAGAGGAGCGGATTGTAAAAACGCAGGATTTGCCGGGGGCTTCGGACCTCGCAATCCGGCGATTGCGGCGGCAGCTTGCGTGCGAGGTTCCTGCCTTCGAGCCAGCTGACGAACGCCTCGATCATCATGCCGAACACGAAGATGATCGCGCCCTGCATGGAGCTGGTCACTCCGATATGCAAAATGTATTGCGCCATCAGGAACATGCCGCCGAGACGGAATACCATGCCGATCGTCAGCCACCGCGTTCTCATTTTATAGATGATGACGCCCTGGTACAGGCACCGAATGCCGGAGAAGATGCTGAGGAACATCAGAACGTGGTAGACGCCTACCGCAGCGTCTGCGACTTCAGGCTTCGCGCCGTAGGCGCCTGCGAACACCAGCGTGCCGACGGGCGTATAGCCGATCATCGCGCCGAAGACGAGCGATGCGCCGAAGACGATAAAGGCGACCTTGAGAATCGCCCGGTACGATACGCGGTCGCGCACGAGTGCCGAACAAGTCTCGCGGAAAAGTACGGCAGGGCGTTCGCTGACCGTCAGCAGACTCATGGCGGTCGCGTAACCGGCGATGACGAGCTCGGGATCGTCGGCTCGCGCGAGCGTGCCGTTGATGATGACATGCGACAGATTGATTAACACGGCGGAGACGCCGAGCGGAATAAAAAACAAAAAAAGCGTTCTGAGCGACACACGGTCTGGATGTTCAGGCAAAATCGGTCATCTCCCATTCTAGCTACTCGGATATTATAGCAGTGTTGGACGGCCAACGGGCCGTTTTCAATACTTTTTCACTGGATTTACCCCATGCGAAATGATAAATTATTAAAGGATGCAAGGCAGGCTGGATGTGAGGATTCAAGTGTCGACATACGAGGCATGGTTGGAGGCCCAGTTCGCGCCGGACGGCCGGCTCGGTATTCCGCTGCCGCAATTTGGCATGCCGTGGGAAAAGATGAACGCCGTCGAACGGGCCGGCGTCGTCGAGCGTTGGGAGCTGATCCGGGGACGCATACCCGACGCGATCCTGGCGCGCGAAGCCGAGATTCGGCGCCTTCTTGACGAATTGTTCGAAGAAGAGGACTTCGTCCGCTGCTGCTCGCTTAACGCACAGATCGCCGAAGCCGCAAGCGAGATTCACGACTTGCAGATATGGTATCGCACGCAGCAGGATCTTGAAGAAGAAAACATCAAGCGGCACGGTTAACGGACCGCGAGGATGCATGGAGGTACCGCGTGAGGGATGAACGATGGCTGGCGCGGACTTCTCCGCGCGGCCCGATCTCGCTGATGGTCCGCGTCTACAGGTATATTTTGCCCGAAGTGAAAATCGCGCTGGACGGATGGAAGGACCGGGCGATCGCGATACCCGATCCCGAGCTGCGCAGGCAAGCTTTGGCGAGCATCGCGTCCAAGAAGTTTCATTGTCAGGGCGGGGCGGTATACGCGGCGGCGAATCTCGGAAAGAGGGACGTGCTGATTCCTCTCATCGTCGCGCTGCAGACGATCAGCGATTATTTGGACAATTTGTGCGACAGAAGCACCTCGCTCGACCCGGCCGACTTCCGGCTGCTTCACGAGAGCATGCTGGACGCCGTAACGCCCGGTGCAACGATTCGCAATTACTACGCGCTGCGCCGGGAACAGGACGACGGCGGCTATCTTGCGGCGCTCGTCGCGCGCTGTCAGGAATGCGCGGCGTCGCTGCCGGCGTACGTCTCCGTTCAGGCACAGGTGAGAGAGCTTGTCTCCTTGTACGGGGATTTGCAGGTGTACAAGCATATTGCGCACGATCGGCGGGAGGAGGCGCTGCTGTCGTGGTGGGCGCTTCATGAGAAGCGTCATCCGGGCCTCCTGTGGAACGAGTTCGCGGCAGCTACCGGTTCCACGCTCGGGATGTTCATGCTTTTTCTCGCGGCGAGCGAGGCGGAGCAGACGCCCGGTATGGGTCGCGAGATCGCGGAGAGCTACTTCCCGTCGATCAACGGCCTTCATATCCTGCTCGATTATCTTATCGACCAGGCCGAGGACGAGCAGGGCGGCGATCTTAATTTTTGCAGCTATTACGAAGATCAGGAGCAATTGAACGAGCGGCTGCTGCGCATGGTCAGGAGCGCGCGCGCCTCGGCTGATCGTCTGCCGGCGTCAAGCTTTCACCGGATGATCGTCGAAGGCCTCGTCGCGCTGTACTTGTCCGACCCGAAGGTCAAGGGGCAGCGACGCGTGCGGCAGACGGCAAAGCAATTGATGAAGGGCAGTCCTTGGACACGGTTGTTTTTCTGGCTCAACAGCCATCTCATACGCAAAGCGATGTAACAGCAAAGGGGAAGAAGACGATGGGAGCAGTTCAAAAAATCGCAGTTCTGACGAGCGGTGGAGATTCTCAGGGGATGAACGCGGCCGTTCGGGCCGTCGTCCGCAGCGCGCTGTTCCGCGGCCTTGAAGTATATGGCGTTCAGCGCGGGTACCAGGGCCTGTTGAACGAAGACTTGCGCCAGATGGATCTGCGCAGCGTCGGCGACATCATCCAGCGCGGCGGCACGATTTTGCAGACCGCGCGCTGCAAGGAGTTTCTGACGCCGGAAGGCCAGCAGCGGGGCGCCGACGTGCTGCGCAAGCACGGGATCGACGGCCTCGTCGTCATCGGCGGCGACGGCTCCTACCAAGGCGCCAACAAGCTGAGCAAGCTGGGCATCAAGACGATGGGACTGCCCGGCACGATCGACAACGACATTCCGTTCACGGACTTCACAATCGGCTTCGATACCGCGACCAGCATCGTCGTCGACGCGATCAACAAGCTGCGCGACACGATGACCTCGCACGAGCGCTCGTCCGTCGTCGAAGTCATGGGCCGTCACTGCGGTGATATCGCACTTTACGCAGGCCTTGCCAGCGGCGCCGAGTCGATTCTCGTGCCGGAAGTGCCGTTCGACATTCGCGAGATCTCCCAGCGCATGCGGGAGAACTTCCAGAACGGCAAGCGACATAGTATCGTCATCGTCGCCGAGGGCGTCTGCGGCGGGGAAGAGATCGCGCGCCAGATTACCGAGCACAGCGGCATCGAGCCTCGCG
Organism: Cohnella sp. GbtcB17; assembly: GCF_019091135.1. Classification (GTDB taxonomy): domain Bacteria; phylum Bacillota; class Bacilli; order Paenibacillales; family Paenibacillaceae; genus Cohnella. Next base: position 115,305 of record NZ_JAGXJW010000017.1, on the reverse strand, counting down.
TGACGGTGCTCGGCCATATCCAGCGGGGCGGCTCGCCGACGCACAACGACCGGATACTGGCGAGCCAGCTCGGCGACTTTGCCGTCGAGCGGCTTGAGGCGGGAGACTCGGCCAAGGCATGCGGCATCGTCAAGGGGCAGCTTGTGACGACCGATATCGATACCGTCGTTTCCACCAAGAAGTCGTTCGACATGGACCTCTACAATCTGGCGATCCGTCTCGCGCAATAAAGCGGGCGGACAAAAAGAGACCCTCCCGGCCGGGAGGGTCTTTGACTTTAAATTAGGATGGCGGTAAACGCGCGATGCGATAAAGTCTAATATTGCACGCCGGACGTATAGCGATTGGTTGCGTTCCATAGCAGATATTCGTCGACGCCGCTCTCATGCAGCGCCTTGATCTGGGCCTGCACTTCCGTCGCGCCGTACTTGATGTAATGACCGCTGCCGAGCCAGCTGGCCGTGAAGTCCTGGATCCAGGGCCGAATGACCGGCTTGGCGTCCGCAAGGGGAGCAAGCTTCTTGTTCGTATCGACCATAGCGCCTTTGATCGTGGCGTAAGGCGCTTTGTCCGGATCCTTCTGCTTGAACCAGCCGGTGCTGTAGTGGCTCGGATAGATCATCGGGCTGATGACGTCGACGTTGGAGGAGATCTTGACGAAGTCTTGACCGATGCCCTCGGCGGCCGGCACGGAGGCGGCGTATCCGAAAATGTCGACCGATACGCGCACGCCCAGCGGCTCGAGCTGCTCCTTGGCGTACTTCACGAAGCCGGATACGACGTCCGTGCGGGATTCGTCCGATTTCGTGAATTTGAGACCGTCCGCTTTTTTCTCGAAGCCTTCGGGGAACCGCACGTAGTCGAACTGGATCTCCTTGAATCCGAGCTTGGCGGCTTCCTTGGCGACGGCGATGTTGTAGTCCCAAACCTCTTTGCGGTACGGATTCACGAAGCTGTCTTTTTTACCGTTTTGCCAGACCGTTCCGTTTGCCGTGACGAACGACAGCTCGGGATGCTTTTTGGCCAGCACCGAATCCTTGAAAACGACGATCCGGGCGATCGGATACACTTCGTGCTTCTTGAGCGTCTCCATTAAAGCGCCGATATCCTTGATAAACCGCATCGGCGTGCCCAGCTTCTGCAATTCGGGATTGTCGGTCTTGTACGTTATGTAGCCGAGATCGTCCTTGATATCGATGACCATGGCGTTGAGCGCCGTCTTGTCGAGCAGGCCGAGCAGCGTCGAGAGACGCTCGCCGCCGGCGCTGTAGGCAGTGACGTACACGCCCTTAACCTTGGGCGCATCGGGCTGAGGATCCTTATGCGGTGAAGCCGCATCCCCGCCGCCGGAAGCGCCGCCCGCAGGCGTCGGCTTGGGCGACGCCGACGGAGCCGCGCCTCCGCCCGTCTGCGACTTTTCCAGATTGCTCCACGCGATTTGCCACAGATTGCCCGGGCTGTTTCCGTTTTCCGCTTTTTGCTGCGGCTGCCCCCATGCCGACTGGAGAAGCAGCAGCAGTGTCAGTAATACGTTCATTTCACTCTCTCCCCGCTCGCTCTTCCCAAACTGTAACCCGATTATATACGAGTTCAAACAGCGGAGACAGAGGTATTTTGTAGAATTTTACCGGAAAGCGAAAAGGACCCGGGAACTAAATCGGAGGCGTGCCGAACGCTGCATGTGGACGAATGTGTCAACGGTTCGCCATCGCCTGCATATAGTGGTATGATCTAATGGTATGCTCCCGCCGCGCATCGTATAGCCGCGGAGCCGGCGGCTATTTTTGCCACGTCGCCTGCCTGCTTGAGATCGGGATTTCGCGTTAAAATAAAGACCTCGTTCCCGCTTGCGGCGAACCGCTGGGACGAAGGTCGGAGCGATTGCAGCGTTTGCAAACGGACGGTCTGCCGGGGAGCTTGGCCTTAAAGGCCGATAGCTGGAGTTTGAAGGCCGTTTTGTGTTATAATGATCTGTATATTTTTTTGGCAGAGCCGTTAGTTGATGGACCGGCACCGTTAGTTGATGGCCCCATAACAGAAGGAGTATGAAACTAATTTGAGTAAATTTACGGATTTTGGTTTGGAAAGTGATGTCCTGCAAGCAATTTCCCAGCTCGGATACGAAGATGCTACGCCGATTCAGAGCCAGGCGATCCCGGTCGCCCTTAGCGGCCGCGACATGATCGGCCAGGCGCAGACGGGGACGGGCAAGACAGCCGCCTTCGGCATTCCGCTGGTCAGCAAGATTCAAGCTTCCGAAGACCGCATCGTGACGCTCGTCATGACGCCGACTCGCGAGCTCGCTATTCAGGTGGCCGAAGAGATCGAAAAGCTCGGCCGTTTCAAGGGTCTTCGCTCCCTCGCGATCTACGGCGGCCAAGATATCGGACGCCAGATTCGCGGCCTTAGACGCAAACCACAAATTATTATCGGCACGCCGGGCCGTTTGCTTGACCATATCAACCGCAAGACGATCAAGCTGGAGGACGTTCAGACAGTCGTTCTTGACGAAGCCGACGAAATGCTCGACATGGGCTTCATGGAAGATATTCAATCGATTCTAAGCCTCGTGCCGGCCGAGCGCCAGACGCTGCTCTTCTCCGCTACGATGCCTGCCAACATTCAAAGGCTGGCTCAGCAGTTCCTTCGCACGCCCGAGCATATCTCGGTTATTCCGAAGACGTCTACGACGGCCAGTTCGATCCAGCAATTTTATGTCGAAGTGCAAGAGCGCATGAAGTTCGACGCGCTTTGCCGCCTGCTCGACATGGAGCCGCCGGAGCTCGCGATCGTATTCGGCCGCACAAAGCGCCGCGTTGCTGAGCTGTCCGAAGCGCTGATGAAGCGCGGATACGCAGCCGACGGGCTGCACGGCGATCTGTCGCAGAACCAGCGCGACGCGGTCATGCGCAAGTTCCGCGATGGCAGCATCGCCGTTCTGGTTGCGACGGACGTCGCGGCGCGCGGTCTCGACGTTTCCGGCGTCACGCACGTCATTAACTTCGACCTGCCGCAGGATCCGGAGAGTTATACGCACCGTATCGGCCGTACTGGCCGTGCCGGCAAGGAAGGCACGTCCTGGTCGTTCGTTACGTATCGCGAGATGGAACACCTGCACTTCATCGAGCGCGTCACGCGCTTCCGCATCGCGAAGAAGGCGCTGCCGACCGTCGCCGAGGCTGTCGAAGGCAAGCAGCGCGTCATCGCCGACAGGCTGATCGAAGCCGTGAGCGCGGAGGATGCGGATCTCGATGCCTTCAAGGGCATCGCCACCGAATTGCTTGAGCGTCACGACTCTGTCGAACTGCTGTCCGCGGCCATCAAGCTGCTGGCTGGCGACAAGAACGACGTAGCCGTAGAGCTCACGCCGGAAGATCCGATCCGCTCCAAGAAGCGCAAGTTCGGCGATCGCGGCGGCAGCGGCGGCGGTTACGGCGGCCAGCGTCGCAGCGGCTACGGCAGCGGCGGTCAAGGCGGACGCAGCAGCGGCGGATATGGTGGCGGCGGCTATAGAGGCGGCCAAGGCGGCGGATACAGCGGCGGCCAGGGCGGCAGCGGTCGCAGCAGCAGCTACGGCAACCGCAAGCCGTACAGCGGCGATTCCCGCCGCGAGGACAGCTACCGCGACGGCGGTCGTCAAGGCGGCGGTCGCCGCGAAGATTCCCGCGGCAGCCGCAGCGAGGATTTCGTTAATATCTAACACCCGATTTATTTGAAGGGCAAGGTGCGCGGGCGGTGCGATCCGCATGCGCACCTTGCCGTATATCAGGAGGCGTTTCTCATGGAAATGCGCGGCATGATGGGCGGGTTCTACAAAATTTCCGAATGGATCATGCGCCTGTCCGTTACGAATGTGCTGTGGGTGCTGACCTCGCTGCCGGTTTGGTTTTTCCTCGTTTTCGGCGTATTGAGAGCGTCTACAACGGACGAGCTGGTCGCCATGCTCATTCCGATGGCGGTGCTGATGCCCTTCACCTGGTTTCCGTCCACCTCCGCCATGTTTTCGGTCGCCCGCAAGTGGGTGATGGGCGACACGGACGTTCCGCTGCTCAAAACTTTTTTTCGCAGCTACAAGCAGAACTACGTGCAGGCGATGCTGGGCGGCTTGCTGTATTCGCTGCTTTTCGTCATCCTGATCGTCGACTATCAGGTCTACCTGAAAAAGTTCGAAAACCTCGGCGTGCTGTCGATTCTGTTCCTGGCGCTGATGGTGCTGCTTCTCGTTTCGTTGTTCCAGTTTTTCTCGCTGCTGTCGCATTTCCACATGAAGACGATTCAACTGCTCAAAAACGCCGTCGTGCTCACGATCGGCAAGCCGCTTAGGTCGCTGTCCACGGCGGTCGGCAGTGCGGTTATCGTTTTCATCAGCTTCAGGTACACATTTTTGATTCCGTTCTTCATGGGTAGCCTCATCGCCGTGTTCGCTTTTTACAACTTTTATCTGACCATTCAGAAGATGCAGGCGATGGCGAACAAAGAAGAGGATCCGCTTCCGATCGAGGAATCGCCTACCCGTGACGAGGACATGCCCAAGGTTTAGCTCAGGCAGAGCGGTCCCCGTTGGTTAATGATCCCAACAGGCGTGTTGACGTTTACTTTTCTCGGCTGCCTGTATATAATGGTTACTAATCCTGCCTTGCACGTTACGGCGACACATGTTTTGAACCAATGCTGTTTCCTAGGGAGCTCTATATCGCCCTGCGGATGACACGCCCCCGAAAAGGGTAGTCAGCATGCAGCGCTGCGGGCACCCACCTGCGAGAGCGGGTTCAGAAACAAGCGCGTCGGACGGCAAAGGCGGGTTTTCCGTTATTTGGCTTTAATCCCCGGGACGGGCATGGTATGATTAGCTTTAGCGCAGGTCACCCGGAGGGAGAGAGTGGAATTTGCTGAAGAGAGTACTCGTCGGATTGATACGCAGCCAAGAACACACTGGCGACAAGGCGAAGGATCCGAAGCTGAAATCCCATTACTACCGATTGTCGAAGGACAGGGCGTTCGAGGAAGTCGCTTCCGTCCTGAAGAAAATGCAGGGTTACAAAGTGCTCCACGAAGTGCCCAATATCGGGGAGCTCGTGCTTGAAAAGAAGACGATGGCCGGCCGCACGATGGACATCACCGTTCAGATCGTGGGTACGGGTCCGGGCAACTCCGCCGTGGACATTTATTCCGCTTCCCGAGGCTCGCTCGGCGATCTCGGCGCCAATTACCGCGTGATCCAGGAGATTTACGGCGTATTGGACAAGAAGCTATCCAATTACAAAAATTGAGGTTCGCACATATAGATGACAACGCAATTCGAAGAAGCGAGGTATAGGCTCGGGCCTTGCCTCGCTTCTGTGCGTCGTATGGATGTCTCGCGGTACTAGAGCAGCGCGCGAACGGCGGCTACGGCGGCGTCGTAGTCCGGATGCTCGGTCATTTCCTTCAGCACTTCGACGTATACGATCTTGTCGCTGGCGTCCAGCACGAAGATCGAACGCATGTCGAGAGCGAACTCTTTGATAAGTACGCCGTAGGATTTGCCGAAGCTGTTGTCCTTGTAGTCCGACAGCAGGACGACGCGGTCGATGCCTGCGGCGCCGCACCAGCGGGCTTGAGCGAAGGGAAGGTCGGCGCTCACGGTGAGCACTTGAACTTGATCGCCGAGCTTGGCTGCTTCTTCGTTAAACCTTCTCGTCTGGGCGTCGCATACGCCGGTATCGATCGAAGGAACGACGCTGATCAGCTTGATTTTCCCTGCGTAATCCTTCAGGGAGACCGTCTCGACGAGACTTTTGCTCAGTTGAAAGTCAGGCGCCTGATCCCCGGCTTGAAGCTCGGGACCGATGAGCGTAATGGGATTGCCTTTGAACGTTGCTGCTTGATTCCGTTCTTGCGTCATGGAATGTAGGGCCTCCTTCGGCGAATGGACTTGACGTAACCCATTATAAATGTCGGAATTGCCGTTGTCCAATAAAGTATGGCGGTTAGACGAAGGAGCGATGTCATTTGATTTTTGTCCGATACGAAAGCTTAAAGCAATATCTTCGTCTATATCCCGTCAATTCGGCGATCATCGCCGCGAATCTGGTCATGTTCATCATCATGCTTTTAAACGGAGATCCGACGCGAAACGATACGCTGCTCAAATACGGAGCGCTAACCAGCCTGCCGGGATACGACCAGAATTGGCGGTTCGTCACGGCGCTGTTTCTGCATGCGGGTCTTGCGCATCTCGCGATGAACCTGTTTGCGATATTCGTTTTTGCGGCGCCCCTGGAGCGTTTGTTCGGGCATGCTAAATATGCGTTTTTTTATTTGATCTCGGGCGTGCTCGGCAATGTGTTCGCCGCCGCCTTCTCGGGACCGGAGTGGATCGCCGTAGGGGCATCGACTTCGATTTACGCTTTGTACGGCGCTTACTTCTTTATCGCCATATTCCAACGTTACGCGCTTGATCAAGGCTCCAGATCTACGATTATCGGCATTCTCGTCATCGGGCTTGTCATGTCCTTTATCATCCCGGGCATCGGCTATTTGGCGCACATAGGCGGGCTGCTCGCGGGCTTCGTGCTGTACGGTTTGATGGGCAGCCGATTTTTGAATCGATAAGGCAAAGGGAAGGGGCTCTAATCGTGGAGCTTAGGCAATTGCAATATTTTGTCCAGGTCGCGCGCCTGCAGCACGTGACAAAGGCGTCGGAGGAGCTGCACGTAGCTCAGTCGGCGGTGAGTCGCCAGATCCACCGGCTGGAAGAGGAGCTGGGCGTGCGGCTGTTCATGCAGCGGGGACGCAACGTGCAGTTGACTCCGGTTGGGCAGCTTTTCCTCAAGCGCGTAACTAGCGTGCTGCAGGACCTGGACCGCGCGGTGAACGAGATCCACGAGTTCATGGATCCCGAGCTCGGCGAGATCAGGCTGGGGTTCCCGCACAGTCTGGGCACGCAGTTGATTCCGCAGGTGATCGCCTGCTTCCGCAAGCTGCATCCGGGCGTCAAGTTTCGCTTCCGGCAAGGCATGTATCCGTCCCTGATCCGCGACGTCGTGGAGGGGGAGATCGACCTGGCCTTTATCTCGCCGTTCCCCGAGCGGCACGAGCAGGTGACGGGAGAAGTCATCCTGACCGAGGACTTATGCGCGATCTTGCCCCAGAGCCATCCGCTTGCCGCGGAGGAGTCGATTCATCTGGCCCAGTTGAAGGACGATACGTTCGTGCTGTTCAGCAACGGATATTCTCTGCGCCCGCTCGTATGGGACGCTTGCCGTCTTGCGGGTTTCGTGCCGACGATCGGGTTCGAGGGAGAAGAGACCGATACGATACGCGGACTGGTCGCTGCGGGCATGGGCGTAAGCTTGCTGCCGGAGATGGCGCTTTACCAGACGGGAACGATGATGCCGGCAGTCGTGAAGGTGCGCGAGCCGCGCGTCACGCGGACGATCGGCCTGATCAAGCGCGCGGGCGAGAAGCCGCAAGCGGTCGTCAAGCTGTTCCATGCGTTTCTGGTCGATTACTTCAAGGCACATTACAAGCCGATGTGAAAATCGGAGCAAAAGAAAGAGGACCGGCGCGAGCCGGTCCTCTTTCTTTTGCAATGGGGTGTCGGTGTTATTAAGCGGTGTTGGGCGATCAGTCGCGGCTGCTTGTGTAGATCAGCACGAGCCGGATCAGCTCGAGGAGCGACATAAGCGCTGCGGCTACGTAAGTTAGCGCCGCGGCGTTCAGTACTTTGCCGACGCCGCGCTCTTCGTCCCTGGCGATGAAGCCTTCGGCAACCATCACCTGGCGCGCCCGGTTGCTTGCATTGAACTCGACGGGCAGCGTCACCAATTGAAAGGCGACCGCTGCGGAGAAGAAGATGACGCCGAGTCCGATCAGATTCGTCGCGGAGAAGATGATGCCGGCGATGAACAGAAACGGCGCAAGGCCGGAGGCGAAGCGAACGAGCGGGAACATCCGGTGGCGCAGCACGAGCGCCGGGTAATGCTGCTGATGCTGGATCGCATGGCCGACCTCGTGGCAGGCGACGGATACGGCGGCGATGGAGCTCTCGTAATAAACGGGCTCGGATAGCCTTACGACCCGATGTACGGGATCGTAGTGGTCCGACAGCGTGCCTTGCACCGGCTCGATCGGCACATCGTGAAGGCCGTTGCGGTCGAGCATCCGGCGAGCCGCTTCATAGCCGGTCAAGCCGGTGGACGTACGGACCTCCGCCCACTTGTTAAAAGTTCCTTTCACGCGGAACTGCGCCCAAAGAGACAGCAGAAAGGCGGGAATGATCAATACGTACATCCAATTCGCGTTCATATGCAACTACCTCCGTGGCGTATATTCTTATTGAATCGTACGAAACGCGAGGCTACATAAAATTTCCCTTGTTCAAAAGAAGAAGGAGCGCTTCGATGACCGCGGCCGTCTGCGGCGTGATCGTCTTGAAGAGACGCTTGGCCTGGCCGGGCTTCAACTGCTCGAGCACCGGTTCAAGCTCCTTCACTTCCCGTTCAAGCTGGGAAAGATGGGTCGACAGGTCGGCGATCTTGCGATTCACCTGCTCGCTTGGCGATACGCGGCTTAAAGCCGTGAACATCTCCTTGATCTCTTCGAGGGAATACTTTTGAGCCTTCAATTGTTCAATACGTTTGATTCGATCGAGCGTTTCATCATTATATAGGCGATAATTGCCGTCCGAGCGCTTGGTGGCGGATAACAGGCCCAGTCCGGTGTAATAGTCGATGGTTCGCGGGCTGACGCCGGACAATCGGGACAATTCTCCGATCCGGTACAACTGGCGAGGCGGTTCCGCGGCTCCGTGTCGCATGAGCTTATCCCCTTTCTTAAGATCGATATGCGTTTATCATACCCAATCCCAAACCGTACAGTCAAACGTTATGCTTGTGACGAATTTATGCAGGCCTGCTTCAATTCGCGCCTAATTGACAGAAATGGTGACATCGAGATCCAAGGGGGCACATTTTTTATGAAGTGTTAACAAAACACCTCATGTTAGGTAATGAGTGTACAGTTGCGGACTTTTTAAGTGAAATTCCCTATATTCCTGAACATTAAGCTTCTTATTTTGGGAATATGTCAGATATTTTAAGGAAAGTCCGAACTTTTATCCGATTTTCTTATTGTCAAATCGGGATCTTCTAACTATAATGACATTAAGGCTTTCTTAAAATGTTATGAAACATTACATGTCGGGGAGTGGTCGTATTGTTGAAGAAAAGTTTGCTCGGTCTTGGCGCATTGCTGCTGTTATTCCCAACGATGGCGTTCGCGGCGGACGGTGATCCGTCTGCGGCGACGCTGAATATGGGACTTAATGCCCTGTGGATTCTAGTCGCCGCGATTCTGGTTCTGCTCATGCAAGGCGGCTTCATCCTGCTGGAGACCGGCTCGACCCGCATGAAAAACGCCGGTCACGTGGCCGGCAAAACGATCTTTACGGTTGGCCTGGCTTCTCTGGTATACTGGGCGGTAGGTTACGGCATCACGTTCGGCGGCGACGCGAGCGAAGGCCTCAACAAGTTCATGGGCATCGGCAACTTCTTCTTCGATCCGTCGATTCTGGCGGGCGAAGGCGACTCGTATCCGGCCACGATCTTCTTCGTATTCCAGTTGGCGTTCGCGGCCGTATCGCTGTCGATCGCATGGGGCGGCTTCGCGGAGCGCGCCAAGCTGTCCGTGTACCTCATCTTCACGATCGTTTTCGCGGCAGTCATCTATCCGATCATCGCCCACTGGATTTGGGGCGGCGGCTGGTTGGCCGCAGACGGCGCACAGGATTATGCAGGCTCCACCGTCGTCCACTTGACCGGCGCGATGGCCGCGTTCGCAGCGACGATCCTGCTTAAGCCGCGGATCGGCAAATTCAACAAAGACGGCTCCGCGAACGAAATTCTCGGTCATAACCAAGTATTCACGTCCCTGTCCGTATTGCTGCTGTGGGTCGGCTGGTTCGGCTTCAACGCAGGCAGCGCGGTGTCCGTCGGTGAAGGCTTCTTCGGCTACGTCGCATTCACGACCCAGCTCGGCGCTGCGGGCGGCGCGGTATCGGCGCTGCTCATCTCCTGGCTGGTGAAGGGCAAGGCAGACATCCCGACGATGTTGAACGGCGCACTGGCAGGTCTGGTCGCCATCACCGCTTCTTGCGCGTTCGTTGAGCCTTGGGCGGCGGTCGTCATCGGTCTTATCGCGGGCGTCCTCGTCTTCGTCAGCGCTCAGTTCTTCGAAAAGATTCGCGTCGACGATCCGATCTCCGCGATGTCCGTTCATGGTGCGGCAGGCGTATGGGGCACGCTGGCCAACGGCCTGTTCGCAACGCAAAAGCTCGTCGACCAAGTAGGCGTCGGCAAAGCCGGCCTGTTCTACGGCGGCGGCGGCGAACAGCTTTGGGTGCAATTCCTTTCCGTCGTCGTATGCGGCGCCTTCGCTTTCGCTGCATCGTTCATTGTCCTGTGGGTCATCAAGCAAGTGAGCGGCCTGCGTGTCACCGAAGAGCAAGAGATCATCGGTCTCGACCTGAGCGAGCACGGCACGTACGGTTATCCTGAAGCGCTGAAGCGCGCAGGTACGAACACGACTTCGCTCTGATCGGCACTTTCGCTTCGATTCATTCATATTTAGCAACGGCGTCCCGACAGGAGGTAGGACCGCATTGTCCCAGATAGACGTGGCACAGCGGTTGCTTGAAATCAACGGCGCGGGCACGCTTCACGAATTGCGGACGATCCGGGAGCAGGTGCAGGAGCGCGTGAGCGCGCTCCTGCACGAAGCGCGCCCGGTCGTTCCGGTTGTCGAAGCGCTGAACGAGCTGCATGACGCTTTGATCCGCCGGGTACTGACGCTGGCGGAGCAGGATACGGCACGGATGGGGCTCGTCGCTCCGCCCGTGCCGTATGCCTATTTTTTGTTCGGCAGCGGCGGAAGGGGAGAGCAGACGCTCGCGAGCGACCAGGACAGCGGACTGGTCTACGGCGATTGCGCCGATCCCGGAGAAGCCGAGCTTGCCGAGTCCTACTTCGGCGCGCTTGGCTCCAGAATCGTCGCTTCGCTGTTCGAGATCGGATATCCGCCTTGCGAAGGCAATGTCATCGTATCGAATCCCGAGTGGTGCCTTCCAATCTCGGCTTGGGAGGAGAAGGTCGACCGATGGTTCGCGGAGCCGAGCTGGGAGAACGTTCGTTACCTGCTCATTCTGGCGGACGCGCGGCAGCTCGCGGGCGACCTCGAGCTTGGCCGGAGATGGAAAGGTCGATATGTCGGCGATCTGATGTCGCATGCCGACATTGCCAGACGGATGCTCGAAAATACGCTTCGTCATAAAGTGTTGATCGGCGTGTTCGGTCAGTTGTTCGTGGAAAATTACGGAGAAGATGCCGGAAGCCTTGACGTCAAATACGGCGCGTACATTCCGATGGTCAATATTTTCCGCCTGCTCGCCATACGCGCCGATATTCCCGCGACGAGTACGCTCGGCCGTATTCAAGCGCTAAAAGAGATCGGTACGCTGAGCGATAAAACGGCAGACGAAGCGGCATGGGCGTTCGAAATGTTCCTGCGCTTGCGGCTGCTGGCCTCGAATCGGGACGACAGCGGGCAATGGTCGGGCACCGGCAAGCTTAGACCGGCGGTTTTAAACAAGGAAGAGAAAGCTCCGCTCAAGAAGGCGCTGCGGATCAGCAGACGGCTGCAGCGTCAATTGGAGAAGGAGATGCAACGCCGCTTCGGCGGGAGGTGAACGACATGAAGGAGCCCAAAAGTCCGATGGGCCGCATGTGGCATTTATACAAGACGGGCGGCATCACGCCTGCGATCGCTTCGATGCTGGGTTCTTCGAATGCGCAGCAGATGGCGTTCATCCGTCAGTTGTCGCGCGACCAGCGCAAGGAATCGGCGCTGGATACGCCGTTGTCCGAGATGGAAGCCGTCGTGTTCGATCTGGAGACGACGGGCTTCAATCCGTATAACGGCGACGAAATCTTATCGATCGGCGGGGTTCTGATCAAAGGCGGAGAGCTTGAAACGGCGGAGCCGTTCTATCGCCTCGTCAACCCGCGTCGGAAAATTCCGCCCCATATTTCGGAATTGACCGGGATTACGGACGCGATGGCGCAGGAGGCTCCCGATCTCATGCAGAGCCTGCACGACTTTCTCGATTTTATTGGGAAACGCGTGCTTATTGCGCACGGCAGCGGTCACGACAAGCAATTCCTGAACGCCGCCTTGTGGAAGACGTCCAAGGTGAATCTGTCCCATCGCGTCGTCGACACGATGATGGTCGCCAAGTGGCTGGAGCCCAGGCGCAAAAGCTACGGCCTAGACGAGCTTCTCGAATCGTACGGCATCGAGATCACCTATCGCCATCATGCGCTCCACGATTCGCTCATGACGGCCAAGCTGTGGTTCGCCTTCCTCGAGCGGATTCAAGCCAAGCAGGTATCGACGCTCGGCGATCTTTACGCCTATCTGAGCAGGCATTAGCGCACAGAGAGCGGGAGCTCGGTCCAGGAGCCTTCCGCGCTCGCCTTGTAGGCGCGCACCGCTTCGCAAGGGCCGAAGCCTGCGATCAAGTGGCATCCCGAGCCGTCACATCCGCGAATATCGCTGGCGCTCGGAAGCGGCGGACCGGAAGGATGGGAGTGGAAAAAGCCGACGACCTCCCGTCGGCTTTTTTGCGCTGCGTAAGCGGCTTCGATCCAAGCGCGCGGCTCGAAGGCGAAGGCGGTACGCGGATCGGCGGCGACATTCGGTATAAACCGGATATCGGTCACTGCGATGATGGCATTTTCCCTTGCTCCGAGCAGGACGCCGCAGGCTTCGAGCGGAAGCGCCTCGCGACACCCTTCAAAGAGAGCGCGAAGCAGCGTATCGGTCATTTGAACTTCGGACGGATTGCGCATCGTACGTCAACCTTTCTCTGCGGGCAGAAGCTACGCTCAGTATGCGCGAGCCTGCATTCGGTTGCAAGGCCGGAGGCCGAGGGGATGGCATGAATTCGCAGAATCCGTTAAGATGGAGGAAGCGACCTTGGCGAAGCGAGGGAAAAGAATTGAAGCGTAACGTTATCATTGCCGTCCTCTTTGTCGTAGCGATTGCCGGCGTATTGGTTTATAATCTGGCGGGAAACAGCAAAAGCGCGCGCGAAGCGAATGTCGGGTCTACGGTGTCCGGAACAGCCGGCTCGCCTACGAAGGTGGCGCCTACGGTCGGCTCGTTAGCGCCGGCGCTGAAGCTGTCGTCCCTGGACGATAGCGCGACCTACGCGGTAGATCCGAAGTCGCCGCAGGACAAGGTGCTGGTCATCAACTTCTGGGCATCGTGGTGCGGCCCCTGCGACGTCGAAGCGCCAGACCTGGTGAAGCTGTACGAGGAATACAAGGGGAAAATCGAGCTGTACGGCGTAAACGCGACCAAGTACGATACGGTCCGAGGCGCCAAAGATTTTGTCAAGGAAAAAGCGATACCGTTCCCCGTGCTGATGGACAAAGAAGGCAAGGCGGGCGACGATTATAAAGTGTTCTCGTATCCGATCAGCTTCATCGTCGATCGCAACGGCGTCGTCCGGCAGCGGATCGAAGGCGCCAAAAGCCTGAAGGAATGGAGAACGATGATCGACGAGGCGATGAAGGACGCGGCCTAGACGCAACGCGACATAAGCCGCCTCGCAAACAGAGCGCCCCTCAAGGACTTAAACCTTGAGGGGCGCTCTGTGTTTGCGTTGAAAAGCGTCCGGATCAGTGATTCACCAGGCCGAGCGCCTCTCTGGGCGCCTCAGGGGCGAAGTCGCTCTGCGCCATGCCGAGCAGCGCGTAGCGAATGCTGTCGATGAGCGCTTCCCAGCTCGCCTCGATGACGTTGGAGGAGACGCCGACCGTGCTCCAGCTGTCCTTGAAGTCGGTCGATTCGATGAGCACGCGAACCTTCGCGGCTGTCGTTTCTTTTTCGTCGAGCACCCGAACCTTGTAGTCGGACAGATGGATCTCCCGGATGCCCGGGAAATACTGAGACAGCGCCTTGCGAAGCGCGTTGTCGAGCGCGTTGTCCGGGCCGTTGCCTTCGGCGGCCGTGTACACCTGCTGTCCGCTCACGTTCAGCTTGACGATCGCTTCGGTCTGCGTGCCGGTCTTCGACTTTTCGACGAGAATCTTGAACGACTCGACCGAGAACACGTCGACGAGATCGGTATAAGCCTCCCGAAGCAGCAGCTCCAGGGACGCGTCCGCGCCTTCAAATTGATAGCCCTCGTGCTCGAGCTGCTTGATCCGTTCGATGACGCCCTTCGCCTTGGCGCTGTCGGTCGTCACGTCGAGACCCATCTCCTGCGCCTTGGACAGGATGTTGCTCTGTCCGGCGAGCTCGGAGACAAGCACGCGCTGCTTGTTGCCGACCAGCTCGGGCGAGATGTGCTCATAGGTCTTGGAGTCCTTCAATATTGCCGATACGTGAATGCCGCCCTTGTGCGCGAACGCCGCCGTACCGACATAAGGCTGATTGACGGGGAGCATCACGTTCGCGATCTCGCCCACGTAGCGCGCCACGGACGTCAGCGAGCGAAGCTGCTCGTCGGAGACGACGGGATATCCGAGCTTAAGCTGAAGCGTCGGGATAATCGAACACAGGTTGGCGTTGCCGCAGCGTTCGCCGTAGCCGTTGATCGTCCCTTGGATCTGGCGCGCGCCGGCGGCGACTGCCGCCAGCGTGTTGGCGACGGCAAGCTCGCAGTCGTTGTGCGTGTGGATGCCGATCGGCGCGTTGACTTGAGCCGTCACGCTCGACACGATCTCGGAGATCTCGCTAGGCAGCGTGCCGCCGTTCGTGTCGCACAGCACGATCCAGTCGGCGCCGGCTTCGCGGGCGCGCGTCAGCGCCGCCAGCGCGTATTCGGGATTCGCCTTGTAGCCGTCGAAGAAATGCTCCGAATCGAAAATGGCTTCGAGTCCGTGACGCTTCAGAAAAGCGATCGACTCGCCGATCATCGCCAGATTCTCCTCAAGCGTCGTCTGCAGCGCCGTATGGACGTGAAAATCCCATGTTTTGCCGACCAGCGTCGCGGCCTTCGCGCCTGATTCGATCAGATTGCGCAGGTTGCCGTCCTGCTCGCAGGAGCTGTTCTTGCGGCGCGTGCTGCCGAACGCCGTCAGCTTGGCGTTCAGATTGAGCTCGCGGGCGCGCTTGAAAAACTCGATATCCTTGCTGTTGCTGCCGGGATTGCCGCCTTCAATATAGTGAATGCCCAGTGCGTCGAGCCTCAGGGCGATCTTGAGCTTATCCTCTGCTGTCAGGCTGATGCCTTCTCCCTGGGTGCCGTCGCGAAGCGTCGTATCGAAAATGCTGATGGATTGGGTCATGGATGAAGGTACCTCCCAAGAACGTGAATAGCCAGTCGGCGAATATTCTCATTATTATAACATGCGATGAACCAATTGTAGAGGGAGGAATGCCGAGGAAGCGGGCGCCGGGTGACCGCGGAGGCTTCGCGTATTATAATGAAGGGAGCCGAAAAACGCGCGAGGAGAATGAGCGAGATGGATGGCGGGGTTCGCGAAAAACGCGGCAGAATCATTTTGCATATGGACATGAACGCCTTTTACTGCTCGGTCCATGCGGCAGAACGACCCGATCTGTATAAAGGAAAGCCGACGGCCGTCGCCGGCAGCGTGGAGCTGCGCAAGGGGATCGTCGTCACGAGCTCGTACGAAGCGAGAGCCAAAGGGGTCAGGACGGGAATGACGGTCAGGCAGGCAGAGCGCTTATGTCCCGAGCTGATCCTGATCTCGCCCGACTTCGATCTGTACAGGCAATACTCGCGGGGCTTCAGACGCATCGCGGGGGCTTACACGCCGCAGATCGAATCCGTATCGATCGACGAGTGCTTCCTCGATATTACCGGCAGCTCTCAGTTCGGGACCGCGATCGAGATTGCCGAGGCGATCCGCCGCAGGGTGAAGGAGGAGCTTGGACTGCCGTGCTCCATCGGCATCGGACCGAACAAGCTGCTCGCCAAGATGGGCTCCGACATGCGCAAGCCCGACGCGGTAACCGTCGTTCGCCGGCGGGACGTGCCCAAGCTGCTGTGGGGAAAGCCCTGCCAAACGTTGTATGGGATCGGCGGCAAAACGGCGGATAAGCTATTAAGGATGAACATTCGGACGATCGGCGAGCTGGCCGCCGCGGACGAGAAGCTGCTGAAGGATAAGTTCGGCGTTTACGGCGTCTGGATGAAGCGCGCGGCGCACGGATTGGACGACGCGCCCGTCGAGCCGGTCCGGGAAGCGGCCAAGTCGGTCGGGCATACGACGACGCTCCCGGCCGACCTGACCAAGCGGGAGGAGTTCCGCCGGGTGTTGCTGAACCTGGCAGATCAGACCGCGCGGCGGCTCAGGCGGGAAGGCATGATGTGCAGGGCCGTCCAGATCACGATTCGCGATCCGGACATGAAGACGATCACGCGCTCCCATACGGTCGACGTGCCGACCGAGAGCGCGGAGGACGTATACAAAGTCGCTTGCAAGCTTATGGACGCGAATTGGCGCGAAGGCGAGCCCGTCCGGCTGCTCGGGATCACGCTGCAAAGCCTGTCCCCGAAGACGGAGACGCCCGTCCAGCTCGATCTTTTCGAATACGAGGAAGCGCCGCGCAAAGCGCAGCTCGTCTCCGTCCTCGACAGGCTGCGGGACAAATTCGGCGAGAGCGCGGTGCTCACGGCAGGCATGCTGACGAACGATCCGTCGGCTCTGATTCGCAACAAGAAAATCAGGGGAACTTCGCTGCAGACCGACTTTTTACGAGAGAAGGACGAGGACGAATGACGTTGCTATAAGCCGAAGCTATAGCCCGGTATTCCTTATTTTTATTTGAAAGTCGCGGTCTTTTGTATTATATTTGGATTTAACCGGCGAACGTTTCCGCGTATTGCAAGCGGGATTGACTTTTTTAGGAGGCTTATCATAATATGGCTAAGTTTACGTATGTCGATAAAGACACTTGTATCGCGTGCGGCGCATGCGGCGCCACCGCGCCCGATATTTACGATTATGACGACGAAGGTCTGGCGGAGGTCATCTTCAAGGGCGACGCCAACCGCGGCGTGACCGAGATTCCCGAGGAACTGTACGACGATCTCCAGGACGCTTCCGACGGCTGCCCGACGGATTCGATCCAAATCGCCGACGAGCCGTTTAATATGTAATTCGCGATACCTCTCGCGGATCGAGCGTGTTCGGCCTTCCCGAAGCCTTCCGGCGCGGGGAGGTTTTTTTGCGACTTTTTTTGACAAAATTTGAACAATCTCGCCTCGGATTCAAGTATACTAGCAATGATACGAACGATACGAAGGATAAGCACGATCGAATCGCAAAGGGCAGGGGAACCCGTGAGAGAGAAAATCAAAAGATTGGCTATCGTGATGAACGTCTTGCTGTTGATTGCGCTGTTTTTCGCGCACAACGAGCGATGGCTCGGCCGTCTCGACAACATGCTTTACGACTACAATATGAAGCAAGCCGCAGGCGCACCGCCGAAGGATATCGTCGTCGTCGCGATCGACAACGACTCGCTGGCGGAGCTGGGCCGTTTCCCTTGGGATCGCGCCGTCTACGCGCCGTTCCTCGACATGCTGAACCAGCCGGGCAGCGAACCGAAGGCGATCGGCTTCGACGTTACGTTTAACGAGGAGACGAATGCCGACAGCGATCAGGCGTTCGCGGACGCGCTCGCCGCCTACGACAACGTCATCCTGCCGGTGATCGGCAATACGGAAGGGGACGTCTTCGGCGAGACCGTCGCAAGGCCCGACTCGCTGCTCAAGGCTTACCGCATAGACGGGCCGCTGCCTCAATTCGCGGAGCACGTCAAGCTGGCGAACATCAACCGGGTCGCGAGCCCGGACGGCGTCATTCGCCAGACGTGGCTCAAGATCGAGGACGAGGACGGCAAGGTGTATCCGTCGCTCGCCTACATGGCGGCCGACATGGCCGGCGCGGATTTGTCCGCTTACGACAAGATGACGGACCCCGGCAAAATTTTCGAAAAAAACAATGCAGTCGCCAAAAACACGATCACGATCGACTACCAGCTGAACACGGAGGACGTGACGACCGTATCGTTCAGCAGCGTGCTGAACGGCGACATCGATCCGAGCGTCTTCAAGGATTCGGTCGTGCTGATCGGCTTCACGGCGGTCGGATTGTCCGACGATTCCGGGCAGGACAGCGGGACGACGCCGATCGAAAAGAAAATGCAGCTCGTATACGTGCACGCCAACATCGTGAACCAGCTGCTTAGCGGCTCGTCGGTCGGCTACGCGCCCGCATGGACGATCTGGCTCGGCGGACTTGCGCTGTTCCTCCTGTTTATTCTGCTGCCTTGGCGCCTCAAGAACGTCTACTCGATCCTGCTCTATCTTGCGGCGGTATTCGGTCTCGTTTACGGTCAAATGCTCGCCTACGACGCTTACAAGATTCAGATCGGCGTCGCGGACGCGATCCTTGCGGTCACGCTCGCCTACCTGACCAACGTGTCGCTCAAGTCGTATCTCGAAAGCGCGCAGAAGCACTTCGTCACGCGCCAGTTCGGCCGCTACATATCGCCCGACCTCGTCAAGCAGATCGTCTCTCAGGACATCGACATCAAGCTGGGCGGGGACTCGAAGACGATCACCGTCCTGTTCCTGGACATCCGGGGATTCACGCCGCTGTCCGAGAAGCTGTCGCCGCCCGAGCTGGTCGATACGCTGAACACGATGTTCAACATGATCACGGAGACGACGCTCGCCAACCGGGGCACGATCGACAAGTTCATCGGGGACGCGGCCATGATTCTGTTCAATGCACCGCTCGACGTCGAAGACCATGAACGGCTCGCCGTGAAGACGGCCTACGAGATTCAGCAGGGCATGAACGAGATCAGGCATACGATCCGGGAAAAGTACGGCTGCGAGGTCAACGTCGGCATCGGCATTCACACGGGCACCGTCGTCGTCGGCAATATCGGCTCTTACCTGCGGGTCGACTATACGGCGATCGGCGACAACGTGAACATCGCGGCGCGGATCGAGTCGCAGACGAAGCCCGGGCAGATCATGGTGTCCGACGCCGTATACGCCAAGACTTCCGCCCACTTCCGGTTCGACGAGGGCGAGGATCGCATGTTCAAAGGCAAGTCGCTGCCGATCCGCGTCTACGAGCTGCTCGGCGTCGCCGGCGAGCCCAATTCGGCGGCAGAGGCGCCGAAGGCCGGACAGACTGCGATTTAGAGACTTTTGTCGGATTTTCCCGGGATTACGCTTCTATAAAATAGTAGGTAACGGAATTCAACAGACCGAGTAGCCAACGAAGGAGAATGTAAATGAAAGCATGGAATCGCAAAACGGCCGGCGCCGCGGCGGCGCTCGCACTCAGCCTGACCGTTCCGGGAGCCGCGTTCGCGGCAGATACCGGATGGCTGCAATCGGGAGGGCTGTACGAGATTCGCACCTGGGCGGGACACGCCGAATGGGGCGGTCAGGACGGACCGCTCGCGGAGGCGACGCTGTTCAAGCCGCATTCGCTTGCCGTGCGGGCGGACGGCAGCCTGGCGGTCTCGGATAGCGGGAACCATCTGATCCGCTTGCTCGCTTCGAACGCTTTGTCCACATACGCAGGACACTTCTCCGGCTCCGACGAGGGCGGCTTGCCGACGGGTTCCTATCACGACGATCTGGCCGACCGCGCCTTGTTCGATCAGCCGCTTGGCATCGCCTTCGATGCGGCAGGCAACGCCTATGTGGCCGACGCCGGCAACCATGCGATTCGCAAGATCGGGACGGACGGCAAGGTGACGACGCTGGCCGGCAGCGGCCTGTCCGGCGCGGCCGACGGGAAGGGCGGCGCGGCAACGTTCTACGCGCCGTCCGATGTCGCCGTCGACGCCGCGGGCAATGTGTTCGTGGCGGATACGCTGAACCATACGATCCGCAAGATCGCGCCGGACGGCACCGTCAAGACGCTGAACGCGCCTTCGACGCGGGTCGGACAATACTTGCCCGGCGCGGCCGAGAGCTTCGGCGACTATGCGGACGGACCGCTCGCGGACGCCAAGTTCAACGAGCCGAGCGGACTGGCGCTAGACGCCAAGGGCAACTTGTACGTCAGCGACCGCGGCAACCAGCGCATCCGCTATATCGACTTCGCCGCAGGGACGGTCAGCACGGTCGCCGGCACGGCACCGGCGCCGGGCGCAGACAGTCCGTATGCCGAGGGCGACTATCTGGACGGTCCCGCCGCTGCGGCGCGCTTCGATGCGCCGGAAGGTCTCGCGATCGCGCCGGACGGCACGCTCATTATCGCGGACAGCCTGAATCATGTCGTGCGGCTGCTCAAGGACGGGCAGGTGTCGACGCTGGCCGGCGAAGCGACTGAGCCGGGCGCCGTCGACGGCGTCCTGTATGCGGCGAAGTTCGACCATCCGACCGATGTCGCCGTTCTGGCGGACGGCAGCCTCGCGATCGCCGACGAAGCGGGCAACAAGATCCGGCGGCTCGAGAAGTATGCGGGCGCGGCCGGACTCAAGAAGGACGGCGCGATCAAGACGCTGCTGAACGGCTCGCCGCTTCAATCGGACAAGCCTGCGTTCGTGTCCGGCGGCGCGACGTATTTGCCGCTGCGGGCGGTCGGACAGGCGACGGGGTTCAAGGTGACGTACGACGCCAAGACCAAGTCGGGCAAGCTGACCAAAGGCGATACCGTGTATACGGTCGCGAACGGCCAGAAAAAGGTCGCGAAGGATGCGGGCGGGACGAAGTCCGAGCTGACGCTGAACGCGGCGCCTGTGCTAAAGGAAGGCAGCTTCTACGTGCCGGTCCGCTTTTTCGCCACGGAGGGCGATCTCGACATTCAATGGGATGCGTCCGTGCAAGCCGTCATCATCCGCAGCAAAACGTTTTAACCGCAGCCTAACAAGGGACCGTCCGCAGCGCCTGCCGCTGACGTACGGTCCCTTTTGCCTGTAAGGCGGTCGACGCTGCTTCAAAATTAATGCGATCGCAACTTCGCACCGACATTAACGATAGCGTCCGCAGCAGGGAGGGAAAAGTAATGTCTAACGACGACCGTCTCGAAGAACAAATCCAACAGTTCTACGAGCTCGGCCCGGATGTGCACGATGCGCTCCCGATCAAGGATTATTTGCTGAAGCACGGGAACAACCAAATGGCCTGGTATCTGCTCGGCAAGGAGTACCTGTCCCGCGGCCAAGAGGCGAAGGCGAACTACTGCTTTGCGCAAGCCGGCCCCGTGTACGAGGCGTTCGAGTCCAAGAAGAGCCCGCAGTTGAACATGGGAGACGGCGCGGCCGGTCCGGACAAAAACGCCAAGCCGGCCTCCGCTCGCAAGCGGCGCGCCGGATGGTTCGCGGCCGCCGCAGGAGCGGCGCTGATCGCGCTGGGCGTGTTCGCCTACGCCGAGCGGGCGGCGGCGCCGCAGAAGGCGGCGCTCGCAGGAGACGGAAAGGCCGCGCCTTCCGTTCAGACCGGAGGCCAATCGGCGCCGGCCAAGGCCTCGCCTTCGCCCTCGCCCTCGCCGGATCAATCGAGCGGCGGAAAAGGCGGGACTGCCGCACAGGGCGGTGGAGGAGACGCAGGCGGCGGTGGCGGCACCGGCGGATCGGCAAAGCCGGCGGGATTGATGGCGGCGGCAGCCGACCGCGACGATGCGGGTCAGGCCATCCTCGGCAAGCTGCTCACCGCACAGGACCAAGCCGCGCCTTCGCTGCTGTTCAAGTCGCCCCGGCTCGGCGACTGGATCGATTGGGTGAAGGCAGGCGCGCCGATCGCGCAGGTCGTCGCGCCTTCGAACAAGGCCGCGGCGAGCGTCGATTGGTACGATTCGGGCTGGTGTCCGTGCGGGACGGCGCAGGACGCCAAGCCCGCGGCTGCGAAGATCTCTGCATGGAAGCCGCTTCAGGAGGGCAAGCTCGTGCTGCGCTCGGCGATGATCGCCTACAAGCACCGGACGGGCAAATGGCCGGCTTCGCCGAAGGCGCTGGCGGCGGCTTACCCGAACAACATCATGTCGGGCTGGAATCCCGAGCAGACGGCGTGGTTCGACGAGCTGACGGCCGCGCTTGCGGACAAGACGGCGCCAGCGGGCGCGGCGGCCGGATGGCCGAACGAGTCGGGACCGGCCGCAGGCAATGGCAAGCCGGCGGGACTGGTGGCGCAGCTCGCCGAGCACCCGATCGAGATCGTCATCGACAAAACGAGGCATCGCCTGGCCGTCATCAGCGGCGGCGTGCTGCTGCGCAATTACGAGGTCGGACTCGGCGCGAAGGACACGCCGACGCCGGAAGGAAGTTTCGTCATTACGGAAAAGGTGAGAAATCCGAACGGCAGCGCGACGGGCACGTTCGGCAGCAGGGGGATGACGCTGTCCGATACGCTGTACGCGATTCACGGGACGGACGAGCCGTCGAGCGTCGGCAAGGACGAGTCGCACGGCTGCGCGAGGATGCGCAAGGAAGACGTCGAGGAGCTGTTCGATCTGGTCCAGATCGGCACGAAGGTGACGATCAGCAAAGGGGGGCTGCCCGTCGAACTGCGCGCGCCGGAGAAGCGCTTCAAGCTGAAGCCTGCGCAGAACGAGACCAACCCCGCCAAAAAGTACGAATGGCTGAATTAAACCGGAAGCCGCCGCCTACGGATTGACGATCAGGAGGACGGCCACCGCGATGACGATGACGCCGAATATGGTACCCGCGATGATGATGCCGCGCTTGTTGACCTGCTCCTTGGTCTCGGTTTTGCGGTGAATCGGTGCTTGTTTTTTTGGCGCGCTCATGGGAACCAACCTTTCCATTTTACATAATCGGCATATGCTACTATTGTAAACGCTTGATCTTTAAAACGCCAGATGAAACGGTTGCTGCGCCGGGGCGATATTCCCTTTTCTTTTGGCGCAGAAAAGGCTAAACTGATACGCGAGGGTTTGATGCGGCAACCGATGACGCCGCGATTTGAAAGGATGCTGAAACGCTTGTATAAGTGGGTTAAACCCCTGTTTTTCAAAATGGATCCGGAGGACGCCCACCACCTCGTCGTAGACGGCATGGGCGCCGCCTCCCGGATTCCGGGCGTGCCGGCCCTGTTGTCCGGCATATGGGGGGTCTCGGATTCGCCGGAGCTGGCGGTCGATCTGCTCGGCTTCCGGTTCAACCATCCCGTCGGACTCGCGGCGGGACTCGACAAAAACGCGAAGGCCGTCCGAGGCTTCAGCCATATCGGCCTGTCGTTCCTCGAGGTCGGCACCGTGACGCCGAAGGGACAGCCGGGCAACGACAGCCCCCGCTTGTTCCGGTTGCCGCCGGACGAGGCGCTGATCAACCGGATGGGCTTCAACAACGAAGGCGCAGACGCCATGGCGGCGCGGCTCGCGCGGCTCGGCAAGCGCAAGGTTCCCGTGGCCGTGAACATCGGCAAGAACAAGGCGACGCCGAACGAAGAGGCCGCTTCCGATTACCGGGCTTGTCTGGCCAAGCTGTACCCGTACGGCGACCTGTTCGTCGTCAATATCAGCTCGCCCAACACGCCGGACCTTCGGGCACTGCAGCACGGCGACGAGCTGCGGGGTCTGCTGTCTGCGGTCAAGGAAGAGATGGAGCTCCAGGCCGCCGCGCACGGCGAACTGCCGAAGCCGATTCTCGTGAAGCTGGCGCCGGACAACGACGAAGAGCAGCTGTCCTACATGGCGCAGGCAATCCTCGAGAGCGGCATCTCCGGCATCATCGCCACCAACACGACGATCGGACGGGACGGACTTACGCACGCGAACAAGTCCGAGACGGGCGGTCTGAGCGGCCGCCCGCTCACGCAGCGTTCCACCGAAGTGATCCGCTCCCTGTACCGCATGACCGAAGGCCGGCTGCCGATCGTCGGGTCGGGCGGCATTTTCACCGCACAAGACGCCTACGACAAGATCCGCGCCGGCGCATCGTTGGTAGAGGTATACACGTCTTTGATTTACAAAGGACCCGGGGTCGTCAAGGAGATCGCTGTAGGCTTGAAGCGTCTGCTTAAGCAGGATGGATTCACCCGGATCACCCAGGCGGTCGGCGCCGATCACCGGCGCTGAGGCGGCATGGCAGGCATCCGTTCGCAAACAAGACGATAGCGAGGCAATGCGGCAGGAAAGGATGCGTAGACGTATGGACGGAAGAGACTGGAGCAAGTTCCTATTGCCTTACCAGCAGGCCGTAGAAGAGCTTAAGATCAAGCTGAAGTCGCTGCGTACCGAGCTGAAGGCCCGCGACGAATATGCGCCGATCGAGTTCGTGACCGGCAGGGTCAAGCGGATCTCGAGCATCCTGGAAAAGGCGAAGCGGCTTAGCGTCCCGATAGACCAGATCGAGACGGGCATCGAGGATATCGCGGGCATTCGCATCATGTGCCAGTTCGTGGAGGACATCCACCGCGTGGCGGACATGATCCGCATCCGCAAGGATCTGCGGCTCGTATACGAGAAGGACTATATTACGAATTATAAAGACAGCGGCTATCGGAGCTACCACATCATCGTCGAATATCCGGTGCAGACGTCGCTCGGCTCGATGCCGGTGCTGGCGGAGATTCAGATCCGCACGCTCGCCATGAATTTCTGGGCGACGATCGAGCATTCGCTGAACTACAAATACCGCGAACAGCTGCCGGAGCATGTCCGGGAGCGACTGCGCAAGGCGGCCGAAGCGGCGTTCGCCCTCGACCGCGAGATGTCGAGCATCCGCCAGGAGATCGTCGACGCCCAGCAGGACTTCGAGGAGAAGTCGGGCATCGTGCGCAAGGTGCTTAACGATATACAAGGTTTGTACTTTTTCCGCCGCGTCCGCGAGGCCGCGCAGTTCCAGCTGCGGTTCAACGAGCTTTGGGAGCAGGAGGATATGTGGGCGCTGGCGGAGCTGTCCCAGGAGATTCAGGCCGCGCTCGCCCGGGCGGGCAAGAACAGCAGCCAATAGCCAGCGACGGAGAGACGGCGGCTTGCTGCCGCGGTGCAGCATAGACGGGTCTCGCGCGACGAGGCGAAGGGCTGGCAGGCGGTCAGCCGCCGCCTGTGGCCGAGCAAGGCGATAAGGAGCGTTCGGGCCGGCTGGCATGCGGCCCGGAGGCTCTCTTTTTATTGGGTCATGACGAAATGGATGGAAATGCGGCTCCCACGGACGGAGAGAAGGAGGCGGCGATGGCGCTGCCCAAGGAATACGTAACGATGATGCGCGAGCTGCTGGGCGAAGAAGCAGAGGCGTTTCTTGCGAGCTACGGCGAGCCCAAGCGAACGGCGCTCCGGCTTAACGCGCTGAAGGACGAGCCTAGGAAAGCGGACGGGGCCGAGGAAAAGGGCGGGCTTTCCGCGGGGCGGTCGTTCGTCCGCGGCAGAGAGCCCGTGCCCTGGGCGGACGGCGCTTATTATACGGACGAGACGGAGCGGCCCGGCAAACATCCCTACTATTACGCCGGTCTCTATTATATTCAAGAGCCAAGCGCGATGCTGCCCGCCGAGCTGCTCGATCCGCAGCCGGGGCAGCGCGTCCTTGACCTGTGCGCGGCGCCGGGCGGCAAGTCGACGCAGCTGGCCGCCAAGCTGCGCGGCACGGGCTTGCTTGTGACGAACGATCTGGCCACGGAGCGCACGAAGGCGCTCGCCAAAAATATCGAACGGGCGGGCGTCCGCAGCGCCGTCGTCGCGAACGAGTCGCCCGCGAAGCTGGCGGCCGCATTCGGCGCGACGTTCGACCGGGTGCTCGTCGATGCGCCGTGCTCGGGCGAAGGCATGTTCCGCAAGGACGAGGACATGGTCCGGCAGTGGGATGCGGCTGCGCCGGCCAGATATGCGGCCATGCAGGACGATATTATGAAGGAGGCGGCCAAGCTGGTCGCGCCGGGCGGTCGCCTCGTCTACTCCACCTGCACGTTTTCGCCGGTAGAGAATGAGGGGACGATCGCGCGCTTTTTGGCCGCGCATCCGGATTTCGGCGTCGTGGCGACGCGCTGGCCGGAGGAATGGGGCTTTGCGCCAGGACGGCCCGAGTGGCTGACGCCCGGGGAGGCCGAGGCGCTCGGGCCGGATCGCACGGCCACCTTGGCAGGGACGATCAGGCTGTGGCCGCATCGCGTGCGCGGCGAAGGTCACTTTGCCGCGCTGCTTGAGCGGACCGGCGCGGAGGGCGGCGCTGCTACCATGAAGGCAACGGCGAGTGCCGTTGACGATGCGGTAAACGCGGGTCGTCCGCAGGCGGCCGGGAAAACGAGCGGCGGCGAGGCGTTGAAGGAGGCGAAGCGCGGCAAGCGGTCGCCAGCCGATCGCGGCGGCGCCGAAGCGGCTGGGCGCGGCCGTCCGGCCGGCGCGCGGGACCGGACGGGCGGCGATGCCGACACCCTCGCGCGGTATGACACATTCGTGCGTGAGAGCCTGCCCGGCTGGGCGCCCCCGAGCCCGATCCGGATCAAGGGCGACTATGTGTACGCGGTATCCGAACGGGCCGGGGATATGCAGGGGCTGCGGCTCGTGCGCGAAGGCTGGCTGCTCGGCCGGGCGACGAAGCATCGCTTCGAGCCTTCCCAGGCGCTTGCGATGGGGCTGAGGGCAAGCGAGGCTGCGCTTCGCCTGCACCTTCGGGGAGACGACGCGCTCGCGATTCGGTATTTGAAGGGCGAAACGCTTCAGCCCGAGCCGGAAAAGGTAACCGGACCGGACGGCGAGCCTTCGAGCGGACGCGGGTGGACGCTGGTCTGTCTCGACAGCTGCCCGCTCGGGTGGGGCCGCTGGGACGGAACGACGCTGAAAAACGAACTGCTGCCGGGCTGGCGGCAGGTGTAGCGCAATTCCTTTCCTCAAAGGAAAGAAGGAGATGCCATGAAAACGAAAATGAGACTCGACAAAATGCTCGGAAATCTCGGCTACGGCACGCGAAGCGTCTTGAAGTCGCTCGTAAGGCAAGGCGCGGTGACCGTCAACGGCGTCCGCGTCAAGGATCCGGGCATGCAGATCGACCCCCATGCGGACGAGGTCGTGCTGGAGGGGGAGCGTATCGTCTACCGCGATACGGTATACGCGATGCTTTACAAGCCAGCGGGATTCGTGTCGGCCACCGAGGACAATCGTGAGCGAACGGTGCTGGAGCTGCTGCCGGACGATATTCGGGTGTTGTCGCCTTTTCCGGTGGGGCGGCTGGACAAGGACACGGAGGGACTGCTGCTGCTGACGAACGACGGCAAGCTGTCGCACGATCTGCTGTCTCCGCGCAAGCATGTGCCCAAAACCTATCAGGCGCTCGTAGCGGGCCTCGTCGGCTCGGCGGACATCGCGACCTTTGCCACGGGCGTAACGCTCGACGACGGCTATGTGACGCTGCCTGCCACGCTTCGCGTCGTCGAACGCGCGGCCGGGGGCGCGAATGCCGGAGCCGATGCGGCCGAGGCGACTGGCGAGGACGCCAAGCGGGACGCGTCCGCCTTTTCGATGGCCAAGGCCATCGATCGGCTGGACACGTTCCCCGCGCTCAAGGCGAACAGGACGAGCTGGCAGGAGGCGGTCGAGGCTGGCGAAGCGCTCACCTGGATCGAACTGACGATCGCGGAAGGAAAATACCATCAGGTGAAGCGCATGTTCGAGGCGGTCGGCAAAAAGGTGCTGTATTTGCGCAGAAGCGAGATGGGGCCGCTGCCGCTCGACGAATCGCTGGCGCCGGGCGAGTGGCGCGAATTGACCGAGGAAGAGCTCGAGCGCTTGCGCAGCTACAAAAAAACGGAGGACAAGGCGCCATGAAATACAAGCTGATCGCACTCGACGTCGACGGCACGCTGCTAAACGACCACCATGAATTGACGCCACGAGTGAAGCGGGCAGTAACGGCCGCTGCGGAAGCGGGCGCGGAGATCGTCCTGTGCACGGGCCGAGGCTCGGCGAGCGCGCTGTCGGTGCTGGCGCAGCTCGGCTTGTCCGGGACGGTCATCACGCACAACGGCGCTTCGATCGTGGACGGCGAATCACGTGAAATTTTGCAGGAATCGCCGATCGGCGCGGACGAGGTGGAGCGTTACCTGGCGCTTTGCAGGGAGCGCGGCATTCATTTCGACTTGAACACGGCATTCGATATTTACGTAGAGCGCTTAAACGAGGACATATCGGCCATGTACGCGCAAATGCTGTCCGAGCCGATCCTGCGATCGCGGGAGGAGCTGTTCCCCGAGCGGACCGTCAAAATATCGATCTTCGCGCCAAAAGCCGACCTGGACGAGCTCGAGGCGCATTGGCAGGATTGGCGGCACGAGCTGCAGACGATTCGGAGCGGGGATTACTTTATCGATCTTCAGCACAGGGAAGCCTCCAAGGGGACCGCGCTCAGGCAATGGGCGGAAAAGCGGGGGATCCGGCGGGAGAACGTGCTCGCCATCGGCAATTACTTCAACGACATCGGCATGCTGCAATATGCGGGACACGGGGTGGCGATGGACAACTCCCCGCCCGAGGTCAAAGCCGTCGCGGACGCGGTGACGGCGACGAACAACGAGGACGGCGTCGCGCTTGTGCTTGAAGCCTGCCTCGCAGAGGCGTCGTCGCCGTCACGCTGACCGATGCGCGACCGAAGCGTCTTCGGGCATTGCGCAGCGATTCGTGCATTACGTGAAAAAGCCGGCCCGAGGGCCGGCTTTTTAGCGTTGCCTAGCGTTTTTGCAATTAGAAGCCTGCGCGAAGGATAATCACGAGCAGTATGAAAAGCACCAGAACGAACGCAGCGGACGAACCATATGCACCTGCAACACCGGACATGCGAATTCCTCCTTTGTCATTCAATCGGGTCTCCGAGCCGGCGGCGGCAACCCGTTGCCGTTTGCCGCGTCGCCGCTCGGACTAATGTATAGTATGACAAAGTCCCGGAGCGGATTGGACAGATGCCCGGTTGCTTTCATTTTGGGCGCGGCCCCTTCGGCCTTGGCCGGCAGCCGTCTCCCGCTTCAGTTGGTTCGAAGACCTTTGGGGTAGTGGTTCTTGAGCTGGCCGCCGCTGGCCTTGAACCAGCCGAGCGGATGGCCGTCCGCGCACAGAAGGCCCCAGCCCTGCGAAGGCGCGCCTTCGTGCCCGCTCCGGTCGTCGAACAGCGCTTCGCCGCGCAAATAAGCCAGGACCGCGGCGCTATCTGCCGGATAATCGCGCGTCAGCGCGGCATCCCTGGCGCGCACGGCATGCGCCAGCGCGTGGGCGGGCTCGAAGCGGCCTTTTTTGACGTCGCCCAGGTGCAAGCCGGGACGATGCGTCCGCAGGCCGTCAAGCGATTCGGCCGGGAGCGGAGAGCCTGCGGGCTGCGGATACCAATAAAACGACTCGCCGAACAGCAGCGGCACGCCGGACGCAGGAAGCGCGTATCCGGGCAGCGCCTGCGCGGCGAACGATTCGTACAGCTTGAGCGCGGAGAGCGCGCCGGCCGCGTCCGACCGCGGCGCCTTGCCGCTTTTGGCGCGCCGCTTGGCCGGACGGACGCGATCGTCCGACGGTTCGGCTTCCTTCTCAAGCACGGCCGCGAAGTGGCCTTCCCCTTCTCCGCGATGCGGCCACATCCGCTTCGTCGAGACGAGCCTGAATGCCGGATGCGCTGCCAGAAACCAGGCGATCGTCTCCTCGTTCTCCTCGCGGTTGAACGTGCAGGTGGAATAGACAAGCCTGCCGCCCGGCTTCAGCATGGCGGCGGCATCGGGCAAAATGTCCCGCTGGCGTGCGGCGCACATCGCGACCGCGTCCGTCGACCATTCGGCGCAAGCCTCTGGCTCCTTGCGGAACATGCCTTCGCCGGAGCAGGGAGCGTCGAGCATAATCTTGTCGAACGCTTCGGGCAGACGCGCGGCGAGCTCGCCCGGCGTCGCCTGCACGACGACGGCGTTCGCGATGCCGAGCCGCTCGACGTTCTCTGCGAGAATACGCGCGCGTCCCGGATGAATCTCGTTGGCGACAAGCAGCCCCTCGCCTTGCAGCTTGGCGGCGATCTGCGTCGTCTTGCCGCCCGGCGCCGCCGCGAGGTCCAGCACGAGGTCGCCCGGCTGCGGCTCGAGCAGCTCCGCGGCAATCATGGCGCTTGGCTCCTGAATATAATAAAGTCCTGCGTGATGATACGGATGCTTGCCGGGGCGGGTCTCGCCATCGTAGGCGAACCCGGTTCCGCACCAGGGCAAGGGAGTCAGACCGAAGCGGGCCGTCAGCGATCGCAGCGCCGGATCGCCGTCCGCCGGGGAGAGCTTGGGCGTATGGAGGCGAAGCCCGTACGAACGGGGCGCCTCCATGCTGCGCAGAAATGCGGCGGTCTCGTCGCCCAGCTGGGCAGATATTCGTTCGACATAGATTTGAGGCAGAGCTGGCATAGGCGGTCTCCTTACGGTTGATCGAATAACGTGACGCGATTTTTGCCCGAACGCTTGGAGCGATACATCGCTTCGTCGGCATTTTTCATGAGCTGCTCGGCCTTGATGCCCGGCGCGGACAATGCACAGCCGACGCTGACGGTGACGATCGTCTCCTTGGCGATGCGGGAGCGGATGCGCTCGGCGACGGCGGGCGCGTCGGGGGTTGCCGACTGGACAAAGGCTACGAGCTCTTCGCCGCCGTAGCGGCCGGCAAGTCCGATGCCCTCCGTCTCCTCGCGAAGGATGGCCGCGGCCTGCTTCAGGACGACATCCGCGGCCTGGTGCCCTTTGGTGTCGTTAAGCTTCTTGAAGTCGTCGATGTCGCAAAAAATGGCGCCGACGGTCCCCCGGCCGGCGTGCGCAAGCGATTTTTCCAGACTGGCCGTGAAGAAGCGGCGATTGTACAAGTCGGTCAAGCCGTCGGTAATCGAGGAGCGGTACGCGGTCTGCATCAGCTCCACGACCCGCTCGAAGAGAATCATAAACAGGACGATGTAATAAAATACGGGCAAAATGGCGGCCATTAAGTCCAAAACGGGATCGGTCACGCCGAAATCGTGCGTCAAAAACGCGGCAAGCTGCCCGAAAAAGGCGAAGCAGAGACTGACGGCATAGCGCGTTCGCTGCCTGAGATGAGGGCCGAACATGACCGCGAACAGGCCGGACAGCAAGAGCACGTAGCCGTCCTCGAACGCCAGCAGCAGGTTCGTCCGTTCCCCTGCGCCCGGCTCTGCGGCGGGGACGGCCGTCCCGGACAGGAGGTTGCATACCGCGATCGTGACGCCGACGGCGAGCAAGCCGTAAAACCAGGCGCGCGTACGCGCCCGCTTCCTGTAGTATAATTCGAAGAAAGAGAAGTTAAGCGCGACGAAAGCCGCCATATAAAGCACGCCGTTCAGCCGGGGCACCGTGCGCCCCTCCAGCAGGTTCAAGGCGTCGGCAAGCGCCAGGCCGTGATAGACGGCGAGCATGGACAATGCGAGCAGGAGCAGGCGAAAGGCGCTGCTGCGATTGCCGGCGATCAGCCGGTAGGCCATGAACATCATCAGGCCGATGATGACGGCGGACGCGGCTGAGGAGGAAGCGAGCAGCAGCTCGCGGTTGTTCCAGAAGTCTTGAACGTCCATGCGTATCCCCTTGCATCCGGTCCTTGAGTCCCCGCCATGCGAGCCGCGCGAACGGCAGATCGCCGCCTGCGCCGAGCCTCGCTTGCAGAAACATATGTTCCACTATATCATAATTTAGACAATACGAGATAGCAGGGTCATAAGGAGGAATCGCCGATGAATATTTTACAGGCGTGGTTTTTCCCCCCGGAGCAGCCGGGCGGCGTATCTTCCATGGTGCCTTATATCGGCGAGCGTTTCCGCAAGATCGGCTGGGACATGGAGCTGTTCTCGATTCCGAAGCGAATCCGGAACAAGGGTCAGGAGCCGTTTGAATTCGATACGTTCGACTGGCGCCCGTATGCGGGCAATCCTGTCGTCGACAAATATATGCAGACGCTGAAGGACTACGTATGGTGGACGAAGCTCCGGCTGAAGAGCGGCTACGACCTGATCCATGCCCATCATCCCGTGGCGGCGCTGGCGCTGCGCAAGATTTACCCGGACACGCCGCTGGTCATGACCGTGCACTCCAGCTTCGAACGGGAGCTGATCCTGAACGGACGCATCGCGGCCGGCAGTCCCGAGCATCTTTTCCTGACGTCGCTGTACGGCGAGCTCGAGGCCAAGACGGACAAGATGCTGACGGTGTCGCATTCGTTCGCGTCCTATATGGGGGCCTATATGAAAAAGCCGGAGCGGATCGGCGTCATTCCGAACGGGTACGACGAGCGCCGCTTCAAGCCGATCTCCCACGACAACGAGGTTGCCCAGATCGTCACGGTCTGCCGCCTTGTCCCGGCGAAGGGCATCGACCTGCTTATCAAAGCCTGCGCCGAGCTGCGCGGGAGGGATCGGCGCTTCGTGCTCCATATTATTGGGGACGGCCCGATCCGTCCCGAGCTCGAACACCTGGCGCAGGAGCAGGGCATTTACGACGAAACGATTTTTTACGGCTATATGCTCCATCCCGAAGAAATGCTGCCGTTTTTCGATATTTTTGTGCTCCCGTCCAGAGCCGAAGCGTTCGGTTCCGTGTTCGCCGAGGCTGCGTTGTGCCTGCTCTCCCTGGTCGGCACCGACGTCGGCGGCATCGCCGAGCAGATCGAGGACGGCGTCAACGGCCTGCTCGTCCCGGGCGAGGATCCGAAGGCGCTGGCCGATGCCATCGACAAGCTGATCCTGGATCCGCACTATCGCTACGAGCTCGCGCGCGCCGCCTGGAACAAAGCCAAGAAGACGTATTCGCTGAGCCGCGTCATCCAGGAGCTGAAAAAAATATATATCGATCTCGGTCCGCCGGTCGAAGAAACGACTTGAGGCGCCCGGCGCCGGGCGCCATCCTGAATTCGGAGTTGAGAGGATGCAGCCGTCATTTCGGTTCATGCATGCCGCCGACCTTCACTTGGACAGTCCGTTCCGCGGACTGTCCAAAGTTCCTTTTGCGGTCCGCGAGCGGCTTAAAAATTCGACGTTAAACGCGCTTGACAGGCTCGTGGACACCGTGCTGCTGGAGGAGCTCGACTTCCTGGTGCTGTCGGGCGATCTGTACGACGCGGCCGACCGTTCGCTTCGCGCGCAGCTTCGCATGCAGCAGGCGATGGACAGGCTCTCCGAAGCAGGCGCGCAGGTATTCGTCGTCCACGGCAATCACGACCCGTCCGGCGGCAGGACCGCGCGGCTCGATTGGCCGGCGAACGTGCACATATTCGGCACGGAGGAGGTCGGCTGCGCGCCGGCCTATACGCGCGGCGGGGAGCTGGCGGCACACGTGTACGGCATCTCCTACCGGGAGTCCGCCGTCAAGGACAATCTCGCGCTACGCTACCGGATTCGCGAAAGCGCTCCTTTTCACCTCGCCGTCCTGCACGGCAATATCGACGGACTGCAGGGACACGATAATTATGCGCCCTGCAAGCTCGGGGAGCTCGCGGCGTCGGGCTTCGACTACTGGGCGTTCGGACATATTCACGACCGGCGGGTGCTGCATGAGTATCCGCATGTCGTCTATCCGGGCAATATCCAGGGGCGCAGCATCCGGGAAACGGGTCCGAAGGGCGCGTACCGCGTCGACGTTTCGGAGCAGGGCCGGGTCAGCCTCTCGTTTCGAGAGCTGTCGGAGGTTCGATGGCTCGTCCGCGACGTTCGGCTCGGCGAAGCGGACGGCGAGCAGTCGCTCAAGGACAGGCTGCTCGAGACCGCGGAGGATGCGCGTCGCGAAGCCGAGGGCAGACCTTCGGTGCTCCGCCTGCGGGTTGCGGGCGACGGCGCGCTGCTCGAGCGCCTGCTGCGGGACGACGAGGCGGAGGAATGGGCCGCCGAGCTGAGGAGCTGGCTCGGCTCGCCCGACGAGCGGGACGATTGGGTGTGGGTCGAGCGGATCGCCGTTGAAGCGGGCGGCCGTTCGCGTGCGGCGGACGAGGCGTCCGAAGACGGATTTCTGGGGGAGCTGCTGCGGCTCTCCGCCGCGTCCTCGTCCGATCCGGACGCCTCGCGTGCGCTGCTGCGCGAAGCGGCTGCGCCGCTGCGGCAGCATCCGAGGCTGCGGCAATGGCTGGACGGGCGCGACGATACGCAGCGGGCCGAGCTGATCGCGCGCGCCGGCGAGCTAGCGGCGGCGCTGCTGCGGGAAAGCGGCGATTGAAAAAGCCGATGCGTGTGCGGCAAGACGGATGAGGGATACGCGGCATGCGATCGGCGCGATGCGCAGCTTTCCTGCTTTCGGGAAGAAAATCGGGCTGGAGCCGGCGAGGAGGAGCAAAGCGTGTACATAGAGGAACTGCATATCGACGGCTTCGGTCCGCTGTCCGGCGTGCGGCTTCGGTTCGACGCGAAGACGACGATCGTATGGGGACCGAACGAAGCGGGCAAGAGCACGCTGCTTCGGTTCATTCGAAGCATGCTGTACGGCTTCGCGACGCGGGCGCAGCTGCCCGAACGGGGCGAGCCCGTGAGCGGCGGACGCCACGGCGGCCGGCTCGTCCTGCGTGACGAGCAGGGCCGCCTGCGCATTCTCGAGCGGTATGCGGACGCGCCGCAGCGCAAGGGGGCGCCCGTCGCGTCGCTGCGCGAGGCGGACGGCGGCGAACGGCGGCTGACGCAAGCCGAGCTAGAGCGGCTGCTGCTCGGCGGCGTGTCGGAGCAGCTGTTCAGGCAGCTGTTCGCCGTCAGTCTGGACGAGCTGCACGAGCTCCGGTCGCTGAAAGGCGACGAGATCGGCAATTATTTGTACCACGCGGGCATGGCCGGCGGGGCGGCATTGACGTCGGCCGGCAAACGGTTGAAGGCCGAGATGGATCGGCTGTACCGTCCGAAGGGCTCCGTACAGGAGATGGGAGAGCTGCTCGCGCGGATCCGGGAGCTTGAAAATCGGCTGAGGCAAGGCCGGCAGGGGCTTGGCGCCTACCAGGACGCGCTGGAGCGGCACGCGGCGCTGCACGATCGCGCGTTGAGGCTGGAGCTTGCGCTGCCTCAGCTGCGCGCCAAGGCTGCCGAAGCGCGGGCGGCGCTCGACGGCCGCGAATGGTGGCTGCGCGCAGCTGTGCTCCGCGCCGAAGAGGATGCGATCGCGGCGACGCTTGCGGCAGCGGTCCGGGCTGCCGAGCCGTTGCCGCCCGAAGCGGCCGCGGAATGGCGGCAGCTCGTCGAGCGCCGAGCCCTTGCCGCCGCCGCCGCGAGACAGGCGGCCGCAGAGCGCGAACGGCTCGAGGCGGAGCGTGCGGGCCTCGTCTGGGACGAGCGGCTCGTCGCCCATGCGGGCAAGCTGGCGGCGCTGGACCTGCGCGGCGATGCGCTCGAGGCGCGGAAGGGCGAGCTGGCCGGCCTCGAGTCGGACATGCAGCTCGCGGAAGAGGCCGCGGCGGCGGCGCTGCTCCGGCTCGGGCCGGGCTGGCGTGAGGCCGACGCGGAGGCCGTCGCCGCGCTCGGCGAGCGGGAGGAAGCGCGGGCCATCGGCGAGCGGCTGGCGGAAGAGGAGCGAAGACGCGAGCTGCTGGCCGCGGAGACGCAGCGTTTGCGCCGCCAGCTGGCGGCGTTCGACCAGGAGGCGGAGCGCCGGGCGGGCCAGGCGGCTGCGTTGCCGCGCGGCGCCGCTCGCTTCAAGCCGGCCACGCGGGACGCGCTCCTGCAGGCGTGGCATCGGCTGGACGACGCGCTGCAGGCGGTAGCTGCTGCGCGGCGCGAATACGCTTGGGCGGCCTCTGCCGCGGAGGCGGCGGGGCTCGCCGTGCATCCGTCGGAGGGCGGCGCCCCGGGCGAGGGGCGGCATTCGGAGAAGAGTCTGTACGAAGGCGGCAGCCGGACCGCGGGGCGCGGCAGGAGCAGACGGAGCGCGAGTCGCCGCGGTCAGGCGCCGGGAGTGGGAACCTACTATGCGATCGCACTTCTCCTTGGACTTGGAGCCGCGGCGTCGCTGATCGCAGCCTTCGCGTCGAATGAAGGGCGAATCGCATTTGCAGGGCTCGCAGCCGCGCTCGCGCTTGGCGTCGGCACATCGGTATGGCTTGCAAGAAGACCGCCAGGCGCGACCGGCGACGCCAGCCGGGATCGGACCGCTCCCGATGCCGATGCGCTGCTTCGGCGATTGTCCGCAGCCAGGGAGGCGGAGCGGCGGACGCTGCGGGAAGCCGGCGAGTCATTAAGACAGCTGCTTGAGCAGGATGAAGCCGAAGCCGCGGCGTCGCTCGATCGGGAGACGCTGGCAGGGGGCGACGCGAACGGAGCCGAACCTGCCGGTGAGCTGAGGCTGCGGCTCCGAGAAGAGGTGTACAGGGAATTGGAGCGGCTCGGGGAAGCGGAAGCCGAACAGAGTCGTCACGCCGAGCGGCAAGCCCGCAGAGCGGCGCTCGCGCGAGAGCTGGCCGGCGCGGAAGGCGAGCTGGAGGAGTCGGAGGCAGCCAGCCGCGCCGTACGGGCGGACTGGGCCGCTTGGCTTGCGGCGCGCAAGCTGCCGCCCCAGCTGCAGCCGGCCGCGCTCCCCGAGCTCGGCCAGCTCGCCGAGCGGGCGCTGCTGCAGCTGCGGCAGCGGGACAGGCTCGCGGCGCGGGCCGACGCCCTGCGCGCGGAGCGCGCCGCGTTCGAGGCCGATGCGGCGGCGCTGCTCGCCGCATGCCCGCCCGCCGCGCACAGCGGTGGAGACGCGGCGCTCGCGGTGAAGCTGCTGCACCGCGAAGCGCGGGAGCAGCTGGACAAGGCCGCCGCTGACCGCGGCTTGGAGCAGCGGCTCGGGCAGGCGGCCGCGGCAGAGACGGCCGCGACGTCCGCGCTGGAGGCCGCCGAAGCGGCCGTCTCCGCCGTCGTGCAGGCGGCCGGCGCGGCAGGCGAGGACGCGTATGTGCTGCGCCTGGAGGCGGACGACCGCCGCAGAACGCTGCGCCGGGAGCGGGCGGAGGCGCAGCTACGGCTGTCCGCCGGCCGCAGCGAAGAGGAACTGGGGGCGCTGCTGGAACTGCTGCAGGCGCATGACGAAGGTGCGCTGGAGCTGCTGGCGGACGAGACGCGCAAGGCAGTGACCGCTTGCGAAGCGGAGCTGGCCGAGACGCTTGACGCGCGAGGACGCTTGTCCGAGCAGCTGGAGCGTCTTCGGCGCGAAGCGGAGACGGAGGAGACGGCGCTGGAGCTGGAGGAGCTGCAAGCCGAGCTCGAGCGGCTGGCGGAGCGGTATGCGCTTCTTGCGACGACGGCGGAGCTCATCCGGCGAACGCGGATCACGTTCGAGGAGGAGCGTCAGCCGGCCGTGCTGCGCCAGGCTTCGGCCTACTTCGCGGAGCTGACTGAAGGGCGGTACGCGCGCATCGCGGTGCCCGGCGACATGCCGGACCTGCTCGCGGAGACCGCGGATCGCCGGATCGTCAGCAGCGCCTTTCTGAGCCGCGGGACGCAGGAGCAGCTTTATCTTTCCTTGCGGCTCGCGCTGGCAGGTGCCGCTTCGCGGGAGCAGGCGCTCCCCCTGCTGCTGGACGACTTGTTCGTCCATTACGACGAAGAGCGGCTAAAGCGGTGCGTGAACGTCCTGAACGAGCTGTCGAACGGCCGTCAGCTTCTTCTTTTCACCTGCCACCGGCATGTCGCCGACACCCTCGCGCAGGGCTTGACGGGGTCACGGAAGCTCGAGCTGCCGTTGCTGACGGCGCAGCCGGACAGCATGGCTTGATTCGATCGTCAGCCTGATTGATGCGGAAGGCGGCGACTCAAGAAAAGCCTTCCGGCGGAGCGGGCGGCGGGACGGGGCGCACCCGGTCCCTGCCCATCAGCATCACCCAGCCCAAGCTCAGCATGCCGAAAATCGGGTACAGCGTCGTCAGCAGCGGGCCGAAGCCGAATTGGCCGGCCATGAAGCAGAGCAGCAGCACGAGTACGACGAGCGCGTTCAGCGGTATTTTCACACGTTCCTGCAGCTGCAGGGAGAGGCCGTAAATGTCCGCGACGAGCGTCGTGAAAATTTCCATAAAAATCAGAAACACGAAAATCCAGTGAATCCACGGCCCGATCTCTCTGGCGATGCCGCCCATCGGGATATCGAACTGCTCGATGCCGGGCATGCGCGACGACAGCGCCAGATGGCCCGCCAGCAGCATGCCGCCGATGCCGATGCCGCCGATCCAGGCGCCTCTGCGCAGGACGACCGGATCTCCGATCCGCGCGCCGAGCGGCACGAGCACGGCCTGCGACATGGACAGGTTAAAGGCGCCGTACAAAAAAGGAGACAGGATGGCCGCCCATGGAGACAATTCCATCGGCAAGGTCATCCAGCGGTCGGCGCCGGGGCCGCGCAGCGTCTCGACGACGAGCACAGTCGTGAATACGATCATGACCGGCACGACCAGCGTATTGATCGCGAGGATCGCGCTCATGCCTTTTCGAAGCAAGATAAAGCAGGCCGTCATCGTCAAGAGGAGGCCCGTCTGGTAGTTCAAATTCAGATGTTCCGAAAAAAGCGATCCTGCGCCGGCCAGCATGACCGCGTTCACGCCGAGCAGCACG
Source organism: Cohnella sp. GbtcB17 (assembly GCF_019091135.1). Classification (GTDB taxonomy): domain Bacteria; phylum Bacillota; class Bacilli; order Paenibacillales; family Paenibacillaceae; genus Cohnella. Next base: position 76,821 of record NZ_JAGXJW010000017.1, on the reverse strand, counting down.
ACCAGCATCAGGTGACTGATCCAGGCGCCCGCTTTGACGCCGAACAGATGCTTGTTCAGATCCTCGTACGATCTCGCGCGCATGGCAGCCGCCATCAGCATCATTTTGGCGCCGAGCCACACGAACAGCGCCGTCGATACGAGGATCATCGGACCGGCCCAGTTGCCGAACCGCGTAAAAAATTGCAACACTTCGCGTCCGGTCGCGAACCCCGCGCCGACGACCGTGCCGATGAACGTGAATGCAACCTGCAGGCTTAAACCCCATCGCCTCATCTTCGGCGGACCTCCCCCGACTCGTCCATGACTGTCCTACTCTGAAGTCTATGAGAGAGCGGGACGCGCCATGACAAGCCTATGGGAAAGGGTCAGACGAGCGTCGAGCCGATCAGCTTGATCGTGACGACCTCGTCCGAGACGGGATCGAGATCGAGGCGCAAAATGCCGCCCTCGACGTCGGCCGTCATCGATGAGGATGAAGGGGCCGTCTTCAGCGACAGGCTGCGAGCGGCGTCCGAGCTTGAGCTGCCGACTTCGACGTCCGGCAGGCCGGAGACGACGGAGGCCGAAGAGATCTCTACGTAGACGACGTGCCCGGACGTATCGACGCCGATCGTCAACCCGCCGTATTCGCGAACCTCGACCGCGCGTCCCGCCTCGGGCAGCGTATAGCTGTCGTCTGCCGGACCGCCGATCTTGGCTTCGGCGTCCGCCAGCGTCATGCCGAGTGAGATGCCGCCGAGACTGGGCGCTGGCGACAAGGCCGCATCCGGCGTTCCGGCTGCATTCCCGCCATGCGCATTTATCGTTACCTCGGACGAAGGAGACGGGGAAGCCGTCGAAGTCTCGGCGGCAGGCGTGGAAGTCTCGGCGGCAGGCGTGGAAGTCGCTGCCGTTCGAACGTTATGCGAGCTGCCGCAAGCCACAGGTATAAGAAGGATGCCGGTCGCCAGTACGCCGAGGAGCAAATGACGCTTTTTGCGTCGGCTAATAGACATGAAGACACCGCCTTACAATCTTTTCTATATTTAGTTGGACCCGCAGAGGGGCGATAAAGTTGCTCGTCCGATCGTATTTGAGCTGATATTCATAGGTCTCGCGTCGCGGTTTGCTAACGGTGGGGGTACAAGGTCCCGTCAGCCTCGCATGCCGGCGGGTGTTGCGCGAACGCGAGGGGTTATGGTATTTTATTCGGAAAAGAGTGGACGGAGAGATCGTTAATGGAGATACTGAAACAACGGATTTTAGAGGAAGCGACCGTCGTCAGCGCCGGCGTCCTGAAGCTCGACTCGCTGCTCAATCACGGCGTCGATCCGGGCCTGACGATGGAGCTCGGCAAGGAGTTTGCGCGCCGCTTCGAAGGAAGGGACATCACGAAGGTGGTGACGATCGAGTCGTCCGGCATTCCCGTCGCCTTCGCTACCGCGCTCGTCATGAACGTGCCGCTCGTATTCGCCCGGCGGAAGAAGACGCTGCTTAACGAGCCGGACGCTTATTGCGAGCGCGTGCCTTCCTTCACCAAGGGCATCGTCACCGATCTGCTCGTATCGCGGCACCTGCTGAAGGCCGAGGATCGCGTGCTGTTCATCGACGACATTATCGCCAACGGCGACGCGGCCCGAGGACTGCTGAAGATTCTCGAGCAGGCGGGCAGCTCGGTGGCAGGCATCGGGATTGTCCTCGAAAAGTCGTTTCAGGCGGGAGGCCGGACGCTGCGGGAGCTGGGCTATGAGGTCGAGTCGCTCGTCAAAATCTCCTCTTTGGAGGATAACGCCATAACGTTCGAGGACTAGTCCTTGATAGATTGTAATATAATCCCAAGCCCAACCTTGAAGAGAAGTCTTCCCGTCGGGCTGCCATTTGTTCTATAATAAGGCTAAGTGCAGAGGGAGGCGAGCAGCAAATGGGAGACATGAATGTGTCACAGCAGTTTTTCGTCGACAAGCTGGAGCAAGCCAAGATCCATTTCGAGCGCGCGCTCGACTGCAAGCATACGGAGTTCGACGACCTGTATCCTTATATGATCGAGCATCCGCAGTTTTTCTGGTATAAGAGGTATGTCGCTTGGTCGGAGCTGCTCACGATTGTGAAGCTGTGCGACGAGCTGGAGATCACCTGGACGGAGCTGTTCACCGAGCGCCAGGCCGAGTACGTACGCGGCCGCGTCATGTCGAGCAAGGTGCTCGATTACTGGTACGAGACAAACGAATCGCGCGAGCATGTCGGCTAAGCAGCGGCGGCGTTGAATAGCAGGAGGACCCGGACGAGACGGCCGTCTTGTCCGGGTCCTGTTTTTTTTGTATCATTCATGCTTTACGGACAAGGGGGCCGCCATGGCTATCAGTGACGAGCAGCTCGATCAATATCGCGTCGAAGGCATCAAGGTTCGCGTCGTGCGGGACATTCTTCAGATCAACGACGTGCGGGGCATCGTCGTGGCGTGGGACGACGAATACGTGCTCATTCGCAGGCCGAATCGCCGCGTCGTCAAGCTGCGCCGCAGCTATGCGATCGGACCCGCGTCGGAGCCCAGACAGGCGCCGGTGCTCGACGGTGCGCCGTTTGACCTCGAGGATATCGGCGAACCGGACGACGAAAATGACTGAAAATTACAACTTCGCAAACGGGCTTGACTTCGTTTCCCGGCCCGTGCTATTATGAGTCTCGTGATTGCAGACCATAAGGCGCGACGCCGTTAACGGACAAGCGTATATCGTTCCCTGCATGAGCATTTGCGGTCGTGGCGGAATTGGCAGACGCGCTGGATTCAGGTTCCAGTGGGCTAACCCCCCGTGGAGGTTCGAGTCCTCTCGACCGCACCACCACAATCAACCAACCCTTTCTTCGGAAGGGTTTTTATTTTTAGCGGCTCAATCTTGAAGTTAAACAGAATCGATCGGGTGCAGCTTCATTTCTGCCTATAAAGTTTGGTTCGATTTTAAAAAAAGCTTTACAATCGTTCTACTTTCTTGTATATTCTTATTTATCGTCTTGCAAAGAAAGTCGTTCAAGACGGAATATGCGGTCGTGGCGGAATTGGCAGACGCGCTGGATTCAGGTTCCAGTGGGCTAACCCCCCGTGGAGGTTCGAGTCCTCTCGACCGCACCACCTTAACCTTTACAAGCTCTTGAATCTGTCCTTGGGACGATTCGGGAGCTTTTTTGATGGATTCAGATTCCCTCTTATCGTTGCGGTTTGTTAACCGTTCTCCGTGCTGCCGTGTATCCAAAAGCACCATCGATCAGTTTATTGAGCAACATCCTGAATTGTATCCGCCAAACAGATCGCCTACGATGGAGGGGACGAAGCGCATTTACCGGGAAAGGTCGTGGAGCCGACATGAGAGTCAAGGCAACGGAAGCATGCAAAGGCTGTACGTCGAGTGTACAGGTGACGGAGGCGCAGATCGAGCGACTGCTGTCCAAGATCAAGCCGGAGGAGCGGATCGACGACGACAGCTATAAAGCCAGGCTGGAAGCGTGCGCGAGCTGCGACGGGCTGGCCTACGGCACGACGTGCATGCACTGCGGGTGCCTCGTGCGTTTACGGGCGAGCTTGAAGACCGGGCGCTGCCCGCATCCGTTATCCGCCGACGCCCGTCCGAAGTGGCCGGCATAGCGGCGAACATAAACAAGCTCCATGCGGCTCTTGGACGCATGGAGCTTGTTTGTTCTTTTACGAGCGCGGCTTGAAGCTGATCGTCGCGACCGATGCGGCCGGCAGGGGGACGAGGTAGGCTTGGCCGTCCTGCTTGATGCCGGCCAAAGGCTTCGTCTCGACGCGATCGGGCGATTCGAACGTATTGTGCGCGTTCATGCCTTCGCCGCTTAGCACGAGGCCTTCCAGTTCGAAGGCGCCATCGGCGCCGCGCAGCTCGAGCCGAAGCTCGGCGGCTTCCGAAGGATGCATATTGAAAAGGCTCACGTTCACGACGCCGTCCTTCCTGGAAGCCGTCGCGCCGACATGCGGCAGCGGCTGTCCGTCTCCCGATCCGAAGCTTCCGAATTCGCCGTGCAAGGCGAGCGCCTCGGCATCCTGGTGGACGGCATACATTTTCAGCACGTGGTAGGTCGGCGTACGCAGCATCCGGTCGCCCTCGGTCAACACGACGGCTTGAAGGACGTTGACGAGCTGCGCGATGTTCGCCATCTGAATGCGCTGACAGTGCTTGTGGAAAATGTGCAAATGCGCGGCGGCGACGAGTGCGTCCCGCATCGTGTTTTGCTGGTACAAAAAGCCTGGATTCGTTCCCGGCTCGACGTCGAACCAGGTGCCCCACTCGTCGACGATCAGGCCGACGCGGCGCTCTGGATCGTATTGATCCATGATCGTCCCGTGTCGGGTGAGCAGCTCGTCCGCATACAGCGCCTTGCGCATCGTATTTTCCCAGTCGGACGCCGCGAATTCCGTTGCCGAGCCTTTCTCCTGCCAGCTGCCGGGCACCGTGTAGTAGTGCACGCTCAGCCCGTCCATTTGACCGGCCGCCTTCTGCATTAAAACTTCCGTCCAGCGGTAATCGTCCGAGTTGGCGCCGCCGGCGATCTTGTACAGCTTGTTGTCCCCGTACTGTCGGCAGTACGTCTGGAACTGCCTGTACAGATCGGCATAGAACTCGGGAAGCATATTGCCGCCGCAGCCCCAGTTTTCATTGCCGACGCCGAAGTACTTCAGCTTCCATGGCTTCTCTTGGCCATTCTGCCTGCGCAGGTTGGCGAGCGGCGATTCGCCGTCGAACGTCATATATTCAAGCCACTCGGACATCTCCTGGGCGGAACCGCTTCCTACGTTGCCGCAAATATAAGGCTCCGCGCCGATCAGCTCGCAAAGGCGGAAGAACTCGTGCGTGCCGAAATGGTTGTTTTCCACGACGCCGCCCCAGTGCGTGTTGATCATGCGCTTGCGGTTCTCTCGCGGACCGATGCCGTCGCGCCAGTGATATTCGTCGGCGAAGCAGCCGCCCGGCCAGCGCAGCACCGGAACCTTGAGCTCGCGCAGCGCTTCGAGCACGTCGTTGCGGATGCCGTCCGTATTCGGGATCGGAGAGTCCTCTCCGACCCACAAGCCTTCGTAAATGCATCGTCCGAGATGCTCCGAAAAGTGACCGTAAATATTTTTGTTGATCGTACCTGTGGTCCAGTCGGTATGCACGATAGCCTTCAGCATGCGAATTCTCCCTCCAAAATAGCGATTGCACTCACGATAAACGCGTTTTCAGCTTCATTATAGAGGCTTGAGAAGGCGTGAACCATCCATTATAATATTCAAAAAACTGACCGATCGTGCTCTGGAGGGATCGCTTTGTTGGATTTGGTAAGCTGCGGCTATCATCATGTTCATCCGGACGGTATAACGATCGACAGGCCGAGAGGCGCGGGGAACTATGCGTTCGTTTTTTTCAAGAGCCGCTCCGAGGTCATCGTCCGCGGCCGGTCGTTGATCGTAGAGCCGGGCGCCCATATCATCTTCGGGCCGGATACGCCCCATCTGTACAGGGAGCTCGAGCGACCGTTCGCGAACGATTGGTTCCACTGCGTCGGCGACGAGATGGGCGCGCTGCTCGGCGAGCTCGGATACCCGCTGGACGAGCCGGTCAAGGCCGTCGATGCCCTGCAGATCTCGCGAGGCGTCATCGAGCTGCGGCGCATTCAGAGCAACGGGGGCCGTCTGGCGGGCAGAATCGTGGACCTGGAGCTTCGCGGCTTCGTGATGAAGCTGGCCAACGCGACGCAGGCGGCGCCGCTTCCGGACAAGGTCAGCGGTTATTACGGCGCTTTTGTGGATCTGCGAAGCTCGCTCTACAACGCGCCGCACTTGCGGACGACCGTCGAGGAGCTGGCCTCCCGCGTCAATTTGAGCAAATCGTATTTTCAGCATTCGTACAAGCAGTTTTTCGGCGTGCCCGTCATGACCGACATGATCGCGGCCCGGCTCGAGTATGCCAAATATTTGTTGAGAAACAGCAGGCTGTCCGTCTCCGAGGTGGCGAATCTGTGCGGGTACGACAACGACACGCATTTTATGCGCCAATTCAAAAAGTACGTCCGCGTCACGCCCAAACGCTACCGCGATGCCCGCGATCCCGACCGCGGTCCAGTACAGATCACGACCTGAGCAGGGCACCCGTTCACGACGCGAGACGATGGGAGGACCTCCTTGCCGCGGCTACAATAAAAAGAGACAGAGCCAAGGCAAAGGGAGGAATCGGGATGATAGGCAGTTCGCGGCTACAGGGAGCCGTACCCGCCGGCGAGACCGAGGCAGGCGCGCGGTTTACGGTTCGGCAGAAGGCATGGATGCTATGGGAAAAGGTCGTCTGGCTAGGCATGGAATGGCGCAGCGAGGGCAAGCTCGATTACGGCATATGCAAGCTGCTGATCAAGCGGCATGCCGGGGAAGCGATCGTTTGCGCGGACGGCACGCGAATCGAGGCCGGCGACCGGGTCGGCGAGCTGCACCTGGACAACCGCCGGATGCTGGAGCTGTCCGGTACGGTGGGCTCGGACCGGGCCGCGCTCAAGACCGCACGGCTGGCTCGCGCATCGTTAAGGCGGATCGCCGAGGCGATGGAGGGCGATCCGAGACTGGCCGAGGTGAAGGGACTGCTCGGCACGACGCTGCTTCACCGCGGACTCGTGCACGGACTGGGCTTCGAGTGCCGGCCGCTGCCCTCGCGGTCGATGGAAAAGTGGACCGCCGTCTATTTGCAGACGCTGCTCAGATTTCTGCATCCCGCGGGCCGGCTCCGTACGCAAGGAAGCAAAGCCAAGCTCGTGCCGATGCAGCTTATCCATTCGCGCCAATCGCTCCTGCGTGCAATGGGGGGCTTCAAGCCCGCCGCTTCGTAAACGCGAGCGAGCGATCGAAAAAGGGTTAATGGCCTTTTTGGACCAGCAGCTTCCGCAGCCTGTCGGCGCTTCGGCGTCGTCAGGTTTTTTAACATAAATAATTTGAATTCGACGGAAGGGAGTGCAGGAATCTTGTCGAATTATGTAGTGTTCATTCTCTGCAACTAGACCCGGTAAGTGTGGTGTAAAATGAAAAGCAGGCCCAATCGTTATTTTTCCGACCCCTCTTTCGCGGCCATCGAAAAGCAGCGCCAGTTCCGCTACGTGCGCGGGTTCATCTGGACCTACTGGTCGGTCATCGGCGCACATTTCCTGGCCCAGCTTTTTGCGTTTCTTTTCCTTCCTTACGAAGCGACCGCGCATGAATTTTACTTGCGCATTTTGCTCTATCCCACTTTGCTTATGTGTGGCATTACCGCCGCTGCCCATGCGATTCTTGTGAAAGCCGAACGCTTCTCGTTTTCTTCCATATTTTTCGCCGGCACGTTCATCTCGATGATCATCGTCCATTTGAACATGGACGTCCGGATTATCGCGGCTGTGATGCTGCTTCCGATTTTTGCTTCCGCGCTGTTTTTCAGGTTAAGCTTGACGTGGTTCACCACGGCGCTGCAAGTCATCGGCTTTTGCGTCCTGTATCGCTGGGATTTCTCGTTTCGCTCCTATATGAGCGATTTCGATCTGATTGCGATCGTGCTGTTTTTCGCGCTTAGCGCGGTGGCCGCCAGCTATATCGTCGTCAGCGGTCGCGACCTCGTGTTCGATCTCGAAGCAGCGATGTTCGCCCAACAGCAGCTGCTGGTCGAAAAGACGGTCATGTCCCAGCAGTCCAAAACGGATGCGTTGACGAAGCTATACAACCATATGTCGTTCCACGAATTTTACGACAAGGCGATCGAATTCGCGGATAGAGGCGCGCCTTTTCATCTCGCCTTAATCGACATCGACAACTTCAAATCGATTAACGATACGTTCGGCCACCGCGTGGGCGACACGATACTGGCGTCCGTCGCGCGCGTCATCAAGGATCGCATATCTCCTGCGGACATCGCGTCTCGGTACGGCGGCGAGGAGTTCGCTTTGCTGTTGTTCGAGCAATCGTTCGAAGAAGCTTACGGGCTTGTCGAGGGAATCCGGGCGGAGCTGGCCAAGTCGAATCATCCGGAATTGGACGGCAGAGCCGTGACCGTGAGCGTGGGGATCAAGAGCTATTCGAACGCGTTCTCCAAGGAAAGGCTGTTCGAGGACGTCGATGCGTTGCTGTATGAAGCGAAGCGGACCGGGAAAAACAAAGTCGCGTCAGAGGCGCTTACCGTCTGATCGGGCGCATCGTCACGTTCAGCTTTTGATTTTCAGCAGTCCGCCGTCCTGGACAATGACGTGGACCTTGAACTCGATTTTCATGAAAGGGTAATACTTCGATCTCCATTGCCGCAGATTTTCCCGGGAGAGCTTGTCGCGGTAAAGCTGCCCAAGTCCCAATATATCGGCTTCTTTGGATTGAGCGGTTCGGAGCATCGCTTGCAAGCGCGTCGACAATTGCTCGTCGATTTCCTTTTTGATCTCGGCTACGGTCGGGTCGCCGACCGTCTCAAGCACGGTCACCTTCAGATGCAGCCGACCGATCATCATTGCGCTGCCTTCGCGCATCACGCTGCTTCGGGTCAGTCGATCCGCTACGATTTTAACCGTCGCGCGATGCATCACCTCGATTTTGCCTTGCGTTCCCGCGCCTTTGAATAGATTGTAAAGCAGCGTTTCTTCCGAATCGATGACGCCGACCATTTTGCCGTTTTTGATCATGGCGGCGCCTGTGCTCTCAATCGTCGTCGTATGACCGGGCTTGATGGTCGGGATCACGACGTCTCGCGTAAAGGAGTTCATACTTCTGAATACTTCCCAGATTCGGGTTTGCACCACTTCCGGCGACCATCCCGCGTTTTTTTCGAAAAAATCGTAAATCTCCATGCCGCCGTTTGAAGAGGAGGACTTCAGCTTCTCGAAGAGCGGCTCGAGCGCCCCTTCGCTGATCGCGGTGAGCGTCTTATTGGAGATGTCCCTCGATCGCATGAAGCTTTCGATGCTCTGGCTTAACCCTTTCTCGGCGACGGACCGTTCGAACAGGATGACCTTCAAGTGGAGCAGGTCGACTTTGTTTTCCATGTTTTTATCGATCTGGTCCAAAATTTCGTTGATGGTGCTTCCCGTTTGAGAGATGATCTTCACGTTCGTTTGGCTCGGGCTGGCATCGGGAATGAGCAGCAGCACTTGATATGTCCCTGCGGTTTCCTTGACCCCCATGACGATCGGCAACGAGCGGTGATTGATATCTTTGATGTCCCAACATCCGCTCAAAGCGGCCGCGCCCGTCAGCATGAACGCGAGGAACAGCCATCGGCTCACGTTGTTTTTCATGGACGGACGGTCTCCCTTCTGCGATGCCGCAAGCCTAGCGCAAAGACGGCCAGGGGGATGACGAAGGCCGCGTATAATCGCGGAACCGTATTCCACCACATCAGTCGTTCGACTGCGTTCCAATTCGGCACGAGCAGGCAGACGATATATATCGCCGCCGCCAATAACAGTCCGGCCGTCGGTGCCTTCAGCGCAGGCATGCCGCGCTTGAGCAGGAGCAGGGTCATCCACATGACGAGCGATAGAAACAATATGACGAAGCATAACAGGCTGATCATAAAAAACATCGTGACTCTGTCGAACATCAGCCAGCTGACGTCAACCGTATCCACCGCCATAATAAAAGGGAACGGGAATTTGGACGCGGTGTTTTCACCGAAAGTCAGCAGCGGGATATAGACCGATGCGAGAAAAAACGGAAGCAGACCCAAGCTCGCGTATACGATTTTTCGGCTTTGGTAAGAGACGCGAGATGGGATAAAACCTAAAAATAAAAAGCCGCCTATGAACGCGAACAAGCTTTTTAAAAAAGGACGGCGAAGCGCATAGGCAAACGTCGCCGCATCGCGATCCATTAACGGGAGCAGGTAATGCCAGTCCGCGTTTTGGAACGACAGAATAAGGACCAGGATCAGAAACGGGAAAAACAGAAGCGCGATAAGGATGCCGGTTCTAAAAATCGATTCGACGCCCAACTGGCAAATAAAAACGCTCACCGCAAGAAAAAGCAGCATGATCGTCCAGAGCGGGGTATTGCCCAAAAAAATGACGGTCACGATCTCGGCGTAGGCGCGAACCGTGATAATGATGATCAGGACAAAGTATACGGCGAGCGGAAGCAGCATCGCAAAAGCGAATAGGCGGCCGACGCGTTGAAAAAGGTCGATGACATTAAGCGGGGCGCAGTAGCTTAAGCCCTTCGTGTACAGCGCTACGAGGGAGACGTGAATGATGAAGCCTAGCAGCACGGCGGACCAATGTCCGACGGAAAGGCTCCCGATGATATCGGCCGGATAGAGAAAAAAGATCAGGCCGACGTGGACGATCCAGAACATCACGATCGTTTGACGGCTTTTATCCATATCGACGCCCCGCTTTCCAGCGCGATAAATAAGGGATGCCAAATGTGTTGCCATAGCTGAAATACGCGCAAATGACGACGATGCCTATGAACAGCCCGAGAACGCCGAACATCGCCGACAGAACGAGCAGCAAATACTTGTAGAGGCGAAGGGCGGTCGCATTTTGAAATCCGATGACCGTAAAGTTCGCGATCGTCGAAGCGGCCAAAATGATGATGAGCACGTTGCTGACGAGCTTGGCCTGGACGACGGCTTGCCCGAGGATGATGCCGCCGACCATCGTAATCGTCGGTCCGATCGTCTTGGGCAGTCGGATCGCGGATTCGAGCGTCAATTCAAGGACCAAGAGCAGAAGCAGCGTCTCGACCAGGGACGGATAAGGTACGCCCTCGCGGCTGCCGGCGATCGAAAGCGCGATCTCGATCCGCAGCACCTCGGGATTGACCGATACCAACGCGACGTACAAGCCCGGCAGCAGCACGTTGACCAATACGCCCAGAATGCGGAGTATCCGAAAAGAAAACATAATGATCACGGGGAAATTGCGATCGTTTTGCGAGACGAACATATCGGACAGCAAGCTCGGCAATACGAGAGCGAACGGAAAACGGTCCAGCAGCAATACCGCCTTGCCGTGTTCCAGCGCGAAGGCGGCCTCTTGCGGCAGCTCGGATGTGTTGAATCGAGTAATCGGTGACCATTTGGAAAAGCCGAAAAATGCGGACAACGCCTGCAGGTCGGAAATGTCCCTGTCGGGCAGCGTCTCGAGCTTCTGCACGATGGATCGCAAGAGCGGCTCGCGGATCTTCCCTTCCGCGTAGAGAAGGACGGTCTTTCTGCGCTGGCTTAGTCCTAGCGTATACGATCGAATTCGCAGCATGTCCGAAGACATGTGCTTCTTAACGAGTCCGACATTCGTGTCGAGATCTTCATTAAAAGCGCTGATGGCGCCGCGAAGCACGTTTTCCGTCGTCGGGGACTCCAGGGCGCGGGACAGCGTCCGGCCGACTGGGACCAGACGAAGCCATCGATCGCCCGATTCGGAGCAGATCAGCGCATCGCCCGCGGCGAGCGCGTCCAGCACTTCCTGCTCGCCAGGCTCGCGCAGCGGCGTTCCGACGCCGCTGTCGCGATCGAACAGCGGTTTTCCCGCGTCGTCGGCGTTCAAAGCGAGCTGTCTAAGCATGACGATCGTCTGCGGCAGATCGATGAGGGAGGTGTAGCCGGCCAGAACGACCGGCTCCTCGGCCAGATATAGACTGTGCAGGAACAAATCCATATCTCTTGCTTGTCTCGACTTCAGGAAGGCAGGCAGCAGCATCGTTCGTCACGCCCCTCGCGATAATTTTCCATTATCCCCCGAGCGAGGGCTGGTAAACGTTCGCGGTCTAAAAAGGGGCAGGGAGGACCGTCGCCTGCCGGAGCGATTAGCGCGAAGCCGCGGGCGGTGGAGGGGTGGATGCCGTTCCGCGACGCCGAAGCAGCGCGATGCCGACATAAAGCCACGCAGCGAAGATGACGGCCGCCGCGGCCAACGATCCGATGGCGATGCGTTTGTACGCAGGCGACCGGTCGAAGTGCGCATGGCCAAGCCGCTGCTTCGCTTGCTTCATGAGCGCGAGCTGAAGCTCGGGATCGTTGCTCATGCCGCCTGCGTTAAGCCGAAAGCCGTTCGTCTGCCCGGGCTTGTTCAAGCCGCTTTTGACGGTCAGCGTCACGTCGATGCCGCGGCTTTTGCAGATTTGCAGCAGCGGCTTGGAGAAGGCGCCGTACGGGAAGGCGAGCACGTGATTGTCTTCGCCGAGCTCCCGCTTCAATACGTCGTTGGCCTGCCGCAGATCCGCATCGACCCGCGCTTCGTATTCGTTTTCCGTCTCCCTGCGTCCCTTGTCCTTCAGGTACAGCCGGCTCGAGAGCGCCGGCTCCGGGTGCTTGCCGTGCGCGTCCGTCGGACCGTAGTAATGGGAGTTGAACGTATGGCTGAAAAAGTCGATGCCTCCGCGATGCATCTCTTTGACCTGGTCCCAGTTCAGCTTCTCCACGCCGGGCATCTTTGAATTGCCGATCGTGTCAACGATCAGGAAGCTGGCGGCAGGCGCTTTATACTTCTGGAGCAGCGGATAGGCGTATTTATAGAAGGATTCGTAGCCGTCGTCGAACGTCAGCAAAACGGCGTTGTCGGGCACGGGTCGGCGGTGAAGGATAAAGTCCCGGTATTGACGCATCGAGATCCAATGGAAGTTGTTGTCCTTCATGAGCCGAAGCTGGCGTTCGAACTTCGCCGCGGACAGCGAGCGGACGTCTGTCGGCGCTGCGGAGACGTCATGGTACATAAGCACGAGCACACGATTGCGGTAATAGTGCCCGTTCGGTTCGTCGGCGCCGGCCTGGAGGCCGGGATAGGGCGAATAGTCGGCGTTTGCGGGCTCGCCCGCGCCGTGGCTTGCAGAAGTGCTGTAGAACAGACGCTCCAGGATCGGAAACCGGCTATGGTAGGCTTTTACGAATGCGGTGTTGAACGTGACGATCGCGATGATCAGAACGATCGACAATAGGGCAAATCGCGTTTTTAATCGCATGGTGCGTCTCCTCTTGCAGCCGGCTGCGCAAGCTTGCTATGCCGTTTTTTGGTTTACCCGTATAAGACGACAGAGCCGGAGAAATGGTTACCGAAAAAAAAGCTTTACATTTCGCACATCGGTCTATATAATCTAATTTATCGTCTTGCGAGAGCAATCGAACAAGATGGATACGCGGTCGTGGCGGAATTGGCAGACGCGCTGGATTCAGGTTCCAGTGGGCTAACCCCCCGTGGAGGTTCGAGTCCTCTCGACCGCACCACCTTTAACATGAACGAGCCCCTGAACGTCCTTGCGACGATTCGGGGGCTTTTTGCATGTTGGGGATGTGATCGGCAACGCAGCTTCCCATTCGGAAGGGGCGTTTAAGCCGGAGTGACGAACAAATTCATCCCGATCCGAATATTTTCGCGTTACGTTTCGGCCGACAGCCTCCCTATAATGGAGAAACGGATCACATTCCAGTAAGGTGGGAGCTACTCGACGCTTACTTTTTAAACTAAGACAGTAAGATTTCTCAAACTTTTTGTTCGAGTGTGTTATGATTAGCTCATAACTCCGTAGGGAGGAATCCGCATGAAGCTTCTCAAACTCAACAACGAAGAACTGTCCAACGCCATCATCAGCGGTGAGACTTATATCCAGGTTGGAAGCCGTAAGTTTATGTTGTTTGAAGTTGATGAAATAAGCCAGTCTGGGAGATATGAAGTAACAGACCCGGAAGAAGAAATGTTGTTGCTGGATGCCATGAATGCGGATAATCCGTCTCTTTCCAAGCAGGAAGTGCTGGAAAAGTTAGCGCGTCGCAATCAACAATGAAAAATGATTTGGAAGCAAACAGCGTTACAATCCCTTATCAGGCTGGATGTTTGGCGTGAGGAAAATGGTTGGTCTGGGATCGCCGAGCATCTGGTGGTAATCATCGAGTCGTATTTTTCTCAACAAGGCCGGGCAAGTCGGATCCTTACAAAGTGTTTTATCGTTATAACCAAGATGCGATCGAAGTTTTCTTGATCCGCCATCCTTATCAAAAATCATTGCTGTAAACCGATAGGCAAGTGTCGAGAGGGTAACTCTCAGCACTTGCCTATTTTTAATGGATCATTACCTGCGAGTTTGCATATGTTCCACAGGGCATATTTCCAATGCTGCTACGCTGTCAGCAGGGCAACAGGATCTCGATTTTCGTGCCTTGCCACACTTTGGAATACACCTGAATTTCGCCGCCGTGCGCTTCTACGATCGTTTTGGCAATGCTCATCCCGAGCCCGGAGCCTTCCGTCGATTCTTCCGTATTCGTCCCCCGGTAGTAGCGGTTGAACAAATGATGCAGCGTTTCCTCGTCCATTCCTTTGCCGTTATCGATTACTTTGATGCATGCCATATTGTTTTCCTTGCTGATCGATATGGTGATGACTACGCCCGGAGGGTTATGCTTTACAGCGTTGGACAGCAAGTTGTCCATCAGCCTTTGCAGCCAAGTCTCGTCTGCCTTTATCGGAATGGGATGCTCATTCCCCACGTAGAGAAATTGATAGTCGGACATCGTGGTGTCGTTGACATACTTCAGTACGGAGCGACGCACGAGTTCATCCAAATCCATCTCCCGGAGCTCCATAATCGATTTTCCTTGTTTGAGCTGATGAATTAAAGAAAAGTCGGAGATCAGCTCGAGCATATAATCCCCCTTCTCACGGATCGTCGCGCCCATGATCCGCAGCTCTTCGTGGCTCCATTGTGCGGGCAAGCTCTCGAGCATATACCCATATCCTTGAATCGTAGCTAGTGGCGTGCGCAGATCGTGGGAGATCCCCGACATCCACTCCGTTTGCGCCTTCTCCAGCCTTATCCGTTCCTTCTCCGCTTGAGCCAATTGATGCGTCATCCGATAGAAGGATTCAATGACTTCCTTATAGAGCCTGTAACGGATTCGCAGCTTGCCATTGCGGCGAAATACTTTGGGCAAATCCTTGGCGGTCAGTACCTGGTCGTACTGTCCTCGGTCCATACGTTCGAACCAGCCTGCGAACAGAATAAGCGGCTGACCGTAACGGTAGCCGTGCCAGGCGGAGATGGACACAGCCAACAGCAGGATCAGAACGGCAAACCAGATAAGTTCACGAGTTGTCGTCCCCAGAACCGGATGCTTTAGAGGAGCGCCAGAGGGATTGGGGGCATAGAGAATCCAGGTCATTCCGCTCGGATTATCCCTGTGGGCGACAATTTTCGTATCGTAGTTGCTGAGCGATTGCTCGATGGCCAGAATATCCAGCGGACGATAGGCTTTCTGTGCGAATGCTTCATCGCCTATGGCTTGCAGGGTATGACTCTCGGCGTCGATGATCTGCAAATAACTGCCGCTTGCGCTCAGAATCCGGTCCAAGACAGGAATCGCATCGCTCCGTACGGTTCCATGTTGTCCGTAGGCATCGATCCAGGCAACGAGTTGGTTAAGTTCGGAGCTACGGTAGCCCAGCATGTAGAGAAGCGGTTCTTTGAATGAAAAATTGAGCTCGGTGTGTACGGCATACGTCCCAAACGCCCGTGTCTCTTGAATCTCGAGCAATTGAGCGGTGGCGTAGGAAGTCGGCAGATCAGGGGACGAAGTTGTATTGACGGCGTAAATCACTTCGCCTCCGGCACTGACTACTTGCAGCCACATTCCTTTCTCTTCGATTAATTTGTTCCACTTGGGGGAGAGCTTAATGGTTCCATCCTTGAATTGGGCTTCTTGCGCGATCAACTGCAAGGCGCCAACCGGAAAATTCCGACGCAGCTCTTTGTTCGACATGCTCTGCAAGAACAGGGTGAGAGCAACTAAAGTAATAGTCACAATCAGCAGGGCGTAGAAGATCAATTGATAAGTGAAATGGAAAGCCATACGATGCTGCATCCTCATCGCTCCTGCGTCTCCTTCACCAGCTTGTAACCAAGCCCCCGTACGGTGAGCAACTGCTTCGGATTGCCGGGATCGATCTCGATCCGCTCCCGTATGCGCCGGATGTGCACCATGACCGTCGAGTCATCGCCCTGCCCATTGATTCCCCATACCTTGTCGTAGAGCTGCGTCTTGGAAAATACGACCCCGGGAAACTTACAGAAGTGCAACAGCAGCTGGAATTCCTGCGCAGGGCAAGGAACCGGCTGTCCGTCGACGATCAACTCGCCTTCTGCCTCGTTGACGGTGAAGCGGCTGAACCGATAAATCCCCGGTTCAAGCCGCATTCCCGGACCTGCCGCGGGAGCTTCATGCTCCAGACGGCGAATGCGCGCCTGAATTCTTGCGGCCACCTCCAGGGGATTGAAGGGCTTCGTAATATAATCGTCTCCTCCCATCGCGAAGCCACGGAGGACATCGAGATCGGAAGCTTTAGCAGACAAAAACAAAATATGCGGATTCCCGTATTCGCGAAGTTTGGAGCAGAGCTCCAGGCCGCTGCCGTCCGGGAGCATAATGTCCAGAAGAACGATATCGGGGGACACTGTCGCCGCCAGGTCGAGTGCTTCCGCGCAGGTGGAAGCCGCATACAGCTGATGAAACCCTTCTCTGCGCAGAACCATCTGCAGCATCGTGACAATCGACGGCTCGTCGTCGACGATGGCGATACGAATATCGGATACATTTGTCATCGTTTTCACCCTTGTCCATGGTAGCACATTCACTTTAACAGAACCTAAACGACGCTGGGAATCATTAATCTGTTGTTAAACGATTCGTTAAGGTTCCGTTTCATTGAGGTTGGTAGCATAGGAATTGAGCAACAGACACCTATAGACAGGGATCGGAAGGAGAAAGATAAGTTGAAAAGATTTTTAGAAGGCGTATTTCGCAACAAAGCGGCTATCTCGATTGTTGTCGTGATGGTGCTCGGCATCGGAATCTTTAGCTATTTCAAGCTTCCCATGGAACTTATGCCGGAGTCGGACAGCCCGCAGGTAACGGTTAGCGTGATCGGGCCGGGGTATGACGCCGCCACGATGGAGCGGCAGGTGACGAACTCGCTGGAGCAAGCATTGTCGGCAATTAAGGGCAAGGCCGATACGTTCTCGACTTCGGGAGACGGCTTCTCCCAGATTAATCTGGTCTTCGATACCGAGACAAACATGAAGCAAGCCAAAGCGGATGTCGAGCAAGCGGTGAATGCCGTGCAGTTGCCGGAGCGAATGTCGCCTCCGTACGTGGTACAGTTCGACACGTCCATGATTCCGATCTCGTTCGTCTCGCTCACGTTTGCAGATGGGACAAGCGAGGCGCGGAAGGAAAAGCTGGAACAGCAGGCGATCGACGCCTTCCGTTCGATCGACGGAGCCGGCGAGATTCAACTGTCCGGCAAGTCGCTGCCCGGCGTCGGCGTGTTTCCGGACATGGAGAAGCTGGCGGCCAAAGGAATACCGCTTCAGTCTCTCTACGCCGTGCTGCAAGGTCGCAACGCCTCGTCTTCCGTCGGCCAGTTGTCGCTGGACGGGGCAGTCGTCAACCTGAATGTCGCCTCCGACCTTCAGGGCATCGAGTCGCTGAAGAAGCTGCCGGTCGCAAACGGAGTCGCTCTGGGCGACGTGGCGAACGTCAAACTGCTGAACGACAAGGAAAGCATCAATCGTCTTAACGGCAAGGACTCGCTGATGATCACCGTATCCAAAGCGGCCAGTTCCAACGCGGTAAGCGTGGGCAAAGGCGTGGAGAAGATCATCAAGCAGATGAACGAGGATAACCGGGATGTCGAGCTGAAGCTGATGATAAGCACGTCCGAGCAGGTCGTCCATTCCGTCAACAGCATGATGCAAGAAGTGCTCATGGGCGCCTTGTTCGCCACGATCGTCATCCTTCTGTTCATGCGCAACATCCGGGCGACGCTCGTCACGATCGTCTCGATCCCGTTGTCGCTGGCCATGACGCTGTATCTGCTCGATTTGTCGAACATCACGCTCAACATATTGACGTTGGGCGGCGTCGCCGTCGCGGTCGGACGTCTCGTGGACGACAGCATCGTCGTTATTGAGAACATTTTCCGCCGCTTGCAGAAGGAGTCGTTCTCCCTATCGGTCGTCGTCGACGCCACCAAGGAAGTGTCGAGGGCGATCACCGCTTCGACGTTAACGACGGTCGCCGTGTTTCTGCCCATGGGGCTCTTGCGCGGTTCGCTTCAATCGTTCCTGCTGCCGTTCGCCTTGACCGTCACCTATTCGCTATTGTCGTCGCTGATCGTCGCGCTGACCGTCATTCCGCTCTTGAGCGCCGGCGTTCTACGCAAGGCGTCGATCAAGGAGCATCAGCCATCCAAGCGGTTTGCGGCGTTCCTGCACTGGAATTTGCGGCACAAGTGGCTACCGATCCTTCTCGCGTTCGTGCTGCTGATCGGCTCCGTTGGCGTCTACTTCACGATGCCGAAGGGCGCAATCGACACTTCCGACGCCACGAATCTTAACGTGACGCTCGAATACAAGCCGGATACCCCGACGGATCAAGTGTTCGAAAACGGTAAAAAGCTCGAGGCGTTCCTGATGAAGCAGGAGGGCCAGGAGTGGGTCAACATGAGCTTGGGCAACAGCGCCGATGCCGCCAAGTACGGAAGCGTCCAATCGCCGACCCTCGTATCTTATTTGCTGCAGGTGAAGAAAGGGGGCAGCGCCGACAAGATCGTCGAGGCCGTCAAGGCGGAGCGCCCGAACTATCCGGGAGCGGAACTAAATGCCAGCTTCGGAGGCGTGGGAGGCACGAGCGTGTTCGTTGACGTATCCGGAGACGATCCCGGCCTGCTGACGAAGACGGCTGACGAGATCGTCGCCAAGATCAAGCCGATTCCGGATGTGCTCAAAGTCGAAACGAACCAGGAAGAGAAAAAGACGGTGTATACGCTGCAAGTGAATCCGACCGGAGCCAATGCAGGAGACATCGCCTCCCAGCTGCAAGGGATGCTCAATCCGGTGCCGATCGGCGAGGTACAGTCGGAAGGCCGCTCGCTGCACGTCTCCGTCCAACCGGTGCTTGCTCCGAAGTCCGAGCGCGATCTGGATGGCCTGACCGTCCTGACCGACGCCGGTTCGAAGCCGGTATCCAGCGTAGCGAAGTGGGTCAAGGAAGAGAAGCCGACTGAATTCTACCATAAAGACGGGAAGAGCTATATTCGCGTTACAGCGACGGTTGATCCGAACAAGCTATCCGTCGTCGGCGGGAAAATATCGCTAGAGATGAAAGACGTGAAGCCGCCGGAAGGCGTCAAAATTTACGTAGGCGGAGCTTCCGCCGACCAGTCTTCCGACTTCTCCAGCCTGTTCGCCATGATGCTCATCTCTATCGGCATCGTGTACCTGATCATGGTCTTCACGTTCAAGACGCTGCGGGCGCCGATCGCTATTCTCGCTTCGATCTTGTTCGTGCCGATCGGAGCGGTGCTGGGCCTGATCGTCACCGGAGTGACGCCGGACTTCACCGCTATCTTCGGCGTCGTCATGCTGATCGGCATCGTCGTCACGAACGCGATCGTGCTGATCGACCGCGTGAAGCACAACGAAGAAAGGATGACGATCCGCGAAGCGCTGCTGGAAGCGGTAGGCACCCGGATGCGCCCCATTCTGATGACTGCGATTGCGACCGTATGCGCTATGCTGCCGCTCGTGTTCGGCGTGTCGGAAAGCGGAAGCATCGTCTCGCAAAGTCTCGCCATCGTCGTTATCGGCGGCCTTATCGTCGCTACGCTACTCACGCTAGTGATCGTGCCTTGCATCTACGAGCTGCTGTTCTTCCGCAAGTCCCGTCGCCAGCGGGCGACTGCCCGGCAAACGGCCTCGCTCTAAAAAAAGGAGATGGATAATCATGTTGATTGCTACAATCGATAACGTACCCGGTAAAAATGTGGAGATCGTCGGACTGGTAAGAGGCGTTATTGTTAGTTCAAAGCATATTGGCAAAGATATTATGGCCTCGCTAAAAGAGATAAAGGGCGGGGAGATCAGATCGTACACAGATATGAAGGATGCCGCATTCGATGCGGCTACGGAAAGAATGGTTAAAGAGGCCCAAGAGCTAGGAGCGGACGGCATTATTGGCGTTCGCTATACGGCCGAGTTTGTTAAAGATGCGACCGTCAGCATTTGCTCCTATGGAACGGCCGTCAAATTTGTGAAGTAGATCTAGCCACATCACTTGTCAGCTCAAGCTGATCGATTCAACGCGAGTATAAAGGGACATCGTTTCCTCTAGCCACCTTAAATTTCTAAGATCTTGAATTCGTCTCCTTGGACGGTGTTCAAGATTTTTTTGCATGCCGGGAATTTGGCTTGAAGAACGAACTGTCAGTAACTTTCATTTTTTTATATGCCATTACGATAATTCGCGTCATAGCTAAGAAGTTAAGGATTATGAAATTTATATATATTTTACATTAAATTTATATATAGTAGAGATAAGCAAACAAACGTTCATGCATTCAGTTTTAAGAAAGAAAGAATTCGAGGGAGAGGGCGAATGAGCAAAACATGGCTCCGGAGGATGATGTGGTCGCATATTCCGCTCTTTCTGATCGTTTTCTCTTTTTTGATTTTTATATTCCTTCAGGCGATCGTCGAACAGAACCGACAGAACGCGAAGGCTTCCAGCCAAGCGTTCACCGCCCAGCTGCTGCAATCTGTCCATGTATCGTTGAAGACGGTCGACCACCTCGTCATCCGGGAGCTGCTGAACAACAAGCTGCTGTCCGACTACTTCGAGGAATCCGATTCCCGCAATATTTATTTGAATTATGAAGTGCTCGAGCGGCTTAACGAGCTGAAGCAGGAAGTGCCGTTGATCGATTCTTTTTATTTGTACAGGTACGGCGACGGCACGATCCTCTCGGGCAATTTACGCAAACCTATCGATGCCTTCGATGATCAGGCGTTTGCGAAGTCTTTCTCCGGCCTCGGATTAGGGACGCATTGGAGCGATGTCCGGGATTATCGGGAGCTTGCGTCCCGCAGCGCCAAGCGCGTCATCAGCGTCGTCCACGAAGTTCCGGTCAATTCCGGCTCGCAAGGAATCCTTGTGATAAACATCGACGTTTCCGCCATTCAGGCAAACGTGTCCTTGTTATACGACGAGTCCACCACCTTCGTTAACATTTTCAGCCGGAACGGGCAGCCGATCTACGGCGACAATCTCGAACCGAACCGCAAAGTCATGACACGCCTCACATCGGATTACACCGGCTGGACGGTGGAGAGCGGAATGAAAAGCGGACTGCTGGCCAGCTCTACGTCTGCGTTCTCCAGCGTCTGGTTCGGCGTCGGCGTCCTCGTGTTTGCCGTCGGACTGCTGCTTACCGTCTATGTAGCGCGGGCGAATTACAAGCCGCTCGAACAGCTGGTCGTCAAGCTGAATCATTCGCTGCTGGACGGGAACGGCTCGGCCGGAAGCGTGGCGGCGGACGAATTTGCCTTTATTGAATCCGCTGTCAACAATTTTGTCGCGCAGTCGAAGCTTGCCGAGCGAGAATTCAGCGAAGCGGCCGTGCTGAAGCGCAAGCATGCTTTTAACGTTCTGATCTACGGCGATTACGAGAAGGGGGATTTGTCCGAGACACCTTTTGAAGGTCTGGAAATGCCGGCCTTTCATACGTTAAAGGCGCTCGTGATCGAGGTGGACAATGCGGAACAGGCATTTTTTACATACAGCAAACGGGACCGCTCGCTGTTCAAGTTCGTCGTCAGCAGCGTCGTCAACGAAATGCTGCAGCAGCCGGGCACGGTCGCTTGGCTGGAATGGACGTCTCCCATCCAGCTATCCGTCGTTTTATTTCAAAATGCGGCAAGCGAACTGTCGCCCGTCTATGATTCGATCGTCGACTGGGTCGCCAGAAATCTCAAGTTCACCGTAACCGTCGGCGTCGGCCGCACGACAGGCTCGCTTGAAGAAGTACGCTCCTCCTATGAAGAGGCTTGCTCGCTCTTGCACTTCAAGGCCGTGCTTGGCACGAACCGGGTCATCCGCTACTCGGACGCCGAGCATCAGCGGCAAAAAAGCGAGCATGAGCACCTTCGCACGATTCACGAGATCTCGACTGCTTTTCGGCTCGGCGAAGAAAAATGGCGCGATCTGTTCGGACAGTTTTTCAGCGATATTCGTTTGGACAAGCCCGTAAAAGCAGAGATCGTCAAGCTGATCCATTATCTGTTCGCCAATCTGGAGCTTCACCATTCGAGCGGGTCCAAAGAGGAATACCGGATCTTCCGGCAGGCGCTGGAAGAGCTGCGCGTCCGGATGGAGTCGTTCGATACGCTGGAAGAGCTGAGCCTGGCGCTTTACGAGACGCTTGACCATTGCTTCAAGCGGCTGCAGGACATGCGTTCGCCGCGCTCTCATTATCCTTTGTTGCAGGATATTAAGGATTGCATTGAGAAGGAATACGCCAATCCGGACTTGTCGCTCGATTATTTGAGCGATAAATTCGACGTCAGCTCCAAATACCTGAGCAGATTGTTCAAAGAAACGTTCGGCGAAAACTTTCTTGATTTTCTGGCGTCCGTGAGGATCGGCAAAGCCAAGGAGCTGCTCGCGCGCACCGACGATTCCGTTCAGGAAGTCGGAGAGCGGGTGGGGTACCCGAATTCCGCAACCTTTCGCCGCGTGTTCCGCAAGACGGAGGGATTGCCGCCGCAGGATTATCGGAGTCGAATGCGGGAGTGAGCGCGCCTGCCGGCCGATGCGTCGCGAGCCCAGCCAGGAGGTGGATGATGAACAGAGGTCGAACGATCGTATTCATCGCGATCGCTGCGGTTATCGTCACGTTAATCGGCATCGCGGCATGGAGATGGGGAGCCTGGGGACTGTCGGACGGTCAATCCCTCAATCGCGGCGCCGAGCCGGTCATTCGCGAGCCGGGCGAATTCCCGATTGCGGATCGAAGGGTAGAGCTTGAAGTATTGGTCGGGTCCGATCTTGCAAAAGAGGAATTGGATACGAATCAGTTCACGGCATATATCGAGCAAAAGCTTGGCATCGCGCTCAAATTCGTCATCGCCAAGTCGGGCGAGCTGGACGAGACGGAAGACCTGTTGTTCGCGAGCGGGGACTATCCGCCGATCATTCTCAGCGGCAGTCTGACGACGGACGAGCAGGTGCGATACGGGCAACGGGGCATTCTTCTTCCGTTGAACGGCTTGATCGACCGGTATGGCGACCGATTGAAGGATATTTTCAGCTCCAATCCGGCGTTCAGGCAGTCGATCGCGGCGCCCGACGGCAATATTTACGCGCTGCCGTCCGTCAATGAATGCTTCCATTGCTGGTACGCGCAAAAGCTGTGGATCAATCGAACGTGGCTGAACAAGCTTGGCCTGAAAATGCCCGAGACGACGGAGGAGCTTTACGAGGTGCTGCGCGCCTTTAAAATGGAGGATCCGAACGGGAACGGCCTCCAGGACGAAATTCCGCTCAGCGGCGCCATGAACAGCTGGCATACGGGAATTACGGGTTTCCTTATGAGCCCTTTTATTTATAATACGGACACGGATTACTTCTACATCGAAAACGGCCGCGTCGGAATGGCCGCCATCCAGCCGCAATGGCGGGAAGGGCTCGAATATATGAGCAAGCTGTTCCGCGAAGGATTAATCGACCCGGACGTGTTCACCCAATCGCTCGACGGGCTCATGGAGACGGCGTCGCGCCAGGAAAACGTGCTAGGCGCGGTCACCTCCGGACATATTCGGATGGTGTTCGACGGCATTGCCGGCAGCAGGGACGGCGAATACGAGGCGGTTCCGCCCTTGATCGGCCCATCCGGCTATACGGCGGCAGGCTACTTCGGTTCCTACGACCGCGCGGCCTTTGCCGTCACCGACAAAGCGACGGCTGCCGAAGCGGCTGCCGCCATACGTCTGGCCGACTTCCTGATGACAGAGGAGGCGACGATCCGCAACGAGTGGGGACCTGAAAACAAGTGGTGGCGAAAAGGTGAGCCCGGCGAGTATGACGAGCACGGGAAACCCGCCAAATATTGGCTCGATCCCGAATTTTCCAAGTCGTCCACCCAAAACGCCATCTGGGCCCAGATGGGCGTGCTGTATCGGGATCGAAATCTCAGAGAATCCTGGGCCGTGTCCGAGGATCCCGATTCGTTCATCGGCTACGAGCATCGGCTCTACGTGGAGACGCTGCAAAAGTATGCGGACAAGCAGCCGCGCGAGGTGTACCCGTCCTATATTTTTATGGATACGGCCGCAGCCGAGGAAGCCGCCCGATTAAAAGCGCCGATCAACGATTATATCCGAAGAAATCTGGTTCAGTTTATTACGGGCGTGAAGGATACGGCCGCCGACTGGGAAGATTACGTGAACGGTCTGAAGCAGTTGAAGCTCGACCGGTACGTCGAGATTCACCAGCACGCATACGACACCTACAAACAACAGCATTGAACAAGCCTTGATCCGGAGATGCCTTCCGGACAGGGCTTTTTTTCTTCCAAATAGAATATTGATCGGTCCGCGAAAGATGAGCGACGGCCAAAACGCGCAGTTTTGAAAGCGCTTGTAGAATGATGTCCGTCCGTAGATTTCTGTTCGTTGACGGTCTCGGCCGGCGTTCGATATGGTTAGGCCATTCCAAGCCAGGCGAATACGAGCATCGGGAAAGGGCGTGAACGGGCAGATGAAAAATACCGGCGTTATGGGCGTACGCGGCAATACCATACGCAGAGGTGACAAGAGGAGCGGAGGGCTTGCTGCCGGACGCATGTGGAGGGGGATCAAACGGCATTGGCAGCTATACCTGCTCGTCGCGGCTCCGATGGCCTACATCGTCATCTTTAAGTACATTCCGATGTACGGGGCCCAGATCGCGTTCCGGGATTACAGCGTCGTGAAGGGATTTACGGGAAGCGAGTTCGTCGGGCTCAAGCACTTCCGAGCTTTTTTCCAGTCGCCGAACTTTTGGCTGCTGATCAAAAATACGCTGGGGATCAGCTTGTACTCGCTTGTCGTCGGATTTCCAGCCCCGATCGTGCTCGCGCTCGCCCTTAACGAGATCAGGCGGGTGAAGTTCAAGAAGACCATTCAGATGGTGACGTTCGCTCCGTTTTTTATCTCGACCGTCGTCATGGTTTCCATGATCATGATTTTCCTCTCGCCGCGTCTGGGCTTCGTGGATCATATTGTACAAGGCCTTGGCTTCGAATCGATTAATTTCATGGGCTCGCCGGGATATTTCAAGAGCATCTTCGTATGGTCGAACGTCTGGCAGGGGATCGGCTACGGCGCGGTGATCTACTTGGCCGCCTTGGCCGGCATTAATCCCGAGCTGTACGAGGCGGCTAAAGTGGATGGCGCGTCAAGGCTTCAGAAGATGAGGCACGTCGATATTCCGGGCATTGCGCCTGCGGCCATCATCCTGCTGATCCTCAGCGTCGGGCAAATCATGAACGTCGGCTTCGAGAAAGTATACCTGATGCAAAATCCGCTTAACGTGAGCACCTCGGAAGTTATTTCCACTTATGTATACAAGATCGGTCTGCTAGGCGCGAATTTCAGCTTTTCTTCCGCGGTCGATCTGTTCAATTCCCTGATCAATCTGGTCTTGCTGATAAGTGTCAATGCCGTTGCCAAGCGAATATCGGACAACAGTCTGTGGTAAGGGGGGGACGTACATGAACCGGGCAACCGCAATCCGCGAATCGGTCGGCGACAGGGTTTTCCTTGCGTTAATTTATATCTTTCTCTGCTGTGTACTTGTCGCCGTCCTCTATCCGCTCATTTATATTGTCAGCTCTTCGTTCAGCTCGGCACAGGCGGTCGTCAGCGGGAAGGTGTGGCTGTGGCCGGTCGACTTCAGTCTGATGGGCTACAAAGTCATTTTCTCCAATCCGGCCATTTTGACCGGCTATATGAACTCCATAATTTATACCCTGCTTGGCGTGTCCATCAATGTCGTCATGACCGTGGCTATCGCCTATCCCTTATCCAGATCGACGTTTGTCGGGCGCAACCTCATCATGATGCTGCTCGTGTTCACGATTTTGTTCAGCGGCGGACTGATCCCGACATATCTCACGGTCAAGGCGGTCGGCATTCTGGATACAAGATGGGCGATGGTATTGCCCGGCGCGCTGTCGGTCTTTCAGGTTATCGTGGCGCGCACCTTTTTTCAGTCGACCATTCCGAAGGAGCTTGGCGAAGCGGCGGAGCTGGACGGATGCTCGGATATCGGTTTTTTGTGGCGGGTCGTCCTGCCGCTCTCGAAGGCGATTATCGCCGTCCTGATCCTGTTCTATGCGGTGGGCATCTGGAACGCATACTTCGACGCACTCATTTATCTCAAGTCGCCCGAGCTGTATCCGCTGCAGATCATTTTGCGGAATATTTTGATACTCAACACGATAGACGCGACGGCCCTCGTCGATGCGAATCAGATGGCGGCAAGGCAGGGCTTGCGCGATTTGTTGAAGTATTCGCTGATCGTGGTCGCGACGGTTCCCATTCTTTGCATTTATCCGTTCGTCCAGAAATATTTCGTTCAGGGCATTATGATCGGTTCGGTTAAAGGCTAGGCGGCGGACGGTCGAAAGGGAGGTGAGGCCGGAAAGCGCGCGTATGGCAGCGGGCACAGGCATTGCCGGCAAGCGGCAGCGTAACAGGCACGATGGAAGCGAAAAAAAGGAGGCGTCAACTTGCAAAAAAATCGGATTACCGGAACGGCCGTCGTCCTCATCCTCACGCTCGTATTCGCGCTCATCCTGGGCGCATGCAGCGGCGGCGACAAAGAGACGGGCAATCAAGGAAACGGCGGCGCAGCCGGTACGGAAGGCGATCAGGCGCAGGCAAGCGGAAAGCCGGTGACGCTGGACGTATTCTTGTCCTTGTCCCCGCGCATCGAAGATATCAACAAAAACGCTATTACCCAATATATCGAAAACAAGCTGAATCTTAAATTCAAATTCGACGCGACGCCCAATGCGAACGCGGCCGACAAGAAAAAGTTGATTATGGCGAGCGGCGATTATCCCTCCGTCTTCCTCTCCGGCGACTTCACGCAGTCCGAACAGATCGATTACGGACAGCAGGGCGTGCTGCTGCCGCTCAACGATCTGATCGACCAGTACGGCGACGAAATCAAGAAGGCGTTCCAGGACGACCCCGATCTCAAAGCGGCTATCACGGCTCCGGACGGCAATATTTATGCGCTTCCGCATGTGAACGACTGCTTTCATTGCTGGTACGCCCAGAAGGCATGGATCAACAAGACCTGGCTGGACAAGCTGGGCTTGGAAATGCCGAAAACGACCGAAGATTTTTACAACGTGCTGAAGGCGTTCAAGGAGAAGGACCCGAACGGCAACGGCAAAGCCGACGAAATTCCATATGCCGGCGCGATCGGCACCTGGCACGGCGTCCCTTCCAATTTTCTGATGAACGCGTTTATTTATGATAACGACGAAGACTTCTTTTTGATGAAGGACGGCAAGGTCGATCTGGCCGCGAACAAGACGGAATGGAGACAGGGTCTCGAATATTTGAACAAGCTGTACGGCGAAGGTCTCATCGACAAGGAATCGTTCACGCAAAACGGCGATGCGCTTACCCAGGTTGCCAACAAGGAAGGCGACAACGTGCTCGGCGCCATCGCGGGCGGAATTCCGAGCCTGTACTTCAGCCTGGCGGCCGATCAGACGCGGCACAAGGACTATGTGTCCATCCCGCCGCTGACCGGTCCGAACGGCGTCGCCTATACGGGGTATTACAAGTCGTACGGCAACGGGCAGTTCGCCATTACGAACAAGGCATCCAAAGAGCAGCAGATCGCGGCGATCAAGATGGCGGATTACATGTGGTCGGAGGAACACGCGATTACAAACGAGTACGGCCTGGAAGGAAAGTACTGGGAGAAGGCGCCGGACGGAACCACGGATGTCAGGGGCAGACAGGCGAGATATATGCTGAAGCCCGAATTTTTCGATATGGCTTCCGCCGCGACTAACAACGAGACTTGGGATCAGATGGGCATCACGCGCCGGACGCGCGATATCCGCGAATCGTGGGTCGCTCCCAAAGATCCGATGACCCAGGAAGGATACGAGTATCGGCTGTTCCTCGAGACGCAGAACAACTACGAGAACAAGCAGCCGAAAGAAACGTTCCCGCTCAGCATCTTTATGGATACGGCTGACGCCAAGGAAGTCAACCAGCTGCGGCCGCAAATCAACGATTATATTCGATCGTATATGGCGCAGTTTATTACAGGATCGAAGAAGCTCACCGACAACGAGTGGAACGCGTACGTGAAGGGCTTCGACGGCTTGAAGCTGAGGCGCTATCTGGAAATCTACCAGAACGCTTACGATAAAATGGCGAAATAAGCGAAATAAATATAACGGCAAAGCGAGGTTTTGACATGCTTCAGACATCGATTTCCAAAGGCCCGTTCGAACCGACCTTCGAATCGTTAAGAACGTTCGAGTGCCCGGATTGGTTCCGGGACGCCAAGCTGGGCATCTGGTCGCATTGGGGCGCACAGTCCGTCCCGATGTACGGAGACTGGTACGCGCGCAATATGTATGTCGAAGGCTCCGAGCAGTACCGGTACCATATCAGACATTACGGACATCCGTCGCAATTCGGCTATAAGGACATCGTGCAGCTCTGGAAAGCCGAGAAGTTCGATCCCGAGGCGCTGATGGACCTGTACGTGGCCGCGGGCGCCAAATACTTCGTCGCGCAAGCCATGCACCACGACAACTTTTTTAACTACGGCTCCAAGATCCACCGGTGGAATTCGGTGAACATGGGGCCGAACAAGGACATCGTCGGGCTCTGGAAGCAGGCTGCTGTCAAGAGAGGGCTGCCCTTCGGTCTGACCGAGCATCTGGGTGCCACGTTCAGCTGGTTCCATTGGAACAAAGGCCGGGATAAAGAAGGGCCATTTAAAGACGTCCCGTACGACGGTAACGATCCTGCGTTCGAGGATCTGTACTTGCCGAACCTCGAGCACCACGATCCGGGCAAAAAAATGTACGATCTGGATCCGTGGTATTCGCCGAACCGATGGTGGCACCAGCGCTGGTTCGACATCGTCAAGGAGGTGATCGATCTTTACCAGCCGGACCTCCTGTATTCGGACGGCGTGCTGCC
The DNA here is from genome assembly GCF_019091135.1 of Cohnella sp. GbtcB17. GTDB lineage: Bacteria > Bacillota > Bacilli > Paenibacillales > Paenibacillaceae > Cohnella. Next base: position 47,805 of record NZ_JAGXJW010000017.1, on the reverse strand, counting down.
GTTCGTCAATACGTGGGATAAGCCGGACTTCGATCCCGGCCATCCCGATTATCAGGCGGGATTGCATGCGGTCGCGCATCTGTACAATACGAGCGCCGCGCTGAACGGCGGCGTGAACAAGGCGGTGTACAATCAGAAGGACCGCAAAAAAGAGATTTACAGCGTCGGCGTGATGGATATCGAGCGCAGCCAGGAGCCCGACATCAAGCCGGAGCCGTGGCAGACGGACACTTGCGTCGGCGACTGGTTCTACCATGTCAAGACGGTCTACAAAAAGCCGGGGCATGTCATCGAGATGTTCGTGGACATCATCTCCAAAAACGGCAATATGCTGTTGAACGTCCCGCAGAAGCCCGACGGCACGATCGACGACGAATGCACGTACATTTTGAAGGAAATGGCAAGCTGGATCGAGGTTTGCGGGGAAGGGGTCTACGGCACGCGTCCGTTCCGCGTGTCGGGCGAAGGCGGCACCCGCGTCGTGATCGATCATTTTAAGGAAGACAAAGCGGAATGGAGTGCGTCGGATTTTCGTTTCACCCAAAAAGGCAGCACAATCTACGCGTTCCAGATGCGCGCGCCGGAAGACCGAATCGCTGTCATCCGTTCGATCGGACCGGACGAAAAAGTGAAAAGCGTGCGCCTGCTCGGGGTCGGCGAAGTACCGTTCGAGCAATCGTACGGGGTGCTCGTCGTATCGCTGCCGGAGCGGCTGCCCACGGCGTATCTCAATTGTCTTGCCATTGAAATTTGATCGTTCCTTGCGAAGGAGCTGTTCCTTATGGAGCGGCTCCTTCGCCTGGACGCGGGAGGGTTGCAGATGAGCGAATACGCCAACTTTAATATCGCTTTGTATTTTACGACCCGTTGCATCGAAAGCATGGGAATGGAGGAGCAATACGAGCGGAACTTTCGCTTTTTCGAAAAGCATCTGAGCTGCGCCAAGGTTTATTTGGAAACGCATCGGGACGATATGGACATCTACGCGGGGAAACTGACTTCCTTGAAGCGTTTTTTCAACGACAAAGGCATTGCAGCATCCGGCGCGATCACGACGACGCTGATGAGGACGACGAAGAACAAGCCATTGATCGATGAAACCGGCGTATACGGGAGCGGAGGCACGATCCTCGGCAGCGAAGCATCGAAGATCGATGACGGCTACAAGCGCGCTTGCTCGACGCTTTGCTATACGACAAAAGAAGATCTGGACCGGCTGGAGCAAACGGTAACGTTTGCCGCCTCCTTGTTCGACGAGATTATTATCGACGACTTCTTTTTCACCAATTGTACGTGCGCCAGCTGCATCGCGGCCAAAGGAGATCGTAGCTGGGCGGATTTTCGTTTGGAACTGATGACGGACGTGTCCGAGAACATCGTCATGCGGACAGCCAAAGCTGCAAACCCGAATGTCAACATGATTATCAAATTTCCGGACTGGTATGAATCTTATCAGGAGACGGGGTATAATCCGGAGACGCAGGCTCGCATTTTCGATGAGGTATACACCGGTACGGAGACCCGGGATACGAACCATTCCGCGCAGAGCTTGCCCAGGTACGGCAGCTATTCGCTGATGCGTTGGTTTGAAAAGCTGAAACCCGGCCATCATGCGGGAGGATGGATCGATTCGCTCGGCAGCATGCCGCATATTTCTTATTTTCTGGAGCAGGCCCATCTGACGCTGTTCGCGAAAGGGAAAGAATTGACGTTGTTCTGCTATAGCTGGCTTGTCGACACCGTTCATATTCCGGCCCTGGGGTACGAGCTGGAGCGTCTGGACCAGGTCTTCGGCATGGCCGGACAACCGATCGGGATCCCGGTCTACGAGCCCTTCCATGCCCGCGGCGACAATCATCTGTACGATCATCTGGGGATGGCGGGGATCGCCTTTGAGCCGACGCACGCGTTCCCCGACACGTTCGGTCTTGTATTTGTCACGGCTGCAAGCGCGACGGATGAGGCGATCATAGGCAAGCTGAAAAATCATCTGCTGAAGGGCGGAGATATTTGCATGACCTCCGGCTTCCTGCAGAAGATGCAGGGCAGGGGCGTCGAAGAACTGACATCCGCAAGGTATGCGGATCAAAAAGTATGTTCGAATGAATTCGTATCCGACGGCGCGGCGTTCGGCGGCTATTACTGGAGCGGCAGCAGCGTCCTCCTGCCCGCGATCGAATATATGAGCAACGCGGGCGATTGCCTGATCGCGCTGCGCAAGCTCAACAATTGCTTCCCCGTCTTGCTGAGAAGCAAGTATGGAAACGGAACAGTCTACACGTTGACCGCACCGGACGACTATGCCGAATGGAGTCGATTCCCTAAAGAGGTGTTGTCGACGATCCGTCAATACTTGATGAGCGATTTGAAAATTTACCTGGAATGCGGCGGCCATGTTTCGATTTTCCTTTACGACAATGACACGTTTATTTTGGATTCCTTTCACGACCGACAGGAAAAGGTCAAGGTGCATGTGGAAGGTAAAGGGCGAAAGCTGATCGATGTTAGAACCGGCAAGTCGTGGACCGCGGCGATGTCGGGGGCGCAAGAGACCGTATTCGATATTCCGTTGCAGCCCTTTTTGTACAGGATGTTCAAAATTGTCTAAAGCATCAAGAACGGCTGCAAAGCCGATGCGATCCTCTCGAATGGCTAGTCGATCGCTTCCTCATTCAACCCGGTTCATTTTTTTATATGCAGCAGAATAATGCAGCATATCGCAGCTTGCGGACATCCGATATGATGGTCTGATAAAGGATGCTCGCATGGGAGGCTGCAAAAAATGACATTGATGGGCGTCGTATATTATCCCGAGCATTGGGAACGCGCGATGTGGGAGAAGGACGCGGAGCTTATGGCGCGGACCGGCATCCGCGTCGTTCGCCTGGCGGAATTCGCCTGGTCGCTGCTGGAGCCGCAGGAAGGCGTCTACGATTTTGCCTGGCTGGACGAGGCTATCGAGCTTTTTCACGGGCAAGGCATTCAGATCATCCTGGGCACGCCCACCTGCACGCCGCCGAACTGGCTGACGGAGCGCTATCCCGACGTCCTGCCGGTCGATGTCCATCTGAAGACGCGCTACGCGGGCGTTCGCGGGCATCGCTGCTACAACAGTCCATCGATGCGCCGATTCTCCGAGACGATCGTAAGGAAGCTGGCGGCGAGATATGCCCGGCATCCGGCGGTCATCGGCTGGCAGATCGACAACGAGTTCGGCTTGAACGAATGCTGCTGCCCGCATTGCGAGGCTCGCTTCCGCGAATGGGCGAAGGACAAGTACGGCTCGCTCGAGACGCTGAATCGCGCATGGGGCACGGTCGTCTGGAGCGGGACGTACAGCGAATGGGAGCAGGTCAAGCCGCCGCTCGGCGGCACGGCGTTCAAAAATCCGTCGTACCTGCTGGACTGGAAAAGGTTCGAGACGGATTCGGTCGTCGCGTTTCAGCAGCTTCAGCTCGACGTGCTGCGGGAGAGTTGCCCAGGCCATTTCGTCACGCACAACATATGGAGCTATCCGATGGCGCTGGATTATTACCGGTTATGTGCGCCTTTAGACTTTGCTTCCCTCGACTACTATCCGAATACGAGCCAGGAAAAAGCGGGCACCAGCGGATACGGCGGCGCGCTCACGCTGGATCTTGCACGCGGGATCAAGCGCCGCGGCTTCTGGATCATGGAGACGATCAGCGGGCCGCCTGGCTGCTGGTTTCCAATGTGGCGTACGCCCCAGCCCGGCTTCATACGCGCCTTTGCCTGGCAGTGCATCGCCAGAGGGGCGGAGGCGGTCGTCCATTTTCAATGGCGGAGTGCGCCGGTCGGCGCCGAGCAGTTCTGGCACGGCCTCATCGATCATAGCAACGTGCCGGGCCGGCGCTTTGAGGAGTACGCCGGGCTGTGCGAAGAGGTCAACCGGCTCTCTGCGATGCTGGACGGTACGGAGGTTCAGGGGGAAGCGGCGATTCTGCATTCGCACGAGTTGTACAATGCGTTTCAGATTCAGCCGCAGGCCGAGGGAATGGACTACTTCGACAATCTGAAGCTGTATCACCGGGCATTGACGAAGCTCGGCATTTTGACGGACGCCGTGAATACGACCGAAGATTTGAGCGGCTATCGCCTGATCGTAGCGCCGTCCCTGTATCTGCTGGACGAGGAACGGGCCGGGCATCTAGAAGACTGCGTACGGAACGGGGCGACGCTGGTCCTCACGAACCGCACCGGCGTCAAAAACGACAACAACGTCTGCTGGATCCGGCCGCTCCCCGGGCCGCTGGCCGAAGCGGCGGGCGTCACCGTATCGGAATACGATCCGATCGGCGGCGAGCTTCATACGTTGGTGGACAAGCACGGGAATTCGTACGCTTGCAGTCAATGGTGCGATATCCTGACGCCGGCAGGGGCGGAGCCGATCGCCTGGTACGACGACGACTTTTTCGCGGGACAGCCGGCCGTGACGGTCCGCAAGCTCGGGAAAGGCCGGGTCGTCTACATCGGCACGGTCGCCGAGGAGCGCTATTATATCGAGCTGTTCCGCGAGCTTGCAGACGAGATCGGATTGACGCGCTTGGACGGATTGCCCGAAGGCGTGCAAATCTCGGTTAGGCGCAAAGGGCAGACGCGTTACTTGTTTGTGCTCAACCTGAGCCGCAAGCGGCAAGAGGTATCGCTCGGCGGGACGTATACGAGCCTGCTCAAGGAATCGCCAGTAGGGCCGGCGTTGACGCTTGATCCGTACGGGGTTGAGATCGTGGAGTGGAGCGTCTAGTTGATGTTCACGGCATGCCGGCTTTAGTTTTTTCATTTAAAACGGCGAAATGAAAAAGACCCTCACGCGGCGCACTTGGAAGTGCGAGACGCGCGAGGGCTTTTCAACGTTTAACCAGGTGCCGGCGATCAGCTTTTCGTGCTCAAGTATACCTCGAATGCGGAAAAGGTCGGGCACCAGCGGGATGCCTCGATCGTCAGACGAAGCCGCTTGGCCGTCGCCTCCGGAAAGCGGCAGATGCGCTTGTAGCCTACGACCGTATGCCGATAGAGAGGTTGCCACGCACCGTCCTCCTCGTATTCGATGCTGAACTGCTCGATACGCTGACCGGACTGGATGTGCTCCTGAAGCACGATCGTGTCGAACGTCGCTTCCTGCGGAAGCTCGACTACGATCGATGCCTGCTCCGTGCCCTCCAATGGACACCAGTAGGTGTCGGCGCTGCCGTCGAGGATGCTGCCGGCCGCGTGGAGGCCGTCCGCCTCTTCGGATGCGCTCGCATCGGCGCCGGACGCCAGATTGCGGCTGAAGGTGGCGGACAGCACTCTGCCCAGTTCGGCCATGTTCGCCGCATCGTTTTCGTGAATGAGTCCACGTCTGTCCGGCGGCAGATTCAAGAGAAAGGTGGAGTTGCCGCCGACGGATTTGTAGTAGATGTCCAGCAGCTTGTCTACGCTTCTGACCTGGTCATCTTCCGCCGCGTGATAGAACCAGCCCGGACGGATGGACGTATTGACTTCGGCCGGATACCAGACGAGCTGCCCGGCGTCTCGGATCGCATCTCTGCCCCCCAGATTGTCGTCCTGGGAGCGGACGAGCCGGGAGAAGGCGCCGTCGTCTACGTGCTGCGATTTTTCCTGAATCTTCTCGATATCCTGAAGATGCGCCGGCACGACGCTCCACTCGGATTCCCGCGTATGGCCCGCTTCATTGCCGCACCAGCGGACATCGGGTCCGCACACGGAGATGACCGCCTCGGGCTGCAGCTCGCGAATGACCTCGTAATAGCCGTCCCAGTCGTAAACCTGCTTCAGACCGTTCGGACCTTCGCCGCAAGCACCGTCGAACCAGACGCAGAAGACGTCTCCGTATTGCGTCAGCAGCTCGCGCAATTGATTTTTGAAGTATTCGTTGTACACGTCGGTTCCGTACCGGGGATCGTGCCTGTCCCAGGGGGACAGGTAGACGCCGAACCGGATTCCGCCTTCCCGGCAGGCTTCCGCAACCTCGCGCACGAGGTCGCCCTTGCCTTCGCGCCAAGGGCTGTTTTTGACCGAATGCTCGGTATAGGCGCTAGGCCACAGGCAGAAGCCGTCGTGGTGCTTGCAGGTCAGGATGAGTCCCCGCATGCCTGCGGACTTGCAGACGTCGACCCACTGCTTGGCGCTGAACGCCGTCGGGTTGAACAGGGCGGGATCCTCGTCGCCGAGCCCCCACTCTTTGTCCGTAAAGGTGTTGATGCCGAAATGGATGAAGGAATAAAACTCCAGCCGCTGCCAGGCCAGCTGCCGGTCGGACGGCGTAACGAACGCCGCTTTACGAATCGTATCGTTCATGAGAATCGAGCTCCTTTATATTTAAGATCAGTTTGTCAGCAAATCGACTTCATAGGCGCTCAGCTTGAGTTCGCCGTTGTATTGCACGCCGGACAGCAATCCCTTGCCCGGACTCGCAAGCGTCACCGTCCGATCTTCGCCGGTCGTATTCACGTACAGCGTAGAGCCGTCTTCCAGCGTGCGCGCCGCGACGCCGGATGGCGTGGCCGGTCCGGGCTCGATGCCGAGCGCAGGGTACAGCGACGCCAGGAGCGGCTTGAGGATCGCGGTGCTGGCGGGGACGGCCACATAGATCGCTTCGCCCTTGCCGTACCGGTTCCGCGTGATCGCGGGCGAGCGCTCCAGCGTGTTAACAAAGCTGGCCGTGGCGGTGGCCGTCCTCGTCTCGACGATCTCGTAATAGTCGATCGGCGGCTCGTATTGCGACTCTCCGAAGGCGACGATCGGACGTTCGCGCTCCAGACGCAGTTCGGTTTTCTCCAGCCCGCCGGCGTTCTCGCTCGGCGTATGGCTTCGCGTGCGAACGAACGCGCCGACGCGGATGCCGAAGACGTCGCTGAGCGCGCCTGGCAGCGTCGTATCGAACACCTGATTGTGTGCATTGACTTTGGCCGAGTAGGCCGTCATGACAACCGTGCCGCCGCGTTCGACGAATGCGCGAATCGTCGCGGCCGAAGCGTCGTCCATCACGGCATGTCCGGGAACAACGAGCAGCTTGTAATTCAGGCGCAGCTCGCGCAGATTCACGATATTGCAGTCGAGATTGGCAAGCTCGAGCGTCTCGTAAGCTTGAAGCACCTGATCGGTATAATCCGACTTGTAGTAGCTCGGGTTGCCGGCCGCGACCTTGAGACTCTCGAAGGAATAGGCGATCGCGACGTCGGGCGAGACGTTGCGGGGGAGACCGCGTTCTCTCAGCAAGCTGAACTCCTCCGCGATCTGCCTGAATTCCCCGTACTTCCAGCCCGGCTCCCCGTCATGGTCGACCAGACCGAACAAGTACTGCTCCTCGCCGCCCAGCATGGAGCGCCAGGTCCAGGCGCAAACGGCCTGCGCCCGGTGAAGAAGCGACAAATACGCATACATCCGCATCGCTTTGCGCGGCGAGCCGTAACCGCCGAAGTCGCCGGTCTGGAATTCCAGACACCAGATCGGTCTGCCGAGCTCGCCGATGCGATGATCCATGAAGAAGCATGCGGCAGTCAGCGCTCGCCTGTCTTCGGGATTGGTGCCCGGATAGAAGCCGATGCCGGGCAGATCGACGATGTCGCCGTATTGCTTCAAATAGTCGAAGCCGTATCCGGGGTTTTCGGACCAATGATTCGTCGTCTCCCTGGCGGACGGCGCAAGCCGTTTGACGAGACGGCTCAGGCCTTGCATAAAGGCCAATGTCTCGTCTGAATAAAACCGCCACATATCCAGCAGCCGTTCCGGAGCTCCCTTGATCGGGCCCGAGACCGGGAGCGCGACATCGTGGAAGCTGCTGAGCTTGCGGGACCATCGCTGCGTCGCCCACGCGCGGTTGAGACGGTCGACGGTCTCGTATTTGTCCGCCAGCCAGTTCTGGAAACGATCTCTTGCGGCGGTCGAAAAGGAAGGAGAGCCCGAGCCGAATTCGTTGCACAAGCCAAACGCATGAAGGGCCGGATGGTCGCGATAACGAACGATGAGCGTCTCCGCGAATTTGTAGGCGTATTCCTGGAAGACCGGATGCCCGACGTCTTCCATATAACGGGTCAGCGCTTCCATCCGATTGCCGCTGGCGTCCGTCAGATCGATCTCCGGATATTTTTTATGAAGCCAGGTCGGCGCGGGCCGCGTCGCGATGTCGAGTACGACCCGGATGCCCGCCGCCGCGAACAGGTCCATGACCTCGTCGAACCATTCAAAGGTATATTTTCCCTCGGACGGTTCAAAGCTATCCCAGCACAGATGGCCGAGCCGAACCATATTAAAAGAGGCCTGCTTCATCAGGTCGATATCGCGCTGCCACCGTTCCCGCGGCCAATCGTGCGGATGGTAGTTCGTGCCTGCATACAACAACTTTATATCACCGCCATATAAGAATTATGAAATATGAAGGTATCATAATCTTAAATTAATCCGCACGAAATATAATATAAATCGCAATGATATAAAAAAATGAAGGTCCTAGATAACGACCAATAAATTGATATAAATCTCGTTTTTTTGATATATATCCGCTTTGCGCGCCGGCGCTATACTACATCATGAACCATCAAAAGGGAGGCCGTTGCATGAAAAGGAGCTTCAAGAAAAAGTCGTGGGCCGCGCTTGCCGTCGCCGTCGCGATGCTGTCTGCCGCAGGCTGCAACGCAAAATCGAATACGGCGACGAATCCGTCTTCGGGCGAAGCGTCGCAAACCGCGGGAGCAAGCAGCCCGAGCGCGACGCAGGACGTCACGATCTCGCTCGGGCGCGTGGTCGGATCCGACAACAAATTCAAAAATGGCGAGACGATCGAGGATAATGTGCACACCCGGTGGGCCAAAGAAAAGTTCGGCATCGACTTTAAGGTGGACTGGTCGGTCGGCACGGGCGAAGCCTATACCACGAAGCTGCGCCTGCTGCTGAATTCGAACGGCAAGCTGCCCGACGTATTCACGCTAAGCGATCCGACGCTGGAAAATCAGGTCGTCGATTCCGGCAAAGTGATGGATATCACGGAAGCGTTCGATCAATACGCTTCGCCGAGACTCAAGGAGCTGTACGCCCAATATCCCGAAATCTGGAATACGGTCTCCTATGACGGCAAGCATTACGGACTTCCTACCTTTAATGCCAACAGCTCGTTCAGCGTGCTGTGGATCCGTCAAGACTGGCTGGACAAGCTGGGCCTTCAGGCGCCCAAGACGATCGAGGACATGGACAAGGTCATGGACGCGTTCGTCAACCAGGATCCCGACGGCAACGGCAAGAAGGACACGATCGGCTTGTCGCTGTCGCTGAAAAAGGGCGTCAGCGCGGTAAAGGATACGTTTATGGTATCCAGCGACTTCCTGTTCGGGCATACCGCCGTGCCGACATATTGGACGGAAGGCGCGGACGGCAAGCTGCAGTACGGCTCGATTCAGCCGAGCGTCAAGCAGGGACTGGTCAAGCTCAGCGATTGGATGAAAAAAGGTTACCTGGACAAGGACGCAGGCGCGATGGACGAGTCCAAGGCGGCGGAAAGCTTCGTGCAGGGCAAGTCGGGCATGGTCTTCGGACCGACCTGGATGGCGACCTGGCCGTTTAACGCGGATATGAAGTTCGACTATAAAGCAGTGCCGATCCCGGCGGGCATCGACGGGCAGATGGGCTTCGGCAGCGAGCCGCAATCTTCCGTGCGCTTCTACTTCAACAAAGACTTCAAGCATATGGACGCGTTGTTCAAGTATCTCGACGCGATCATGGGACCCGGCTTCTATGATCCTTCCTCAGAATTCGCCAACGGCTGGGCGGAAGGCTATGACTACGTCATGGTCGACGGCAAGCCGGTATACGATTCGGACAAAATTCCCGGCGGCTTCGTCGACGTCAAAAAGTATACGATATACGGCAACGATATTCAGACGCCGAAAAAGGAACTCGAAGTGATGGCCAAGCTCGGCCGCGGCGAAACGCCGGAAACGCCTTACGAGAAATACTTCGCGGCCAGGCCGAAGAAGTGGGCGGAGGCCGCTGCGGTACTCGAGCCTTATCTGGACCAAGCTGCCGTATACGATCAGTTTACGGGACCGCCTACGCCGACAATGGCCGAAAAGGGCGAGCTGCTGCGCAAAATGGAGAATGAAACCTTTTTGAAAATCATCTACGGGCAGGAATCCCCGGAATCGTTCGACAGCTTCGTGAGCAAGTGGAATTCGTCGGGCGGCGAACAGATCACCAAAGAAGTGAACGAATGGTACGATTCGGTTAAAAAATAACAGGCTTTTCCGGCGGCAGGCCTTGCGGTTCGATCGACGCGTAAGGTCTGTCGTTGTTGGCCCAAAAAAAAGAGGCGATACGGGATGAGTGAAGGGAGAAAAAGCAGAGTGAGGCTGGCTCGCCAGCTGCCGCTTCATCTGCTCATATTGCCGTCGGTCGTTTGTTTGCTCGTATTTAACTACGCGCCGATGACGGGGCTGCTGATGGCCTTCAAAGACTATAAGGCGCGGCTTGGCTTTTGGGATTCGCCGTGGGTCGGCATGAAGCATCTTCATTATATGTTTACCTATCCGGACAGCACCCAGGTCATTTGGAACACCTTTTTGATCGCATCGCTCAAGATCGCGGCCAACACCGTGGTTCCGATTTTGTTTGCGCTTCTGCTGAACGAAGTGCGCACGCTTTTCTTTAAACGGTCCGTACAGACACTCGTCTATCTCCCGCATTTTCTTTCATGGGTCATTTTGGGAGGCATTTTGACGGACATTCTCGGCAACAAAGGGATCGTCAATCAGCTGCTTTCCGGCATCGGACTCGATCCGGTCTTCTTCCTCGGAGACGGCAACTGGTTCCGGTTCACGGTCGTTGTCAGCGACGTATGGAAGGAATTCGGCTTCTCTACGATCATCTATCTGGCTGCGCTGACCGGCATCAATATGTCGCTCTATGAGGCAGCCGAGATCGACGGGGCCACACGGCTGAAGCAAACCCTGCATGTTACGCTGCCCGCGCTCGTACCGGTCATTCTGGTCGTCGGGACGCTGTCGCTCGGCAATATTTTGAACGCGGGCTTCGATCAAATATTTAATCTGTACAATCCGCTCGTTTATCGAGAAGGGGATATTATCGACACGTTCGTATACCGCGTCGGACTGATGAACGGCTCCTTCAGCTTTGCGACAGCCGTCGGCTTGTTCAAATCGGCAGTCAGTTTTGTGCTGATCGTGGCGGCATACAGACTGGCGTACCGGTTTGGCAATTATCGGATCTTTTAAGAAAGGCGGCTGAAAATATGTATCGCAATACGATAGGTTATCGCTGGTTCTCCGGCTTCAATACGGTACTTCTGGCCGCAATTGCGGTACTTTGCATCCTGCCGCTCATTCACGTGGCTGCGGTATCCTTCAGCTCCAGCTCGGCCGCGATGGCCAATCAGGTTTATTTCTGGCCGGTCGGCTTCTCTGCGGAGGCCTATGCGAGAACGCTCGCCAATCCGCTTTTTTTGCGCTCGCTACTGCTGTCGACGGAGCGGACGGTCGCCGGCACGGTGCTGTCCATGGTTTTGACGGTGTCGGCGGCGTTCGTGCTGTCGCGTCCGTTTGCCGGCAGAGCGTTCTATTCCTGGTTTTTTGTGTTTACGATGCTGTTCAACGGCGGCTTGATCCCGACCTATCTGGTCGTGACGAAGCTTGAGTTGACGAATACGCTATGGGCGCTCATTCTCCCTTCGGCCGTCAACGTGTACAACACGATATTGATGATGCAATTTTTCAGAGCCATTCCCAAGGAGCTCGAGGAGGCAGCCTATATCGACGGCGCAGGCTATATGCGCTCGCTGACGCAGATCTATCTGCCGCTGTCGCTGCCGTCGCTGGCTACGCTATCGCTGTTCGCGATGGTGTGGCACTGGAACTCCTGGTTCGACGGCTTGATCTACATGACCGATTACCGCCAATATCCGCTGGCGACGTTTCTCCAGACGATTATTCAGAGCGGTGACATGCGCAATACGAATATCGATCCGTCCCAGCTGCAGATTCTATCCGAGAGAACCGTTCGATCCTCGCAGATTCTCATCGGAGCGCTTCCGATCTTGCTGGTCTATCCGTTTTTGCAGCGGTTTTTCGTGCACGGGTTGACGATGGGTGCCGTTAAAGAATAAAATGGGCAAAAAAATGCGGGAGCCGAAGCGAATGAGCCACAAAGAACGCAGTCTCTTCTCCAAGCTGGTCGGCTCTCTGATTTTTTTGCTGCTGCCCGTCCTGATCCTCTCGGTTTATTCCCACAGCATCAACGAGAAGGTCATTACCCGGCAGATCAAGCAGTCGAGCATCGGACAGCTGTCGACGCTCGCCGCGCAGATGGACAATATCTTTCTGCAGCTTGAGACGTTCTCCCGCGTCTTGCTCCGGGACCCGAACGTCATCGAATTTCAAGATATGTCGCTGCTGAACTACAGCTATTACGAGCAAATCAGCCGCAAAAAAATAATTCAGGACAAACTGTACTTGCAGGTCGCTTCGACGGACTGGACGCAGGAGATCACGGTGTATTCGCCACGTACGGGTCAAGCGATCTCGACCGCACGCGGCAAAACGTACGATCCCCTGCACCTGCAGAAGCTCTTGGAGGGCAGTTGGAACTTTCCTTCGGTGGACGACGGGGCAGACAATGCGTCCCAGCTCTCGCTTGTCACGGTCGAACCGTACGAAGCGGAAGCGGACATATCCAAAGCCAATTCGATCGTCGAGATCAGCTTCGATCGGAACAATATCGTGCGCATGCTTAACCGGTTCGAAGCGCAGGGAAGCGGCGACGTGCTGTTCTACAAACCGAATGCCGCCTCGCTGGCGTCAAGCGCTTGCCCGCCGGGGCTGCTCGAAGAATCGATATCCGCCCTCGAGGCGACGCGCTTGTCGCCGCAGGGCGACATTACGCTCGCCATGGGCGGAATTTCCTATCTGCTGACTTATTCCGAGGTGGCGTCCTTGCAGGGATACGTGGCCAATATCGTTCCTTTGCAAGATATTCTGACCCCCCTCAGAACGACGAACCGTTTTTCCTATCTCGTATACGCGTTGTTGCTCGTCGTCGGCATCGCCGTGGCCTGGGTATTGTATCGCAACGTTCAGGTGCCGCTGCGCGAGCTGGTCAAAGGCGTGCAAAAGATCAAAATGGGGCAGTACAAGACCCGAATACCGCTGAAGGTCAACAACGAATTCCGGCTTATTATCTCCCGCTTCAACGAGATGGCGGACGAGATTCAGCGGCTCATCGAGAACGTGCTGGAGCAAAAGCTTCACGCGCGCGAGGCCGAGCTCAAACAGCTGCAATCGCAAATCAATCCTCACTTTTTGTACAACAGTTTGTCCTATATCATCAGCATGACCAAGCTGGAGCGCAAAGACGCCGTGCTTCAAATGGCTTATCATCTGTCCGATTATTACCGGTATTCGACCCGTGTGCAGAACCAGCAGGTCAAGCTCGGCGAGGAGCTTAAAAATGCGGCCGACTACCTTGGCATTCACCGGATGCGGATGAATCGCATCCGCTACGAGATCGATGTCGAAGCCGACATGCTTGAACTTCAAGTTCCCCGGCTTATCCTGCAGCCGATCGTGGAGAACGCCTTGATTCATGGCATCGAAGCGCTGGAAGACATCGGCACGATCACGTTGACGGGCCGGCGGGTCGACGGCGGCTGCTCGCTGTCCGTGGAAGACAATGGCGGCAGGATGACGACCGAATCGCTGAATCGCTTGAACCTGTTGCTCGCAAGTCCGCTCGACGAGCGGTCGGAGAGCTGCGGACTCGTCAACGTGCATCGGCGTCTTCGGCTTCGATATGGCGCCGAATCCGGCTTGCGTCTGTCCATCAACGCCGAATCCGGCCTAACGGCGGAGCTGTATTGGAAGGAGGAGGAGGAACATTGAAGCTGTTGATCGTGGACGATGAAGAGCATCTCGTCGAGAGCATGACCGAGAGCCTGCCCTGGTCCGAGGTCGGCATCACGAATCTAAGCGCCGCGTATTCCGGCAAGCAGGCGCTTCGTGTCATGGAGCAGGACCCCGCGGATCTCGTCATTACCGACGTTCGCATGCCGGGCATGAGCGGCATCGAATTGATCGGCGCGATCAAGAGCCGCTGGCCTCGTACGGTCTGCATGCTGCTGACCGGTCATGCCGAGTTCGAATATGCGCAGGAAGGGTTGAAGCATAAGGTATCCCACTACTTGCTCAAGCCCGTCAAGGACGAGGAGCTGCTGGCCAACGTCAGGGAGGCGATCGACGGATTGCTCGCCGAACAAGAGCAGATGCGCGAGCTCGTGCAGTCGCAGGCGATGGTTCATCGCAACCGCCCCGTTCTGCGCGCCAATTTGTTGAACAATCTGATACAGGGCCGTCCGTGGCACGATCGCAAGCTGGCCGAGGAGCTGGCGCTGTACGACATTCCCGTGCGCGTCGGCGACGAGACAACGCTGATTCTCATACGGATTGAAGACAGCGAGCAACGGTACGGCATATCGGATATGCCGGTGATGGGTTTTGCCGTCACCAATATCGTGGAAGAATTGCTGGGAGACGGTTACGGCAGCTGGAGCTGCGAGGATCTGTACGGCCATCTGCTGTTCGTCGTCCGTCATAGCCGCGAGCGGGAGGAGTCGGAGCCGCTTGAGCGGCTCGCCGACGAGGCAAGACGAATCGTCAGCCGACTGCTGCGATTGACCGTATCCATCGTACTGTCTTCCGCAGGTGTATTTCCCGACAGCCTGCAAGAGCTATATCAGCGCTGCGTCGCTACGATCCGGTCGCAGATCGGCGCCGACAGCGACGTCGTCGTTCGGCTGAACGAGGACCATGGGAAAGCGGCTCCCCATAATGTCGCTTCATTATATACGCCGCCCTTATTCGCGCATTTGCTTGAGGCGGGCAGCTGGCAGGCCGCCCGAGAGAAGCTCGAAGATATATTCGGGGAGTGGAGAGTCAAATACAGCGGCTCGGGCGAGCATTTGTCCGAGATCGAATATGCGCTCAAAGCGGCGTTCTCCTACTTCGTACACAAAAACGGAAGACTGCTGGCGGACTATCGCCTGAATCATGCGTCGGATTACAAAGGAATCGGCGAGCTGTCCTACTGGGCTTTCGGCATGCTCGACAAGCTGCAGGATGAGATGAACGCAGAGATGTCCGAGTCCCGTCATTCCCTGGTCAATCAGATTCAGCGATTTCTTCAGACGCATTTGTCGGAGGACGTATCGCTCCAGGCGATCGCCGACCATGTGTACATGCACCCGACGCATGTGTCCAAAGTATTCAAAAAAGAGACCGGCGAAAATATATCCGAATACGTGCTCCGGCTGCGAATGGACAAAGCCGTCTTTTTGCTGAAGGACAGCAAATATAAAATATATGAAGTGGCGAGTCTGCTCGGCTACAAAAATCCGACTTATTTTATCAAGGTGTTCAAGGACCGCTTCGGGGTAACGCCGCAGGAGTTCAGGGAATAAACGCCGGCGGCAGCCGCCAAGGGTCGTGCGACAGTGAACATGAGATGTTCGCAGGACCGAATTTGTATTATCCGTCAGGAAGCGATACAACATGACGGAATTGTCCGGGCCGACGAATCCGCAAGGATCGCCGGCTATTTTGCTTGCGGGAGAAAGTGGAGAGATGCTGAGCGCAATGGCATAATAATTACCTTCCCTACATCTGCCTCCGGGAACTAGTCGGAAATGTATGCCCCTTGACAATGTCGCGGGGGTTGGCTATATCTCAAATATTACTCGCAATGGAAACGAAGGTGCGGAAAATTGAGCATTCGCGTCATGCTTGTCGACGATGAGCCGCTGGCTCTGGAAAATGTATATGAAGCTGTGTCATGGCAGGAACACGGGTTTGAAGTCGTGGCGCGTGCGACGAATGGAAAAATAGCGCTCGGCCTGTTCGAACGGCTGCGGCCGCATATCGTCATCACGGACATCTCGATGTCGCCGATGGACGGATTGGAGCTGGGCAAGCGTATTCGCGAGCTCGGGCCGAATACCCGCCTGATTTTCCTTACGGCATACCGCGACTTCGACTATGCCAGGCAGGCGCTCGATTTGAAGGCGGCACACTACTTGTTGAAGCACGAGATCAGCCGCAACCGGCTTCTCGCACAATTGTTGAAGCTGCGGGAAGACATCGAGGCGGAGCAGGCGGAGGAGCGCCATCAGCGTCGTCGCGCGTGGAGAGCGTTGTTCGACAGCAAGCCGGATGCGAAGGGAGAGCCCGAGACACGCGAGAACGCCATGCAGCCTTCGTTCGCCGTTTCGTTGCTTTATTTCGAATTGAATTCTCGCATGAGACTGGACGGCCGCCGCGAATGCGATCGTTTGGAAGACACGGTCCTGCTGGACACTTTGGCAGAAGAGACGATACGCGAGACGGAAGAGGCAAGAGAGATTTTGCTGCTGGAGACGGAAGGGGGCGGCTATGCGGCCGTCGTTGAGTTATCCGTGTCCAATAGTCTGCTGATTACGCAATATGCGCTCCGGCAGGTCTCGCTTGCGCTTCAGCGAAGCTTGCAGCGTCATACCGGACACACGCCTCGCGTGATGATCGCGACGAATCTGGAGCGAGATGCGCACCGGCATTGGCAGATGATCCGGCACCAGTACGCGTACGCCTATTTTCTACCGGCGCGGTCCGTCTTTCTGTTCGAGCAGGCGCTGGCATCGAATGCGAAGCCCCCATCGGGCTCGGAAGAACGCATTCAAGCCGGAATCAAAGACGGTCCTGAATCGTTGACGGTCTGGAAGCGGCTCCTGGATGACATCGTGGAGCGCGCCGCGACGGACGCGCTGTTGGCGGCCGTCGCGGCCGCAGGCGAGAAATGGATCCGGACGGGTGCCGGACGCCCCGATATGCTTCTAGGTTCCGATGCGCGCGAGATCGCAGCGGCGCTGAACCGCTCGGCGGAGGCGATCGCGAACGCAGAGCGTCAACGCTCGTCCTTTTCCCGATGGGTACAGAAAGCGATGGATCATGTTCGCGATAACTACGCCGATCCCGAGCTATCCCTTGAGACCGTCGCGGAGCATCTGCAGATCAGCGCCGTTCACTTGAGAACGACGTTCAAGAAGGAGACGGGCATATCGCTGCTGGATTTCACGACGGAGTACCGAATGGAGATCGCAAAGCAGCTGCTCCTCAAGGAGGATCTGAAAATTTACGAGGTGTCCGAGCAGGTGGGATACCGGACGAGTCAATATTTCAGCCAAGTGTTCAAAAAAGCGACAGGTCTGCACCCCAAGGACTATATGAGAGCGGAAGCGGAGCGATAAGCATGCGCCGGATTCGAAACAAAATTATGGGAAGCGTCATTCTGATCGTGACCTTCTCCATCACTTTGATCAGCGTGCTGGCGCTCGACCGTTTCTCCTCCATCTTGGAGGACCAGGCGCTGAACGAAGATATTATCCACATTAACCAGACTTCGGATCAGATGGAGCGTTTTATCGAAGATGTCAAGCTGTATGCGGCCAATATGGTTAATGACGAACTGCTGCAGAAGTTCGCAAGCCGGCCCTCCTACCCTTCCGTATACGAAGAGATCAAGGCGTATCAGCAGGTTGTCGTTCAACTCACCAAATTCAACGTCCTGCGCAATTACCTGGCGAGCTCGGCGATCGTTCGCAGCGACGGCAAAGTTTTCTGGTCGTCGTTGTATATCGATCCATACTTTGAGCAGGAGCTCCAGAAAAATTGGTATCAGGATGCGATAGGCACAGGTCGAAAAAGCGGCTTCACCGCGCCGCACCTCATCAGAGATAACGGCGAACAAAAAGTAATCAGCTTCTACATACGCTTCGCGCCTGAATTTGGAGGCGTGCTCCTGTTGAACATCAAGTTCGAGGCTGTCACCGAGTTGTTCGACTCGCTGGCCCCGTCGTTCGAACGCTTTGCCTGGACGGAAAACGGCGGACGCGGCTATCTGTTGAATCAGAACATGACGAACGATATTTCGGCGTATCTTCGGGGCGGCCATGAAGCCGTCGAAGTTCATCGCACGAAGTCCGGCTATTATTTGACGCGCTCGTTCAAGGAGACGGATTGGTCCGTCGTCACGTTCACCTCCAAGAGCCGCTTCTATCGGCTGCTTGGCTATGTCGTTCAGTACTGGGCGATCTTCCTGGCACTCTGTCTTGGTCTTTGTGCCCTGCTGTTTTTACCGATCATCTCCAGCATTACCCGTCCGATCTCGCAGATGTCCAGAGCGATGAAGCAGGTGTCGATGGGCAATTACGACGTCCGGCTTCAGTTCCGAAGCAACGACGAACTCGATATTTTGCGGACCGGCTTCCAATCGATGCTCCGCGATATTCAACTGCAGATGGACGAGAAAATCGAGCAGGAAAAGTGGAAAAGACGCATCTCGACGGAACTGCTGTTCGCGCAGATGAATCCCCACTTTATTTACAATACGTTGAATACCGTCGTCTATTTGTCGCGCAAAGGCAATAACCGGGCGGTTGAGGAAATGGTCGAAGCGTTCATCGGAATCTTGCAGGACGCGGTGAAGCTAGGGGAGAGCGGACTGTACGTCCAAGTCGCGCAGGAGAAGGAATTGATCGAGCACTATGCGCTTATTCAAAAGTACAGGTATGCCGACAAGTTCAATCTGATCTGGCATGCGGAAGCGGATATGGCTTCGGTCCTTATCCCGAAGAGCGTGCTCCAGCCGCTTGTGGAGAATGCGATTTTTCATGCATTTTCGGAGCGCGAGTCGCCCGGGTTGATCGAGGTTACTTTAGAACGGACGGCGGATCGCATCCTGATCGAGGTGAAAGATAACGGAACCGGCATGGATCCGGAGACGGCCTCGCGAGTCGCGTCGAATTCGCTTCGGCAGGCCACCCCGCATAAAGGCGGTATGAAGCATATCGGCATCGCAAATATCCGCGAGCGCCTCGCTTACTTGTACGGCGATGCGGCGGAGTTTCATGTCGATACGCGCGAGGGGGAAGGGACGACAATCCGGATCGCTTTGCCGTTGATGCCTGAAATCGCGGATTGAAAGCGATTAAAAGTCGCTATCGTATTTTAAACAAAATCATCGGATCGTCATGTTGTTGCTCCGGGGCACCGAAGGTATCATACAAATTGCAAGACAGACCGGCGGCAGTCACGGCGCCGGCCATGTCCGTCGCAAGCTCAAACAAGGGGGATGCAACAAATGCAACAAAGCTCGCGCAAGAAATCGACCTGGAGCATGATGACCGCACTGGTGCTTGGCTCTGCGCTCGCGCTGTCCGCGTGCGGATCGAACAATGACGGCAATTCGGGCGCTGCGAGCCCGTCGGCGTCGTCGGCCGGCGGCTCCGCCGCTGCCGAGAGCGGCAAGCTGGTCGAATGGGGATGGGACAAGGGCAGCCATGACAAGCTGATGGCGGAATTCTCGAAAAATCATCCCAATATTCAAGTGGAATACGTCGAGGTTTCGGCAAAAGATTATTTGAAAAAAATCCAGACCTCGATCGCCTCCGGCTCCGAATTGCCCGACATCATCTGGGCGGAAGCCGCGCAGCGCGGCGCGATCTATGAGCTCAACGTAATGGACGATCTCGGCGCGGCGCCATACAGCTTCGACAAGAGCGCGCTCCTTGACTTCGAAGTTCCGCTGCTCACGAACGGCAAAGGCCAATTGGTCGCGCTCGACCAGCAGGTCGCGCCGGGTGCCGTCGCCTACAAGCGCGAACTGGCGAAGCAATATCTCGGCACGGACGATCCCGACCAGCTCGCTTCGATGTTCAAGAGCTGGGACGACTTCGCGCAGAAAGGCAAGGAGGTATTCGATAAGAGCGGCGGCAAAGTCACGATGTTCGCCAGCCTGATGGATGCCTACACCATACTGAGCAATCAGATGACGAAACCGTTCATCGACGGCGTCAGCGTTAACAAGACGGATATGCTCGGCATATTCGGCCAGCTGCAAAAGCTGCGGGATATGAAAAACGAGGCTAAGCTCGGTATGTGGTCGCCTTCGTGGAGCGCTTCCTACTCGCAAAACAACGTTATCTTCTATCCGGCCGCGAATTGGTCCCCCGAGTTCGTCATCAAGCCGAACGACAAGAACAGCAGCGCGGCATGGGGACTGACGGTGCCTCCCGGCGGCGGCTTCACTTACGGCGGCACGTCCATCGGCATCTGGAAGGGCAGCAAGCAGAAGGACGCCGCATGGACCTACCTCAAAGGCATGTACGGCTCCGCCGAAGGCGCCGATGTCAGTTTCAAAGGCATGAAGTCCATTCTTCCGCTCAAGTCCGTCTTTGAAGATACGTCCAAGCTAGCGTCCGGACCCGACGCGTTTTTCGGCGGCCAGGATTTGAACAAGTTCTGGATCGAAAAGGTGTTCCCGAGCATCAAAGCCAAGCCGGTGACCAAATACGACCAGGATGTGTACGCCGCATCGGAAATCGTGCTTCAGACGATGACGCAGGATCCGAAGTTCGACGCGGACAGCGCATTCGAAAAGTGGACGGAAGAGCTCAAGAAAAATCATCCTGAGCTCACGATCCAATAACTGAAAAAGAGAAAAATGGAAGCGGCGGTCGGTGGTCAAGCCATCGCCCGCCGTTTTCGGATAGGATGTGGTGTCCGTGGCGAAAACGACCGGCATAAACCGTACGAATAAATGGCCGTACCTGTTCATTACGCCTTATTTTATTTTTTATGCGGTATTCAGCTTGTTCCCGATTCTGTTTACGCTGTATTTGAGCTTCACGGATTGGGACCTGTTCGGCAACAATAACTTTGTCGGACTTTACAATTACGTTCAATTGTTTGCGCATGACAAATTTTTCTGGAAGTCGCTGGGCAACGTGCTCCTGTTCATTGCCTGCTACCTGCCGGCGCTCGTCCTGTTCGGCATGCTGATCGCCAGCCTGATCGAGAGCAGGCTGATCCGGCGCAAAACCTTCTTTCGCCTGAGCTTTTTCAGCGCCTACATGACGACTCCGGTCGCCATCGGCATCATTTTCGCGCTTCTCTTCGACTGGCAGGGCGGCTTCATCAACAATCTGTTCGTCGAGCTCGGATGGATCCACGAAAAGGTGAATTGGCTCGGCTCGGCGGTCTGGGCGCGCTGGATCGTGATCCTGATGATCTTCTGGAAAAATCTCGGGTACTTTATTATGTTTTATACCGCAGGGATGGCGAGCATCGACACGTCAATTTATGAAGCGGCCCAGATCGACGGCGCCTCCGCCCGAAGCGTTTTCTTCCGCATCACGATTCCGCTGCTCAAGCCGATCAATCTGTTTCTGATCGTCACATCCATTATCGGCGGACTACAGCTTGTGGAAGAACCGATGCTGCTCTACAGCGGCTGGGCTTCCGGCACGTCGATGACGGGAGGGCCGGACGGCTCCGTGTTCACCCCGATCTGGTACATGTTCGACGCTTCGTTCAGCGGTTCGTCGTTCAAATACGGCAAGGGCGCGGCGATCGCGTATTCGACCTTCCTCTTTATCGCACTGTTCTCCCTGATGGGCATCAAATGGCTGAACCGGGACGGTGATTCGAAGTGAAAACGCAAAAAGGACTGCTGATCGCGGCATTAACGGCCCTGTCGCTGATTTTCCTTTTTCCTTTCTATATGATGCTGACGATGGGCACCTATTACTCCGAGGATTTGTTCAAAAAGCTGCCCATCCTGCCAAGCGGCTATCTGCTGGAAAATTTAAAAACGATACTGTCGGCGGACTTTTTGCGCAACTACTGGAACAGTTTGTATGTCGCCGTGTTATTTACCGCCGTGTCGGTGTTCATCAGCGCGCTGACCGGCTTCGCTTTCGGCAAGTACAGCTTCAAGGGGAAGACGTGGCTGTACGGCTTCATTCTCGTCACGATGATGATCCCCGGCCAGCTCGGACTGATTGCCTTCGTCATGGAGATGAAGTGGTTCCACCTGAACAACTCGCATGTCCCGCTCATCATCGCGGGTCTGAACAATGCGTTCGGCGTCTTCTTCATGACGCAGTTCGTACAATCGTCCGTACCGACCGAGGTCGTAGAGAGCGCGCGGATCGACGGCTGCACGGAGCCCGGCATTTTTTTCCGGATTGTGGTTCCCTTCCTCCTCCCGGCAGTCAGTACGCTTGGCTTGATCTGCTTCCTCGGTTCATGGAACAATTATTTGCTGCCGCTGGTCACGATCAACAAGCCGGAGCTGTATACGCTGCCGCTTGGCATCGCCAATCTGTCGACCCGGTACCGGACCGACTATGCTGCCAGCATCCTGGGACTTACGCTTGGCACGTTGCCGTTGATCCTGCTGTTTTTGTTCGGGTCCAAGACATTGGTCCGAGGATTGACGGGCGGCGCGGTCAAAGGCTGACTGGAAATCAAGGGAGGACAGCGGCATGCTGAATCAACGAAAGGCATATCGGGGCGACGACTTCCTGCTCGGCGCCTGCTATTATCCGGAGCATTGGAAGGAAGCGTGCTGGGCGGAGGACTTCCGCCGGATGTCGGAGCTTGGCTTTAATACCGTCCGGATGGGCGAGACCGCGTGGAACGTCATGGAGCCTGAAGAGGGCAAGTACGATTTCTCCCTTTTCGACCGGGCGATCGAGGCGGCAGCCGGCTGCGGTCTGCGCGTCATTCTGGGGACGCCAACCTACGCGCCGCCGGCATGGTTGACGGACAAGTATCCCGAGACGCTGCGCGTCGACTTCGGCGGTCGCAGGATGGCGCACGGATCTCGCCGACACTACAACTACACGTCCGCCACGTACTTGCGGCTGTGCGACGGGATCGTGTCGGCCATGGCCGACCGGTACAAGGATCATCCCGCCGTCATCGGCTGGCAGATCGACAACGAGCTGAATTGCCACTCCGACGCCAGCTTTGCGCCTAGCGATCACGACGCCTTCCGCGTGTGGTGCCGAACGCGGTACGGCACGCTGCAAATGCTGAACGAAGCATGGGGAACGGCGTTCTGGGCGCAGACGTACACCGACTGGGGACAGGTCGCGTTGCCCAAACCAACGGTAACCTACCATAACCCGAGTCATCTGCTTGACTTTTACAGGTTCACGTCCGAATCCGCGATCGCGTTCGCCGAGCGCCAGTACCGCATCCTGAAGGATGCGGCTCCGCATCAGTTCGCCACCCATAACGGCATGTTCGGCAATATCGACTACAAGCCGTTTACGGAGCGGGCGGTCGATTTCCTGTCGTACGACTCGTACCCTTCCTTTCAGTTGATGCGCAAGGATGTGCCGATCCGCGAGAAGGACAAGCTGAGCGGCAAGCATCTGAGCCGGATGCGAGGCTATTCCGGAAAATATATGATTCTGGAGCAGCAGGCGGGACCGGGCGGTCAGACGGGCAACGGGCTGAACGACGATCGCGACGATTATCTGCAGGTCTCGCCGAAGCCCGGGCAGATTCGTCTGTGGACCTGGCAGTCGATCGCGCACGGCGCGGACGGCGTGCTTTATTTTCGCTGGCGGACTTGTCCCTACGGCGCGGAGACGCTCTGGCACGGCCTTAACGATTATGGCAACCAGCCGAACCGCCGGCTCGAAGAAGCGCGCGCCGTGGCATTGGAGACCGGGCGATTGTCGAAGCTGATCGTGTCGACCAGCGTTCATGCGACGGCCGCGATCTTAAGCGACTACGACAATGACAGCAACTGCAAGATTGATCGTCATACGGGTACCGAGTATTGGAGAAGCGAGGAAAATATTTACCTGGCGCTTGCGTCACGGCATATCGGCACGGATGTGCTTGATCTCGGAGCGGCTTCGGAGCCGGATGCCCTGAATCGGTACGAGATCGTGTTCGCGCCGAACGTGCAGCTGCTGGACGAACATGAGCTTGAGCCGCTGCGAAGCTATGCGAGCCAGGGCGGCACGCTCGTATTCGGTCCGCGTGCCGGATACAAGGATAGAAACAACCATGCGCATATGCTACCGTTCCCGGGCGTCGTTCGTACGCTCGCGGGCATCGCCGTGAAGGACTTCACGATGGTCGACGGGGATGACGCTGGCCGGATCCGCTTTGGTTCGCCGGATAAGGAAACGGCTGCGCCGCTGTTCCACGAGATATTGGAGCCGGAAGCCGACGGTTGTTCAGTTCTTGCCGAATACGTGCGGGATTATTATGCGGGCAGTCCGGCGATCGCCGTGCGGCCGTACGGCCGAGGCCGGATCGTCTACGTAGGCACTTTTTTTACGCTTGATAATACGACAGCGTTGCTTGACGCGCTCGGTACGACCGATCCTTCGTCGGATTGGGCCGACGATCTGCCCGCGGAGGTGGAGACGGTGTATCGGCGGGAAGGCGAGAAAAGCTATGTGATTCTCCTGAATTATGCCGACGAACCGAAGCGCATTCGTTTAAAGCGTCCGGTGCTGGACGTGCTCGGCCAAACGGAAGTGAAGACCGAGCAAACACTGCCACCCTATGGCGTGAGCTGGTGGGCGTTGTCTTGACGGATAACGGCAATCAGGCTGTCGCCTGAATAGGCGATAGCTTTGCCTCTTCAAAATTCGGGGTAACGCCGCAGGAGTTCAGGGAATCAACGCCGGAGCGTACCGTCAGCGATGCAGCCTGCGGTATTGCTCGGGCGTTTTTTGTTCGAGCCGGCGGAAAGTCGATACGAAATGGCTGGCGTCCAGAAAGCCGACCCGTGCGGCGATGGCTTTGATCGTCCGATCGCCCGGGCCAGCGAGCTCTTCCTTCGCTTTTTGAATACGAAGATGAATTAAAAACTGGTAGGGACTCATGCCGGTCGCCGCGCGAAACAGATGATTCAAATGCTGGGGACTGAGCTCCGCGAACCGGGCCATATCCTCCAAGCCGACTGCGGGATCGTGATAAACCTCATCCAGATAACGCATCAGGGGCAGCAGCCGCTCATGGTAGTGCGACAGCGAACGCATATTGTCGGCACGTCCGAACTTTTTAATGTCCGTCAGGAAGCGGTACAGCATGACGGAGCTGTCCAGGCCGGCGAATCCGTAGGGAGCGCCGGCTATTTTGCTTGCCTTCTTGTGCACGTTCGCCAATGGCGAAGAAGACTCCCAGCCGATGACGGTCGACTCGGCGAGGTCCAGCGCGCCGAGAATCGCGCCAATCTGAGCGCCTCCGAACGTGACGTACCAGGTGGACCAGGGGGTGGTTAGCGGCGTGTAGAAATGCGGGACGTTCGGCTTCAGCAATATGCCTTCACAGGCCGACAAGGTTATCTTTTGGCCGGAGAAACGGAATTCTCCCGCCCCGGCTGTCGTATGCAGCCAGTGATAGCAATGATAGCCGTCGGGACGATCGAATTCGCTTTCTCCTTCATTCCAACCGAACGCCTCGATGTACATCGGCAGCTTTTTATCCAGGTGGGTCAGCAACATTTGTTTGCGGTAGTGTTCCATCGAATGCCTGCTTTCATTATTTTATATGCTTGATTGATTGTTTCGAGGGTCATGTATATTTTAAACCATACAACATTGGATTGATAAGCTTGATCTTCTATGGAAAAAGGATGATGGATTCGGTCGGACCGGAACTTCGCTCATCTGGGTGGAAATCGGACGCATCTTGACTGTTAGCGATCGTCCGCTTAAGGTGGTTATAAAAAAAGCAAGCACTCGCTGCCGGAACCCTTAAAAAGGAGCGCCGGGCCGAGAGGGGATACGATGGATCAAGAAGTGACGTATGAGCAAAAAGACAATCGAATCGATTTTCATTTCGACCATATATATTTCGAGAACCCGCAGCGGTTCGGATCGATTGATTTGTTCCAGGTTGGGGATCTAAGCTGTCAAGGCGGCTACGTCGTTAACGAGCACGAGCAAATTTGCTACGAGCTCACCTACATCGTCTCCGGCCGGGGATGGCTCAAGGCCGGCGGAACGTCCCACCCGGTCAAGGAAGGCGACATCGTGCTTAACGTCCCGGGGGAGTTGCACGCCTGCCGGGCGGACGATGAAGATCCGTTCCGGTACTATTATGTCGGGTTCGATTTTGCGGAAGGCGAGGCGGGCGATGCGGGTGAGGTGGGCGATGCGCCGGCCCTGGAGCCGATCCGGAAAATGTTCGATCAGACGACGCAGCCCGTCGTGTCCAACCTGCTGGGCATCGAAGCTCCGTTCGCAGGCATTTTCAAAGAGCTGGTAAACCTGAAGAGCTATTCCTCCTTCATGATCGGCTCGTACCTGCAGCAGCTCATCGTACTGGCCTACCGCAGCTTCCACGACAGCCGGGAGACGGCGTATTCGCCGATGCTGCAGGGCAAGGAGATGACGAAGCCGGTTCACGACGTGATCCGATATATCGAACACAATTGGCTTCGGATGACGGAGCTAGGCGCGATGGCGGAGGAGCTGCACTACAGCTACTCCTATTTGTCGCATCAATTTTCCAAAGAAATGGGGCTTACGATTCAGGAGTATTACAACCGCAAGCGATTCGAGCAGGCCGTCAAGCTGCTGCGCGAAGGTCGGCTGACGGTTACCCAGATCGCGGACAAGCTCCGCTATCAATCGATTCATTCGTTCAGCAAAGCGTTCCGCCTGCACTTCGGCATCTCTCCTACCGAGTACCAGTCCATCGCGACAAGCGCAAATCAGGTCTAACGAAATGGCGAATCCGGCTAAATCCGCGTGCCCTTCGCCGTGGTATGCTGGCCTCATGTCAATCGATCCGGAGGGATAAACGAGTGAGCAAATTAAAAGTAGCCGTCATTGGCTGCGGCATGATCGCAAGAACCCAGCATATTCAGCATTATCACGACAGCGACAAGGCCGATATCAAGATGCTCGTCGATCCGTTGGAGGAGCGCGCACGCGCGCTTGCAGCCGAATTCGGCGTGCCCCATACGTCCGCAGACTACAGGGCGATTCTGGAGGACGACGAGATCGATGCCGTATCGATCTGCACGCCGAACGACACGCATGCGCCGATCGCCATCGATTGCCTGAATGCCGGCAAGCATGTGCCCTGCGAGAAGCCGGCCGCGCTGAACATGGAGCAAGTCCGCGAGATGAAGGCGGCTGCCGACCGCAACGGCCGCATATTGAACATCGGCGTCGTCAATCGCTATGCAGCGGGGGTCAACCGGATCAAGGACATGATCGAAGGCGGCGAGCTGGGACGCGTATATCACATCTACTGCTCCTTCCGCTCGCATCGGTCGATTCCGGGACTGGGCGGACCGTTCACGACGAAGGCGAAGTCGGGCGGCGGCGTACTGATCGACTGGGGCGTCCACTTCCTCGACCTTATCTTCTACAGTCTGGGGCAGCCTGACGTTCGGACCGTATCCGGCGAAATTTACGGCGAGCTGGCGAAGGACATGAAAGCCTACGCGTACGTGAATATGTGGGCCGGTCCGCCGAATTATAACGGCACGTACGACGTGGAGGATTTTGTAACCGGCCTGGTTCGCACGACGGGGCCGACGATCAGCCTCAACGGGGCATGGGCGCAAAATATCGGGGAATCCGCGATGTTCGTGGAATTTCTGGGCGACAAGGCCGGCGTCAAGCTCGATTACGGCAGCGGCGACTTCAAGGTGTACGGGGCCAAGGACGGCATGCTGCTGGAGACGAGCCCGTCGTTCGCCAAGTCGGACAAGTTCGCCTCGGAGATCGACGATTTCCTGCGCTCCGCAGCTTCGGGCAGCAAGGGCCGGGCCAATATCGATCAGGTCATGACCACGTCCGAAGTGATGGACGCCCTCTATCGATCCGCCGCGCTGGGTAGAGAAATATCGCTGTAGTCAGCAGCTTGCTAACAAGCCATGGATGAGATGCCATGGCTTTTTTTTGCATGCGCAGGGCAAGGATATGGAGACAGCGCTTCTTCGGATGGGGGCTAACATGCTTCCAGGAAAAACGCAATCATTCGCAATTATCGGACGTTTTCTGAAACCTGTCGGATATTTTGTCCAAGCCGGCAGCGCTATAATGATTACGAAATGCGAACTGTCCAGGCCATCACAGTCATTCCAGGAGGTAGTCATGCTTAACATTACGAGACATCCCGAGAATCCGATCGTCGTTCCCGGATTATTCGAGTGGAGAAAAGCAACCGTATTCAATCCCGCCGTCATCATCGACAATGGAAAATTTTATATGATCGAACGGACGGCAGGTTCCTTGACGCCTTGCAAAAACTTCTTGGGTCTGCTGGAAAGCGAAGACGGCGTCCACTTCAAGCATGTGCTGGACGAGCCGGTCGTGACGCCGGACATGCTCGGCTTTCCTTACGGCAGTGTACAGGATCCGCGCATCGTCAAGATCGACGATACGTTTTACTTGAATTATGCGCTGCGCCCTTGCGCCATGAATTATTATCCGACGGGTACGGGCATACCGGAACGTTCCATTCCTCAATATCCGGACGGCTGGGGCGAGGAAGAAGTGCACTGGCGGACCCGCTCGGGCATCTTGACCTCCAAAGATTTAATCCATTGGGAGTACTTGTGCGATACGACGCCGCTGGAGATTAACGATCGCGACAATATTTTGTTCCCCGAGAAGATTAACGGCAAGTTCGCGCTGCTGCGCAGGCCCGAAGAATATGTCGGCGAAGCCTACGGGACGAAGCAAGCCGCCATGTGGATCAGCTACTCGGAAGACTTGATCCATTGGGAAGAGCCGAAGCTGCTGGCCACGGCAGGTCCGGAAGCATGGGAGCAGAAGAAAATCGGCGGCTCCACGCCCCCGGTGCGGACGGACAAAGGCTGGCTGGTCCTGTACCATGGCGTGGACTACGATACCGTCTATCGTGTCGGCGCGCTGCTGCTGGACCTCGACAATCCTGAGAAGATCATTGCCAGGACGAACCATTTTATTATGGAACCTGAAACCTACTACGAGAAATTCGGCTATCAGATCCCGAATGTCATCTTCCCGACGGGCAACGTGGTGAAGGACGGTCTCCTGTATATTTACTACGGCGTTACGGATACGGCCATTGCATTGGCTACCGTTCCGCTGGACGAGATTGTCGACTATGTGCTGAACGAAAAAGATCGGGCTTAATTTAAAAAATCGGATGTTATCGTAAGTTTGTGGGATTCAGGGCTTAATGATAACGCTTTATACTGAGTGAGTGACATAGAGTGGGAAGTAAATAAACACTTTATGTTATAAAAATGTAGAAAAGAGGGTTCGCCAATGAAAAAGAGAAATGGCATCAAGGGAGCCGCACTGCTCTCCGTGGCAACGACGTTGGCTTTGGCAACGGCCGCCTGCGGCAATTCGAACGACGCGAACAACGGGAAGGGCGCTTCGTCGAGCGACAGCGGAGGCAAGGGAACCGTAACGTTGACGATGATGCATCCGTGGACATCGCCGAATGCGGATAATGAAGTATACAAAGCTCGTATTGCCGCGTTCGAAGCGGAGCATCCGAATATCAAGATCAATCAGGACGGCGTGGCTGCGGCGCAATACAAGACGAAGCTGTTCACGCTCGCCGCGGGCAACAATCTGGCCGACATCGACGTCGTATGGCCCGGCGCGGACCTTGACCCGCTGGTGAGCGGCGATCTGCTGCTGCCCTTGAACGATCAAATGGCCAATTGGAACGAGCTCGTACGGGAAGATGCGCTGGCCGGCTTCAACAAGAACGGCAATCAATATGCCGTGCCGACCAAGCAAAATTTCGTCGATATCATTTATTACAATAAGGAAATGTTCTCCAAGGTCGGATACGATACGTTCCCGGCTACTTACGAAGAGTGGATCGATGCGATCAAGAAATTAAAAGCGGCGAAGCTCACGCCGATCTCTCTCGGCAACAAAGAGCAATGGCCGCTTCAATCCTCGTATATGTCCACGTTGACGCAGCGCTTCGCAGGCGACGACTTCCTGCAGAACGTCGTGGACGGCAAGGCGAAGTTCACCGATGAGGACTTCGTCAAAGCCGTTGCGGTCATTGACGAATTGACCAAGCTGGACGCCTTCAACTCGGACGCGAACAACATGGATTCGGTGCAGGCGCAGGACTACTTCATTCAAGAAAAAGCGGCCATGCACATCACGTCGGCAACCGTAAATGCCAGAATCCGCATCGATAACCCGAACGGCAGCAAATTCGGCATTGCGTTGTTCCCAAGCGTGCCGGGCGGCAAGGGCGATCCCAAGAAGGCGGCCGGCGTTCCTCAATTCGGTATCGCGATCAAAAGCGGGCTGAGCAAGGAGAAGCAGGATGCGGCGCTCGAGTTCATGAAGTACTTCGTGAACGAGGATCTGTACAAGGATCTGTCCAAGGCGGGCATCATGGTTCCGACGAAAACGAACGTGGCGGGCGAAGGCGAGATCAATCCGTTCCTGGAAGAATTGATGAAGCTGACCAGCAACGGCTCGACCCGCGTGTTCGACTCAGTCATCCCGACCCAGCCTTCCAAGGAATTCGAGAACGGTCTTCAGGCGCTGACCATCAAGCAGGGGACGCCGCAAGACGTCGCCAAGAAAACGCAGGCCGCGCTTGACGCCCTCAAGTAAAACCGCCGGCTGACCGATTTGATTTTTAACTGAAAAAGCGATGGAGAAAACCCGTGCTGCGGGTTTTCTCCGTTCAGACGAACTCGATGCTGCCGCGAAGAAACGGAGGCGACAAAATGAATACGTTAAAGGGAACGAGAGCCGCCATCTTCTTCGGCATGCTTCCCGCATTACTCATCTATATAGGCATTGCCATCATCCCGATCTTCGTTTCGCTGTATTACTCGTTTTTTAATTGGGACGGCATTTCGGCCAAATCGGCTGTCGGCTTCGACAATTATGTCCGCATTTTTAACGACTCCGTTTTTTGGCTGTCGGTAAAAAATAATATCATCATCATGGTGACGGGCTTGATCGGCCAGATTCCGCTGGGCTTGTTGCTGGCGCTGCTGTTGAACCGCAATTTGAGGGGCTCCACCTTCTTCAGAACGGTCGGCTTCATGCCCGTCGTCATTTCCTCCGTTATGGTCTCTTTGATCTGGGGGATGATTTATAACTCGGAATACGGATTTATGAACGCGTTGCTCGGGTTTTTCGGCCTGGACAGCTGGCAGCGCAATTGGCTCGGCGACACTTCGATCTCGATGTATTCCGTCAGCCTGGCTTACATTTGGCAAAATTGCGGGCTTTACATGGTCATTTTCCTGGCTGCGCTCCAGAACATTCCTGGCGAGGTCAACGAGGCGGCGGAGCTGGACGGCGCGACAGGGCTCAG
Source organism: Cohnella sp. GbtcB17 (assembly GCF_019091135.1). Taxonomy (GTDB): domain Bacteria; phylum Bacillota; class Bacilli; order Paenibacillales; family Paenibacillaceae; genus Cohnella. The sequence continues at coordinate 16,618 of NZ_JAGXJW010000017.1, read as the reverse complement.
ACGCGTGTTCCGCATTACGATCCCGATGATTCGCTCCACGATTCTCGTGGCCGTCGTATACAGCATCAGCAATTCGTTCCGGGTATTCGATCTCGTGCAAATTCTGACGGGAGGCGGCCCCGCCCATATGACGGAAGTCATGACCATCTACATGTACAACCATGCCTTCGTCAGCAGGCAATTCGGATACGGCAGCGCGGCATCGATGCTGATCCTGCTGTTCAGCCTGATCGTCGTAAGCTTGGTTAACCGTTTGGGACGAGAAAAAGACAGTTAATGAAAGGGGGAATCGCATTGAGCAACAATTCGAATTGGTTTCGGGTGCTGACGTATGTTTTTTTAAGCGCATTTGCGTTATTCAATATCGTCCCCCTCTTCTATATGATCGTCGATTCGTTCAAGACGGAACCGGAATACGCGGCGAGTCCGTTCTCCTTGCCGACGAAGCTGCATTTCGAGAATTACGCCAAAGCCTGGGATATCGCGAACATGGACACCTATTTCATGAACAGTCTCATCATTACGTTCGGTTCGCTGATCATCACGGTGCTGCTCGGCTCGCTGACGGCGTTCTTTTTGGCCCGGTTTAAATTTCGGTTCCGCAAATCCACGTTCGCGATCTTTCTTCTGGGCATGCTGGTGCCGATCCACGCCACGCTGATCCCGATCTTCCTGATCATGAAAAATATCGGTTTGCTGGATACGTACTGGTCGCTTATACTGCCTTATACGGCATTCCATCTATCGTTGACGATCTTTATCCTCGAAGGGTTCATGCAAGGCCTGCCGAAGGATCTGGAGGAATCCGGCGTCATGGACGGTGCCGGCGTATACCGAATTTTCTGGTCGATTATACTGCCTATTGCAAGACCGGCGATGGCGACTGTCATCATCTTGAACTTTATCTATAACTGGAACGAATATTTATTCGCCTTGGTGCTGATCAGCTCGGAAGCGCTCAAGACGCTGCCGCTCGGCTTGGCCAACTTCGTCGGCGTCGAGACGGCGAGCATGACGCTCCAGATGTCCGCGCTTGCGATTGCACTCGTGCCGATCATCATTTTTTATTTGCTGCTCCAGAAGCAGCTCGTTACAGGCATGACAGCCGGAGCGGTCAAAGGCTAGCGAACAGGCGTCCGGACATCCGGGGAGGTTGTTATGCGAAGGTATTCCCGAAGAGCTCGAAGCTTTGGACTTAAACGAAAAGCGGTCATCATTTTCCTGCTCCTGGTCATCCTTCCGACCTTGGGCGTGGGTGTGATCGTCCAGCTTCAGTTTAACCAAATCTTGAGCAAGCAGTTCAAGGATACGACGATTCGCAACCTCGACAGCGTGGTCAGTCAATTGGAAGAGCAGACGTCCACCGTCGAGGATATCGCCGACTACATGATCCTCAGTCCGGACCTGAACGAATATTTGCGGCCGTGGCCCGAGCTGAGCAACGAACGGTCCGAGAACCTGAAGCGGGCGATCGAAGGCATGCTGACCTTTCATCTTTTTTCGAAAAAATATATTCGCTCCATCAGCATCGAAGGGTTCAACGGCCATCGTATCGATATGGGGGAGCCCGTTCTGGCCGACGAGGGAAAATGGCTGGACAAGGCCGCCCTCCGCAAAGGCGGTATCGTCTGGACGGACGGCTATTCGGTGCAGAGCGGTTGGAACGGGGAATTCCGCGTCGTGTCGCTCGTGCGCATACTCAATGCATTCAGCCAGATCACGCGGCCGCAAGCTAATCTTATCATTCGCCTGGATGAAAACAGCCTTATCGAGCTGCTGGAGAAGGGGCTGTACAAAAAATCGGGCCAAGTGTTCGTCATCGGCGCGGAAGGCGAGCAGGTGCTGCGTTCCGACAATTCGGTGCCCGCGAGCTTCGATCCGCACGATCTGATGGAGGCGTTCGCTAACGGGAACGCCAGTTATATGAAATACAAGGTCGACAACCGGAGCTATATGGCTTTTTACCGGCCGATGGAAAATACGGGATGGAGCATCGTCGCGATGATTCCCGAATCGATCGTTAACCAGGAAACGGCGAACGTTCGAAGCGTGATGGCGGTCATTCTGGCTGCCATACTGCTGTTGGGCATTAGCGCGCTTGTCGGATTCCAGTATACGATCATCAGACCGATCCTGCGGCTCAAAAACGAAACGAATCGCGTCAAGCTGGGCGATTTTACGGCACGGGTGCCGATCGAGTCGAATGACGAGATATCCGAGCTGAACCGCAAATTCAACGATATGGTGCTTACGATTCAGGAGCTTATCGATCATAAGTACAAGCTCGAGCTGCGGGAGCGGGAATCCGAGCTCAGACTGCTGCAAAATCAAATGGATCCCCATTTTTTATATAATACGCTGGACATGATCCGATGGACGGCCCGGTTGGAGAAAGCGGGAAAAACGAGCCACCTGATCGAAATGCTGTCCAGGTTTTTCCGCTCGGCGCCGAACAAGGGCGGCTACGTAACGACCGTTCAACAGGAATTGGAATTCGTCCAATCGTACTTGTATTTGCAGGAGCGACGGCTGGGACACACCTTCCGGTATTCGCTCTTCATGGATGCTTCCATCGCGGCGGCGCCGATGTTAAAAACGACGATTCAGCCCTTAGTCGAGAACTTCCTGAAGCACGGACGCAATCGTGGCCAGGCCGTCAACCGGATTACCGTCAAGTGCTATGCCGTGGCGGATGAAATTTGGACGGACGTTCAGGACAACGGACGCGGCATCGAGCCGGACAAGCTGGAAGCGATTCGTCAATCGCTTCGGCGAGGGCGCACGGACGAAGGAAGCTCGGGCGCGTTAAGCAACATCCAGGAGCGGCTCTCGATCTATTTCGGCGAAGGCGCCGGGCTGGAGATCGTATCCAGTACGCCGGACGGCACTCTGATCCGATTAAAAATTCCCAACAGGACGGACGGCGGTGAGACCGAAGATGACGGCAACAAACGGACTTCATACGAAATTGCTGATCGTCGATGACGAACCGGTCATCTGCGAAGGCCTGCGGCTGACGATTGACTGGGAATCGCTTGGCGTCGAAGTCGTCGGCGTCGCGTACGATGGCGAAGAAGCTTTGCAGCTGACGCGCGAGCATGGCGCGGACATCGTGCTGACGGATATTCGGATGGAAGAAATGGACGGACTGCAGTTGACGGAACGGCTGAAGCGGGAGTTCCCGCGCGTCCGTGTCGTGATGATCAGCGGATACGAACATTTTGAATATGCCAGACAAGCGATGCGGCTTGGGGTGACGGACTACTTGCTCAAGCCGGTCGATGTCGACGAGCTGGTGCAGGTGGTGAAGGGGATCGTGGCCGAGCTGGAAGAGGCGGAGCCGTCCGCGAACGGGGACGAGGAAGCGATGTGGTTGTCCGCCGTGTTGCGGTCGTCTCCATCTTCTGAGCCGCCGGCGCCGCCGCAATCGATGAACGGTGAGTCCTTCCGCATAATCGTCAGCCAATTAGCCGATTTTGCCGAGCTTTATTCCGGCATGCCGGAAGACGAATATCGCGACGTTCAGAGAAAATGGCTGGCGTTGATCCAGGAGAAATTGATGGCCCGCGATATTCGCAGCGTTGCCGTATTCGATCATCGAAACGTTCTCTTTACGCTAGCGATGTCGGATCGCCTTCAGGCAGGGGAGCCGATGAGGCGGCTGCTGGAAGAGACGATGGAGGCGTGGACCGGAGCGGGGAGGCTTTATTGCGCGGCCAGCGCTCCCTTTCCGAAGCTGGAGCAGACGGCTTCCGCGAGCGCCGAGACCAGAGAGCTGCTGCAATGGCACGATCTGACCGACCGGGCGGCGCTGCTGCCGGAAGACCGCTTTTTATTATCGAAGGATCGACCCAAATCGGATTACGACTGCAAGGCCATCCTGGACAGGCTGGTCTCGTTCTTGTTCAAACAAGACGCGGCCGGGGTCGCGGCGCTCGTCCACGAGATGTTCGCGTCGCTGGCTGACGAACGAAGATTACTGCCGGAAGCGGTGCAAATCTATGACGAACTGCTGGCCCTGCTGCGTCAACGGCTGCGCCAGAGCGGTCTGACGGATCTGGAGCATGGCCGTCATTCGCCGATCGACCTTCATGCGAACAACTCGTACGCGGCCATCGAAGCGATCGCCGTGGAAGAGATGCGGCAATTGATTCGTTTGATCGATTTGAACGGCCTCGACAAGTCGCATTGGATTATCGAAAAAGCGAAGCAGTACATGACGGAAAATTATGACCAGGATCTGAAAGCTTCGGAGGTTGCGGGCTGGCTGAAAATTACGCCGGGCTATTTCAGCTTGCTGTTCAAACAAAGCACGGGCAAAAGCTTCAAGGAATACTTGAATGAGTATCGAATCGACCATGCCAAGCATTTGCTGGCCACGACGCACGATAAGGTGTTTGAGATCGCGGAGCGCGTCGGCTACAAGGAGTACAAATATTTCGTATCGGTATTCAAGTCGTACACCGGCATCACGCCGAAGGAGTACCGGGCGTTTAAAGCGACCCGTTAATCGGGGCAGGAAAGGAGAATCACGAGTGGACATCTACAAAGATCCGTCGTATTCGATCGAAGAGAGAACCGAGGACCTGCTGGCGCGCATGACGCTCAAGGAGAAGGTCGGGCAGCTCAATCAGCATATGTACGGCTGGGATGCCTACCGACGCGAAGGCTCCAATGTTCAGTTGACGGAAGCGTTCAAGCGGCAAGTGGATTTCGGAGACGGCATGGGGGCGCTGTACGGGCTGTTCCGGGCCGATCCGTGGTCGGCGGTTACATACAACAACGGCATTCCGACGGCGGAAAGCGCCAAAGTCGCCAACGAACTGCAGCGATACGTCAAGGAACATACCAGGCTCGGCATCCCGGTCCTGCTGTCCGAGGAATGCCCGCACGGCCATCAGGCGCTGGACGGGACGCTGCTGCCCGTCAATTTGAACATCGGCTCCACATGGAACCCGCAATTGACGGAACGCGCCTACGCCAGAATCGCTGCCGAGATCCGGGCGCGCGGCGCTCACCTCGCGCTAGTCTCCACGCTCGATATTTTGCAGGATCCTCGGTGGGGACGATCCGAGGAATGCTACGGCGAGGATCCTTACCTCGCTTCGCAGTTGACGGCGGCCGTCGTGCGCGGACTGCAGGGCACGCGGCCGGAAGAGCTGAGCGCGCCGGACAAGGCCGCTGCCGTATTGAAGCATCTTTGCGCACAAGGCGCCGGCCAGGGCGGGCACAATGCCGGGCCCGCCGCGATCGGCGAGCGGGAGCTGCGCGAGATCCATCTGCCGGCCGCCAAAGCCGGGAAGGATGCCGGTGCGGCCGGCTTTATGGCCGCCTATAACGAGATCGACGGCGTCCCTTGCCACGCCAACGAGCATTTGCTCACCGGCATCCTGCGCGAAGAATGGGGCTTCGATGGAATCGTCATGGCCGACGGCTGTGCGATCGATCGGCTGCTGGCTTTAAGCGACGATCATGAAGAGGCGGCAGCGATCGCGCTGTCGGCGGGCGTCGATCTGAGCCTGTGGGATACCGCCTTCACGAAGCTGGAGACGGCGGTTCGGCAGGGCAAGGCGGACGAAGCGTTGATCGACCGCGCCGTTCGGCGCGTGCTGCGGCTTAAATTCCGGCTGGGGCTGTTCGAGAATCCGTATGTGGACGAACGGCTGCCGGCAGCCGTCATCGGCGCGGAGGAGACGCGCGAGCTGAACCTGCAGCTGGCGAGGGAATCGATCGTCTTGTTGCGCAACGGGGAAGCGGGAGAGAAGGGCGTCCTGCCCTTGACCGACTCGGCGAGACGGATCGCGGTGATCGGCCCGAATGCGGATGCCTTGTACAATCAATTGGGCGATTATACGAGCGTTCAGCGGGGCGGGACCGGGACAACCGTGCTTCAAGGCATCGCGAAGGCGGCGCCTGCGGGCACCGAGATCGTATATGAGCGGGGCTGCGGCATACGCGACGGGTCGCGGGAAGGCATCGCTGCGGCGGTCGCCGCCGCCCGCGGCGCCGATATCGCCGTCGTCGCGATCGGCGGCAGCAGCGCGCGATCCTTCGACGAAGCGTTCGACAGCAACGGCGAGGCGATCGTATCGGCAGGGAGTCCGTCGGAGATGGACTGCGGCGAAGGGGTCGATCTGGCCGATCTGCGGATGGGCGGCGTCCAGGAGGAGCTGGTGCGCGCGATCGCCGCGACGGGAACGCCGGTCGTCGCCGTCGTGATCCAGGGCCGCCCGCATGAGCTGTCGGGTCTGGCGGATTACTGCGCGGCCATCTTGTGCGCCTGGTACCCGGGCCCGGAAGGCGGTCGCGCGATCGGCGAAGTTCTGTTCGGCAACGTCAATCCAAGCGGCAAACTTCCCGTCTCGCTGCCGCGTTCTTCGGCACAGCTTCCGGTCTATTACAACCAGAAAAATCCGGGCCGGCCGCGCCCTTATATCGACATGCCGGCTGCCGCCTTATATCCTTTCGGATACGGTCTCAGCTACACGACGTTCGAATACGGCCAAATCTCGCTGTCGCGCGATTCGGTCACGGCCGAGGAGATCGAAGCGGGAGGAAACGTGGAGGTCCGGCTGACGGTGTCCAACAGCGGTCCGCTGGCCGGTGCGGAGACGGTGCAGCTATATATTCAGGCCGGCGGATCGCCGATCACGCGCCGTACGTGGGAGCTCAAGGGGTTCCGGAAGGTGTGGCTGGAGCCGGGGGCGGAAGAGACGGTCGTCTTCCAGCTGGGCAAGGAAGAGCTGGCGATTTGGGATCGCAGCATGACATTCGCCGTCGCGCCGTGCCGGTTGACCGTGCGGGCAGGGGCCAGCAGCGCCGCAGGCGCCGAAGCGGATCTGCTCATTAGGAGGCGAAGCGATTGAAAACGATCGGATTCATCGATTATTATTTGGACGAATTTCATGCGGATAAGTATCCGGCCTGGATCGAGCAAGCGTCCGGCGGAGAGATGCAGGTGAAGTTTGCTTACGCCATGAAGGACAAAGAGAACGGGGTGACCAATCGGGACTGGTGCGACAGTCACGGGATCGAATTGCTGGATTCCATCGAAGAGGTGGTCCGGTCGAGCGATTGCCTGATCGTGCTGTCGCCGGACCATCCCGAGTTCCACGAGGAGCTGTCGCGCTTGCCGTTGCAGTCGGGCAAGCCCACCTATATCGACAAGACGTTCGCGCCCGACCGGGCCACGGCCGTCAAGCTGTTCGAGCTGGCCCGGCTGCATGGCACGCCGATGTACTCCACCTCCGCGCTTCGCTTCGCCGAAGAATATGCCGCCGTCGACAGAAGCGGCATCGCGGCGATCTCAAGCTGGGGACCGGGCAGGTTCGAAAATTATTCGATTCACCAGATCGAACCGATCGTCCACCTGATGGGAAGCCGTCCGAAGCGAGTGATGTATACGGGCACGCCGGCGGCAGCCTCGCTTATCATCGATTTCGGCGGCGGCAAGCAGGCGAACATCCATCATCTTGGCCGGGGCTGTCCGTTTGCGTTAGGATTGACCTACGAGAGCGGCGCGTGCGCATTCATCAAGCAGGAATCCGATTTTTTCGCCGCATTTACCCGCAACCTGGTATCCTTCTTCGAATCGGGCAAGCCCGTTGTCGATCCGAAGGAGACGATCGACGTTATCGCCATCATTGAATACGGCGGCATAGCCGCGCAGCGGCCATTCGAATGGGTTGAAATTCCGGGACAGGAATAGGGCGATGCTGTCAGCCCCTGAATTCGTCATGGCGACCATTCAGGGGCTTCGCAAGATTGAATAAGGGTTAGCCGGGTAGGACAGCTTTCATTGGATAGTACTCGGCAGTCATCAGACCTGCAATAACAGCCGGATCTTGTGCGATGAGTTGTTCTACTTGCTCCGTGCGCTCAACTTCAATAATTGCAAGTCCATACGGAGATTGAGGGTCTAATACAGGTCCGAAAACCAACACGATCCCCTGCTTTTGCAAATCTTTCACATAGGCGATATGTCGTTGCATAATGTTGCGTTGATCCTCGGTCATATCGCTCATATGGGGAGAGAAAGCAGTTTGGGGGGAGCTCGACCTTAGCACAAAGTGCAGCTTTTCCAAAGGTTTGCCTTCGGAGTTATTGACCATGACACTACGCCTCCTAAAATAAAGTTGCTGACAAGGGCAATGTTAAGGCATAGAGTGCACTCCATAGCAATAGGATTCGAACCGATGTTATAATAAAAAAATGGAAAACAAATACTCGAGCAAACAAGTATCTGATGAGACGGGTCTAAGCATCCATACATTGCGATATTACGAACAAATCGGTTTAATTGAAGGAATAGAACGGGATGAGAATGGATATCGCCGGTATTCAGAGGCCGATATGATTTGGTTTCAGGTTTTAAATTACTTTAGGGCGATGGGAATGTCCATCCGGGAAATGAAGAGCTTTACGACCTTGCACAACGGTGGGATTTCTAAAATGACAGCACGGATAGAATTGATGGAAACTTATCGTAGCAAAGTTATCGATCAAATGAAGGAGCTTGAAAAAACACTGGAGAAAATCGATTATAAAATCCATTTTTTTAAAGAAATGGAGCGTTTGGATAAAACGAAACAAGAGAAATAGCAGGGGAAATCAAATATTAATCCACCTTTCTAAACAAAATCGGCATTTTGGTATGCAGAGGTTCCAATTATAATAGAAGAAACCAGGTTCTTCTTCCATACTGGCTATTAATAGAATGAGGAATTTAAAGCGCCTGTCCATAAGAAGGGGCTTTTTTCTATTCAGCTGACGACAGTGCGGACGAAAGGGTGGAACGAGATGAAAATACTGGTCGTTGACGACGAGGCGAGACATCGCAGGGGGATGGCAAAAATGATTCACGCCCTGCGGCCCGAAGATCAGGTGCTTGTCGCGAATGACGGGGCAAGCGCCCTGGCGCTCGTCAGGGCCGAACAACCCGATGCCGTGCTAACCGACATTCGGATGCCGAATCTGGACGGGCTTTCGTTTCTGAAAATACTGGAAGACGAACGTCTCCAGACCAAGGTGGTCATGATCTCGGCTTACAATCTGTTTGAATATGCCCAGACTGCGATACGCCATGGGGCTTACGATTATCTCTTGAAGCCGGTGGAGGCCGAGAAGGTCGAGAATGTGCTCAGCCGCATCGAAGAGCAGCTTGTCGAACAATCCCGGCAGCATTCGGAGGCCGAAGCGTTAAGGGATCGGCTGAATCTCACTTCCCCCGTCTATCGCAGCCGCCTTCTTTTGTCCTGGCTGAATGAAAGCTTGACGGAGGCGGAGCGGAATGAACTGGATTCGTTAGCGTGGATTCACGGGAGCGGTTCGGTTGTTTTCTCGGAATTCCGAATCGAACCCGGACATCGGGCGGAATGGGATAAAACGGCATGGCTGCAGCGTTTGGAGCAGGCATGGTCGGCATTCGGCGAAGCGAGCACATTCTCCTTGAACGTATTGGACGAGGAGCTGTACCAGGCGGTTACGATCGTCCGAACGTCCCGATTGGCAGGGGCAAGCAAGCATGAAATTCGTCGGACGTTCGCCTCCCTGAGGGCGGCGTGGGCCGAATACGGACAGCTCTCCCATGGCGTGGGCCCGGATTGCCGATGCTTATGGTCGGAAGCGCCTCAAGCTTACCGCGCGGCGCAAGCGGCCCGGCAATACAACTTTCATGATTGCTGGAACGGCCTTATGTTCCATGACGAGCTTCGCCCGGTCCGGGCCCCGTTGCTTCTTGACGGGGAAAAGTTGTACGAAGCGCTGCAAGGAAGCGATGCGCAACCGGCCACCCGGATGTGCCGGGACGCGTTTAATCAGCTTGCCGCTAACGGGCATGCGGGGCCCGATCAGATCAAACAATGCGCCGCGCTTACCCTGATGAAGATCAAAAGCCGAATTCGCGATGATGTCGATCGGCAAATTGGAAACGTTCTCACGGAGTCGGCTTTAAAAGAAGTTCCCTTTTGCCGCACCTTCAACGATCTGATGGCGATATTGGAAACTCGTCTACGGGAGGTGCACGATTCGATCGGGCAGTCTCGAGCGGACAAAAGCGAAAGGGTCGTGACCGCGTGTTTGCAATGGATACGGGAACATGTGAAGGAGGAACTGACGCTTGAACGGGCGGCCGAGCACTTTTTCTTTAATGCATCCTACTTCAGCACGCTGATCAAAAGCCGGACGGGAAGGACGTTCTCCGAGCATGTCACGGAGGCCAGAATGCGGAAGGCCAGGGAGCTGCTGGCGGAAAACAGGCTGAAAATATACGAAATCGCCGCAGAATGCGGTTATCAGGATACGAAATATTTTTGCAGAGTGTTCAAAAAGCAATACGGCATGTCGCCCGAAGCCTATAAACATACTTCGCTGCCGCAAAGGAGCGGCGAGGCATGAAAACGACCTTCCGCTCCCGGTTGTTGGCCAGCTATATATTCCTGATCGCCGTCCCGCTGATCGTGCTGGGGACGCTTTTCTATCGGACGGGCCTGCGTGTCGTTACGGAACAAGCGCAAAAAAACGTCTACGAGATCGTCAAGAAAAACAACGAAATTATGGACAACAAGCTGCGAATTATCGAGCAGAACAGCGCGTCCATGTTCGTAGACAAAGACTTGTTCCGGGTTTTTAACAGCTTGAAGCCGGACAATACGGCGGATCTGCTTGCAGCGGATCGTCTTGTGTCCGATCGGCTGCGCGGATATTTCTCGCAGATTGACGATGTGTTCGCTTATCAGCTGTGGACGTCGTATTTTACGTTCGGCCAGCCGCTGCCTCAAGGCGATCCGACCCGTTCGGATATTTATCGCGCGGCGCAGCAGGCGGGGGGCAAGATGGTGTGGTTTCCCACCTACGATTTCGTAGACATGTTCAATGAACCGTACTTAGCGAAGGGGACAATCGATTTCCGTTATTTGTTCTCCGCGACGCGGGTCCTTGATTTTTCCTATCTAAATAATACGACCCTGGAAAAGCTGGATACGAACGTAGAGCGGCCCGTTCTGACGATCAGCTTCAAATCGGACATATTGAATTCCTTGTACGAGAAAAGCATTCCCGACGGTTCCCGTTATATGGTTCTGGATCGGGACAATCGCATCCTGGCCGGCAGCGAGTCCGGCAGCATAACGCAAGTTTATAACAACAATTGGGTGGAGCAGCTTCAAATAACCGACAGCGGCACGCGAAGAATAAAGCTGGACGGCGTGAAAATGATCGTCTGCTTCGACCGATCGCAAATCACCGGATGGATGTCCATTGTCATGACGCCCGTATCCGCGCTCGTCGGCAGTCTGGTCCCTGTCATCCGTGCCTCAACGACTCTCTTGGCCGTCATTATGGGAATCGTTGCGCTTGTGTTCGCCTATTTTATCTCAGGTAAAATTACGAATCCGATCAAGAAGCTGCTCGGCGCGATGAGGTCGGTGGGAGAAGGGGATTTCCAGACGCATGTTGCGGTTAGCACGAACGATGAATTCGGCATTTTGCTCCAGCGATTCAATCGGATGAACGATCGGATCCGGTTGCTGGTGTCGGAGAACTACGAGATCAAGCTAAAGGAACAGGAGGCCGAGATCCAGGCGCTGAACATGCAGATGAATCCTCATTTTCTATACAATACGTTAAACGTCATGAACTGGACGGCTATCGAGAACGATCAGAAGGAACTAAGCAAAATGCTTGTATGCTTGTCGAACATGCTGCACTATACTTCGCGAAAGGATTGGGGAGCCGTTCATCTTTCGGAGGAAATCGGATGGATGAAAAACTATTTCTATATCATGTCGGTCCGGTTCGAGGACAAATTCACGGTCAGTTACGAGATCGATTCGGCTGTCTACAACTACAAGCTTCCGAGGCTGCTTTTCCAGCCCTTTGTCGAAAATGCGATTTTGCACGGCTTCGATCAGATCGAATCGGGCGGGCACATTCGCATACGCGGCTGGATCGAAGAGGGCACGCGGCATTTTGAAATCGAGGATAACGGACGGGGGATGAGCAGCGATACGGTTCATGCCATTTTATATCGGGAATCGTCTTCCGTCGGCATTAAAAATACGATCGCCCGTATCCAGATGACGTATGGCGAGGACTATGGGATCGCCATCGACTCCGCGCCGGGCGCCGGAACGAGAGTGACCGTCCGACTTCCTCTTTAAATCCCCAATCGAAGTCCACCATTCCAAATTGGCTCGGGTTATGTAAGCGCTATATACGGTTTTATAATGAGAACATCATAGACTGCAGCTATGAATCAATAAGGTTTGAACATCGAAAGGGGTCCGGAAGATGTCTCGACAAAGGAAATCGTTATCCGTTCTGCTTGCGTTCCTGATCATGCTCGTTACGATACTGTCCGCGTGCTCGAAGTCCGACTCGAACGCCGGAAACAACAGCGCTTCCTCCCCTGCCGGCACGGCTCCCGGCAGCTCGGCTCCGGCCGGCACGGCCAGCGCGGCGCCAACCGGCGAAGGATTGTCAACCGAACCGATCACGCTTCGCATGACGGTATGGGGAGCGCCGGAGGAAGTCGCTGCCTATAAGGTGGCCATCAAGAAGTTCGAGGACAAATATCCGAATATCACCGTTAAGCTTCAGCATATTGCCGCCGACTATGACACCAAACTGACGACGATGGTGGCGGGCAACGACGTGCCGGATATCGCGCAGATGGAATCAGCCAGCATTGCTTTCCCGCTTGGGGAACAAGGAAAATTCTACAATCTCCAGGAATTTCTCGCCAACGATACGGAAATCAGCGCGGATCGGCTGGTGCCGAATATCACGTACTCTCTTGAACCGGGCAACGTCATCGGCTTAGGTCCGGGACCCGAGACATTTGTCTTGTACTATAACGAAGATATATTTAAAGACGCGGGTGTAACGCCTCCGCCGACCAAAGCATCGGAAGCGTGGACGTGGGATGAGTTCGTCGAGGTGGCCAAGAAATTGACGATCGACAACAAGGGCAGGAATGCTGCCGATCCTGGCTTTGATCCAAAAAACATCAAGCAGTACGGCGTCAACTTTGGGACCTGGTGGGGAAACTACAGCAACTTTATTTATTCCAACGGCGGGGACTTCGTCTCCGAGGACGGGAAAACCTTCACGTTGAATCAGCCGGAAGCGGTCGAGGCTCTTCAGAAAATCGCGGATTTGATCAACGTCCATCATGTCGCGCCTTCTCCGGTGCAAGCCAAGAACGTTCCGGCCACGAACATCGCGCTTCAGACGAAAAAAGTGGCCATGGCCGTCGACGGGCAATGGGCGAGCGCAGGGTTGGCCCAATCGAAGGTTCATTATAATGTCGGCGCATTACCGGTTATGAAACAGCCGATGACGACTGTCGTCAGCGGAATGTTCTCCATGTTCAAATCCACCAAACATCCTAAAGAGGCTTGGGCATTGATGAAGGCACTGTTAGATCCGGAAGCGGCGATCGACATGCTGAAAGCCGGAACATGGATGCCCGCTTATCGGGACTGGTATACGGACCCGGCGCTAATCGCCAACTGGACGGAAAATCTCGATTCCCGGCCGTCCGGATATAAAGACGCTGTTATCGACGTTCTATTGAATAACAGCCACCAGACGCCGACGGGCTATGTGAAAAACTTCAACAAAATCATGGACATCGTAAATCCCGCTTTGGATAAAGTGTGGCTCGGCCAACAGTCCGCGCAAGAAGCGATGGATGCCATCGCGGCCAAGGCGCAAGCGCAGGTGAAGGGCCGCCGCGACGTGAAGGAATAAGGTTCAAAACAAAGCGTTCATCAGGGGGAAGACGGCGTTCTTGATCAAGGTCGCCGCCTTCCCGAGCGGGAAGCTTCGAGATCGGAGGCAGGCATGAGAAAAGGGCTATTTTACGGATTATTGTTCACTTCGCCCGCGATACTCGGGTTTATCATTTTCACATTGGGTCCCATGATCGCCAGCTTGGTGCTTAGCCTGACAGATTATAACGTATTCAAATCGCAAACCGCATTCGTCGGAATCGATAATTATACGAAGCTGTTCTCTGGTGAAGACTAACTGTTCTATAAATCGCTTGGCGTTACTTTTTACTTCGTCGTTTTGCGGGTACCTGCCGTTATTATCGTTTCATTCGTCATTGCCCTGCTGCTTAACCTGAACGTCAAGGGAAGGTCCATCTTCCGCACGATCATCTACCTGCCCAGCATCGTGCCGGCGGTCGCATCGGCGATGATCTGGATGTGGCTGGTGAATCCCGATCTGGGCCTGATCAACACCGTTCTCAGCTGGCTGCATTTGCCGACGGGCAATTGGTTGTATTCAGAGGGCAGCGTCATCCCGTCCGTCGTCATCACCACGCTGTGGGGGATCGGCGGGACGGTCATCATCTTCCTGGCGGGGCTGTCGGGCATCCCCAAGCAGTATTACGAATCGATCGACGTGGATGGTGGCGGGTGGTACAGCAAGCTGCGCCACATTACGATTCCGATGGTCACGCCGACGATTTTCTTCAATACGATTATGACGATCATCGGATCTTTCCAGGTGTTTAACGAGGCTTATATATTAACGCAGGGCGGACCGAACAATAAGAGCTTGTTTTATGTATTTTATCTCTGGCGAACCGGCTTCCGGGATACCGAGATGGGCTACGCGTCCGCGCTGGCATGGGTGCTGTTCGTCATCATCCTCATTTTCACCTTTTTTGTATTTAAAACCTCGAAGTCCTGGGTGCATTACGAAGGAGGGGAGCGTGCGTGAGGCAATCTAGACTGGCGCTAACCGCAGGTTATACGGCATTATTGCTCATCTCGGCCATGTTTATCGTTCCGTTCCTTTGGTTGCTGCGAAGCTCGCTCATGAACTTGTCGCAAATCTTCACCATGCCACCGGAGTGGATTCCAAAACCGTTCCAATGGGACAATTTTCATCGCGCGCTAACGGTTCTGCCGTTCGGCACCTTCTTTACCAATACGCTGATCATCGTGGCCGGCGTGCTGATCGGCACGGTTCTGACGAGCAGCATCGCGGCGTTCGGGTTCTCGCGCATTCAATGGAAGGGAAGGGACGCCGTATTCGGCATTCTGATGTCCAGCATGATGCTGCCGGCGGCCGTCACCTTAATTCCCAGCTTTCTCGGCTGGAAGATGCTCGGCTTCTACGATACATTTTACCCGTTGATCGTGCCGGCTTATTTCGGCGGGGGCATCTTCAATATTTTTCTGCTGCGTCAATTTTATTTAACGATTCCGCGGGATTTCGACGAAGCGGCCTTCGTGGACGGCGCGACTTATTTTCAAATTTACTGGCGCATCATTTTGCCGCTCAGCCGCTCGGCCATTATCGTAGTCGCCTTGTTCAGCTTCCTCGGCTCGTGGAACGACTTCATGGGACCGCTTATTTATTTGAAAAGCGACAGCCTGTTTACGCTTGCGCTCGGCCTGCAAATGTTCCAAGGCTCCTATTCCGCGCAATGGGATTTGCTCATGGCGGCTTCGGCGGCCGTCGTGCTGCCCTGCGTCATCGTATTTTTAGTCGGACAGCGCTACTTCCTTGAAGGGATTACGCTGACCGGGCTCAAAGGATGAGATCACGAAGGAAGGAATAACCCGAATGATACCGACAGAAGCACCGCTGATGAATTGGCAGGGCGTTCCTTTTACGAAGGTGACGATCAATGATCGTTTCTGGCGTCCGCGTCTTGAAGTGCTGAGCAAGGTCACAATCAAAGCCTGCCTGGTGCAATGCGAAAAAACCGGGCGTATCTCGAACTTCGCCAAGGCCGCCGGTCTCATGGACGGCGCGTTCGAAGGCATCTATTTCAACGACTCCGACGTGTACAAAGTGCTGGAGGGCGCAGCCTATCTGCTCATGTCGAACCGGGATCCGGAGCTGGAGGCGGAGATCGACGGGATCATCGAGCTTATCGCCGCCGCGCAGGAGCCTGATGGCTATTTGTGCACCTACTATACGTTAGTTGCGCCGGATAGCAAATGGACGGATATGGAAAAGCACGAAATGTATAACGGCGGGCATTTAATCGAAGCGGCGGTTGCGTATTTCGAAGCGACGGGCAAACGCAAGCTTCTCGATGTCGCCTGCAGGATGGTTGACCATTACGATCGCCTGTTCGGCCCCGGCAAGCGTCACTGGGTGGAAGGACATGAAGAAATCGAGCTGGCGCTCGTCAAGCTGTATCGCGTCACACAGGAGGAGCGTTATTGGCGGCTTGCGCTTTGGCTGCTGGAGGAACGCGGTCACGGTCACGGGAAAGGCGAGATATGGGATAAAGAAGAATGGGGGCCGGCCTACTGCCAGGACGACGTTCCGGTCCGCGACATCGAGAAGGTGACCGGGCACGCCGTCCGCGCCATGTATCTCTACACGGCAATGGCGGACGTCGTTCACGCTTCGGGCGATCCGACCTACGTGGATGCCTTGCATCGGGTATGGGCGCATACGGTGGAGCGCAACATGTACGTGACCGGCGGGATCGGACCTTCCCAACACAACGAAGGCTTTACTCACGATTACGATCTACCGAACGAGTCGGCCTACTGCGAGACTTGCGCCGCCATCGCGATGGCGTTCTGGAATCATCGGATGTACCTGCTGTTCGGCGGTGCCTAATATGCCGACGTGGTGG
>NZ_JAGXJW010000169.1 GCF_019091135.1 Cohnella sp. GbtcB17 | reverse complement strand
AGATTTTTCTGTTGGGTTTTCTGCCCTAGTTCAATCTCTATTTCAATGTAATGCTGATTATTCAATAAAGTAGCAGAAGTATTTTTCATTCATTTGTGTATGTTTTGGTTCACCTTATCAATTGCTTGTCTATTTGATTTATAAATTCATCTGGAACCCTTTTCACATACTTGATCCTGTTTATTGTGTTGTCAACATATTGGAAAGTAAACATGACTATGTGAATAAAGTTTCCTAGATTTATCAGACACAGGGTTTTACTGATATGATAATCTACAACAGAGTTTACTTGCATTTGGAGAAGTGCTATGTTCTTTCCAGAGCATTGGTTAAAGTAAAGCTCAGGTTGGATGCATGGAGTATGCATCGGAAGGGACCGATATTGAACTTTGACTTAGATTTATTAAACTTACCGTAATATCTATTCAAGTCAATATCGCCTAGTTGATCCTAGATCCAATGATCTTAATCCTGTTATGATTAGGCTCAATCTCGAGAGGCTATTCGTGTTCTAT
>NZ_JAGXJW010000168.1 GCF_019091135.1 Cohnella sp. GbtcB17 | reverse complement strand
GAACTGGAGCGGCGTCATTGAGGTCGCCAGAACGAGCCGGTACGCGAAAAAACGGCGAACTTCATAGCGAACGATCGGGGGAAGGGATGCCGCGACGGGCCCTTCCTTCGAGCATATACTGCGGCCATTTAAAAGCGCTATAATGCTAGGACCAAGCTTAACGAAGAATCGCAAGGAGGGCGGCGGCCATGCGCAAGTTCCGAACATACGTCAACTCGGTCCGCTTTAAATTTTTCGCCGCCGTTCTCGTCATTTTCGTACCGCTGATCACTGTGCTGATCATCAACAACTTTTATTCCGGAGAGGTTGTCCGCAATCAGGTCGCGCAATCGAACAAAAACCTGCTCAGCCTCTACATGGGCCAGATCGATCAAAGGTTGGAAGAGGTCGACAAATATTTGTCCAACACGCTCGAGAGCGATCTGAACGTCCTGGATATGGGATTTCCCAAGTCGCGCGACGAGGACCGCTACAATATCGCAAAGCTGGCGCTGTTCAACAAGATGAAGGACGGTATC
>NZ_JAGXJW010000167.1 GCF_019091135.1 Cohnella sp. GbtcB17 | reverse complement strand
GATTGCTTCAGTTTCAAGCTTCTGTTGGTGACCATCCGAACCAAATAAGCTTTTTCGTGCCTGATGCTGTCGCGATCCACAATCATCGCATAATCGGCCAGCGCATCCTGCACGATGTCTTCCGCTTCGCTTAAGGAACCGAGCATCCGGTAGGCGAGCGTCATCAGCAGAGGACGGTACGATTCGACCGTCGACATATCCAACATCCCTTGCAACTCCTTATCTCAGTCTAATCTATTAAATTTTTCGAGTGATAGGTTTTCATATCCCGTTATTATACTGCTTCCTTCCATTATTCTGCTAAACCTTATCGATTCCATACAGCTCTTCATACGATTTTTATGTTATTTCCATTTCGTTTAGCGCTTGTCGCATCTGATGTCACAAATGCGATAACAGATGGGTCTTAATTAAAAATAGATAAAGGAGGCAACAACAAATGAAGATTTTAGTTGCTGGAGCAAGCGGCGTCATCGGGAGGGTACTCATTCCGATGCTCGTACAAAAGGGACATGAAGTGAT
>NZ_JAGXJW010000166.1 GCF_019091135.1 Cohnella sp. GbtcB17 | reverse complement strand
TTGGAGCGCAAGCTTCAATGGAGGCGCCGTTGGGATACCACCCTGATCGTATCTAGGTTCTAACCTGTCACCGTGAAACCGGTGAAGGGACCGTGTCAGGCGGACAGTTTGACTGGGGCGGTCGCCTCCTAAAGCGTAACGGAGGCGCCCCAAGGTTCCCTCAGAATGGTTGGAAATCATTCGAAGAGTGCAAAGGCATAAGGGAGCTTGACTGCGAGACCTACAAGTCGAGCAGGGACGAAAGTCGGGCTTAGTGATCCGGTGGTACCGAATGGAAGGGCCATCGCTCAACGGATAAAAGCTACCCTGGGGATAACAGGCTTATCTCCCCCAAGAGTCCACATCGACGGGGAGGTTTGGCACCTCGATGTCGGCTCATCGCATCCTGGGGCTGAAGTAGGTCCCAAGGGTTGGGCTGTTCGCCCATTAAAGCGGTACGCGAGCTGGGTTCAGAACGTCGTGAGACAGTTCGGACCCTATCTGTCGCGGGCGTAGGAAATTTGAGAGGGGCTGTCCTTAGTAC
>NZ_JAGXJW010000165.1 GCF_019091135.1 Cohnella sp. GbtcB17 | reverse complement strand
GTATATGGAAAAGCTGCCGCCCGCGGCCGCGGCGAACAACCCGATGGGCGGGGGCCTCTCGCAGGCGCAGTTCGAGGCGATCGTGGCTGAGCTGCAGATGCTTAGAGAGTAGCCGCAACGTTCTGCACCCGTCATAAAATAAGCTGCCGGAGGGAAAACGAATGGAGAATGCGACCAAGCAAGCGGCAGTACGTTATACGCAAAACGGGCAAGGGCCACTGTTAGGCTTCGACGAGACGTCCGGCGTGCGAATTCTGCACGTGGACGGACTCGCCTTCAAGGATCTGAACAAGGACGGCAAGCTGGATCCGTCCGAGGACGGGCGGCTGCCGCCGGAAGAACGTGCCAGGGACCACGCCACCAAAATGACGATCGAGCAACTCGCCGGCCTCATGCTGTACAGCAGCCACCAGGCCGTCCCGGGTAACATGGGATGGTTCCCCGCGACATACGCCGGCGGCCGATCGTTCCCGGACAGCGGCGCGGCGCCGAGCGACCTGTCCGATCAGCAGCTCGATTTCCTGTCGAACGACCACATCCGGCACATCCTGGTCACGCGCGTGCAGGG
>NZ_JAGXJW010000164.1 GCF_019091135.1 Cohnella sp. GbtcB17 | reverse complement strand
AGGTTTATTTAGGGCATAAAACCCAACAGAAAGGGGGTAAACCTCAGAATTCTGGCAATGGTAATAGGACGGTCAAACCTGAGGCAAATGTTGCCTCTGCATCTAAACCCAAATCTAAGAAGAAGTGGAGAAACACCAAGAAGCGTGCCAAAGCCATGAAAAACAAAAAGGCTGCTGCTTCTGGAGATGCACTCAAAGGAAAGTGTTTCTACTGCAATGAGAAAGGCCATTGGAAATCCCAGTGTCCTAAACTTCTTGCAAAGAAACAAGGTATTTCCATTTATAAACTTTAAGAGTTTTAGTGAATTATTATCCAATTGGATTTATGATTCTGGACTAACTTTGTTTATTTGTTTTCTTCTTCTTATAGGCCAAGCTACTTGAAGTCAATTGAGTTGGAACAGAAAGCTGGACCAAGGGTGAAATTGTCCAGATGAAGATGAAGCTCTTCAATCTATTTTTGAATTAATTGTTTTAGTTTAAAGACAATTTGGATTTCAAATTTTAGTTAGGGATATTTATCCCTGTTTTTCTCATATTTTTGCAATATTTTTTTTATTATTAATAAAGTTTCTATTATTTTCGAAT
>NZ_JAGXJW010000163.1 GCF_019091135.1 Cohnella sp. GbtcB17 | reverse complement strand
GGTCGAAGGTAATCGAGGAGCGGCTGCTTCGCTGGAGCAAGCACACATGGAGCTTCGCGACGCGCCGAGTCGATCTTTTATTGATTAATTTAAAATAAATTGAATTAAAGTATATTATTAGAAATTGAATTAATTAGTCAAAGGAAAATCTAGATAGATGATATTTTTGCTTGAAGTATTTTTCTAGTGTATTTAATTAGATAGAAAATTAATATTTAAGTTGATTTTCATCATCATACTTAAATATTTGAAATTTTTCTTATATATATTTAATTAAATAGGAAAATTATATTTTTTGTTGTAAATTAATTTGGGACAACATTTGTTGCCCCTGATTTTGCCCAATATACGTAGACCAATCAAGCAGGGACACGTGGATCAGATAACTTGTAAACATTTGCTAAGTCTTTGTGCGCCACAAGGAAGCGCTGTTAGCATGGGTCCCGGAGGAGGCACCCGGAGTACAAGGTGCTCCCGGAGGCTCGCATAGCATAAAGCCTCTCCGCGAAGTGTCAGGCTTCTCCTGAGCAATCAAGTCGCATTTAATGCTGCATGGGAGGAAGCGTGTTGGGACTGCAACACGCAATAAAGTCTGACGGCACAACCC
>NZ_JAGXJW010000162.1 GCF_019091135.1 Cohnella sp. GbtcB17 | reverse complement strand
GGGGAAGCTCACGCATAGGTACTTGTACATCCGCTTCTCGCCGCTGGCGTCATAGAAATCAGCTTCGCCAAAATCGACCTGCGCTTCACCCGGCTGCCAGTCGAGCTCCAGCGTTCCTTCCTGGTACCGGTGCTCACGAAGGCTTTTCACATAGCGCTGTACAATTGGATATGAGGCGTCATAGCCTTCACATTCGGCCTTCAGGCGGTTGTGAATCCGCATCGCGGTATGCCGCTGCTTGTAGCGGTGTTTACGATCCTCTTCCAGCCACTCCTGGATGAGCGGCTTGAACGGATCCAGTTTGGAAGGCTGCGCTTCCTTCTGCTCTTTCGGTTTTTCCTGAAAGCCATCTGCCGCCATATATTTGCTGACCGTCTTTCGTGTAACGTTCAGGCGCTCGGCGATCGCCACCGGTCCCAGCCCCTTCGCCTGTAGTTCCTTAATCGTCTCGATCTGGCTCATCCTCAGCATCTCCCGTCCCGCACCCTTCGCTGTATCGCTACGAAGGGTATCGGTTTCTCAACCGTTGTTCGTTTTACCCGGCTCGATCATAATGGGTAAAACTGCACGATTTTTTTGGGTACGGTACGACGATTATTCGGGGTACTTTTACTTTACGATAGACA
>NZ_JAGXJW010000161.1 GCF_019091135.1 Cohnella sp. GbtcB17 | reverse complement strand
TAGAGCACCTCAGGCTTGCATTGATTAACCTCCCGATGTATCCTATCATCTATTTATTACACGAAAATAAATATTTTATTTATTTTATTAATTATTTCGAAATTAATAATTTAATTTAAAATTAAATAAATCCTACTTCCAACTATCCAGCTAACCTTGTTGCAGGAATATGTGGTTTTAGCTTATGTGTAAGTTTTCAAAACCTATTATTACTTGATTGCAAATAGCCATGGTTACTTTTTGCCAGATCTAATGGTATGATGGCTCCCTTGGTCAAGTTAATAATTTGTAACAGGTATATTTACAATCTTCTTTCATCTGTGTATGACCTAGCAACATGATAGGACCCATCCAAAGTGTGCCTGTGTGAGCCTATGTGTTTAATTTTATTATAGATGCATATAGGTTGTTGCTAAATAAAATGTCACATTATGATAGATTTTATTTAGGTTCATTTAGTTATTGGACCTATTCAATTAATAACAGTTATTCATTTTAAGGTTAAATTCCTCTCTTTTGGGCCTTGTGTGAGAGTTAGGAGCCATAGAAGTGGGTACGACATACTGAACCCAGCACCCCCTCACACAAACTACCCCAATTGTGAAGGCCCATTTGCCTGATTTGAACAACTGTACTAGGTTAATTACACTAGTTTAACCTAATA
>NZ_JAGXJW010000160.1 GCF_019091135.1 Cohnella sp. GbtcB17 | reverse complement strand
CGGCTAGGCCCCCTAAAACTGGAGTCATGCCCCACAGTGATTCCATTTTCGCAGCCTAGCTCGTTATTTCGAGCGATTACAACAGTCGGTAGAAATCCGAAGCATCTTCGAGCGTCTTCACCCACGCCGAAAACTTCGTTGGAGCCATGTGTTTTAAGCTGCCGTGCATTTTGCGGTTGTTGTAAAAGTCCATGAAACGGTCCAGAGCTTCGTAAGCTTCTTCGAGCGTGGAGAATTCCCGGTTGCGAAACAAGTTAAATTCAAGGATGCTGTGGAACGACTCGATATAGGCATTCATATTCGGCGTTCGCGGCGGGATCCGTTCATGAGTCATCTCCCAGCTTTCGCACATGTCCCCGAAAAGCTTGCTGACGAACTGGGGGCCGTTGTCCGTGCGGATCACAGGCATCGCTTCGCCTGGCTGAATACGATGCTGCAGCGCGGCCCCCAGCGTTTGCACGACGTGCTTGGCCTCGCAGACAGGGCCTCTGTACTGCCCGACGACGACGCGGTCGAACACGTCGATAATGCTGAGTATGAAAAAGAAGCGTCTTTGCACGTGCGCATAACCGTACTTAATATCCATCTGCCAGAGTTGATTCGATGCGGTAATGGTGCGATTTCTCGGCAACCGTCGCGGATGCGTCGGCAGGCGCTTGCGCGCGT
>NZ_JAGXJW010000016.1:28796-139289 GCF_019091135.1 Cohnella sp. GbtcB17 | reverse complement strand
GTCATCTTCTCGGGTCGAACGGAGCGCTGCTTCTGACGGGGCTGGTGATGGACGGGGCGATGCTGCTGCTGCCGCTGTATTACCAGCAGGTGCGCGGCGTAGGCGTGCTGGATACCGGACTGCTGCTCATTCCGCAAGGGCTCGGCATGCTGGCGACGCGGAGCTGGATCGGAAGGCTGGCGGATCGGATGGGCTCGCGCAATATCGTGCTGCTGAGCCTGGCGGTGACGGCGATCGGCACGATCCCGTTCGCGCTCTCCGGAGCGGAGACGAACCACGTCCTTCTCGGCATTGCGCAGTTCGTGCGGGGCGCGGCGTTGAACGGCATTTTTATCCCGATCATGGTGTCCGCCTATGCTGGACTCAGCAAGGAGCAGATCCCGCACGCAAGTATCTCCACGCGGATCTTCCAGACGATCGGGGGCGCCTTCGGCTCGGCGATTCTGGCCACCGTCATCGATCACCGGATCAGAAGCGCGGCGGTATCCGGCATAGACGCAGTCGCTCACGCTTATCAGGCCGCGTTCTGGTGGTCGTTCGGGTTCACCGTGTTGGCGCTCGTCCCGGCCTTTATGCTGACGAAGGTCAAGAAATAAAGACGAAACGGAAGGAGCGGGCCTTCATTTTTTAACTCGGTAGTATACACTGGACTTAAGAAGGAACCGAGAAGGAGGCGCCGCCATGCTCCACATCGTCAACGGCGACAGTGTCGGCGACAAGCTGCGAAAAGGGAATATCCGCGGCGATATTCTCGTCTGGAGGGAAGTGTATCCGGCAGGTCCGACATTCGTCAAAATGGAGGAGCCTCGCGCCAGAACGGCCAGGGCGGCCTATTTGGAGAAAGCTATGGGCATTCCGGCAGACGAATATGCGGCAGCCTGCGAGTCTCAGGAGCAAACCCTGCGCAGCTTCCGCCAGTACGACGAGGTCGTGCTTTGGTTCGAGCATGATCTGTTCGACCAGTTGATGCTCGGGTATTTGCTGCATTGGTTTTCGCGGCAGGAGCTCGGGCATACGAAGCTCCATTTGCTTTGCATCGGCGCCTATCCGGGCATCGAACGGTTCCATGGCTTGGGGCAGTTGACGGTGGAGCAGTTGGAGACGCTGGGAGGTACGTGGAAGAGAATCGGACAGCGGGAGCTGGAGACGGGCAGAAGGATCTGGGAGGCATACGCATCGCCGAATGTAGAGGACCACGCAGCCATTCTTCAGGAAGACACGTCGGCGCTTCCCTTCGCTCAGGCGGCTTTTGAAATGCATTTATCCCGCCTGCCCTCCGCCGAGAACGGGCTTGGCATCATAGAGCAGACTGTCATAGAGCTTGTCCGGGACGGGACGGATGCGCCGCTCGAGCTGTTTAGGGAAGCGGGAGACCGATTATGTTTGCTGGGGATGGGCGATCTGGAATTCTGGTATCGGCTCAGGAGGATGGCGGAGCAGCCCGCCGCGCTAATCGAAATATGTCAACCTCATGCGCTGCCCGGCGATCGCGACAACGTCGTCGCATTGACGCCAAGAGGGCGGGATGTCGCAGCGGGCGTACAGGACGGGCGTTTAAAAGTTAAGGACGAATGGTATGGCGGTCTGCACCTGAACGACGATCTGACCTGGCGTTGGGACGCGGGGCGGAAGCGGTTAACGACGCAACAGCCATAAAAGGAAGGAAGAGACGCCGCATGGCCAAATGGGACAACATGCTGTCCATGCTCTGGATGCTCCGGGACGGCAGGAAGCTCACCGCCACGCAGATCGCGGACCAGCTCGAGATCAGCGTCCGCACCGTGTACCGGTATATCGACGCGCTGGGCGCAAGCGGCGTGCCGGTCGTGGCGGAGTCGGGTCATGATGGCGGCATCCGCATTTTGGACAGCTTCAAGGAGACGCCCTTGTTCTTCAACGCCTTGGAGCTGAAGGCGCTCGTGGATGCGTATAAATTCGCGCTGGGAGCCGGTTATCCGTACGCGGAGGAGTTGGAGAGCGCGCTGAAAAAGGTGGAGAACGGGCTGCAGGCGGACCAGCTTCAGGAGCTGTCCAGCCGGACAGGCGGCCTGGACGTGATCGCTCCGGCGCGGCCGCCTTCCGTCGTGGCGTCGTTAAGGGACCTGGAGCAAGCCGCGGAGGAAGGACGCACGGTCCGACTCGCCTATCGCAAAGCGAACGCGGAACAGAGCGACGAACGCGAAGTCGATCCGTACGGGCTCGCCTACGACCGCGGCGAATGGTACGCCGTCGCGTATTGCCACAGGTCGCGGGAGACGCGGACGTTCCGCGTGGACCGCATCGAGAAGCTGGAGCCGACTCAAGCAACGTTTGAAAAGCCGGCGCGCTTTTCCGCGTCCGACTACTTCCGCGACCAGTCGGAGCGGGAGCGGGATGCGGACGGACCGCTGACGGTCCTCCGCATCGAAGGAGAGCCGGACGCGCTGAACGCCGCGTGCGACCACTGGCATCTGCGGCACTACTTGACCGAGCGGACCGACCGGGATGCGCGTTTTCTGCTCGACTGGCCGACGATGAACAAGTATCTTCCAATGTACCTGATGACGTTCGGAACGAACATCCGCATCAAGGAACCGCTGGAGCTAAAGCGCAGCGTGCAAGAGCTGGCATCGCGGATCGCCGCGCATTACGAAGCTGACGCCGATTGAAGCTTGGGTCCCTTTCTTCTACCCGCCGCGGACTTGCCCGCGAGCTGATGACCCTTGCAGTGAGTTCGCGATCTGCTGCATGCAGAGAAAACGCTCCATCGCCGGAGCGTTCTTTTTAATTCCACTTTACGCCCATTCATACATTCTGTTATCTTTAATGTATGTATTTACCAAATGGGGAGGCTTTGTCATGAGTTCATACCTGGTCGACGTCGTAGAAAGAACAGAGACTCTTCTTGTGGGGCTATCCGTCGTGGAGAGCCTGAATAAGATGATGGAGACGACGATCGGCGGGAAACTGCGGGAGGAATTAGAGCGCCGCCAATCCGAAGTGGAGAACAGGGCAGGCTCCGGCATGTATCTCATTCAGGTTTATCCGACGGACGGACATTGGACGCCGGATGTCCTGTACCGGCACATTTTTGCCTACGAGGTCGAATCGTTCGCCCGGATCCCCGCGGATATGGTGAGCTACACGCTGCCCGCCGGACGGTTCATCAAGGTCGTACACAAAGGCCCCGAGTCTCAGATCGGTGAGACGTACGGCTTTATCAACGATACATACGGCGTAAGGCCCATCGATATCGAATATTGGAGCGACATTCATACACTGGAGAACGAGGATAGCCAGATCGAAATCTACGTCCCTCGTTAGCGAAGGATCAAGGGAGCTGCTGCGGCAGCTCCTTTTCGCTTCCTCCCGGGACGCATTCTTTCAGAATTCTTTCATGACGCTCTGTTAGGCTAGATAGAAAGATTGCCGAAGCAGGAAGGGAATGGGGAGTTGTAATGAAAAAAAGGCTGTTGATTGTTTTAGCCGTGTTGCTTGCGGCTTTGCCCTTGGCAGGCTTACGTCCGTTAAGCGTTCAGGCGGCGGGCTATGCGTTTGCGGGCGGGGGCGACGGTACTCCGGGGAATCCGTACATCGTGCGGACGGCTGAGGATCTGGATCATGTCCGGGACGATCTGACGGCCAGCTACAAGCTCCGGGCCGATATCGATCTGTCCGCCTACGGGAATTGGACGCCGATCGGCGATCCTGACATATTTAGCGGAACTTTCGATGGTGACGGTTATCGAATTACGGGCATGACGATTCGGTCATCGGCGGATTCTATCGGCCTGTTCGGATACGTCGACGGCGCATCCGTGAAAATCGAGAACGTTCGTCTAGAACAGGTGAACATTGAATCGACGAGCATTTTCAGCAATGTAGGAGCGCTTGCGGGTTTGTTCGGCAAAGGATCGATCGATCGCGTTTCGGTATCGGGATCGATATACGGCGAAGGATTTGCTGTCGGCGGCCTGGTCGGTCAAATAGATTTTGGCTCCATGATCGCGAACAGCGACGCGCATGTTCAATTGAGTTCGCACAATACGTTTAGGTTCGCAGGCGGACTAATAGGCGGAATGGCAGTCGGCTCCAAAATCGAGCAAAGCTATGCGACGGGCGACGTGTCGGCTACAGAAGGAGCCGGCGGCCTGGTTGGCGAGGCTCGCGGGTCGATCCTCAACAGCTATGCAACAGGCGAAGTACGGAACACCGGCACGATTGGCACCATGTCCGGCGGGCTGGCCGGACTTGCCAGCATAGGCGGTACTGTAGACAGCTACGCTGTAGGCAAGGTTGACCCGGGTGCGATCTACGAAGGCGGCTTGGTCGGTAGAAGAGAGAATTTTCCACTCTTCAGCGTGACGAACTCCTACTGGAACGCGAGCATAAATCCCGCACTCGCGACGATCGGCGGAGAGCCGGGGACGGACGGCGCCGTCAGCGAAGCCGATTTGAAGAAAATGTCCACCTATACGGGATGGGACCCGGCGATCTGGGGAACCCAGGAAGACGTGACCTATCCGCATTTAAAAACCTTTATCCCGATGGTGCGCGTTGAGGAGATCGCGCCCGTCTACAATCTTTGCGCGGGCGGCAACGAGATTGCGGTATCCGGGTATGTCCGGGACGGCAGTGTCGGAGAGCCCTTGAAGATTCGCTACGC
The DNA here is from genome assembly GCF_019091135.1 of Cohnella sp. GbtcB17. Lineage (GTDB taxonomy): Bacteria > Bacillota > Bacilli > Paenibacillales > Paenibacillaceae > Cohnella. Next base: position 134,644 of record NZ_JAGXJW010000016.1, on the reverse strand, counting down.
CATCAAGGACGCTGCCAACGTCACGGTCGAAGATGCGGTGTACGATTTGGATGCGACAGGCGACAACCAGGCTTTTCGCTGGTCGATGTTGCTCGACGGGAGCGTCTATGCTGACGGAACCTACACCTTGACCGTAGAGGCAGCGGACAGTGTCACAGGCCACGAACAGTTGAAAATCGCAACGTTCGTCGTAGATTCGACCCCGCCTGCGATCACCCTTCGGGACGGCGACCTGCTGGAGGTCGAGCGCAACCACGCATTCACGGATCCCGGCGCGACCGCCCTGGATGCGAGAGATGGCGATCTAACCGCCGATATTAGGGTCAGCGGCGTGGTGGGTACGTCCGAGTTGGGTACTTATACGCTTACGTATGCGGTCACCGATGCGGCGGGCAATACGTCGACCAAGACGCGAACCGTTAAAGTGGTGCGCAGCCTTTACCCCAGCCTTTTGCTGAACGGCGATTACAACATGCAAATTGAGGTCGGCGACCCATTCGACGATCCGGGAGCGACCTCCTGGGACGAGACGGAAGGCGACTTGACCGACCGGATCGTCGTCAGCGGCAGCGTGGATACGACCCGGGTCGGCACCTATCATATTCTGTACGAAGTGGCGGACAGCACCGGGCATGGTTCCAATACGACCCGAACGGTCGAGGTCGTCGACACGAAGGCGCCAGTGCTTGCGCTGTTAGGCGCGGACCCGCTTGAACTGGAGGTCGGCTCCTCGTTCGCCGATCCGGGAGCGACCGCGTTGGATGCGGTGGATGGCGATCAGACCGCCGAGATTGCGGTGAGCGGCACCGTAGACGCGACCAAGACGGGCACCTACACGCTCACCTACCGGGTGAGCGACGCGTCCGGGAACGAGGCGACCGCGATCAGGACAGTCAAGGTCGTCGACACGAAGGCGCCAGTGCTTGCGCTGTTAGGCGCAGACCCGCTTGAATTGGAGGTCGGATCCCCGTTCGCCGATCCGGGAGCGACCGCGCTGGATGCGGGGGACGGCGATCTGACCGCAGATATCGAGGCAAGCGGTACGGTAGACGCGACAAAGGTCGGTAGCTACACGCTGACGTACAGGGTGAGCGATGCGTCCGGGAACGAGGCGACCGCGACGCGGACGGTCAAGGTGGTACAGCCGCCAGCGCAGCCGCCTGTACAGCCAAGCGCCCCCCAACTCAGCGGCAACGCCGATCTGGCGAGTCTGAGCCTGACGGCAGCCGGCGAACCGCTGGCGCTATCTCCTGCCTTCGCGCCGGGCACGAAGTCTTATGCCGCGGAAACGACCGGGGATCAGGTCGTGCTGGTTGTGAAGCCGGCACATCCGATGGCGGCGGTCAAGCTGTCGGGGGAGCGGATCGGGGAGACGACGCCCGTGCCCCTGACGATGGGTGCCAACGTGCTGACGATTACGGTTCAATCGGAGGCCGGCACGGTTCAGACCTATACGGTTACGGTTAACCGGTTGGCGCCGGACACGACTGTGCTGCCTCCGGCATGCGCATTCCAAGACATCGCGAATCACTGGGCCAAGTCTGAGATCTGCGAAGCAGCGGCGCTCGGCATCGTGGAGGGCGTCGATGCGTATACCTTCGTTCCCGACGGGCTCGTCACGCGCACTGAATTTGCGGCCATGCTGCTGCGGGCGCTGGGGATCGACGTCGACCGTGCAGTCCAGGATATAAGCGGTCTGCCCTTCGACGACCGGGCGAGCATTCCCGCGTGGGCGCGACCCGACGTCAGAGCGGCAGTGGAGGTCGGCATCCTGGACGGCTATACCGACGGTATGCTGCGGCCCGTGCGAACGGTAAATCGCGCGGAGATGGCGGCGATGGTGTCCAAGTACATGAAGTGGACGAACCACGCCGCGGCAAGCGTTCCATTTGCGGACGACGCGCGGATTCCCGCCTGGGCCAAGCCGTACGTCGAAGCCGTCCGCGCGAAAGGGATCATGTCGGGCCGGGCTGGTCAGCTGTTCGTGCCGGACGGCGTGACGACGAGAGCGGAAGCGGCCGTCGCGCTGTTGCGCCTCTGGCATTCCATCCACTAACTTCATAGAATAGAATGCCGGTTAGGGCCGGCTCGCATGTCACGCAATGACATGAAGAGCCGGTCTTTGTCATGCTGCCGGAAGGATATGCGCGGGTTGCGCGCGCTCTGTCCGTATACTATATTGAGAGAAATGGATAAGACTACCGGCTGCCTTCTCAATCTCAAGCCCAAACAAAAGGGATCCGCCGCATGAATTCACTCGCCGAACTTGTATTGATGATCGCCTCGGCGATCATGACGGGCGTCATCTTCTATTTCGTATACGGATTCAGAGAAGAGCGCGGCGTGCGCTATCTGCTCGGCCTGATCGCGTGCCGGCTCGTCTTTTCTGCCGGCGTCATCCTGGAGAAAAGCAGCGAGCTGTTGCCGGAAAAGCTGGTTTTTCGTCATATGCAGTCTACGGCGACCAACTTGATCGTTCCTTTCTTTCTTCTGTTCGTATACGAGCTGGTCGGCCGCGACAGGCTGGCCAAGACGCGTTGGAAAGTCGCGATGTTCGCATTCTTTGCGCTCTGGTCCACGCTGTCGTGGCTGGATCACTGGCTTCATGTGATTTATCGTTCGACCGCGCTCGAAGGCGGCCAACTCATCACGGTTAAATCGCCGTATTCCGCCGTTTTCGGGCTCGTCTGTTACGCCATTTTGGCCGTGTGCCTTTATTTTTTATTCCAATATTTACGGAGCATTCGCGGCGACTTTCGCAAGCCCGGGCTGTGGGTGCTGTTTCTGAGTACGTTTCCGATCGTGCTGGAGATTGGAAAATGGATCCGGCCCGACTGGTCGTCCTGGCTGCTGCCGCTATCGGTCTACTGCGGATTTACGGGGACGTTGATGCTGGCGATCATGCTGCGGATCAAGTTTTTCTCCACCGTGCCGATCGCAAGAAATATCGTGCTCGATACGATTCAGGAGAGCATCGTGATCGCGAACGCTTCCGGCAAAATCGTCGACAGCAACGCACAGGCTGCCAGATGGTTCTCGCAGATGGGACATACCGGAATCGACGGCCGGACCTTGACGGAGCTGCTCGCCCCTTGGCCGGAGTGGCTGAAGCTGTGCGCTTCTATGACGCAGGGGCGCGCGGAGGTCGCCGTCATGCTGGACGGGCAACGAAAAGCATACAGCGTAAGCGTGTACCCGCTTCGCGTGCTGCGCAAGCAAGAGCAGGGCAGCATCTCGCTGATCGTCGACATTACCGAGAAGGAACGTCACCTGCAGGAGATCGCGGAGCTGAACCGGCTGAAGGACCAGCTGTTCACGATCGTGTCGCACGATATTCGCAGCCCGCTCGCCCTGCAGTTCCAGCTTATCGAGCTGCTCGAGGACGAGATCGACGCCGTTCATCCCGATCACCGCGAGATCGTAGAGAAGCTTGGCGAGCAGATTCGCCATACGCTCGGCATGACGAACAACGTCCTGGAGTGGTTCCGCAGCCAGCGGGAAGACATGGCGCTTCATCCGCAGCCGCTCGGGTTGTCCGAAGTGGTCGAGGATGCTTGCCAGCTGTTCCGACTCCACAGCGAGGCTAAACGCATCCAGGTCTCCCATTCGATCGATGCCGATATCCTTGTGCACGCCGACCGGGAGGCGCTGGGGCTCGTTCTTCGCAACTTGCTGTCCAATGCCATCAAATTCACGGGTCCGGGCGGGTCCGTTCATGTGGACGCCCGGCGATCGAAGGACATGGTCGTCATATCCGTACGCGACACCGGCGTGGGCATGAGCGAGGAGCAGGCGCATCGGCTATTCGAGGACAAGCAGATCCGCTCGCTGCCGGGCACCTCGGGAGAGAAGGGCTCCGGTCTCGGATTGCTCGTCAGCCGGCAGTTCGTGCAGAGAAGCGGCGGGACGTTGTGGGCCGAAGGCAAGCCGGGGCAAGGAAGCGTATTTCACTTCACCATGAGGGGCGGCGCGGCGGGATGAGAGTGCTCATCGTGGACGACGAACCGGCCATGCGGCTCGCGATGAAGCGGCTGCTGTCGAAAGTGGAAGGCGTTGCGCTAGCGGGCTGCTTCGAGAGCGCGGAGGGCGTACTAGACCTCGTCCGCGAGGGGAACGTGGATCTTGCTTTCCTCGACATCCGGATCGCCGCGGACGACGGGCTGGCGCTTGCCCGCAGCTTGCGCGCGGCTCGCGCCGATCTCGATATCGTGTTTACGACGTCGCATGCGGATTATGCCATTGAAGCGTACGACGTTTATCCGCTCGATTATATGGTGAAGCCGATCTCCAGAATCCGACTGGAGCAGACGATTGCCAGAGCGGCCGGCAAGCGCTATACATCCGCAGGCGAGGCGGACGCGTCTTCGAACCGGCTGACGGTTCGCGGTCTCGGTTGCCTGGAGGCCGGCAGCAAGCAGGCGGGCGCCGTGAAGTGGATGTCCAAGAAGAGCCTGGAATTGTTCGCCTATTTGCTCGTCCATCGCGGCCGCAGCGTCGCAAAGGTTCGAATTTTGGAGGACATCTTCTCGAACATGCCTCTCAAAAACGCGGAAACGTATCTTCATACGGCCGTCTATCAGCTGAGAAAGGCGCTCTCGCCGCAAGGCCTCAAGGACATGGTCGTCTCGGCGCAGGAGCAGTACAACCTGGATCTGGAGCAAGCGGACGTCGACTTTATTCGATTCGAGCAGGGCGTCCGGCGATTGTCCGACATCGACGGGACGAACGTAGCGGTAGCCGTCGAGTTGGAGAAGCAGTATGCGGGCGGGCTGTTCGAGAACAAGTCGTACGCATGGGCGATAGCGGAGCGCGAGCGGATGGCGATCGTGTACGGCGCCTTCGCCAAGCGGCTGGCCGGCTGGCTGATGGGCCGGGAGCGATACCGTGAAGCGGCGCAGATCGCGCGGAAAGTCGTGTCCCACGATGAATTCGACGAAGACGCGAATTTGCTGCTGCTGCATCTGTTCGGCGCGATGGGCGATAGGCAGTCCTTTCACAACCACTACGCGCATTACGCGCAGCTGCTGCTTCAGGAGCTTGGGCTGCAACCCTCGGAGAAGGTACGGCAGCTTTATGAGCGATACGCATGATCTCCCCCTCGCTGGTCGAGGGGGTTTTTTGTCATGTACGCGCAGGCGGCTTCAAAAGAGCGCCGTTCAGTCCGTCGGATGGTCCGTCCGAATCAACCGCTCGACGGCGCCGGCGACGGACGCCCGCAAGGCGTCCCGGTCCTTCGCGGCTTCCGGATTAAGCGAAGGGCCGAAGGGATTCGTCGAGGCCCATGAGGTCGCGATCGTCATGATGGCCGTTAGCAGAAAAGGGGGCGGTAGCGTCGATGCTATGCGTCCGGCGCTTTGCGCCTCGCCGATTTGCCGTATTTTCTCTTCATGGGCGGATTCCCGTTGGGGCGGATTGTCCGTCTTCTGCTCCAGGTTCGCCCACATCAACAGCCGCATGACGTCGGAATGCGTCATCGCAAAGTCGAATACGTTGACCGCGAATTCGGGGAGACGGTCCGGCGAGAACGGAATTTCCTCGAACGCGCGCTCGAGGTTTTTTTGCAGGACGGTCGTAAAGAGGATTTCTTTGCTCTCAAAGTAGATGTAGATCAGGTTCTTATTGCACCCGGCGGATTTGGCGATGCGATCGACCCTGGCGCCGGCTATGCCATAGGTGGAGAACTCCTCCATTGCCGCGTCCAGGATTCGCTCGCGCGAGGCTTCGGCATTTCTCATTTTGCAATCATCCTTACCTTATATGGGACCTGCCCCTTCGTTCGTGGATAGTATACCACTTGACTAACCGGTTAGAACATTTTATATTATAACTAACCGGTTAGTTATATATAGATCGGAACCCAAGAAAGAAGGTTATCAACGATGGCACAACGGACTTGGCTGATCACGGGAATCAGCAGCGGCTTCGGCCGGCATATGACCGAGCAATTGCTGGAGCGGGGCGACCGCGTCGCGGGCACGGTCCGCAATCTACAGGCGGCGGACGATCTGAAGGCGGCATACGGCGATCGGCTGTGGGTCGCGAAGCTGGACGTGACGGATACGGCGGGTATTTATACGGTTGTGAACAAGGCATTCGAGCAGTTAGGCCGCATTGACGTGGTGGTCAGCAATGCGGGCTACGGGCTGATCGGCGCGGCGGAGGAGTTGACCGACGAGCAGATTGTCCATCAGATCAACACCAATCTCGTCGGCTCCATCCAGCTGGTGCGCGCTGCGCTGCCGCACTTGCGCGCGCAGGGCGGCGGTCGAATCATTCAGCTCTCTACGGTAGGCGGCCAAGCCGCTTTCCCGGGAGGCTCCTTGTACCATGCGACAAAATGGGGGATCGAGGGCTTTGCCGAAGCCGTGATGCAGGAAGTGGCGCCGTTCAACATCGGCGTGACCATCGTAGAGCCGGGCGGAGCGCGCACAAATTTCAGGCATCACAGCTTGAAGCTGGGGCCGCGGATGGAGGCCTACGATATCTCTCCGGCTGCGGGCGCGAGGCGGATCGCCGAGGATAAGACAGCCGTATCGATGGGAGACCCCGGGAAGATGGCCAAGATCATGATCGACAGCGTCGACCAGCATCCGGCGCCGAAGCGGATCGCGCTGGGGAGCGACTCCTACCAGGCGATCCATCGTGCGCTCACCGGCCGTCTCGCGGAGCTTGAGGCGCAGCGGGAGCTCGCCTTCTCGACGGATTTTCCAAAGGGGCAGTGACCTTCTAATCGGATTTTCCGGGACAATTCCGGTAAGGACATGCTATGCTGGATAAAAAAGGCGGAGAGCGCATGATAGAGCGTTACGAGCTGCGTCCTTTGAAGGTACCTGAAGATTATGAAGGTTTGGCGGCGCTGTTGAATACCTATTTCTCTGAGCCGATATCCGCCGAGCGCCTGAAGGAAGACGATGCGAACCTGTATGAGGTCGGACATACGTATATGGACGACAACGGGCTGCTGGCCGGCTATGACCGCACGCGCCATGTCGCCGTCGCCGAGGACGATCGGATCGTCGGCTATGTCTGGTCGTGGCGGGCGCCCTGGACCGAGTCGGGTTATCTTAACAACACGGTCGTCGTGAACAAAGAATATCGCGGAAAAGGGATCGGCAGCCAGCTTCTTCGTCATCTGGTGCAGTGGGGCGAAGGGCTGGGCGCCGTCAACCTTGTTTCGGAGATCTGGGACGACGATTCGGGGGCGCGCGCCTTCGCCGAACGGAACGGATTCGCGGTGGAAAGGCATGCCTTTCAATCCGTGCTGGAACTCGAGACCGCGAAGCCGGAAATCCTGAACGAGACCGGCCTGTTCGAGCGGCTCGAAGCGGGAGGTATCCGCATCCGGACCTTTGCGGAAGAAGGCGAGACGGAAGAAAACGAAGCAAAGATCTATCAGGTGTACCTGGAGACGCTCGCCGATATTCCGGGATTCATGGGCGAGGTGCCCGACCGGGCGGAATGGACGAAGTGGTACTTGCGGGTCGAGGGTTACGCCCCCGAACGGGTATTGCTCGCGGTGGACGTGAAGGACGGCCGGTACATCGCCGTATCGAATATTCCTTACAAGGAAGCGACCGGCGGGATGTATCACGAATATACCGGCGTCTGCCGGGAATACCGGGGCCGCAAGATCGCGCAAGCGCTGAAGATCCGCGCCGTTCAACTCGCGAAGCGGCATGGCGCCGCCTACTTGAAGACGGACAACGATTCTTTAAACGGTGCGATCCTTAAAGTCAATCAAAGCCTGGGTTATATGCCGCTGCGGGGCTCCTATCGCATCGCCGGAGACCTTCGGCAGGTCAAGGAAGCGATCGCGAATCATGACAAATAAAAAACGGCTCTTCGGACGGGCGCGCGCACAGCGTTCGCCAGAAGAGCCGTTTTTCGTTTGCTGGAGTCTTATCCGAGAAGCGCCGACAAACGCGCGAGCCCCTCCTTCAAGGGCGGCTGCGCTTGCCGGACGGCTTTGGCCAGCTTGTCCGCGCTGCCGAAGATCCGGCTCAGGGCCATCTCGCGTTCATGCCGCTTTTTATCCTGCAGGGCTTGCGCCAGCGCTTCGGCCAGCTCGGGACGGTCGATGCCGATGTTTTTGACCGGCGTCGCATCCTCGTTGCCGGCCAGCAAAATGGCGACGAGGACCGGCATCAGTTCGGGCTTTACGCCATGCGCATCGACGAACGCTTTGGCATAACCGTCCTGCGCCATCTGATGCTCCGTGTCCACCAGCGTCATGTAACGGCAGACCAGCGGGAAGTAAGATTCGCTGTACAAGCCGAGTCCGAAAACGGCGTAGGTGCCCGGCATGACCGACTTTTCGCTCGGTTCCACGTCCCGATACCAGGCGAATTCCTCCATGGCCGCTTCTGCATATTCCGCCAGCTTGGGGTAGAGTCCGGGATAGGTCAGCGCATTGGCAAAAAACTGATGCAGCTTCGACTTGGCCAGCTTCGGCATCGGCAGCGCATGCTTTTGGGTCGTTTTTAACTTCAGCTCGTAGCCCTTCGGAAAACCCTGTCGCAGGAGGCCGATGATGTAGTCCAACGCCTCCTCGTACGCTTTCTCCTCTTCGGAGCGGATACGGATCTCGATCGTCTGCGAGATGTCGTTGCAGCTGCAGTCGACCTGCGCACCCCGATACGCGCTCTCGAATTTGCCGCTTCCGATCTTCATGTACTGCGAAGCCTGATCCGAGCCCAGCCGTTCCGCCAGAACCAGATAGCGCTGCCGGGTGTCCGGCTCAATCGCCCCGACCTTCAAAGCGGCATAAAGGAAAAAGTCCATCTCGGCATCGTCCACGGCTTGTCGTTCCGGTTCAGCCTTCAGCTGCCAATCGTGCCCGTAATCGTCGGCGCCGATAAAGTACCGCGGCAGAAAATCCTCCCGCGCCCACGCCTTGAAGGCCGAACTATATTGACCCACCCACTCCTGCAGGCGCTGCGGGTAGGGCTGCATCTTATTGGACAGACGCCGGAGCAATGGATCGATCTCGGACACCCGCTGCGTCGTCAGATCGGGATTTACGAGGTGATGGGCGAAGAAGAACAAGTCGCTTGGCTTCGGCAGCACGGGCGGCTCGGATTTAATCTTCGTTTCGATAAAACGGTCCAACGACGTTCGAAGCGCTTCGAGCTTAGGCTGATTGACGAGGTGGCGCGTCAGCTTCCGTTCGGCATCGCTTTGCTCGAATTCGAGTACCAATTCCATCCGGTAATCGAAGAAGCGGGGGCCGAGCTCCTCCGAGCGGAACAGTCGATCTACGCGCTCGCACAGCGCGGGGAAAAACGCTTCGGTCAGCAGCTCGCCGGTCAGCTCCGTCATGTAAGACCCCGCTTCGATCGTGTAGGAGCTGTCGCTCCAGGAGAACGGTCTTTCCACGTCGATATAAAGGGTCCCGTATTCCGAACGCTCGACCCGTTTTCTCCAAGCGACTCGCAAATAATCTTTGATCCCCGCCTGCAAGGCGCTGAAGTTCTTAATGCCGTCGATCCTCGCACGCTCTCGCGCATAGATGCCGGCGATTTCCTTCCATACGTCATGCAAAAGGGCTTCTACAGCGTCGTTCATTTTGCTCCTCCCCCGAATTTAAGGTTACTTGGCGCCGCTTCCTTCAGGAACGAACAATTCGCCGCGCTCGCAAAGCTTGACGAAGGCCGAGACGCAATCGGGATCGAAGTGCGTGCCGCTTCCCTCGACGATGACTTGCAGCGCACGCTCCTGCGGCCACGGCTCGCGATAGGCTCTGCGCGACGTCAATGCGTCGTACACATCCGCGACGGCCAGGATTCTCGCGGGCAGCGAGATCTCCGTGCCCTTCAGCTTGTCCGGATAGCCCGTGCCGTCCCACTTTTCGTGATGGTGTCGGATGACGGACAGCTCCTCGGTCATGAAGCCAATATACTTGCACATCTCGTAGCCGGCCACCGGATGCTGCTCGATGATGAGCCGTTCGTCCGGATCCAGTTTTCCCGGCTTGTACAGAATCTCGCTCGGCGTCTGCGTCTTCCCGACGTCGTGAATGAGTCCGCCGCGGGCGAGCGCCAGCAGCAGCTCGGGATCGAGCTTCATGGCTTGGGCCAGCTGCACGCCGTACATCGCGACGCGATAATTATGGCCCGCCGTATAAGCGTCCTTCGTTTCCGTGGCCGCGATCAATTCCTGCATGCTCCCGGAGATGCTGATGCGCAGCGGACCTTGCGACGAACGGCGGTCGCCCTGCTGGACAGTCTGCGTCACGGCGACGTTCGACCGATATTGGGCGATGATGCCGTACAGCAGCAGGAGCGCGGACGCAGCGAGGACGACATGGTACAGCCACCAGGCCAGGGTCCACATCATCGTGCTGATCATGAAGCATTCCGTGATCGCCAGCAGTACCGAGCCGAAGACGATGGCGGCATGCAGAGGAAATTGGACGATCCGGAATTGCCGGTAATACCGGATAGCGGCGAACACGTACAGGAGGACGGTAAGCGCGGCCATGACATAATTCAGCGGCTCGATATCGATCGGAATGAATTCGGAAAGGTCGGGATTCACCAGTGCAACAACGTTCAACAGAACGATCAGCGTTACCCAGCCGACGACGATGCGCCGCCGATGCTTGGACAAGAGCCGAATAAAAGGTTGGTCCGAAGACAGCGTGGAGAGAAGGATCCAGGCCGAGCAGGTCGTTAACGCGATTTGCGAGGCGACGCCGGCCAGGTGGTATTGGTCGTCGATAATGAACCCAGGCGTAGACAGCGCGTGAATCAGAAAAAAACCGTTCAGCGAGAAGATGGCCAGCGCCAGCATGAGGACGCTCATGTCCCGCAGCCGAATCCCCGTCCAGCCCAGGACGATCGCGCTGATTGCCAAAGCCAGAAGCGTCGGTGAAATGACGTAAAAGTGGAAACGAGGCAGGTCCCACATCTTATCGTGGCCTGGAAAAGAGGCCAGATAGGCGTAGGCCAGGAGGAGAACGACGGACGTTATCGACATGGTGCTGATTAAAACGCGGGGTGAACGCGGCATGGTCGTTCCAACCTTTCCAATTTAAGCTAACTTCCTTCGCCTATAGCCAAAATTCGACACCTGCGTGTTGAATCCTGCTGTAGGCGACGGCCGTTAGCGTATAAATCAGAAGGCAGAATAGCGGTCGCCGGGAGCTTCGGGAAGCCGCCGACCCTTGTACAGCTTCAGCGAGGCGACGATGAGAAAACTGATGATGACGAGCAGCAGCCAGGAGCTGATCTTGCCCAGCGAGACGAGATGCCAGGCGCCGGATTGGTTCGGATATTGCCAGGCGCTGAAGAAGGTGGCGACGTTCTCGGCGATCCAGATAAAGAAGCCGATCAGCGCGAAGGAGAGGACGATCGGCATCCGATAGCGGCGGCGCCCGACTTGGTAGGTCACCCAGGCTCGCCGAAATACGATGAGCACGAGGGCGAACAGACACCAGCGAACGTCGATCCAATAATGATGCGTAAAAAAGTTCAGGTAAATGGAGGCGGCAAGCGGGACGGCCAGCCGGAGCGGCGGCCAACCTTCCAGACGAACCTGCATACGCCGCCATGCTTGGCAGAGGTAACTGGCTACGCTGGCATACATGAAGCCGCTGTAAAGCGGTACGCCGCCGACCTTCGTCCAGCCCTCTTCGGGGTAGGACCAGGACCCCATATGCACCTTGAACAGCTCCAGCGCGAGGCCGATCAAGTGGAAGACGGTGATCACCTTCAGCTCGTCGCGTGTTTCGAGTCCGGCGAGCAGCATCCAGGCCTGCATGGCCAGACAGATGATCAGCAGCCAGTCATAGCGAGGCAGCCACGGCAGGGAGAACTGCTGCGTCACGGCGAGGGAGACGAAGATGACGACGGGAAATACGCAGGATAGCGACTGCACCCAGCCGAACCGCACGAGCTGCCGCAGAACGCGGGGAATGCCGACCGAGTCGGCCGCTCTTCTCAGGCTTAGAAGATTCATCGCCCGTCCTCCTCCTCTTCATCGTCGACGTATTCGAGCAGGTCGCCGGGCTGACACTTCAGCGCCTTGCAGATCGCCGCAAGCGTCGAGATGCGGATCGCCTTCGCCTTCCCGTTTTTGAGGATGGACAGGTTGGCCATCGTGATCCCGACCCGCTCCGACAGCTCGGTCACGCTCATTTTCCGCTTCGCCAGCATGACATCGATATTGATGACAATAGCCACATCGTTCACCTCAGATCGTTAAGTCGTTTTCCGATTTTATATCGATGGCGTTCTGGAGCAGCTTCTGAAGCACGGCGGCAAAGACGGCGATCACGAATGCGGCGAACGCAACGACGAGACCGATGGCTAGGACGCCCGGCGCGTCGTCTTGATCGGCGATCCGGTAGAGAAACGGCAGGCAGGCGACATACAGGAGGCTGATCGCGCATGCGCAGTATTTGATGACGTGGAGCGCTTTGACGGACAAATCCGAGAAGGCGCTGTTGTCGTCGATATAGCGAAGCAAGCGCAGCGCCTGGAACAGCGCGGCAAAAAAGGGAATCGCCGAGGCGTACATACCTATGAATATAGGCAGATAAATCGACTTCGGATAATTCGCGGCCGCTTCGTCGAAGATCGAAGGCAGCCCGAAGAAGCACAGGGCAAGAACCGCAATTCCGATCAGGAATACGACCGCTCTCAACATGAGCGTTTTTCGTTTCATTTCCAGCACCCCGCTTAAGTATGGTGAACTGATCGTAGCATGGGATTTATCGTTTTACAATAAATTTATTTCGAATAGCAGTACATATTTGCTGATAAATGAAAACACCCAACCGCTCCGGCGCGTGCCGGAGAGCTGGGTGTTCGAGTGGACGAGGTCCGCCTTATTCAATCGCGCTTTTCGTCGCTTCATACATCTTTTCCGCGTATTGGTCGATCTCGTCCCGCGACATGCGCAGGCGGGCAACCGAGGTGCCGTAGCCGATCTCCGCCAGCCCGGCTTCAAGCCCCTGGAATATGCCGTCCGCGAAGGCATCGAGCGGTTCGCCTTGAACGTGCAGCCCGGTGCCTCCCAGATCCGTATTGACGGCAGGCGGCGCGACCTCGATCACCTCCACGGAGGTGTTCGACAGCTGAAGCCTCAGGCTCATGGTGAAGGAATGAAGCGCCGCCTTCGACGCCGAATAGATCGGCGCGATCGCAAATGGCGTAAAGGCCAGGCCGGACGTCACGTTGATGATCGCCGACGCATCTTTGGCCGCAAAAAACGGGGCGAACAGCATCGAGAGGTGAAAAGGCGCCTCGATGTTCGTGGCGATCTCCTGGCTCAATGCGGCCCAGTCGTTTTTCGCATCGGCCTTCAGCACGTTGAAGCGCAGCTGGATGCCTGCGTTGTTCACCAATACGTTGACTTCCGGATGTTCCATGGTTACCCATTCGAACAGGGCCGTACGCTCCGACTCGATAGCCAGATCGCATACGCGAGTGATGAGGTCCGGGTATTTCTCCTTCGCTTGCCGCAGCGCTTGTTCGCGTCTGCCGCAGACGATGACGCGGTTGCCCGCCTTCAGGAAACGCTCCGCAAAGGCGAGGCCGATGCCGGCGCCGCCGCCCGTGATGAGTATCGTATTGCCCGACAGTTTCATGCGCGTTCCTCTTCTCCGTTTATTTTTTTCCGAGCTGCCTGGCGTACCGTTCGATCTTGTAGTCGATGCCCTTCAAGCTTTCCGTCATCAACGCGATCTCGTCCAGCACCGCTTGCTTGTGACGGTTCATCATCTCGAGCCGGCGTTCGAGCGTACTCTCGCCCTCTACGATCCAATCCACGTATTGCTTGATGTCGCTGATGGGCATATGCGTATTTTTCAAGCACATCACGGTGCCGAGGAGCGCCATCTGATCGTCCGAAAAGATTCGTCTCCCGGCCTTGTCGCGCTCGAGTAACGGCAGCAGTCCCATTTTCTCGTAATAGCGGATCGTAGAGTCGGGAATATCGAGCGCGGCCGCCGCTTCCCCGATGGAACGGTACTTCATTTGGAGGCCTCCAAATTCATTCGATTGAGTCGACAACTATAGGATACGACTTGAACTATGGTTTAAGTCAACAGGGAGGCCGCATTGTGGAGGATTGCTGTTAAGCGTTTTGCTATACTAAGGGAAAATTCGACGGCGGATGAAGGACAACGCGGCCAACAAACTTTTTCCGATCATTTTTTTTCGGACGTGTAGAAATCGTGCGATCCGAAACGACAAGATGATGTATCCCAAATCCAACGATCTATCAGGAGGCTTATCTTATGAATTACACGTTAATGTTTTATGAGTCGCAGGAGGACTTCGCTGCCAGAACGGATCCGGAACGCCAGGAGGCTTATTTGGCAGGCTGGACGCATTATGTGCATGCGCTGCGGGAAGCGGGCGTCGTCGTGTTCGGCTCCGGGCTTTATGCACCCGAGACGGCGGCCACCCTGAAGCGCCGCGGCGGAGATATGGTCGTGCAGGATGGGCCCTTTCCCGAGACGAAGGAGCAGCTTGGCGGAATCTTCGTGCTCGACGTGCCGGATATGGACGCCGCGCTGGAATGGGCGGCCCGGGGACCGGTCGACACGGTCGAGGTCAGGCAGAACATCCCTGCGCTGAAGTAGCCGCCGATGGAATCGCATCGAATCGCCGAACAGGCGGCGCGCGAGGCTTACGGCCGGCTGCTCTCGTATCTCACGGTCCGTTGGCGCAATCAGCAGGACGTGGAGGATGCCGTCGGCGACGCCTTTCTGTCGGCGCTGGAAGCCTGGCCTATGACGGGCATTCCCGATAAGCCCGAGGCTTGGCTGCTGACGATCGCCCGCAGGAGGCTGATCGACCGCGCCCGCCGCAGCCGCGTCTCTGCCGAGGCGCTGCCGACGCTTCTGGCCATGGCCGAGGATACGCGGCTACTGAATGCGTCCGGCGCCGAGCTGCCGGACGAGCGGCTCGGCATGATGCTGCTGTGCGCGCATCCGGCGATCGATCCCGCGATGCGCACGCCGCTCATGCTGCAGACGGTACTGGGATTGGACGCTGCCCGCATCGCGTCCGCCTTCGTCGTCAAGCCTTCCACGATGAGCCAGCGCTTGACCCGGACGAAGGCTAAGATCCGCGCCGAGCGCCTCGCGTTCGAACCGGCGGATGCGGAAGAGATCCCGGCGCGTCTCGATGCGGTCCTGGAGGCCGTCTACGCCGCCTACGGGAGCGGCTGGGACGACGCGGCCGCCGCCGGTGCGCCTGGCGGGAGATTCGTCGAGGAAGCGATAGCGCTCGGAAAGCTGCTGCTTCGGTTCGTTCCCCGCGATCCGGAGGTGCACGGCCTGCTCGCACTGATGCTGCATAGCGAGGCGCGCCGAGCGGCTCGCCGCGACAGGGAAGGAAATTATGTCCCGCTCTCCGAGCAGGATTGCGCAAGCTGGGATCGGAGCTTGATCGCGGAGGCGGAGCGTCATTTGCACGCGGCTTCGCAAGCCGGCCGCATCGGGCGGTTTCAACTCATGGCCGCGATTCAGTCGGTGCATGCGCAGCGTCTGCGGACGGGACGCACGGAGTGGGAAGCGATCGCGCAATTGTACGAGGGGCTCGTCCGCGAGCAACCCGCGCTAGGCTCGATCGTCGGGCGTGCCGCGGCGGTCGCGGAGGCCTACGGCGCAGACCGAGGCCTCGCGCTGCTGGCGTCCATTCCGTGTGCGGAGGTTGCGGATTACCAGCCTTACTGGGCGCTGGCCGGTCACTTGTACAAGCGGATGCATCGGCATGACGAGGCGCGATCCGCGTACAGCCGTGCGATCGGTCTCAGCGCGGACGGAGCTGTCCGGCGGTTTTTAAGCAGCCAATCGGACGGGCTGTGAATACGGCAGTCAAAAGAACCCTTAAGCAGGACATCGCGATGCGAGTGTTGCTTAAGGGTCTTTGGATTCTTCGGTTCTTTGCGCGCCGTTCTCGTTCATTCGCCCGTTCGCGTGTATAATGGCGTTGACGATATCATTCCTTGCGAGAGTTGGGAGTTTGCCATGAAGCCATTTTACGGGAAAGACAAGCCGCTTCCGGAAGCGCTCAGAATCGCGTTTCTGGGAGACAGCATTACCGACGACGGCACTTACATCGCCTATCTCGATGCCTATTTCCGACTGCATGCCCCGGCTTCCCGGATCGAGCTGATAAACCTGGGCGTCAGCAGCGAGACGGCGTCGGGACTGAGCGAGCCCATTCATCCGTTTCCGCGGCCGTGCGTACACGACCGGTTGGCGCGGGCGCTCGCCGAGACGCAGCCTGACTGGGTCGTCGTCTGCTACGGCATGAACGACGGCATCTACCATCCGCTGTCGGAGGAACGGTTCGGCGCCTATAAAGATGGGCTGCTGCGGCTGCTCGGCCAGATCCGGCAGGCGGGCGCCAAGGCGATCGCCATGACGCCGCCGCCGTTCGACCCGGCCTCGCTGCCGGACGGCGCGCAGCGGCTGCTGCCCGAAGGCCGGCCGGAGGCGGCGTACAGCTACGAGACGCCTTTTGCCGATTACGAGCAGGTGCTGAAGCGCTACGCGGACTGGGTGCTGTCGCTCGGCGAAGACGCCGCGGACGCGACGGTGAGCATCCACGACGAGCTGCTGGCGCGCATCGCGGCGGAGCGGGCGGCCGATCCGGCGTACCTGTCGGGAGACGGCATCCATCCGTTCGCGCCGGGACATGCGGTGATGGCGCAGTCGATCTTGCGCACGCTGTTCGGCATTGAGCCGGAGCAAGCACGGGCGTTCGCGGCGGCGGTGGACGGCTCGGCGTATTTTGAACTGGTCATGCAGCGCCATCGGCTGATCAGCGCGGCCTGGAAAGAGCATGTCGGGCACACGAACCCGAACAAAGCGGAAGGGGCGCTGCCCTTGGCGGAAGCGAAGGCCGCGGCTCGCGTGCTGGAAGCGCGCATCCGGGAGCTGGCCGATGCCATGGATCCTTCTCTGGCCTGACGGCCTATTCGGCGCGGAAAGAAAGATGCCGTCTGCGGCTGCAAGCAGTCCCGATTGGGGCTACTTTGGGCCGTCAGCGGGATTCCGCGCCGCAAGAAGTCCTGATCAGAGCTACTTCGGACCGTCAGCGGAACTGCGTGCCGCAAGAAGTCCTGATCAGAGCTACTTTGGACCGTCAGCGGGATTCCGTGCCGCAAGAAGTCCTGATCAGAGCTACTTCGGACCGTCAGCGGGATTCCGCGCCACATGAAGTCCTGATCAGAGCTACTTCGGACCGTCAGCGGAACTGCGCGCCGCAAGAAGTCCTGATCAGAGCTACTTTAAACCGTCAGCGGAACTGCGAGCGGCCAAAAGTCTCGGTCAGAGCGATTTCAGGCCTTAGCGAGCCCGTTTCTCGGCAGCGTTATTAGAATTGGCGGCTGGTCGCTTGTGTTAAGAAGCTTTCGGACGCATATTGAATTCGATCGGCTCGTTGCCGGTCGCACGCCATACCGTGCCTCTTTTCTCGTACTCGAACAGCTTCTCTACGGCATTTGCAATCTGAGGCCCCAACTCGCGTTCGATCAAATACAAAGCGACGTCGAGGCCCGAAGTCACGCCTCCCCCGCTCACGAAGCGAGGGCTGTCCTCAACGACACGGGCTTCGACGGGAATGGCTCCGAGCGCGCCTAACGTACTCATGCCTAAATGATTGGTAACTGCGTGCCGATCCTTCAGTAAACCTGCCATAGCCGGCAGCAGCGTACCGCCGCAAACGGTTGCCACAGTGACCTCTTTGTTGTTGAACGCTTTTTTTAACTGCCCCGGCAAGTCTGTTTTCATCGCTTGCTTTAAGATATTCGGAATGGCGTCTGCCGAATCTCCGGCCGGCTTTCCCGAAGCGCCGGGCACCAGAATAATGCCCGGTCGATTGGGGTCCAGCTTGGCTTCTGCCTTAAGAGCCGGTCCGTTAAGGCCGCTCGGAACGGAACGCTCTCCTTCTGCGGAGACCAATTGGACGGTCATGGCTCCCGATGAATACATCCCCGCAGCGGCAAACGATTCATAAGGTCCCAATGCATCCAGCAGATCGAAACCGTCGAACAGTACGATTTGAACGTGAGTAACTTTGCTTTTGGCCGCGTCCGTCTTATCTGTTGTTTTCGCGTTTGCCGCAGGAACAACCAGACTTAGCAGGAGCGTGAGCGACATGAACCATCTAAAAAATGTTTTCATCGTTTTACCAATCCCTCTCGCTTCATAGTATGGACTGCTTGCCGGGCGCCTGAGCCAGTACCTGCCGTTCGCCGGCGGAATCCCTGGGAAAATCATAACGGACATCTCTCTCAAAAGAAGCGATAAAAAGGTCACCACTTCATCACGAGTTGAGCAACAATCTGGCATCTAGTAACCGCTCTCATTTCATTGTAAAATGGGGCAACCCGCTTCTCCGCGGGTGGACCTGAGCGAAAAGGGAGCGCGCGCATGGGAGAGTTTCGGTGGGGCCGCAAGTACATCCCGTTTACCTATAAGACGATGCTGCCGTACCTGGCGCTGGTGCTGTTGACCGATATTCTGGTGGGCTACATCGCATACACGATGCTCGTCGATTCCCGGACGGAGATGGCGGAGACGAACATTCGCACCGCGATGCGGCAGACGAGCAACAATATCGAATACCAGATGGACGAGATCACGCGCATGACGAACTCGCTTTTTCTCAATACGACGTTCCAGAACGCGCTGCAATTCAAGGGCGATACTCGAGAGAATATGCTGAAAATGAAAGACGACATCGTACCGTATATGAAGGCGCCGCTTCAGCTGTACGGCAACAAGCTGCGGCTCGTCCTGTACGCAGTCAACGAGACGATGCTCGAGATCGCCGGCGACGACATGTCGCAACCGATCGGCCGCAGCGATTATTACGTGCTGTCTGCACAGGGCGTCGCGCAGACGGATTGGTTCAAGTCCGTCTCCCCGCCGAGCAGGGACAAGCTGTGGCTGCAGATCGACACCGATCGCGAGCTCGGGAACCTCTCCTATTTTCGTAAGCTGTTCGCGGCAAACGGCGCGCAGTCGCTCATCGGCTACATTCGCGTGACGGCGAGGTTCGACGAGCTGCTCGGCAACTTCGATACGTTTCCGATCGAGCAGGGCATCGCCCTCCGGCTGAAGGACAAGACGACGGGCGCGAATCTGTACGAGCGCGGGACCGTGGCGTCGAATGCCGACGCGGGCGCCTATCTGGTCATCAGCGAAGACATTCCCGACTCCGGCTATGCGATCGAGACCTGGGTCCCGCACCGGTATCTGAACAAAGACGCGAGCAAGATGCGCAGGGTGATCGGCGCGGTCTGCGCGATCAGCTTCGCGGTGATGGCGCTTATCGGCTTCCTCGTCGCGCGGCTGTCCGGCAAAAAGATGAAGCGGATCGTCACGCTCGTACGGTCGTTCCAGGAGGGCAACTTCTACAAGCGGATCGGGTTCGCCGGCAACGACGAGTTCGTCTACATCGCCGACGCGTTCAACCAGATGGCCCAGAGCATCCAGGAGCTGATCCGGGACGTTTACGAGCAGGGCATGCAGAAAAAGCAGGCGGAGCTCGACGTGCTTCAGGCGCAGATCAGCCCGCATTTCCTGTACAATACGCTCTCAACGATCGGCAGTCTGGCGAATATGGGCGAGGCCGACAAGGTGACGAAGATGGTGCAGGAGCTTTCCAAATTTTACAGGCTGACGCTCAACGAAGGGCAAGTCTATATTTCTCTTGAAGCGGAAGTGGAGCAGGTCAAGGCGTATCTGGACATCCAGCGGGTCAAGTATGCGGACGCGTTCCAGGTGTATCTCGACATCGATCCGGACATCTTGCATGTGCGCATTATCAAGCTGGTGTTGCAGCCTTTCGTGGAAAATATATTCAAGCACGCCTGGTTCGGGGAGTCGATCGCCATCCGGATCGCGGGCAGGCGGCTCGGTGGCGAACGCATCGAGCTGAAGGTCATCGACAACGGCATCGGCATGCGGCCGGACACGCTCAAAAGGATGCGCTCGAGCGAACCGAGCGCGGGAGGCTACGGCCTGAGAAACGTGGAGGAGCGAATCAAAATGAGATACGGCAGCGACTTCGGCATCCAGATCGGGAGCTATTACGGCGCGGGTACGACGGTCGAGCTTATTTTGCCGATGGAAAACGCGGAAATTCGGGAAGACAAGGAGCGCGGCGATCAATGACGGATAACGATATCAATGTGCTGCTGGTTGACGACGAAGCGGTCGATCTGGAATGGCTGAGGCGCCGGGTGGCCGGTCACGAGCAGCTTGCGGGCGCCAGCGTGCGTACGGCCTCGAGCGGATTTGCCGCGCTTAACTTGATGAAGCAGCAGCGGATCGACATCATCCTGTCCGACATCCGCATGCCGATCATGTCCGGCACCGAATTTGCGCGGCAGGCCAAGGAGATCAATCCGCAGGTGTCCATCGTGTTCATCAGCGGGCACGAGGACTTTGGCTATGCGAAGCAGGCGATCCAGCTGAACGCGCACGGCTATCTGCTCAAGCCGGTAGAGGACGGCGAGCTGAATGCGACGTTGACGGAGCTATGCGGCAAAATCGAGCGGGAGCGGCGGCAGCATACGTCGCTCGCCGAGACGCTGTCGCTTGTTAACCAGGAGCTGCTGCTGCGCTGGTTCAACGAGTCGGCGCCGGGCGACGTCGAGTCGCATATCCGCAGCTTCCTCGCGCCGATGCTCCAGGCAGGCACCGCGGTCGCTATCGCCGAGATCGACGACCTCGCGTGGAAGAAGGTCGACTCGACCGCAGAAGAGCGTCGCGCATGGCTCGCCGGGGCGGCCGCTTTTATACGCCGGTTCGCGCAGGAACGCAGCATGGGACTCGTCATCGACGCCTACGACAGCCGCTTCGTCCTGCTGGCCGCCGTGCCCGAGCCTTCTTTTTCCACGCTGCTCGAAGAGCTGATCCGCGCTTTTTATGTCGAGTTCGGCTTCTCCGTCACGATCGGGACCGGGATGTACACGAACGCGTTCGACCAGCTTCACGACTCCTATCGGCAGGCGCAGGCCGCGCTCAGCATCAAATGGATCGTCGGCAAAAACCGGCTCATCAAGGACGCCTCGCAGTGGCGACCGAAGGAGCGGATCGCGCCCAATCTCGAGGAGATCGTCGACCGGATGCTGAAGGCGATGCTCGAGTACGACCTGACTGCAATCGACGACTGCCTGCTGCAGCTGTTCGACGGCGACCATCCGCTCTCGCAGAAGCACGAGATTTACGATCTTATCATCCGCATCACGTCCAAGCTTCACGCGGATCTGCGGCAGCTCAACGAGCATCTGTACGAAATCCTCAACTGGGACGCCCATCAGCCGCTCATCCTGTTCCAGTTCGAGACGGTGCACGATATATTGTCCTGGCTCAGAAGGCGGTTTTTCGAGCTGTCCGAGCTGCTCTACCTGAAGCGGCAGCGGCAGAAGCGCAAGCTGATCGACGACATTACGGCGTACGTGAAAGACAGGCTGGAGCAGAAAATCACGCTCAACGAAGTGGCCGCGCATTTTAACTTTACGCCGAATTACCTGGGTCAGCTGTTCAAGGCCGAGACCAACAGCCTGTTCAGCGACTTCCTGAACGACCTGCGCATGAAGCGGGTGTGCGAGCTGCTGCAGGAGCCGACCAAGAAGGTGTACGAGATCGCGGAGCAGGTCGGTTACAAAAACATCATCTACTTCAACCGCCAGTTCAAGCAGCACATGGGCATGTCTCCCGGCGAATATCGCAAGAAGCACAATATTTGAATCGACCCCCTGAATCGACCCCCCCTTCACGAGACTCCGGTTCCCGCGGGAACAGGGGCCTCCTTTTTTTCTAAGGCAGCATATCGCTGCGGGAGCCGCTAGCGGCAGCGAGTGAAGCTAAGCCCCGAGTGCCACGCGCCGCCGGAACCGATAGCGGCACCGCATGCCGCTAAGCCGAGCGAGCAACGCGCCGACGCATCCGACGCCCCGAGCGTAACGTTTTCACCTCCATCGTTGAATTTGTATTATCTTTAGTTGTTCCGCTGAATTATGCCGCTTCGCTCCGCCTTCTATAATGAGAGCTACAGAGGAGAGAGGGGGAGCGGAGATGCGACTGCGCAGCTTCTGGCACGATGTGAAAAAGTACAAAATGTTCTTGTTGATGCTGGCCCCGGCGGTCATCTTCTATCTATTATTCGCTTATATCCCGATGGCGGGCATCGTTATCGCGTTCAAGCGGTACGACTACGCCGGCGGCATTTTCGGCAGCGCGTGGAACGGACTGGACAATTTCCGCTTTTTCTTCGATTCGGGCAACGCCTGGCAGGTGACGCGCAACACGGCGCTGTACAATATCGCGTTTATCGTCGTGAACAACGCCCTGCAGATTTTCGCCGCGATCCTGCTGTTCGAAGTCGGGGGCAAGTGGTTTCGCAAAATCATTCAGTCGTCGCTGTTCCTGCCGTACTTCATCTCGTGGGTCGTCGTCGGCGCCATCGCCTACAACCTGCTGAACTACGACATCGGCACCGTGAACGCCATGCTCCGAGGCCTCGGACTCGAGCCGGTCGACATTTACAACACGCCCGCCTACTGGCCGTTCCTGCTGGTGCTGGTGTCCGCCTGGAAGGGGCTCGGTTACGGCACGGTCATGTATCTGGCCGCCATCACGAGCATCGACACCGAGATGTACGAGGCGGCGGAGATCGACGGTGCGAACATTTTCCAGCGCATCCTGAAGGTGACGATTCCGAACCTGTACCCGACGATCATCATCCTGGTGCTGCTGGCGGTCGGCAACATTTTCCGCGGAGACTTCGGAATGTTCTACAACATGGTCGGCAACAACGGGATGCTGTTCTCCGCGACGGACGTCATCGACACCTTCGTCTTCCGGTCGCTCATCACCTCCAACGACATCGGCATGTCGGCCGCGGCCGGCGTCTTCCAATCGGTGCTCGGCTTCGCCACGATCATGGCGGTCAACTATGCGGTACGGCGGTACGACAAAGACCGCGCGCTATTCTAAAGAGGAGGCTAGTGACATGAGCGCAACGGAGCTGAGTGCGGACAAGTCGTTCGCTAAAACCTCGGGCGTCAAAAAGACGGATCAGAAAATATTCGCAGCCATCGGGTACGGGGCGCTGACGATCATGGCGCTGCTCTGCCTGCTGCCGTTCCTGCTGGTCGTGTCGTCGTCGCTGACGAGCGAGAACCGGATCATTACGGCGGGGTATCAGTTTATACCGACGGATTTCTCGGTAGAGGCGTACAGCATTTTGTTCAAATACCCGACCGAGATGATCCAGGCCTACCTGGTGACGATCGGGGTGACGATCGGCGGCACGCTGCTTGGCCTGTTCCTGACCTCGATGACGTCCTACGCGCTGTCGCGCAGGGACTTCAAGTGGCGCAACGGCTTTTCGTTCTTCTTTTTCTTCACCACCCTGTTCAGCGGCGGGCTCGTCCCGTGGTACCTGCTCATCGTGAACTACCTGCACATGAAGGATACGGTGCTCGCGCTGATCGTGCCGCTCGTGCTCAACGTTTTTTACATCATCGTCATGAAATCGTTCCTCGGCGGCATTCCGGAGGCGATCGTCGAGTCGGCCAAGATCGACGGCGCGGGCGACTTCCGCATCTACGCGCAACTGATCCTGCCGCTCTCCAAGCCGGCGCTTGCGACGATCGGGCTGTTCCTGGCGCTGGCCTACTGGAACGACTGGTACAACGCGCTACTGTTCGTCTCCGACGAGAAGCTGATGCCGCTTCAGTATTATTTGTACAAAATGCTGGGCAACATGGACGGCATGCGCAAGGCGATGATGGGTGCAGGGGCGGTCGTCACGACGGCTATCCCGACCGAGAGCCTGAAGATGGCGATGACGGTCGTCGCGACGGGGCCGATCCTTCTGGCATATCCGTTCGTGCAGCGATACTTCGTTCAAGGCCTCACGATTGGCGCGGTAAAGGGATGAATACGGGGCGACCCGGTTTATCGATAGAGCTTGATACGACTACCATTAGGGGGAAGATCGGCATGTTGAGAAAAAGCAGATGGACGATGTTCACACTGTTGTTCGCTTTTGTAATGATCATGAGTGCATGCGGCAACAATGACAAAAATTCCGGGTCGTCCGCAAGTTCAAGCGCCGAGCCGTCAAAGAGCGCATCGGCTTCATCCTCGGCCGCTAGCGGCAGCGCCGCCGCGCCGTCCGAAGGTGCCGTCGATACGTCCAAGGAAGTGAAGCTCAAGATGATCTTCGTCGGACCGAAGCCGGTCGACTACGATTCGGTGTTCGCCGAGCTCAACAAGAAGCTTAAAGAGAAGATCAACGCGACGATTGAAGGCGAATTCCTCGACTGGTCCGACTGGGCGCAGAAGTATCCGCTCAAGCTGGCCGCCGACGAGAACTTCGACCTGATCTACTCGGCCAACTGGGCCGGCTACAACGACCAGGCGCTGAAGGGCGGCTTCCTTGAGCTCACGGACGATATGCTCGCCAAGTACGCGCCGCAGGCATGGAAGAACATGTCCAAGGTCAGCTGGGATCAGGCAAAGGCCAACGGCAAGCTGTACATGGTGCCGCAGAACCGCGGAGAATCCGTGGAGAAGCTGATCCTGTACCGCGAAGATCTGCGCAAGAAATACAACCTGCCGGCCATCGACAGTCCTGAAGCGTATGCCACGTATTTGAAAACGGTTGCCGAAAAAGAAAAGGGCATCGTGCCGTTCACGCCGGAGACGGGCGACTGGAAATTCCACAACCTCGACCGCGTGCTGCTCAAACAGCAGAACGAGTGGAACATGTTCGATCTCGATATGCCGTTCGCCTTCAAGCTGACGGACGAGAAGGGGCAAGTGTTCAACGTTTACAACACGCCGGAATTCAAGCAGCTGGCAACGTACTACAAGGATCTTGCGGACCACAACGCCTGGTCGAAAAACGTCCTGAACAGCAAAAACGACCATCAGGCGGACTTCAAGGCGGGCAAGACGGCTTCGATCACGCATAACAACGGCACGCTCGGCGCGCTGATGGCATTGATGCGCCAGGAAAATTCGCCATACGAAGTCGCGCTGGCGGACATCAACCAAGGCAAGAAGAAGTCGGTGGCGATCTCCACGCAAAACGGCACCTCGGTGCATGCGACATCCAAAAATCCGGAGCGCGCCCTCATGGCGATCGACCTGCTGCAGAACGACAAAGAGCTGCACGACCTGGTCATGTACGGCATCAACGGCGTCCACTACGAGCCGGTCGGCGACGACAAGTACAAGGCGCTCGACAAAAACCCGAACTACACGGGCTTCTCCAACTGGAGCTTCAACTCGCCGCTCAACCGCGACAACGAAGCGTTCCCGCAGGAAGCGTCGGACCTTGTCAAGAGCTGGGAAGCGAACGTGTACCACTACCCGCTCGAGACGTTCGTGTTCGACAACAGCAAGGTCAAGACGGAGATCGCCAATGTAGGCAACGTCATGCTGCGCTACGGCATTCCGCTCGAATACGGCCTCGTCAAGGACATCGACAAGGGTCTGGCCGATCTGAACAAGCAGCTGGACGCGGCCGGCATCGCTAAGATCCAGACCGAGCTGCAATCGCAGATCGACGCGTTTTTGGCTAAGAACTAAAGCTCGGGAAAATGAGAAGCAGACCCCTTCGTCTACAGGCGAAGGGGGCTGCTTCTATAAAGAGGGTCATATCAGCCGCCGGTACAGGTCGACCATCTCAGCCGAAGGCGGAATGCCCAGCTCCCGATCGAGCAGTTCCTCGTACCGCCTGTACCTGGCCTGCAGCGAAGCTCTGTCCCGCGCCGCCGCGAGCGCCTCGAACAGCAGCAGATTCGCTTCCTCGTCCAGTTCGTTGCGCTGCACGAGCTTCTTGGCGATGCGAATGCCCTGCTCGACCCGCCCGCGGTCGAGCAGCCCCCGTGTCAGGCGTCTGGCGAACGCTTCGTACAAGTCGCTCAGCCGCTCGCGCTCGGCATTGGCCCACCCATACGGCATGTCCTCGAACAAATCGCCGTTATACAGCTGCTCGAGGGCGATCGCGGCCTCTTCATTGCCCGCATCGATCGCGTGGAATTCGGCCAGCCGGTCTTCGAAAGCGATGAAGTCGACGCGGGTCCGTTCCAGACGCAGCCGATAGTGCTCGCGGTCGGAGACCAGCATGTCCTTCAAGCCGTGCGCGGAAAGCGCCTTGCGAAGCTGGTACACGGCCGTGTTCAGATACAGATCGGAGCCTCTTAATTCCCGCTCGGGAAAAACGTCTTCCAATGTACGGATCTTGGCCGCGGCATGCCCGCGATAAAGCAGCAAGTAAGCAAACAGCTCCCTGCTTTTCCGGGAGATCCATTTGACCGCCCCGCCCGCGTCGCTGCCGACCTGCAAGCCTCTCAGGGCCTCGATCGTCAACAGGCTAGGCTCGTCCGGCGGGGCGGCATGCGCTCGTTCCGCTCGTAAGCTCGCGGCTCTCGCGATCGTGTCCGCGAGGCGCTTTGCGGACACGGGCTTGACGATATAGTCCAGCGGGTAGACGCCGAACGAATCGAGCGCATATTCCTTGTGGGAGGTGACGAACACGATGTCCAGCTCGGCGTGCATCTGCCGCAGCCTCCGGGCCAACGTCAATCCGTCGTCCTCCGCGATCTGAATATCGATAAAGGCCATATCCACCGGATGCTTGGCGGCATACGCGATCGCCTCTGCGGCGCTGCCCAGCATCGCGGCGATCTCCACGCCTTCCGTCCGGGACAGCAGCAGCCTCATCGCCGTCAGCATCGCCGGTTCGTCGTCGACGACCATCACTTTCATCGTTTTCTCACCCCAAATCCGCTTCCGGCAGCGTAAAGTAGAACGTACTGCCCTGCCCCGGCGCGCTCTCCGCCCAGATTTGTCCGCCGCTGAGCTTCACGAATTGACGGCATACCTGCAGGCCGAGCCCGGTTCCTCTCTCGCCGGCCGTACCGGCGGTTGAATCGAGCCTCATCGGATCGAACAAGACCTTGGCTCGATCCTCCGCCATGCCCACGCCCCGGTCGCCGACCGATACGACGACAAGGCCGGCGTCCCGAGCGGCATGCACCCGTACGGATCCGCCGGGATGGGAGTATTTAATCGCGTTGGTCACCAGATTGCGGACGATCAGCGCGAGCGCTTCCCGGTCCGCATACACCGCAAGATCGCCCTCGATCTCCACGAATATGGCGATCCGTTTGAACTCGCTTTTAATGTTCAGCATGCGGCAGACTTCGCCGACCTCATTCGCCAGCCGCAAGGCCCGCGGGTGAAGGAGCAGGCCGTCCTTCTGGCTGCGATACCAGTCGAGCAAATTTTCGATCATATTATACGTATTGTGCACCTGCCCGCTGAGCGCATCGATCGCATCCTGCTGATCCCTGCCGAGCATCGGCTTGTCCGCTTCCAGCGATTCGAGCAGGCTCAGCTGAACCGCCAGCGGATCGCGAATATCGTGAGAGACGACGGCGAACAGGCGGTCCTTCAGCTGATTGAGCTGGACGATTTGCTCCAGCCTTCTTTGCTTGTCCGTGATATCGAACAGCACCGATACGGTACCCTGCCTGTCCTTTCCCCGAGGGGCCAGCGGATACACCCTGACCGAATAGACGCGCGCTTCCCCGTTCTCCAAGGCGTCGATCTCCAGCTCGCCCGCTTCCATTCGCTCGCAGATGCGAAGCCACGCCGGCCATGGGGCCAGCAGCTCGGCGATCTGCCGCTCCGCGAGCGGACCGGTCCCGCTGCCGGCGAACAAAGGCTCGACATACTTGTTGCTGTCGATGACGCTGCCGCTACGGTTCACGATCAGAATCCCTTCTCTCATCGTCTCGACGACGATGCTGCGGGCCAGCGGCACGATGGAGAACAAGCGGTACCGAATCACGATCCAGAGCATCGCCATGCCCAAAAAGCCGCAATACACCGAGGCAGGCAAGATCCACGGCGTTAGCGCAGGATCCGTCAGCTTGACGACCTCCACTACGGCGGGGATGCACCCGCAGAGCAGCAGCAGCAGGCCGGGCGTCCGGATGTCGGGACGAATGCGTCGCAGATAAACGAACAGAAAAAAGACGCAGGCGGCCAGCAGCAGGTAGCAGACGATGTTGAACGAGATCGCGACGACGGTTTTGCCGATCACCAGATGGGCTCCCTCGAGTATCGTGCGATCGTAGAGCAGGCGATGAAGGGGATTCGTCCATACCAGCAGCGACCAAAGCGCGAACAGGGACAGGAGCAGGCTTACGCGAAGCCTGCGCAGCGCGTTTTCTTTTCCCAGCAAATCGAGCGTAAAAAACAGAACGAGCGGCACGATGAACAGAAGCGAAGTCTGCTGTAAATTGCGAAAAAACAGCTTTGCAGACAGGCTGCCGCTCGTGATCTCCAGCATGACGCTGCCCGCGTAGACCACGCGGCAGACCATGACCCAGGCAAAATATCGGATGCCCCGCTCGCGCCTGTGCAAGAAGGCGTAGCCCAAAAACGCAAGCATGAGACATACGGAGACGAGCATGGCGACATTGGGAAGCGTTGCATTCATCGTGCGGCAATCTCCTTGCGCTGTGAGCTTCCGGTCTTTCTATTAAGTATAGCTTAAAGAGAGAGCACGTTAACAATAATTTCTATAACTAGAGGAGGCGGGAGCCGCTCGGCGGCAAGCCTTTCATAGTTCTTTCATAGGGGCATGATAGAGTACGAGGAACGGTGCCGTCAGTGCTGCGAAGAAAGGATGTTGGAGATTGAAGAAGGGTTATCTCGTTTTAATGATTTTGCTGCTGATCGTCGGGCCGCTGCTCGTACCGCCCGAGGCGAGCGCGGCAGGCGTGAAGTTTAAATCGATCGCGAGCCGTTGGAGCTTATCGCTTGCGCTGGACGAGGAAGGGACGATTTGGGGAAGGGGATATAATCGACAAGGTCAGTTCGGGGACGGGACTTCATCCGGCGAATACAGCCTCCTCAAGCGAATCGAGGTCACGGATGGCGCCGGTACGCCGGTTGCGTTTCAGCAGGTGGAGCCTGGCGCCAATCATTCTGTAGCGCTGGATACCGACGGGCAGGTATGGACGACCGGCCTGGACGAGTTCGGCTCTCTGGGCAACGGCACGTCCCCTTCTTCCCTGGCCTGGGAGAAGCTCGCCGTCTCGGACGGGAGCGGGCCCGTGAAGTTCACCCAAGTCACGGCCAACAGGGATATGACCTATGCGCTGGATGACACAGGGCGATTATGGGGATGGGGCAAGCGGCTCCATTCGGCGGATCCGGATCAAGTGCCTTCTTTGGTTCCGATTGCGGATGGCGGCAGCCCAGTCGCCTGGGCGTCGATATCCGCGAATGACTTTGATCTGTTCGGCATCGATTCGAACCATCGTCTGTGGCAGATTCAGTCGCTCGATCTGAACCCTCAAGCATATGCGTTGGACGACGGCGGCATTGTGCCCCAGTTTCAAGCGATCGCTGTGGGCGGCGGTACTGGAGACGGGGGTTTTCTTGCGCTGGGGCTTGAAGGCGACGGCGATATTTGGATCTGGGGCACCAACAATTACGGTCAGCAGGGCGACGGGATGGCCGATCCCGATACGCGATGGTCGCCGGAGAAGCTGACCATCCTGGACGGCGGCAGCCCGGTCAAATTCGTTCAGATCACCGGCGGCAATCATCACGCGCTGGCCATGGATACGCACGGCAACGTATGGGCGTGGGGGAAAAACGGCGACGGACAGCTAGGCGACGGCACGACGACAAGCGGAGCGCTCCCTCAAAAGATTGCGGTCATGGACAACGGCACGCCGATCCATTTGACGTCGGTCGCTGCGGGATACGAGGAATCGTACGGCCTCGATGCGGAGGGACGAATATGGAGCTGGGGGGGTGGACAGACCGTTCCGGCGAAGCTGGCCATTGCGTCGACGGTTGCTGTAACCGCCTCGAAGCCCGCTTCCACCTATCTCGAGGAGATCACGCTGACCGCCACGGTTAGCGGCGATCTGGAAATGCCGACCGGGTCGATCGAGTTCAGAGAAGATGCGACCGTGCTGGGTAATGTGCCCTTGGCGGGCGGGACCGCGGAGCTTGATATATCGGCGCTGTCCGTCGGATCGCATTCGATCGTTGCCTATTATGAAGGCGACGAGAATTATGTGGCGGGCGCATCGGCGGCGCTTGCGCATACAGTCGTCATGCCGGCCGCGCCGGCGATCGCGCTGACGCCTTCGCCGACGAGCGATACGTTCGATCCGGTGACCGTGTCGGCAAGCGTGCAGATCGACGGCGCAGGCAACGGACTGAATAGTCTGAAATGGCTGGCCGGCAATCGCGTCGCTTCGGACTTTGCAAGCGCAGGGACGGATATTACCGTAGCGCAAAGCTTTGATGCCGCCAGCAATGGCACCTATACGGTCTACGCAAAGGACCAGGCAGGCAGCGAAGCGGTGAAAACGATCAGTATCGTCAATATTCTGACGGCAGGCGATCCCGCCGCACTGGAGGCCGCGATCGCGGACGCGCAGCAGGCGCTGGACGACCATCCGGCGGGATCGGGCGTCGGGCAGGCGCCGGCTGGCGCGCGGAGCGCGCTGAGCGCCGCGATCGGCGTGGCGCAGGCGGTCGCGGACGACGCGGCGCATCGGACGCAGGCGCAGCTGGACGCGGCGCAGGCGACGCTGGATAGCGCCGTCGACGCGTTCGAGGGCGCCGTGATCGGCGCGGGCGACCCCGCCGCGCTGGAAGCGGCGATCGCGGATGCGCAGCAGGCGCTGGACGACCATCCAGCGGGCACGGATGTCGGACAGGCGCCGGCTGGCGCGCGGAGCGCGCTGAGCGCCGCGATCGGCGTCGCGCAGGCGGTCGCGGATGACGCCGCGAATCGGACGCAGGCGCAGCTGGACGCGGCGCAGGCGACGCTGGCGGGGGCGGTCGCGACGTTCCGGGCAGTCGTCGTAGGCGTCGTATTGACGCCGCCGGACGCCGGCTTGTACGGCGCGGGCGATGTGCTCGCGTTCAAGTTGACCTACCGGGACGAAGTGGTCGTGAAGGGCACGCCGCGCATTGCCATTGCGCTGGGCGACGGCTCCGTGACGGACGTCGTTTACGCTGCGTACACCGGCGTTCGCGGCGCTACCGTGACTTCGCTTTCCTTTACCTACGAAGTGCCGGTCGGGATGGCGGATACGGACGGCATCGAACTCTCCCCGCGTGTCGACCTGCCCGATGGAGCCAGAATTGATCAAGCGGCGGGCGGTACGGCCATGCTGATGTATGACGTGTCGGACACGAGCGCTGTGCGTGTCGTGTCGATCCCGCCTGCCCTCGCATTAAGCGCGGACACGGCTCCCGGCTCCACGGTCGCCGTCACAGTGACCGCGGGCGTCTACGGCGATTCATCGGCGGGCAATACGCTGGTCAAGCTGCTCTGGCTCGAGGGGAGCCGAACGGCGGCGGACTTCGAGGGCGGAAACGCAGGCAAGGACATTCTGGCGGCGCGCGCCTTCACGGTCGGCGCGAACGGCGTCTATACCGTCTATGCGCGAGACGCAGCGGGCAATGAAGCGGTGCAGGCCGTCAACGTGAGCGCGATCGTCACGCCATCCGGCCCGCAGGAGGGATCCGGCCCCGACCCCGCTGAGATCGAAGACCCGCTGCGCAAATACATCGTTCGATGGACGGCGGACAAAGCCGCCCGCGATACTAAGTGGAAGCAGGAGGAGCTCGCGGCCGCGGCGATTCGGCTGGATGGCCGGGCGCTGTTCGCGAGTCCCGCCGAATCCTGGACGCTGACATTGCCTTCGGACACCGTCAGCTTGCTCCTGCAGGCCAACCCGAACGGCGTGCTGCAGGTTCGCACGGGCCTGGCGGATTACGAGCTGCCTGTGACGGTGCTGGGCGACCTGTCCGATCGTCCGTTCGACGAGCTCCGCATGAAGCTGTCCCTAGCCGGCGATGCCGAACAGCACGCGGTGGCGCAAGCGGCAGAGCGACTGGGCGCAGCTGTGCAGGGACCAGCGCTTAAGCTGGAGCTGAGCCTCGTCGCGGGCGGGATCGAGCAATCGTTGTCCGGTTACGGACGATACGTCCCAGTGACGGTTCCGCGACCGGCTTTGGGGGCTCAAGGCCGGCTGTTAAGTGCGCTTTATATCGAAGCGCAGCAAACGTTCGCGCCGGTACCCGCTAGACCGGGAGATACGGACGTACAATGGAAAATCCAGGCGAACGGCATTTATGCCTTGCTGACGTACGATAAGCAGTTTGCCGACGTTCAGGGCTCCTGGGCAGAGGAAGCCGTTCGCACGCTGGCTTCCATGCTCATCGTCAAAGGCGTCGATGACGCGAACTTCGCCCCGGACGCGCCTGTGACCCGGGCAGAAATGACGGCCATGGTCGTGCGCGGGCTCGGTTTGCAGGACGAAGCCTGGACGAGCCCGAACTTCGGCGATGTCGCCGAAAACAGCTGGCATGCCGGAGCTGTGGCGGCCGCCGTGCAAGCGGACATCGTGCAGGGCGACGCGGCCGGGCGCTTCCGTCCGGATGCGCTCATCAGCCGCCAGGAAGCTGCGGTCATGCTCCTGCGCGCCATGCGGGCGGCCGGCTACGCCCCCGATTCAGGCACGCCGTCGGCGCTCGGGGCCTTCGCGGATGCAGGCCAAATTTCCGCCTGGGCCAGGGA
Organism: Cohnella sp. GbtcB17; assembly: GCF_019091135.1. GTDB lineage: Bacteria > Bacillota > Bacilli > Paenibacillales > Paenibacillaceae > Cohnella. Next base: position 102,023 of record NZ_JAGXJW010000016.1, on the reverse strand, counting down.
AGCGATGGATGCAGCTGTCGCCAACGGCTTGATGCAGGGTGATCCGGCGGCACGTCTCCATCCCCAGCAGCCGATTACGCGAGCAGAGTCCGCGGCCATGCTCCTGCGCATGCTGCGCGCGGTCGGTTTCCTTGGAGACTGACTGCCTGCGCCTGGTTTACCCATCGTCATAAGCCTAAATTTAAGCCCCTCTCGCCATCGCATAGGCGGAGGGGCCTTTTTTAACTAGCTGAGGTCCGAGTAGACGGTTCGTTCCGGCACGTTTACCGAACGCCGCCTTTCGCCTCGGTCTCGATCGTCTGCTTCATCACCTGCGACCCGCGGTCGACGCGCGCCTGGATCTCGGCAGTCAGATCGTCCGGCAGGAAGTCTGTCGTCCATACGAGCCGGGCGACGCCGTCCTCGTGCGGAAACACCTGGAACGAAGCATGATGATGCAGCAGCGGGGTTCGGCTCTCGATCACGGCATAAGCCATGCGGCGAGCTTGATCGTCGACCGATAAGATATACTCGCGAACGACCGCACCGCCCAGCATTGTCAGCGTCCGTTCATGACCGTTCATTCGCGTATCCTCGGTGTACTTGGGAACAAGGCGACGATGGACGGCTCCGACGTCGCGGACGGCGTCCCATACCTGTTCGGGCGAAGCTTTAATGAGGATTTCCTTACGAATCGTTGGCAAATGATCACGCTCCTTGCGTCCAGTATATGGATGCATGAAGTTTATGGTCAAGCGCCAAACTCGTCTATTTACAAACCGCTAGTCGGTTTATATAATAACGACAAGTATGCATGCTTGAAGGAGGTTGTACGGCGATGAAGCAAGAGGCGCGCAGACAGCAAACGACCCGGCGATTGCTCGAGGCGGCCAAGGCCCTGATTGCGGAGAAGGGCTGCCAGGCGATCACGATGCAGGACATCATGAGCAGGTCCGGTATGTCCAAGGGCGCCATTTTCCACTACGTGAAGAGCAAAAACGAAATTTTTGTCTGGGTGCTGCAAGAGCGCCTGGAAGAGACGAACGCAAGCTTCATGAACGAAGTCGAGCAGGGCAGGCGCACCTTCGACGAGCCGATGCGGACCATCGGGGACAGCATCGTTGCTTACGAAAATCCGCAAGACGTCACGAACAAGGTGCTGCTCTACCTGCTCGGCAAAGAAGACGATCCCATGGTCGCGGAGGCGCTGCGGCAATATTACGAGCGATCCGTTCAGCTGTCCCAGACGTGGATCGAGACCGGCCAGCGGTACGGCGTCATTCCTGCGACGGTGGACGCGGACAAGGCGGGAGACCTGTTCACGCTTATGACGCTCGGCCTGCGCATCCGTTCCAGCATCCCGCAGGCGCAGACGAGCTTCAAGGGCGAGGATTTAACGGCTTTTATCCGGGATATTTTGACGAGAGGATGAGGAACTCATGCATGGATGGTTAGTGCTGCACTTGATCGGCGTCGTATTGATGGTCGGCAATATCGCGACGGCGGCCTTCTGGAAAGTCAGGGCGGACTTGACCGGCAACCCGGTCGTCATCCACCAAGCCGCCAGAAACGTCATGGCCGCCGACTATGTTTTCACCATTCCCGGTCTCCTGTTGATTCTGGTCTCGGGCATCGTCATGGCGGCGCGGTCCGGCGCTTCGCTGTCAGGTCTGAACTGGCTGACCGTGTCGCTGATCCTGCTCGCGGCCACAGGCCTGATCTGGCTCGGACTGCTCATTCCGCTGCAGCGCAAGCTGATCCGATCGAGCGCGCGGAGCGTAGAGACGGGCACGATCGCCGAAGACTACCGCCGCGCTTCGCGCCAGTGGGCGATTTACGGCATCGCCGCGACGTTGCTGCCGATCGTTATTTTGTACCTGATGGTGATGAAGGGTTTTTAGAAGTCGACCGCGATTTTTCAACCAAATACGAAAATCGATCATGTTATCTCCCCTCCCGCCGCTGTCATACTGACATCAGCCGACTCCTCCTATTCAGCTGCCGCGACGACCCGTCGGCATTCCACGAATCGAAGGGAGAAGATTGATGAAGTTGACACGCAAGGCCAAAAGCAGGTTGCTCGCCGGTCTCTGTCTGGTCCTCTTGCTCATGCCCTCCGCTTTCGCTTTTCCGAATCAAGCCTCCGCTACCGCCGTACACACCGTCACGATCAACCCGAATACCGTCGTCCAATCCGATTATAAGGGCGTCGGCGTCAACCTCATTCCGAGCGCGCTCATGGCGAAGTCCAGGGAGCAGGGGTACACGACCGCACATTGGGAAATGGACAAAGAACGCATTCTGGCGATGAAGCCCAAGGTGGCCCGCGTCTGGTTCCAGATCGACTGGATGGAGCCGGCCAAGGGGTCCTACTCCTGGGACAATCTGAAGATGCAGGCGTTTTACCAATACCTCGACGTCCTGAAGAGCGCGGGGACCGAGGTCGAACTGAATTTCGGCTGGAAAAACGGTTCGACGATCCACAGCTGGTTCCCGATCGCAGGAAGTACGACGCCCTACGAGAGCGCACCGGCGGATCTGGACGCGTTCGCCACCTCGGCATCGGCCGCCTTGCAGCAGTTGATCTCGGTCAGAGGCTACACGAATATCAAGTACATGACGTTCTACAACGAGCCCAACGGCTCGTGGGACTTCGAGGCGCCGGGCGATCAGAAGCTCTATTACGCTAATATGGTCAAAAAAGTGCATGACCGACTCGTCGCCGACGGCCGCCGCAGCCTGGTGAAGCTGTGGGGACCCGAAGAGACGGGGGCACCGGACTGGACGCAGTATATGAAAACGAATATCGACAGCTATCTCGACGGCTACAGCTTCCACGTATACGGCGAACCGTATGCGACACTTAGCACGGCAATCTCCGCCCGTACCTCAGTGGTCGGCGCCAAGCCGGTGTACCTGACCGAGTTCGGCTGGGCGAGCGACAACGACAGCGGCTGGGACTCCGGCTACGCCAACACCGTCATCAAGTCGGCGAACGAAGGTGTGAACGGCGCGCTCATCTGGCAGTTGAACGGCGGCTACTCGACCGATCCGGACGGCAGCACGAACGGCAACTACGACCTTTACGACGCGCTGTACACGGGATTGACGCCTAAAAAAGCATTTTACGCCGCGGGGTTGCTAGCTCGGTACATCCCGGCGCATAGCTCGGTCGTCTCCGTCAGCACCGGCTCCGCCGACATTCGGGCGGCCGCCTTCAAGACGAGCGGCGGCGACTACACGATCGTGCTGGAGACGAAGGCCGGCACCGATCGCAGCGTCACGTTCAACTTCAGCGGCGTCAACGTCGGCAAGACGTTCCGCAAGCACGTCTACCAGGACACGGTCGCGCTGAACGCCAATGCCACGATCCCAAAGTCCGTCGCGAGCTTCGCCGCTGGCACTTCGTTCACCGACGGCGCGATCGACGCGAACTATAACGTGATCGTCTATACGACGCTGCCGGCGCAGACGCAGGTGGAGGTATCGCCGGTCAATCCGACCGTAACGGCAGGCCAATCCGTCACGCTGGCCGCGAGCGTCGTCGACAATACCGGCGGCGTGACCTGGAGCGTCGTCGGCAGCGGCAACGGCACGATCTCGAGCGGGGGCGTCTACACGGCACCGCGCGTCATCGGCAGCAAGCTGGTCGCCGTGAAGGCGGCGAGTACGGCCGATCCGTCGAGCTACGGCATCGCGCTCGTCCGGGTGAATCCGGACGGCTCCGCGCAGCCCGCCAACGCCGGATTCGAATCGCCCGCCACGACGGGCACCGTCGTCGGTCCGACGACCGCCGGCTGGACGTTTAATTCCCGGGCGGGCATCCAGCGCAACGGCAGCGTCTTCGGCGCACTGGACTATGCGCCCGAAGGGCTGCAGACCGCCTACCTGAAGACCGACGGCGGCGTGGCGGGCGAGTTCAGCCAGAGCGTGGCGCTGGCTGCGGGAACTTATACGCTGAGCTTCAAGGCCGCTCAGCGCGCGAGCTTCGGCGGCGCCCAGTCGTTTAACGTCCAGGTCGACGGCGCGGTCGTCGGTTCGTTCACGCCTTCCTCGGGCGCGTTCGCGCCTTATGCGACAGGGACGTTTGCGGTGTCGGCCGGCAGCCACGCGATCAAGTTCGCCGCTACGACGACCGCCGGCGACAACACCGCGTTCATCGACGAGGTCATGTTAAACCCGGCGACCGTCGTCCCCATCGCAGGCGCCGGCTTCGAGTCGCCGTCCGTCGCCGCCGCGTCGACCAAGACGGCTTGGGGACCGGCTACCTACGGCGGCTGGACGTTCAACAGCCGCGCGGGCATCCATTACAACGGCAGCGTGCTGGGTCCGTCCGCCGTTGCGCCCGAGGGCGTGCAGACCGCTTATCTGAAGACGGACGGCGGCGTACCCGGCGAGTTCAGCCAGAGTGTGACATTTCCGTCGGCCGGCACCTACAAAGTCACCTTCAAGGCGGCGCAGCGCACGAGCTTCGGCGGCGTTCAGTCGTTTAACGTCCTGTACGACGGCGCCGTCATCGGCTCGTTTACGACGACAGCCGGGACGTACGCCTCGTTTGCGACCGCCAACTTCGCGGCGACGGCCGGCAGCCACACGATCAAGTTCCTGGCCACGACGACGTCCGGCGACAATACGGCCTTCATCGACGACATCGCGATTACTGCGGCGTGACAGGGAAATAACCAAACGGTACGAAGCGGATGACTGCCGCTGCTTCGTATCGTTTTTGTTTGGTGTGGTGTTGGTACACAGAATAGCTCAACATTGAGCTATTCCCGCCCGCGCCCACCACCCAAGCCCGCCCTCCACTCACGCAACACACAGAATAGCTCAACATTGAGCTATTCCCGCCCGCGCCCACCACCCAAGCCCGCCCTCCACTCATGCGATACACAGAATAGCTCAAAATGGAGCTATTCCCGCCCGCGCCCGCCTCCCTAGCCCGCCCTCTACTCACGCGATACACAGAATAGCTCAAAATTGAGCTGTTCCCGCCCGCGCCCACCACCCGAGCCCGCACGCTACTCACGCGATACACAGAATAGCTCAAAATTGAGCTATTCCCGCCCGCGCCCGCCTCCCAAGCCCGCACGCCACTCACGTGATACACATAATAGCTCAAAATTGAGCTATTTTCGCCCGCGCCCGCCTCCCAAGCCCGCCCTCTACTCACGCGATACACAGAATAGCTCAAAATTGAGCTATTCCCGCCCGCGCTCGCCTCCCTAGCCCGCGCGCCACTCACGCGATACACAGAATAGCTCAAAATTGAGCTATTCCCGCCCGCGCCCACCACCCAAGCCCGCCCTCCACTCACGCGATACACAGAATAGCTCAAAATTGAGCTATTCTCGCCCACGCCCACCATCCAAGCCCGCCCTCCACTCACGAAACACACAGAATAGCTCAAAATTGAGCTATTCCCGCTCACGCCGACCACCCAAGCCCGCCCTCCACTCACGAAACACACAGAATAGCTCAAAATTGAGCTATTCCCGCCTGCGCCCGCCTCCCTGACGAATGAGTCACGCACGAGGCTTAAGAAAAAGCCGGGCGTCTGCGCCTCCTGAAGCGGAGCAGGCCCGGCTTATGCAGTTGCGGATAATGCGCCCAAGCTCAGGCCTCGCCCGACCCGGCGAGGCCGCTCAGCTTCCCGATGGCGGCCTGCGCTTCCGCGACCATTCGTCTTACGATATCGGCTGCCGCCTGTCCGGTTGCCAACCGAAGGCCTTGTCCCGCCCAAAGCGACATGAGTGAGGGATCGTCCGCTTGGGCGGCGGCTTGACGGATGTCCCTGGTCAGCGCATTTTGAATCGGATAGTCGGGAATGGCGCCCGGATAGCCGCGCATGTCCCGCATGAAATCCGTACGAATGCCTCGCGCCGCTTTGCCCGAATACGCATCCGTGATCGCCGTCGCGTCCTCGGCGGATGACAGGACCAGCCGCTTGTGTGCCGCATGGGCGCCGCTCTCCGGGCTCGCGAGGAAGGCCGTGCCCATCTGCACGGCGGATGCCCCGAGCGCGAGACACGCCGCCAGACCGCGCCCGCCCATGATGCCGCCTGACGCGATCACCGGGACCGACACCCGGTCCGCCAACTGCGGCACGAGCGCCAGCGTGCCGATCAGCGCATCCCCGGCTTCGCCCAGAAACGTGCCGCGGTGCCCGCCGGCCTCGGCCCCCTGGGCCGTGACGGCATCGACTCCCGCCGCCTCGAGCTGGATGCCTTCCTCCACGGTCGTCGCCGTCCCGACGATGACGATGCCGCGGCGCTTCATCGCCGCGATCGCTTCGGCGGACGGGATGCCGAAGGTGAAGCTGAATACCGGCACTTCCTCCTCCAACAGCACCTGCACCTGATCCTCGAACGATACGGCATAAGGGGGCAGCGCGGGATTCGGCGCGATGCCGAGCCTGGCCCGGTAGGTATTCAGGTGCGCGTTCATTACGGCGATCTCGTCCGCCGTCGCCTTCGCTCCCGCCCGCTCGGGCACGAACAGATTCACGGCGAAGGGCCGATCCGTCCGCCGCTTGACGTCCCGAATCGCCTCGCGGATCTGCGTCGGCGACCAATAGCCCGCGCCCAAGCTGCCCAGTCCGCCGGCATTGGACACCGCGGCCGCCAGTTCGGGCGTAGCGGGTCCGCCGGCCATTGGCGCTTGAACGATCGGATGGGCGATGCCCAGCTTGCGTGTGAACGACGTCTCCATTTTCATATCCCCTCCGGCAGTTCGTCCTCTTCAACGAGCGATAAAACAAAAAAACCGGCATATCGCCGGTATATGTATTATTCGATTGCGCAGCAAGCAAAGCCGTGGTATGATAAGAAACCACTGACTTTTTTAAGAACGAAACACAGTTATCGCATGTTACCTTCATAATAATCATATCATGCGGGTCTGTGGTTTGTCAAACGTTCTTTTTCTACCCATCGACGGAAGGGAGAGGGATCGGAAAATGATTAACGAACGGGATTGGAAGCAAGAGCAAGCGCGGCTGGACGAGGTGACGGAGAAGCTGCGGGCAAGGATCGCCGAGCTGGAGCCGGAAGCGGATGGCTTGCGGAATCAGGCGGGAGACCTTCGCAAGCGGTTCTGGGAAGAAGTGACGGTGAACACCGCCACTAACGAGGACTTCGAGGAAACCTTCTACAGCATCAAACAGCAGGAGGCGCTGCTGTCGGAGCGGGAACGAAGCTATCGTCTGCGGCTGCAGCAATGGAAGGGCTTGAACCGGCTGCTGCCTTCGCCTTATTTTGGCCGGATCGACTTTAGCGAGGATGGGCTCGGCGTCAGCGAGCAGGTGTACATCGGCGTATCGTCCTTCGTCGAATCGAACGGCCTGGAGTTCCTAGTGTACGATTGGCGCACGCCGATCGCGAGCATGTACTACGACCATTCCCCGGGCCCTGCCTTCTACGATACGCCGGGCGGCCGCGTGACCGGGACGATGGAATTGAAGCGGCAATATCAGATCCGCGAGGGCCGGCTGCTGAACGTATTCGATACGAGCCTGACGATCGGCGACGAGCTGCTGCAGCAGGTGCTCGGCCACGGCGCGGACGCGCAAATGAAGACGATCGTGGCGACTATCCAGAAGGAGCAGAACGCCATCATCCGCGACGACAAGAGCCGAATGCTTATCGTACAGGGCGCGGCGGGCAGCGGCAAGACGTCGGCGGCGCTGCAGCGGGTCGCGTACTTGCTCTACAAGCATCGCGAACGGCTCAAGGCGGACCAGATCGTCCTCTTTTCGCCCAACCCGATGTTTAACAGCTATGTGTCCACCGTGCTTCCCGAGCTCGGCGAAGAGAATATGCTGCAGACGACGTTCCAGGAGTACCTGGAGATCGGGCTAGGCGCGGGGCTGCGAACGGAGGATCCGTTCGATCAGATCGAATACGTGCTGTCGGGTGCGTCTTCCCGCGCGTACGAAGCCCGGCTGGAGGGGATCGCCTACAAGGCGTCGGCCGCCTTCCTGCATGCGCTCCGGGGCTATGCGGGCTGGCTGGGGCGGGAAGGCATGCGGTTCGTCGGCATCCGGTTCCGCGACCGCGATCTGATTCCCGCGGCGCGCATGGAGGCGCAATTTTATAGCTACGATCCGGCCGTAGGCGTGGCGAACCGCGTCGCTCTGCTGCAGGAGTGGCTGCTGAAGGAGCTGACTGCGCTTGAGCGCGAGGAGCGGGGAGCCCTGTGGGTTCAGGATGAGCTGGATTATCTAGACAAGGACGATTACGCCGCCGCATTCAGAGAGCTGCATCAGGACCGCGGCGTGTTCGACTTCGCCGAGCAGTATGAGCAGGTCCAAGAGCGGCTCCAGGGGCGCAGTCGGCGGGACGAGAGCGACTTCGACTACGCCGAACGCGAGGAGGAGCTGCTGCGCATTCGCGTCGTCAAAGCGCAGTTCAAGCCGCTGCGGCTGTTCGTCAAGCGGATGCGGTTCATCGACGCGAACGGGCTGTATGCCCAGCTGTTCGGCGGCAAGGAAGCTTACTTGAGGATGACCGGGGAGACGGAGGCGCCGGTGTTGTGGGACGACATCTGCGAACAGACGAAGGAGAAGCTTGGCAAGCTTGAGCTGTTCTACGAGGATGCGACGCCCTACTTGTATTTGAAGGAGCTTGTCGAAGGCGTGCGGATGAACACGGAGATCCGGCATGTGTTCGTCGACGAGGGGCAGGATTACTCGGTATTCCAATACGAGTTTTTGAAAAGGCTGTTCCCCAGAGCCCGCATGACGGTGCTCGGCGACTTCGGGCAGGCGATCTTCACGCAGGCGACGGAGCTGCACGGCGCCGATTCCCCGCTGATCGGGCTGTACGGCGAGTCGGACACCCGCCTCATCCGGCTCGTCCGCAGCTACCGGTCGACGCGCGAGATCGTGGCGTTCGCGCGGGAGCTGCTGCCCGACGGCCGGGAGATCGTGCCCTTCGAGCGCAGCGGGCCGAAGCCGCTGCTCTTGAGGACCGCGAGCCGCGAGCAATCCGCGGCGCGCATGGCGGCGGACGTCGCGGCGCTGCGGGACGAAGGCTACGCCTCCATCGCCGTCATCGCGAAGACGGAGGCCGAGAGCGCGGAAGCGTACGAGGCGCTGCTGGCGGCAGGCTGCCCTTCCTTGCGGCTCGTCACGAAGGAGACGCCAACGTTCGAGAAGGGGACGCTGGTGCTGCCCGCGTACCTCGCGAAGGGCGTCGAGTTCGACGCCGTGCTCATCTACGATGCGTCCGAGGAGACCTACGGCCGGGAGAGCGAGCGCAAGCTGTTCTACACCGCCTGCACGCGCGCCATGCACCGGCTGCTGCTCTATGCGGCGGGGGAATGGACGCCGTTCGTTCGGGCGTTGGATGCCTCGCTGTACGACGAACGGTCGTAATCGGTCGGTAAAATCGGGCTGAAGCTGGTGACCTCAGACTGTCGAGAAAGTCTCGGCAGTCCTTTTTTATTTTTAATCGGATTGAAAGCGCTATTTCTGGGACAAAATGTTTAGAATTGTTTTACAATTATTATTACAATATATAATAACATATGTACTTATAATACTCTGATGGAGGCGGGTTATGAATTTTACGATCCGGAAAAAAATATTGACCGGTTTTTTGGGCGTCATCCTTCTTATTGGCCTTATAAGCGCGATCTCGTACGTTCAGATTCAGCGCGTCAACGATTCCTATTCGGACCTCGTCGGCCGCCGGTCCGCGATTCTGGTGCAGGCCAAAGAAATTCAAAGCTTGGCGTCCAAAGAAAACGGCAGCCTGCGCAGCGCGCTGCTTCAGGAGAAGGGCGCCTACGGGGCGCTTGCGAAGGCGATATCCAGCCTTGACGAGGCGATTCAGACGGCCCAAAAATTGTCCGGGAGCGAAGAGACGAAGGATACGCTGCAGGAACTGGCCGCGTTGAATGCCGCGTTTAAAAAAGAATCGGACACGGTGCTCGCCTTTTTGCGGACCGATTCGGCGACGGCGAAGCAGCATTTCGTGGACAAGGCATTGCCCATCACCGTGAAGATCGGGGAGTCGGCGGACCGAATCGCCCAAGACCAATCCCGATTCATGGAGGAAGGCAGCCGGGCGAATTCGCGGCTCGTGTCGTCCGTCATTCTGACCGTGCTCGCGCTAAGCATCGTTTCCTTGCTGCTGGCAGTCGCCATCGCGCTTCTCATCTCCCGTGTCATCTCGCGTCCGATTCTGGCGCTGGTAGGCGGAGCGGAGAAGATCGCTTCGGGCGATCTGACGCAGCCGGACATTCAAGTGAAAAATAAAGATGAAATCGCCCGGCTGGCGGCTTCCTTCAACCTGATGAAGTCCAATCTGCGGCAGCTCGTCCGCGAAGTAGGCATGAATACGGACCAGGTCGCGTCCACTTCCGAGCAGCTGTCGGCCGGTGCCGAACAGACGAGCAAAGCCACCGAGCAAATCTCGGCATCGATCCAGGAGGTAGCCGAGGGCGCAGCCCAGCAAGTATCCAATGTAACTGCGGCGGCCCAAGCGGCCGAAGAGATCTCGGAGGGGATGGAGCAAGCCTCGTCCTCTATCCAGCGAGTGGCGGCGCTCAACGCCGATGCCAAAGACAAAGCGGATGCCGGCAATCAGGTCGTGGGACGGGCGGTCGCACAGATGAATCTCATGAGCGGCTCGGTCAGCGAGACGGCGGCCGTCGTATACGCCTTGAGCGAGAAGTCCAAAGCGATCCACCAGATCGCCGCGATGATCGCGGACATCACCGCCCAGACGAACATCCTGTCTCTCAATGCCGCCATCGAGGCTACGCGGGCCGGTGTGCATGGCCGCGGCTTTGCCGCCGTGGCCAGCGAGATAAGGCGGCTGGCCGAGCAGTCTACCGAGGCGGCCGGGCAAGTTCGCGAGCTGATTCAAGAGATGCAGACAGAAGCTGACAAAGCGGTACGAGCGATGGATGAGGGGACGGCCGTCGTCCGGGCGGGCATCGAGCTCGTGAACCGATCGGGCGAATCTTTCTCGCTCATCGCCGGTGCCGTCGAACAGGCGGCGGTCGAGTCGCATGAAGTCGCTTCGATCGCAGAGCAAGTGAACGCAAGCGCGCAGAGCATGGTCAAATGGATGGAGGACGTAGCCGCCATTGCCGAGCAATCGGCCGCCAATATGCAAAACGTGGCCGCTTCGTCGGAAGAACAGAACGCGGCGATGGAGGAAGTGTCCGCGTCGGCCGAAGCCCTCAGCAAAATGGCGCAGGAGCTGCAGCAATCGATCGGTCGATTCAAGGCCTGAATTGTACAAAATATACAGCAATGTTCAATACCTACCGTATCCGCCCGCCGGACGGGGTGCTAACGTAGATGACGCACCACCTATCCGAGCGGGCGCGCCCGCTCTATCCAAAGGAGCGAATTGATATGATTCAAGCAGTATGGCAACCGCGCAAAGCGCTCGCGACGCTGACCGTCCTCGGTATGCTGCTCGCCGGCGCGAGCGCCGCATCCGCGGCGACCGTGCTCGAGAGCGAGAGCAACAACTCGGCTGCCACGGCGGACGCGGTCAGCATCGGAGACACCGTGCTTGGACAGTTGAACGGACCGGGCGGCGGCGCGGACAATGATTACTTCGCGTTCGCGGCGCCGACCGGCGGCACCGTAACGGTGACCTTTTCGTCCGACGGCGGGACGAGCGAGATCGTCAATCAGTATATCTCCATCATCGACGCGACAACCGCAACGACGCTCGCCACCGGCGGCATCACGCCGACAAACCCGTCGCGGACGATTACCTTCAGCAAGACGGCGGGCCATACCTACCACGTCGTGGTCATCAAGCCGACGGGATTTCCCGCGCTGTACGGCTACCATCTCGCGATCTCCTGATTTTTTTGCGGTATTTCCAACCTTCTCCTATGTGCGGAAAAGCGCCCTCGGGCGCTTTTTCCATTTGTGGCTCAGATTGCGGACCGGTTAAACGGGAGCGCGTGCGCCCCCTCTTTAATTCCCGTTAGGATGGTCCTTCGTATAAGCGATCTAATATCCAGACCGAAGCATACATCCAAATGATCATGAGGATACCTACGGGTATGAACAAACCTTCTCGAAAGATTAACAAATGACAGATATGTCCTACATAAATCATTGCACCTATAACTGCAAAGACTGCTGCTTTCCATACCCAATGTTTCCGTAAGTAACCCCAAACCATGATTGGATATGAGATAGAAAAAAAGACTATATATAGACCGTACCGGCTTATTTTAGGGTTGGAGAGCAAAGTTGCATTAAAGCGCATAAGTCCGAACAAGTCGAGAACGCCCCAAAGAAAGAGAATCGTACAGACCGGGAACATTCCTAATAAGATATATCCGTAGTAGTATATCGTTCGAAGCCCCCGGACTAGGCGGGAGTACATCCATTTCGCAATGGCAAACATCAGGAGTAATCCAATGAATGTCATCCAGGTTCTCCACCAATGTTGACTGTATATCCCCAACGCCTTAAAAAGTTCTTCCATAACGCAGTAAAGGAAGGCAATGACCGCATACCAGGAAAACGGCTTTTGACGAACCGTCAAAAACAATGCGGATGCCGCCACGGCGGTTTGCGAGAACAGGTTGCCCACTAACGCATCATTAAAGGGATCAAGGTCTGGACTTTGGATAATCTTCGGATAATATACATAGGCATCTAGGAAAATAAGAATAAATGTCTCGAAATATAGCGGAAGACCGACAAGCGTCAAATAGAAAGCAAAGGTTCTGCAGCGGTTCTCTGAGACGTACACGGTATAAACCACTTGAAATGCGGTTGCGGCACCTAATAACAAATACCAGATCGTATTGGACCAGAAGTGGCTCATAACCGTTCCCTTTCCCATAAAGGGTATATTGCAAAAGCAAAGTAGAACTATTCTAACCATTTTTGGGGCGCAAAAAACCGGCATGGGTACTCGTTATGGTTCTTCTTTTCTGACAACGACACCTTAGAGAATGGCTGTTCCAGTAATTCTACTGGGACCGCCGTTTCTTTTTTGCATCCCTATCGGCCGTTCCGTGCGTCTATAGCGTGTAAATAGAGTCGAAAAAGCCAATCATTTTAAAAAAAATTCGCCCGCCATGAAAAATATCCGCACCCTCAGTTGTATTCAAAGGGAAAGGAGGTGCTGAGGTGTACAATTCATTTGAGCTCAATGAATCTGTGCGACGGGCCTTGGATCGCTATTCGCAAAGTCTGATCAAGATCGCCTTCGCCTACTTGAAAAATATGGCCGATGCGGAAGAGGTGGCGCAGGACGTATTCCTCGCCTATCTTCAGAAGCGCCCCGTATTCGAAAATAACGAGCACGAAAAAGCGTGGCTCATTCGCACGACGATCAACAAAAGCAAAAACATGCTCAAAGCCGGTTGGTTCAGAAGCCGCAATCCGGTTCCCGAAAACCTGAGCTACCTCCCACGGGAAGAGAACGAGGTTCTGCAGGCCGTGCTGGCGCTCGACAAGAAGTACCGGATTCCAATTCACCTGCACTACTACGAAGGCTACTCGATCCAGGAGATCGCGGACATTTTGCAGGCCAAGCCCGCCACGGTCGGGACCTGGCTCGCCAGAGGACGGATGCTGTTAAAAGAGAAGATCGGAGGCGCAGAGGATGAAGCGTTCAGTATATAAATCCGCGATGTCTCATTTGAAAACGAGCGAGGACTTCAACGAAGCCACGTATCAGAAGCTAATGCGCGAAATGGAAAAATCGGAGCAGAACGGCCCGATCGATCAAACACAATCCAAGGAGATGGTTAAAATGGAAAAGGCAAAAAAGAAGACGTTGACGGGTTGGACAGTCGGGGTAGCGGCGTGTGCGGTGCTGGCGGTCGGTATTTTCGCAATCAATCAGAACGGTCCGACGAAGGATTCGGTCGCTTCCCCAACAGTTTCTCCGTCGGCGACGGCACAGCCCACATCGGTCGTGTCCGAACGGCCGCCGATCCTGGGCAAGGTCCAGGTCAACATCGACGGCGTTATCACCGAAGTGAGCGCGGACGGCAAGAGCTTTAAGGTCGGCGATCTGTGGGTAGAAGTCACGGATCAGACGAAGCTGGGCAGCAACGAGCCGACGGCGACCGCCCCGTCCGAGGAGCTGCTGCAAAAGGAGTTCAAGGTCGGCAACATCGTGTCCGGCTTTACCTCTCAGGACGTCTCGTCCGGCCGCGTGACGGCTGACGTCATCTACAACAATATGGCACCTGCGAAGGAGGAAGCGCCGATCAAAGGGAAAGCGATGGTCAACATCGACGGCGTTATCTCGGAAGTAAGTGCGGACGGCAAAAGCTTCAAGGTCGGCGACCTGTGGGTGACGATCACGCCGGACACCGCCATGGGCATCGACGGCCCGACGGCCGCAGAACCGTCCGAAGAGCTGCTGCAAAAGGAGTTCAAAGTCGGCAACATCGTGTCGGGCTACACAAGCGAAGACGTGTCTACGGGCAAAGTGAACGCTACGCGCATTTACAACAATATGGCGCCGCAGCAGTAACGCAAAAAAGGCAGTCCGCGAGGACTGCCTTTTTTGCGCGATTAGACGGTGTAAACGGCGGCGCTGAGGTTGATCGGTCCGATAACGGTGGCGGTCAAGGCTGCGGACAGCTTCTCGATCGACAGCGTGTAGGCATGATGTCCGGGCGTCGCGTTGTCGAAGGCTTGGAGCGTGACGACGTAGAATTGCTCGAAGCCGGCCTCGATGCCTTGGCGCGAGTAGTAGATCTCTTGTCCGTCGCGGAAGAGACGGAACAATACGCTACCGGTGCCGATGTCGCCGCGAAGGCCGACAGAAGCCGTGAGCTGGACCGTGTTCGGGATCGAAGGGACGGCCGCGATGACGGTGGCGAGGCCGACGCCTTGCGGCGTCTGAGGCACCGGGATTTGCACGCCGTCCGTAATCGGAGTGACCGACGTTGCATTGTAAGTGACGACTGACATTGTTGTTCACCTCCCTGCGTTAGAGATAGAATAGAATATGACAGGCTGTCGGCGTCGGAATGGACAAACCGCTCACGATAAAAGCACCATTTTTAAATGCAAGACGATGGGCCGAGTAGGATGAACGGCAGGCAAACGGGAGGTTGTTCGAAATGGCGCAAGAAGCGTGGGCATGCCGCCCGGTTACGATTGAGGATGCACAGACCGTGGCGACGCTGGCCTCGGAGATCTGGCACGAATATTACGGGGCGCTTCTGTCCCTTGAGCAGATCGTGTATATGGTGGACAAGTTCCAGTCGCCGGGCGCGATTGCGGATCAGATTGCGCATCAGGGCTACGAATATTATCTGATGCAGGCCAACGGCGCCAACGTCGGATATATGGCCGTTCAAGCGAAGGACGGGAAGCTGTTTTTGAGCAAGCTGTACGTGCTGAAGGCGCAGCGGGGACAAGGCTATGCGAGCCGCACCATGGATTTTCTGATGCGGCTGTGCCGCGAGCGCGGTCTTGGCGCCATCTGGCTGACCGTCAATCGGCACAACGAAGCTTCGATATCGGTGTACGAAAAGAAGGGCTTCCGCAAAGTGCGCGAGCAGGTCGCGGATATCGGGAACGGCTACGTGATGGACGATTATATCATGGAGAAAGAAATCCGCGAGACGGACGGCTGATGCGGGTCGCGAATAGGTGAGCAGATGGCGTCGGACTCGGGGGGACGTTATGAACCCCGATCAAAGCTAAAAAACGCTGGAAATCCCGAAATAGCGTTACCTGAGTCCGCGAGAGGCCGCGAATCGAGATCGGAGCAAGGTTAACGGCTCCTCGATCCGAAAGCGCCGCTATAGGAGCAAACCGCCGTGCCGAGAGAGGAAAGCGAATTTGCAAGGGAGAAGTAGGCGCCGCAGCGTGCAGCGAATGCGCTATCATCCTCGTTCCCCCGCCTTTTAGCCTAAGTGCCGGTATTCAAATAGGTACTTCGGCCCCGTAAATAAATTGGAAAATTCATCTATAATGAAAAATAACATCATTCGACACGAATCAACATTTATTCAGAAAAGGTGAATTCATCGATGTTTTCTCCCTTCCTAAAGAAGAAGAACGGCGCGGAGCAGCAGCCTTCGCGCGAAGAAATAGACTTGAGGAAGGAAGCGCCGGAGGCCCCGGTCGAGGGAACGGCCTTCGCGAAGGGGGCGGAGGATGGCGAAGCGTCGTCGGACGCGGCTATAGTGCCTAGGAGCCATATGGACAAAAGGTCGCTCGATCTGATTTTTGCCGTCGAACAGATGATCAAGGAAAAGCAGCATGTCGAGATGAGCCATCGGGATCTGGAGGATCGGCTCAATCATGCGAACGGCCAGACCGACCGCCTGAACCGGGATCTTAGAAACCTGGGCAAGGTCGTCGAGGAGCGCGAGAAAAGCATCCAAGAGCTTGAGCGGCGGCTGGTCGACAAAAATCTGAAGGTCGATCAGATGATGGAGGATTACCGGGAGCTGCAGGCCGCGCTTGCCGGCGAGATCGAGGAGCTCAAGGGCATGCTCGAGCTCGAGCGCCAGAACTACGCGGGGCTGCTCCAGAAGTACAACGGCACCTCCGCGGAGAAGAACAAAAAGATCGGCGAGCTTGAGGAAAAGAGCGAGCGGCTCGAGTCGGAGCTCGCCCAAATGAAGCAAAAATTCGACGCCCTGCGCCAGGAGAAGACGCATCTGCTGACGATCGTGAACGACTTCACCAGCCGGCTGACATCGCCGTTCGGCTCGAACGCGGGCAGGACGGACGGCGTCTCGGCCGACTAAGGCTTTTTCAATCGGGACCGGGAGCAGAAGGGCGAAGAAGTCATGAAGACTTACAGCATTCAGGTAATGGAGCTGCTGTCGCTCGGGCGTACCGAGGACGGTAGAAACCGGATAGAAATCGCCATGTCCTGCGAAGACAGGCAGCATACGTACGCCATCGATATCGACGAGCTTACTTATTTGGAATTGGAAGCCTTGCGGCCGCTGGACGGCGGCCGGGCGAGGCTCTCGCCCTATCCCAAGTGGGATCCGTACAGGCAAGCGTATTATAGCGCGCTGGTCCGGATGACGAACGCATTGCAGGACACGCTGTACTTCACCTGCAGCGAAGCGTATCTGGCGCAGATTCGCCGGATCAGGCAGGGCGATCCTTCGCTTCTCGCGCCGGACGGAGGAGGCGGGAAGATCGGACAGGAGCGGCCTGCCCGGAGCCGGGGGCTGCTGCCGCGGAAGCTTGCTGCATACGGTCCGAGGCTGTCGGCGCTGCTCCTGCTGCTGCTATGCGGAGCAGCGGTCGTCCTCTATGTGTCCACCGGCGGCAGGGCGGATGCACTGCCCGGCGGTGAGGCGCTTGGCGCCGAGACGAAGCCGGCCGGCGTTGCGGAGACGAGCGCCGCGGTCGAGCCTGTCGAGCCTGTCGCCGCGCAGGACAATGTCAAGGAAGCGGCGGTTCATGCGGACGTCCGCGCAGACGCGAATGAGGCTGCCGATGCAGAGGTCGCCGCGATTCCCGCCAAGCAGGCGGCGCCCGCGCAAGCCTCGCTTCAGCAGGACGCCAAGGCAACCGGATTCGTCGTCGTGGACGTCGACGCGAAGAAGAAATTCTTCGGGCTGCCCAAGGATGAAGTCGCCCTGACCTTCGATGACGGGCCGTCCCCGCTTACGAAGAAGATCGTGGATATTTTAACTGCGCACAAGATCGCGGCGACGTTCCTGTTCGTCGGAAAAAACGCGGAGCGCCATCCGGAAGGCGTAGTCTACGCGCACGAGCACGGTATGTCGGTCGGGAATCACTCATGGGATCACAGCGTGCTTACCAAGGCCTCCGCGAAGGATCGTAGCAAAAATTTGTCCATGACGAGTAGTCTGCTGGAGTCGTTGACCGGCGAGAAGGTGACCCTGTTCCGGCCGCCGTACGGCGCCGTCGACGATGCGCTCGTATCCGCAGCCGCGAAGGAGCGGATGAAGACGATCCTGTGGAACCGGGATCCGGAGGACTGGAACGCCAAAAATGCCGACGACATCATCCGGTATTTCCGCGAGGTCGAGGCTGCTGGCGGCGTGTACGTAATGCACGAAGACCAGCACACGGTAGAAGCTTTGCCTGCCATCATCAAGTATCTAAAAGCGAAGGATTTAAAGTTCGTTATTTTTAAATAAGCGCTGACAAAAAAAACGGCTTTCTCACGAAAGCCGTTTTTGGCGCGCGCGGCGCTAATGAAGCGCGCTAGTCGTTGTTCGCGGCGAACTCGGGACAGTCCGCCGGGCGATCAGCTCCGCGATCAAGGCCAGCAGCAGGATCGTGGCATAGACGCTGACCGCGTATGCCGTCGCATAGGGCACGCCGAACGCGCGCGTCAGCGCCATCTCGAGCAGATGGATGGACAGATTGGTGAAGCAGAACGCGTAGCTGCGAATCATCCACCGGCGATGCCGGTCGACTTGCTTGCGCCGGATCGTCACGAAGGCGGCGATCGTCACGGCGATCCAGATCATGTTCAGCAGGTTAAAAGCCATCGATACCGCACGGCCGCCGGTCGCGTAAGGCGCCAGGTAGCCCGACGTCACGACGACGACCAGCACGCTAAAGAGGTATAGATAACCGACCGCCCGATGGCGGCCTCTGCGCACGCCCGGCGGGCGGCCCGCGAAGTTGAGCGCACCGGCCAGCAGCGCCAGGCAGGCGAACGCGATGTGGACATCCAGTACGCGCAACCATGCCGTCAGCCGAAGCGGACGCGCGAGATCGGTCTTGTGGGCGAGGAAGGCGGCGAACTGCGGATCGAGGACGAACCGGTTCAGCAGCGTCCAGACGACGAAGCCGATCGCGACGATAACGAGGGCGCGCAGCGACGCCTTAGCGTTCATCGCTGCGTCTGCGGAAGCCGCGTCCATCGCGAAGCCGGGAGAACCTGAAGGCGACGAAAACGAAGAGGGAGACCCCGAACCAGAGATTGGCCGTGAGCAGAAGTTGACCGTGAAACGACATGCGAACAGCTCCTTAAATGAGATTTAGGCTAACGGGATGCAGGCAAGCCCTTCGTTTAAGCATAATCGGATCTTGTCTCGAAAGGGGGCGTTCATCCGTCACGAAACCGTCAACGAACGATCACGAAGCTTGCCCGTAAGACGTACGGAGAGCCCGAAGTGCTATACTGAAGGGACCAAAGAAAGGCCGCCGGCTGCGGCCGGCGAGAAGGCGGGTACCGAACATGCAGCAACGGACGATTCTGGTCGTGGACGATGACGAGAGCATCGTGGAGCTGATGCGCGACTTTCTGGAAAACGACGGATTCCGCGTTTCGACGGCGCTCCGCGCAGAGGAGGCGATGGCGACGTTCCAGGCATCCGACGTCCATCTCATTCTGCTGGCCATCATAATGCCGGGGCTGGACGGCTTCGAGCTCTGCCGCAGGATCCGCGCGATCAGCGGCGTGCCGATCCTGTTCCTCAGCGCGCGGGACGACGACATGCACAAGATTCGGGGCCTCGGCATCGGCGGCGACGATTACATCGTCAAGACAGCATCCCCCAGCGAGATCGTCGCGCGGGTGAAGGCTGCGCTGCGGCGCGCCGAGGCTCCTCCGATGCATGCCGGACCGCGGCTGCTTGACTTCGGCCGTCTGCAGGTAGACCCGGCCAGCCGCGACGTGAAGGTCGACGGCGTCAGCGTGCCGCTGACGCCGAGGGAGTACGACCTGCTGCGGCTGCTGTGCGAGCGTCCCGGCCAAGTGATCACTTACGAGCAGCTGCTCCGGCAATTCTGGGAAGGGATCGGCGACAAGCACACCGTCCGCGTCCATATCGCCCGACTGCGGGAGAAGATCGAGCTCGATTTGGACCAGCCCGGCTATGTGGCGAACGTATGGGGCGTCGGCTACCGCTTCGAGGGCAAGCCCCGATGAGGCGCCTGCGGATTCGAAGCTTGCTGGTGCTCTCGCTGCTGGCGGTCCTGACGCTCACCTGGACGACGTACGCGATCGCTGCGATCGCCGACGCGGGCGGGCTTCATCTCGGAGAAGGGGCGCCGAGCCGGATCGGCATCTGGATCGCCGCGCTGTCCGGCGTGCTGCTGGTCGCCGCGCTCCTCGAATATGGCCTGCGCCGATGGATTGCGAAGCCGCTGGAGGCGATGGGGCGGAGCGCCCGGGAGATCGCCGGGGGCGATCTGGACATCGTCCTGCCCGAATCCCGGATCCGGGAGATCGCGGAGGTGCGGGACGGCTTCGAGGCGATGCTCGCCGGACTCAGGCAGTCTTTGGCGGAACGGGAGGCGCTGGAGGAGGAACGCCGATTTTTCATCGGAGCGATCGCCCATGACTTACGGACGCCCCTGTTCGCGTTAAGAGGGTATCTCGAAGGGCTGGAGCAAGGCATCGCCGCTTCGCCGGAGCAGGCGAAGAGATACGTCGCGGTATGTCAGGACAAGGCCGGCCAGCTTGACCGTCTCGTCTCGGATCTGTTCGCGTTCGTGAAGACGGAATATCCCCGCGCGGCGCTGGACGGAGAGACGCTGGATCTGGCGGCGGAGGTCCACCGTGCCGTCGAAGGCGTGCGCGGAGCGGCGCAAGCGAAGGGTGTATCGATCGTGGCGGAGCCCCCGGGCGCCGAATCTTGCGCCGTGCGCGGCGACGCCCACCAGCTCTCCCGTGCGTTCGGCAATCTGCACGACAATGCGGTGAGACACGTCCCGCAGCAGGGGGCCGTGGTCGTGCGCTGCAAGCCGGAGGGCGACCGCGTCGTCGTCGTCGTCAGGGACACGGGCGCGGGGTTTGCCCCCGAGGACCTTGCCCGGGCTTTCGAGCCCCTGTACCGGGGCGAGTCGTCTCGCAGCCGGGATACGGGAGGTGCGGGGCTGGGGCTGGCGATCGCGCGGCGCATCTTTCGCGCGCACGGCGGGGACCTGACCGCAGCCAATCGGCCGGAGGGCGGGGCGGAGCTGCGCGGCTGGATTCCGGCCTCGCGCGCCTAGGCCGTATGGGACGTCTACCCGTCAAGAGGGCCTAAGCGTGTAGACCGTCTGGATCGTCTAGAACGTCCAGGCGTCTAGGTCGTCTATACAGTTCCGATCGTGCAGCACCATCCTGCGAAAGTGCATCCAAGGCTGGAAGGAGGTTCTTGGCGCTCAAGACAGTGCCGATAAGCGCAAATGGGCATTACCGCCACCACTGTGTGTCGCTCAAGACAGTGCCGATAAGCGCAAATGGGCACTAACGCCACCACTGTGTCGCTCAGGACGGCGGCGATAAGCGCAAACGGGCACTAACGCCGCCACTGTGTCGCTCAAGACGGCGCCGATAAACGCAAACGGGCACTAACGCCACCCCTGCAGCGCTCAAGACGATGCCCATATTGAGAACGATTGGTAAAAATAATTCTTTACTGATCGTTCTCAATATGTTATTCTGTATTCAGAAGCAAGGACGCGGAACGGCCATCGGTCCTCATTCAAGAACGATCGTTCCCGTTAAATGCGCATAATGAGAAGAGGAGTTGGACGGCATGCGTTACTTTGAATCGAAGCACGGCAAGGTCTCTTGGGACGACGAGCTGCGAAGCGTTGTCATCGAGTGGAAGGGGTTCGCATACGGCGAGGAATTTCAGACGATTCTGCTCAAGGGCGCGGATCTGCTGAAGCTGCGATACGGCAGCAAGGTGCTGATGGATATTCGCGAGGGCTCGGCGATCAAGGCCGAGGACAAGGCATGGATCGGAGAGTTTTTCATCCGGCGCGCTTACGAGAGCGGGCTTCGTCATCTGGCCATGCTCGAGCCGCATAGCGCAATCGCCAGGATGAGCGTGAATCGCACGGTCGAGGGTCTCGGCACGCTGCCTTACCGGCAAGAGAGCTTCGAGGATCGGGACGAAGCCGTACGCTGGCTGTCGGCGCAGGGGCGGGAGCTGCGCGCGATCGGTTGAGGATCGCACGCTTACATGAGCGGCTTGCCTTGCCCTTTCTTTACCGGTCGTTCTCAAAATGCTATGATGGGGATCGGGAGGGAATTTTAATGGCCAGAAGCAAAGAGTTCGAAGAAGCCGCTGTCCTGGAAAAAGCGATGAAGCTGTTCTGGGAGCAAGGCTACGAGAAAACGTCGCTGAACGATCTCGTCGAGCATATGGGCATCCATCGCAGGAGTCTTTACGATACGTTTACCGACAAGCACACCTTGTTCCTCAAGGCGCTGGAACGGTTCGAGGACCGGATCGGCGACCGGCTGACAGCCTGCGTCAAGCGGTCCCGGTCGGCCGGAGAAGCGCTGCGGCTCGTCTTTGGCTTCATCATCCACGGGGAAGAAGATGCGCCTGCCGGCTGCATGCTCGTCAACTCGGCCGCCGAGCTGGCGCTGCGGGATGCGGAGGTGGACGCGAAGGCACGCGAAGCGTTCGCGAGCACGGAGCGTCTGCTTGCTGAGATCGTCGTCCGGGGACAGGAGAGCGGGGAGTTCACCAAGCGGTACGACGCTGCGGAACTCGCGGAATATTTGCACAATGCGCTGACGGGACTTCGCGTCATGACGCGGACGACGACCGCGAAGGAGAAGCTCGAACGAACCGCCGAATTGACGATGCGCATTTTGGAGCCTTAAGCGCATCGCCCTTTTTTTCAACATTCTAGAACGATCATTCCCAATACTTCAATACAAGGAGCGTGCTTATGAAAACGTTGATTATCGTCGCTCACCCGGATCTGTCGCAATCCCGAATCAACAGGGCTTGGGCCGAACGTCTCAGGCTGCTGCCCGACATGACCGTGCACGAGCTGTATCCGACGTATCCCGACCGTCGAATCGACGTGCGCCGCGAGCAGGCGCTTCTGGACGCCCATGACCGAATCATTTTCCAATATCCGCTCTACTGGTACAGTACGCCTCCGCTGCTCAAGCAGTGGTTCGACGAAGTGCTGGCGCCGGTTTGGGCATTCGGTCCGGGCGGCGAGCATCTGAAGGGCAAGGAGATCGGCATCGCCATATCGACGGCGGGGACGGCGGCTTCGTATCGGCCCGGCGGATACAATCTGTTCACAATCGGGGATATCGCTAAGCCGATCGAAGCGCTGGCAAATTACGTCGGCGCGCATTACCTGCCGCCCTTCGCCACGCATGGCGCAAGACATTTGACGGATGAACAGCTGGCCGAAAGCGCAGAAGCGTACGTACGTCACCTGGCGACCGCGAGTCGCGTAACAGCGGCGGACCTCGTCGCAAGCAACGGGTAATGACGTCGGTCGGCCACAGCAAATATCGGAATGACGGCTTTTATCCGAAGATCGAACTTATACGAGGAGGCATTTTTATCATGGCAAACCAGAACAAAATCGCGTTAGTAACGGGTGCAAGCGGCGGAATCGGGCTTGAGGTCGCCAGGCAGCTGGGCCGCCAGGGGATTACGGTGCTGGTGTCCGCGCGCACGATCGGCGCCGCGGAGAAGGCCGCGGCCGAGCTGCGTCTGGAAGGCATTCAGGCCGAAGGCGTCGAGCTCGAGGTGACCAATGCGTCGCATATCGCGGAGCTGGCACGGTATATCGCGCAGCAGTACGGCCGCCTGGACATTCTGGTGAACAACGCGGGGATCTGGGCGGAGAGCGGCGCGTACGAAGGCGACGCATTCCGGGATACGTTCGAGGTGAACACGTTCGCGCCGTTCCTCATTACGGAGACGCTGATGCCGCTGCTGCTGAAGAGCGACGCGGGGCGCATCGTGAACCAGAGCAGCGCGCTCGGCTCGATTCACTTCATCCTGAACAACGAGCTCGCGCAGCGGATCGCCACCCCGGCCTACGCGGCCTCCAAAGCGGCGCTCAACATGCTGACGGCTTATTGGTCGCAACGGTCCAAAGGCACGAGCCTGAAGGTCAATTCCGTTCACCCGGGTCTGGTGAAAACGCGCATGGGCGGAGACAAGGCGGAGCTGACTGCGGAGGAAGGCGCGGTCACGGCCGTTCGCCTGGCAACGCTGCCCGAAGACGGGCCGACCGGCGGGTTCTACTATATGGACAGCGAGCTTCCTTGGTAATAGAAAAAAACTGCGCTGCGGGTCCGTCTCGGACTCGCAGCGCAGTTTTCGTTAACCGGTCTTTATGGATTGTCGTAGATTACAACGGATTGGGATACCGGCTCCCACTTGACCGTCGAGTCCAGCGCTTCGCTGACGAAACGCACGGGAACGACTGTACTGCCCTTCACGACGGTCGCGGTGACGTCCAGTTTAACGGTTTTCCCGTTGACGTACGCCGTCTTGCTGTTCAAGACGAGCTTGACGGATGTGCCGTCGCGGGTCACGGTGACCGTGCGGTCGGCGGCGTTATAAATGACTTCCGCCTTCAAGGCTTCGGCGATGGCGCGGAAAGGCACCAGCGTGCTGCCGTCGCGGATGATCGGCGCTACTGCGGGAATCGTCTCGTCCCCGTTTACGAACAGATTCACGCCGGTCTTGCCCGACTTTTTGTAAAGCTTGCCGAGCTTCTGGTAGCTGGCCAGGTTTTTGGCGTTGGCTTTGATGGCTTCTTTTTGCACATACACGGCGTCGACGACGCTTCCCTTTTGGTCGAGCAAGTCGGCGATCGCGGACAAGGCTTTATCTTGCTCCTGGATGGCCTCGAGTTCGGCCTTTTGCTGATCCGTAAGCTTCATCTCGTATTTGGTGAGCAGGAGATTGGCCAGGACGGGACCGGCGGGCTTGTCCTTGACGTTCTCGATGGCGTGGAGCAGACCTTTGTAGCCGTTCGGTCCTCCGTATGTAGCGGACGTGACGCTTTCCGAGTTGCCGTATGTAGCGGAGGAAGCGCTTTCCTTTTTATCATGGCCGTTGGATTCGTTCTTCTTCTCTTCCACCTGCGTTTTGACGGCGGCCGAATTGCCGCCTTTGTTGCCGTGCTGCTCGGCCGATTTGGCGAATGCCGCCGTTCCAGACATCAAGCTTGCCGCCAATACGCAGGACAGGATCGCGGTCCATTTCATTTTCATCATTTCCGTTACGCCTCCTTGAAGTTTGTACTGAGTTGATTGGTGCGGGCTGTAACAGCTGTCGGAGCGACAGGGTTCGGTCCCGCAAATCGGTCCCCCGCCGGGAACGAATTTGAGGCTTATATTACCACAAGCTCTAAACGAAATGATATGGTCGTTTTGTCGTATTGTGTCGTTTAAGGATAGGTCTTGACAGGCATTCACTGTTTCATTAAATACGCCATAGCAATTAAGCCGCCAATCTTTCCGATTGGCGGCTTATGTCTTTTTCTGTTATTCGTATTATTAATACTGGCTCTGCATCGCCGGTTGCGTCTGCTGCTCCGATGCCGGCATTTCCGTGTAAGACTTTTGGCACATCATATTGGAAATGCGGGGGATGTAAACCATCTCGCCGGCTTGAAGCTGGTTCGGATTGGACAGATGCGGGTTGGCTTCTTCCAGAATCGCATGTGGGATATTGTATTTGTGGCCTACAGAAGCTAACGTATCTCCTGGCTGAGATTGATGCTGCGCGAAAAGCATATCGTCCGATTGTCCGTCCCTGAAGAAGGGGAAAAAGAACGGAGAAAAGAAGAAAAACGGAAATAAGGCGCGGCGGGGGAAAAAGGGATGGGGGAAGGGACGAAAGAAGGGACGACCGAACCCGCCGCCGCCAAATCCGCCGCCAACTCCTCCGCCAAATCCGCCGCCGGGAAAAAATGCACGATTCATGATAAACCCTCCGTTAAAATGGTCATTTGTCTATATAGAGTATCGTGCTAGGCGAAAAAGGTGACAGATTCGGTTAGAAAAAGGAGCGGTCGTCGCCGAATGCGTTTTCGTTGTGGAGCGTTCCGACGTGAATGGCGGATATAGACCGAAGGGGACACACGCGGTAAACTGGTTTCAAGTTGCATGGCATGTGCGCCAATACGAACTTGAGGTGATACGCGTGGAATGGAAAGTGATGACGTTTAATCTGCGAACGAACGTCCCGTCGGATGGCGAAAATGCCTGGCCGCACCGGCCGCGAGCCGTCGCACAGGCGATCCTGCGCCACGCACCGGACGTCGTGTGCATGCAGGAGGCGCTTTATGCGATGCTGTTGGATCTCGCGCCGCTGCTCCCGGATTATGCGTGGGTGGGCGAGGGCCGGCGCGGCGGGCAAGCGGACGAATTCTGTGCGGTCTGGTACAAGAAAAGCAAGGCGAGGGTCGTGGAATACGGCAGCTTCGGGCTGTCGGAGACGCCCGAGCGGCTCGGCGAGCTGGGCTGGGGCGCGGATTATCCGCGGATGTGCACGTGGGCGAGGCTGGTCGGCACGGCGGACGAAGGCGGGAATGGGGGCGGCTTGACGATATTCAATACGCATCTCGACCATGTCAGCGAACCGGCGCAGGTGAACGGGATGCGGCTGATCATGGATCGGATCGAAGCGCTGCGCGCGCGATCGGAGACGCCGGTCGCGTTGACCGGCGACTTCAACGTCGGGCCGGAGCACGCGGCCGTGCACGGATTGGAGCAAGCGGGTTACGTAAACGGCTACTCGGCGCTCCCTGGCGGAGCCAAGGCAGCCGGATCGACGTTCCATGAGTTCAGAGGCGGCGAGGTTGGGGAGCCGATCGACTACATCTTCGCTTCGCCGGACGTCGCCGTGGCGCGGATCGAAGTGGACCGGGGCCAATACGAGGGTCGTTATCCTTCGGATCACTATCCCGTGTGCGCGGTGCTGTCTACGAAATAGCAAGCCATTACGAAGAACGGAGGCCGGCGGTTTGCCGACCTCCGTTTTTTGCTGGGCGGAGCGTCAATTGAACAGTGTCCCGCACGTCCGCATAGATATACCGGCTCAGGCAACAATAGCCAGAGTACGACTACGCTCAGGCTGTGCAACCGCGGCAGCGGCCGTCGCCGGAGAGGATTCGCGGTGTCGGCGGTCGGTGAATGGAATTCGGATCGGAGGTCGAACGAATGTCGAGCGAGTCCCTGCTCGGAGAAATGGAGGATGTCCATCGGAAGCTCACAGCGCTCGGCCATAAATATTGGCTGCACTACGATCTGTTCGCGCCGCAGTGGTGGCTGCTGCTCGCGGCATTCATCATTCCCTGGATCGTCTGGTGGAGACTCGTCGATAAAGCCCGGCTCCCGAACATTTTGTTATTCGGCGTGACGATCAGTTTTCTCATCTTTTTGTTGGATCATATCGGCTTCGAGCTCAATTTGTGGATTTATCCGCATAAGCTTTTTCGGTTTATTCCCGAGCTTTCGTCGATTGACCTCGTCATGCTGCCCGTTTTGCACATGCTGGTCTATCAGTACTTTCCCAAGTGGCGGTCGTTTTTGATCGCGGAAACGATTATGGGAGCGGTGTTTGCGTTCATTTTGGAGCCCATCAGCGTCTGGATCGATCTGTACGAGATGCTCAATTGGCATCACGTCTACTCGTTTCCGATCTACGTCGCCAAATCCGCGCTCGTCAAAGGCGCCTTGGAGGGCCTGCTGCGCAAGGGGGCCAGGGCGACGGCAAGCTCCTGAAGCAAGGATGGTTATCGCATCAGCCGCACGCAAAAAAGACGGCCGTGAGATTGCTCTCGCGGCCGTCCCTTTTTTGCCGATCCGCCTTATTGCTGGACCGACTTGAACCAATCGTTCACTTCCTTGGTGACCTGATCGCCGCCGTTCGCCTTCCAGCTGGCGACGAACGTGTCGAACGCGTCGACCGGCAGCTTGCCGTAGATGATCTTGTTGAACGTCTCCAGCTCGGATTGCCGCAGGAGGTTCCACTTGGCGATCATGGTCGGCGTCGCGGCGCCGGTGAAGTAGTTTTGTTTGCGGACGTCAATCTGCGACATGACGACCTTCGCGGCGTACCAGTTTTCCGGCTTGCGGGACTCGGCCTGCTGCTTCTCGTAAGGCGTCTCCGGCTTGCCGCCGTCGGCGAGCTTGACGAGCGTCTTCATGTACAGGTCCGGAATGCGCGCCGGGCCGGTGATGAACGGGAACTTGTCGTTGTAGTTTTTGATCTTGGACGCATCGCTCGTCGGCTGGCCGTCGACGATATCCCAGTCGTAGCCTTTGGCGAAGCCGTGCTCGTACGGGCTGCCTGCGGCCGGGTTGGCGAGGTTATCCAGCATGTAGTTGTAGTACAGCAGGATCGCTTCCGGATGCTCGGCGTTCTTGTTGACCATGAAGCTGCTGTTGACGCCCGAGTTCTGCCACTTGGTGCCGATCTTGCCGTCCGGACCCGCCGGGACCGGGTAAGCCTTGTACTTCGCGCCTGCCACGTTCTTGAGCAGGTCCGGAGCCGGCCAGTCCGGCACCCAGTTCGCGCCCGGCAGCACGCCGGCGTTGCCCTTGGTCCAGATCTCGGCGGACTTGCCTTCGTCCCACAGCGCGGTATCCGGGTGAATGTAGCCCTTTTTCATCCACTCCTGCAGCTTCGCCAGCGCTTGCTTCGCGCCCGGGTTCACGGAGCCGTATTCGAGATTGCCGTCGGCGTCCTTGTTCCACTGCTCTTCAATCGTGCCGTACGCGCCGAACAGCCAGTCGAGGCCGCCCATCCACGTGTTCGTGTTGTTCTTGAGCGAGATGGCGAGCGGGTAGACGTCCTTCGGCGCCAGGCCGTCAGGGTTTTGATTCTTGAACTTGTCCATGATGTTCTCAAGATCCGCGATCGTCTTCGGAGCTTCAAGGTTGAGCTTCTCCATCCAGTCTTCGCGCAGCCAGAGCAGCGTGTCGTCGTTGTCCGTGTACTCCATGATCGGCAGGTTCCAATGCTTGCCGTCCTTGGTGAACGGGTACCACAGCTCAGGATGCTGGGCGGCGTGGTCCTTCCAGACCTTTGTGGCGTACTTGTCGAAAAGCTCGTCGATCGGCATGAACTCGCCCGAGTCGATCAGCTGGTTGGTCAGCACCGAGTCGGTCGGCACCATGATGAAGTCGGGCAGCTTCTCCCCGGAGGTCAGGGCGAGCTGAAGCTGCTGCTTGTATTGATCGCTGCCGGCCGGATACCACGTATCCTTGCTCAGCTTGATGCCGAGCGTGTCGAGCATCCAGCGGTCGTGCACGTTGTTCTCCTTGGTGTCGCCGTTCGAGTACGTCGTCGGCATAAGGATCGTGCTGATCTCGATCGGCGGATCGTACTTGCCTGCCGCGAACGCCTTGTCGGCCACGGATTGCGCGGAAGAAGCGGATGCGGACGCGCTTGCTCCCGATGCCGCGCCGGACGGACTTGCGGCTCCGTTGCCGTTGCCGTTGTCCGCGCAGCCGGCCAGCATGGCGACCGACATAGCCGCGGGCACGAGCCAAGACTTTTTGAATTTACCCATATTTTATCCCCCACTGTCGCATGATGACTGCCTGTGTTAACTGTACCAACCGTTCGGGGAGGGCTTCCATATGGAGATATTAGTTTTCGTAGGACTCTGTTAGGCTGTTGGCGAAACGTTTCAATGACGCTCTCTGTACTCCTGCGGCGTGACGTCGAACTGACGCTTGAACACCTTGATGAAGTACGCGGGGTCGAGGTATCCGATCTCCATGCTGATCTCGTAGATCTTCTTATCCGTCGACTTGAGCAGGTGGCAGGCACGGCTCATGCGCAGCGCGGCGACGTAGTCGCTGATGCCCTCGCCGGTCTCGAGCTTGTAGATCTTGGACAGGTGCGTCGGATGCAAATTGACATGGTCCGCGAGCGCGCGCAGCGACACGTCGAGATGCAAGTTCGCGTCCACGTAGGCTTGAATCTTCTGCACGTAATGCGAGCGCGCGTCCTGGGCGTCGTCGACCGTACCCTCGCGCAGCCGGGCAAGCGCCGCGAGCGCCCATTTGCGCAGCTTGCCGATCGAGGCGAACGTCTCCCCCAGCTGCGCGAGCTCGTCTTCCCCGCCCAGCAGGCCGGCTAGCGTCTTGCCGCCGCGGTGCGCCAGGTGCATGAAGGCGGACGAGATCGCGAAGCCGACCTCCATGCAGTGTTCCCAGGACTCGGAGCCCTTGTCCTCCAGCTCCGCGAAGACCGCGGCGAGCTTGTCCTCGACCGCATCCCATCTCCCCGCCTCGAGCAGATGGAGGAGCACCGGCGGCCGATGCAGCACCTCGAGCGCCCCGAGCGGCGAAGGCTGCTCGGCCGAGTCGACCTTCATGACGAATTCGCGCTCGTCGCCGACGATCCGCCGGAAGTATGAGGCCGCTTGCCGGTACTGCTCCGCCAGCTCCCCGGGGAAGCGGAAGGGCTCGGTGATGACGACCGACAGCGAGCCCTTGAGATACTGCTTCACCTTAGCCTGCACCTGCATGGCCAGGTTCTCGAGCAGCAGGTCGGGCCGGTCCACGGCCGCGCCCTGCTTCAACTGCAGCAGAAACGCTAGATACCCGTGTTCCTCCTTGACGCTCCAAACCTCCATGAACTCGCCGAAAATTTCCTCCGCGATATTGGCGATCGCATACTCGAGCAGATGCTGGCCGTTGTTCCGGTACGGGTCGAACTCATCCTCCAGGCGCACGAGCGCGAGCGCGCAGTTCCCGTCGCGGAACGGCAGTCCATAGGTGTCCAGCTTGCGCGTCCACTCCTCTGCAGACATCCGCTCGCCCCGGATGGCGCCAAGCAGCAGCTGGCCGCGCAGCATCGGCAAGTTCTCGCGCAGGGCGAACTGCGTACGCTCCAGCGAGCTGACGCGTTCCCACTCCGCGTTCAGCTGCTCGATCGCCGTACGGACGGCCCCGAACAGCTCCTCGTCGGTCGGCGGCTTGAGCAGGTAGTCGACCGCGTGGTTGCGGACGGCTTCCTTGGCATAGTCGAAGTCCGCGTGGCCGGACAAGATGATGCACTTGATCCGCTTGTCGTACTCCCTGATCTTGCCGATGAGCTCGACGCCGGTCATCTCGGGCATGATGATGTCGGAGATAACGATGTCGATCGGATGCGTATTGATAATTTGCAGGGCCTCATGGGCGGAATACGCCTTGTGAACTTGCTCGATGCCGAGCGTGTGCCAAGGCTTGTGCATGGACAGATTGTCCACCCAATGCGCTTCGTCGTCTACGATGATCATTTGCATATGATAGCACTCCTTGTCCGAATCCGTAGGTTGTGGGTCATGGCGCCGACTTCGGCATCTCCCAGACGATCTCCGAGCGGACGCCGCCGAGTTCGGAGCGGAAGAAACGGAGGCTTGAACGCTTGCCGAAGAAATGGATGATGCGTTGGTTCGTATTCCAAAGGCCTGCGCCCATATCTTCCTCGAGCGGGCCGGTCAGCCGTTGATTCAGCAGGGCCTGTCGCTCGGGCTCCATGCCGGGACCGTCGTCGTCGACGAAGATCCGGCAGAGACCGTCCACCGCCATCTCTCCGCGGATGCGAATCTCGCCCGAGGCGTACGACTTGCCGACGCCGTGGATGACGGCATTCTCCACTAGGGGCTGGAGCATCAGGCGCGGCACTTGCTGGCCAAGCATCTCCTCGGGCACGTCGATCGTGTAGTGGATCCGGCCGTTGCGCAACTTCTGGATGTCCAGGTAGTTCGCGATCAGCTTTATTTCCTCCGCGAGGCTCGCCGTCTCCTTTTCCATCCGCGTGATGTATCGGTAATAGGCGCTAAGGTTGTACCCCATCGCGACGACGGCGTCGTTCTCCTTCATCTGCGCCATGTTGATCATGTAGCCGAGGCAGTTGTAGAGAAAATGCGGATTGATCTGCGCCTGCAACTGCTTCATCGTCGCCTCCTGGGCGCGCATCCGTTCGTTCAGCACGTTTTCGACGAGGCGCTCGATCTGACGCGACATGTCGTTGAACCGGTAGAACAGAAACGTGAACTCGCCGTTCGCCTTGGCGTCGATGCGCGCCGAGAAGTTGCCCCGCTGCACCTTCTTGAGGCCGCCGATGAGCTTCGCGATCGGACGCTGCACGTCCCGGTAGAGCAGGACGGAGATGAAGGTGCCGAACAGGAAGAGCAGCAGCATCGACAGGTAAAAAAGGTTGCGGCTCGACGAGATCGGTCCGAGAACCTGGTCGAGCGGCGCGATGTCTACGAGATAACCGCCGAGCAGCGGCGACTTCACGAGGCTGACCAGGTAGCTGTCCCCGTTCAGCCGGATCGTTCGCTGCATCGTGTCGCCGAGGGTGAGCCCGTCCAGGTACGACCGGACCTCCGCGACGAGCTGTGCGGACGCCGAGCGGTTCGGGATCGGGGCGCGGCCCTTGTAATAGAACAGCGGATCTCCTTGGCCGCCTTCCTTGTACGTATCCAGCATGTTCTGGATATTCTCCCGGCCGAAGCTGGCCTGCACGACCAGATTGCTCCCCGTGAGCTTGTTCTGCTGCCCGAACGAATCGGTGTAAAGCCAGCGGAACGCCTTGGCTTCCCCCGACGCCGGCGCCTGGTCGTCGTAGATCCAGCTGCCCGACAGGTTGCGCGCCAGATAGTCCTCGTCGTACGGGGCGTCCGTGTTCGAGTTGGTGACGGCTTCCTTGTGCACCTGCGAATACACCGTGAACTCGACCGGCCAGATCGTCACGATGCCGGACTGCAGCTCCATTTTTTCCTGGAGCATGTACTTTGTCTGCATCCGGTCGTACTGGTCGTCCCAGACGCCGAGCCCGTTGAACTTCTGGACATTTGGATCCTTGGAGAACGTGAAGACGAAGTCCATCGTCTGATTGATCCGCGAGTCGATCTGGCTCGAGAGGAACGACAGCTGACTGATGTTCGAAGCCCGCATCTCCGTGCCGATGACGCGGTTCGCGACGTTGTTGGCGTAGGCGAACACGATGCCGATCGGGATAAACAGGGCGACGATCAATCCCGTGTATTTGGCGAACATGCTCATCTTCAGCGGCCCGCCCTTCATCGAAGGCGCGCCTTCCATATTCCAGCGCATACGCGCGTTCCTCCCCCGCTCAATTGCTTAACAAAACCCTATCGATCCTAACAATGTCTTATAGTTGTAAGGCCTTTCCGGTTGCTACTATGGCTTAACAAGGGTTCGCTCTGTGCCCATCAATCGATCCGCAAACGGGGGAGAGCTATGGAAGCAAACACAACCAAGTCCGCGGCGCGCGAGCTCAAGGACAGAAAACGCGGCTACAAGCAGCCGTGGACGCTTCACCTCATGGTGCTGCCGGCCGCCCTGCTCGTGCTTATCTTTTCGTACGTCCCGATGCTGGGGAACGTCATGGCATTCCAGGATTATAAGGCCAGGCTGGGGTTCGCCCATTCGCCCTGGGTCGGATTCAAGCATTTCCACTATATGTTCACCAACGATTACTTCATCAAGATCATCGGAAACACGCTGCTGTTCGCCTGCTCGAAGGTCGTGCTGAACCTGGTCGTGCCGTTCCTGTTCGCGCTGCTGCTGAACGAGGTGCGCAAAATGGGGCTCAAGCGCTCGATCCAGACGTTCGTCTATCTGCCGCACTTACTGTCGTGGGTCACGCTGTCGGGCATCCTGATCGACCTGCTCGGGCAGACCGGCATCGTCAACCAGCTGCTGAACAACGTTTTCGGCATCAAGCCAATCTTCTTTCTCGGCGACGGCACCTGGTTCCGCATCACGATCATCGTGAGCGACGTGTGGAAGGAGTTCGGCTTCAACACGATTATCTTCCTCGCGGCGCTGTCCGGCATCAATCCGTCGCTGTACGAGGCGGCCGAAGTCGACGGCGCTTCCCGCTGGAAGCAGACGCTCAATATCACCGTGCCGTCGCTGCTGCCGATCCTCATCGTCGTCGCGACGCTCGCGATGGGCAACGTCCTGAACGCCAACTTCGACCAGGTGTTCAACCTGTACAGCCCGATGATCTACCAGCAGGGCGACATCATCGACACGTTCGTCTATCGCGAAGGCCTCCTGGGCGGACAATTCAGCTTCGCGACGGCCGTCGGCTTCTTCAAGTCGGTGATCAGCCTGATCCTCATCGTATTCTCGTACCGGCTTGCCTACAAGTTCGCAGGATACCGGATTTTCTAGAAAGGGGTGAAGCCTCGTGTATCATAAAACGCTATCTTATCGCGTGTTCAGCGCATTCAACAATACGGTGCTCCTGGTGATCGCAATCCTCTGTCTCCTGCCGATGTTCCACCTGCTGATGGTGTCTCTCAGCTCCAGCGCCGCGGCCAACGCGGGGCTGGTCACGCTCTGGCCCAAGGGGCTGACGTTCGAGGCGTACGCGAAGACGTTCAACAACGCCAACTTCCTCAAGTCGCTCTGGATCTCCATCGAACGAACGGTGCTCGGCACGGCGCTCGGCATGCTCGTGAACGCGATCGCAGCCTACGCGCTGTCCAAGGACACCCGCGTGTTCCGGGCGCGCAACGTGTACCTGTGGTTTTTCGTCGTCACGATGCTGTTCCCGGGCGGCCTCATCCCGAGCTACATTCTGATTCTGAAGCTCCACCTGATCAACAACCTGTTCGCGCTCATTCTGCCGGGCCTGGTCGCCGTCTACAACATCATCCTGCTCCTCAACTTCTTCCGCTCCGTGCCGAAGGAGCTCGAGGAGGCGGCGTTTATCGACGGCGCGGGCCACGTGCGGACCTTCTGGTCCGTCTACCTGCCGGTCTCGTTGCCGTCGCTGGCGACCGTGTCCCTTTTCACGATGGTCGGACATTGGAACGCGTACTTCGACGGTCTCATCTACATGAAGGACGCCGCCAAGCTGCCGCTCGCCAGCTTCATGCAGACGATCATCGTGCAGGCGGACATGACGAAGTTCGATCCGGCCGCGATCGAGGGCCTGTCCCAGCGCACGCTGCGGGCGTCCCAGATCTTCATTGGCGCACTGCCGATCCTGATCGTATACCCGTTCCTGCAGCGCTACTTCGTCAAAGGCATCGTCATCGGTGCGGTGAAAGAGTAAACAGTTTGCGCGAGAGACGCGCGTCCGGCCGAGCCGGGCGCGCTTTGTTGCGTGCAGCCGCGAGCGTGCCTGATTGTTGCCAAGTACCGTCGGAAGCCGGGGCGGAGATGCACGGAAAAACCACGTAACTCGCGCAGAAGTCATCGGCTTGGGCGGAGATGCACGGAAAAACCGTATAACTCGGACACAAGCCATCCTTCGGGCGTGAATTACACGGAAAAACCGCGTAACGTCTCAGAAACAAACGTCCAGGAACTCCGTTGCACGGAAAAACCGCGTAACTTTGCAGAACCTCTCGTCCGGGCGCAAAGTTGCGTGGATAAACCGTGTAACCTCTGTGCCCGATAAGCGCCAAAAGGCACTATCGCCGCCTCCAAGGCACCCAGAAAGGTGCCGATAAGCGCCAAAAGACACTATCGCCGCCTCCATGGCGCCCAGAACGGTGCCGATAAGCGCCAAAAGGCACTATCTCAGCCTCCATGACGCCCAGAACGGTGAAGATACGCTCCAAAAGGCACTATCGCCGCCCGAAGATTGTTTTGCCGCCCTAACGGGTTCGGAATTTCCTGTCCGAAACCTCAGCGTAGCCCATTACTTCTGCAAAGGAAAGCCCTCAGAGCGCGCTCCGAGGGCTTTCCTTTATTTACTTGACGAGCTTGAACGGCAGCGACGCGACGTCCCGGCTGTTCGGGCCGACCATCGCGAGGAACGCGCCTGCGTCGCTCGCGTGCGTCAGGTCCGCGTGGTAATACCGGAGCTGACTCTCGCTCAGCTCGAACGCGACCTCGGCGCTCTCGCCCGGCTGCAGCTCGATCTGGCGGAATGCCTTGAGCTCCTTGACCGGCCGGACGACCTCGCCCGCGATATCGCGGACGTACAGCTGGACAGTCTCGACGCCAGCGACCGCGCCGACATTGGTGACGCGCACAGTGACCGTGATCGGCGCATCCGGCGTCATTGCGTCCGCGGACAGCGCGGCTTCGCCGTATTCGAACGCGGCGTAGCCGAGTCCGTAGCCGAACGGCAGCAGCGGCTCGTTCGGGATGTCCAGGTACTGGGACACGTACCGGACCTGCGCGTCCGGCGCGCCTTGCGGCCGCCCGGTGTTGAAGGCATTGTAGTACACCGGCACCTGGCCCACGCTGTACGGAAAAGACATCGTCAGGCGGCCCGACGGATTGGCGTCGCCGTAGAGCAGATCGGCGACCGCGACGCCGCCCTCGGAGCCGGGGAACCACGCCTCCAGCACGGCATCGGCTTCGTCGATGATGCCGTGCAGGTCGAGCGGCCGGCCGTTGAACAGCACGGCCACGACCGGCTTGCCCAGCGCCTTCACGCGGCGCACCAGCGCGAGCTGCGCCTCGGGCAGCCGGATGTCGGCCCGGCAGCCGGCTTCGCCGCTCATGTCGGAGTGCTCGCCGAGCGCGAGCACGATGACGTCGGCGCCTTGCGCGGCGGCCTCGACTTCGAGCAGCTGCGCCTCGGTCGATGCCGTCTCGATGCCGCAGCCCTCCGCGACAGTCACCGCTTCAGGCGCCGCCGCCTTGGCGCGGATCGCTTCGGACACGCGGACGACCGCGTCCTGCGACCCGGTCCACGACCACGGCCCGAGCAGGTCGCCGCTGCGGGCGAACGGACCGACGACCGCCACCTTTAGCGCGGGCGACAGCGGCAGGATGCCGTCGTTTTTGAGCAGCACGCACGATTTGCGCGCCAGCTCCAGCGCGGCCGCACGGTGCGCGTCGCTGAACACGATTGCCCGCTCCCGCTCGGGATCGGCTGCGCGATAGGGATTGTCGAACAAGCCGAGCTTGTCCTTGAGCTGCAGAATGCGCATGACCGCTTCGTCGATCAGCGCCGCATCCACTTCGCCGGCTTCGATCAGCTCGGCCATATGCTTCGCGTAGCACGACGTCATCATCTCGATG
This sequence comes from Cohnella sp. GbtcB17, assembly GCF_019091135.1. GTDB lineage: Bacteria > Bacillota > Bacilli > Paenibacillales > Paenibacillaceae > Cohnella. The sequence continues at coordinate 65,376 of NZ_JAGXJW010000016.1, read as the reverse complement.
TCGACGCCGGCCTTCATCGCCTTCAGCGCCGCCTCGCGCTCGTCCGCGGCGATGCCGTGGGCGATGAGCTCCTTGACCGCGCCCCAGTCGGAGATGAGCACGCCGTCGAAGCCCCATTCCTCCCGCAGCAGCTTGCGCATCAGCGGTACGTTGCCCGTGGCCGGGACGCCGTCGACCGTGTTGAACGACGTCATCACCATCTCGCAGCCTTCGTCGAGCGCAGCCTTGTACGCCGGCAGGTAGAACTCGCGGAGCTGGCGCGCCGACAGGTCCACGGTGTTGTAGTCGCGTCCGGCTTCGGCTGCCCCGTAGGCGGCGAAATGCTTGACGCAGGCCGCGACACGGTCGAGGTCGCCGCTCAGATCGTCGCCCTGGAAGCCGCGGACGAACGCCCTGGCGAACTCCGCATTCAAATACGGATCCTCGCCCGTCGACTCCATAACCCGGCCCCAGCGGGGATCGCGCACGAGATCGACCATCGGAGCGTAAGTGACGTGAACGCCGGACACGGACGCTTCCTTGGCGGCGATCTCCGCGCTGCGCTCCGCGAGCGCGAGGTCCCACGAGCAGCCGATGGCGAGCGGCACGGGGAAAATCGTCTTGAAGCCGTGCACGATGTCGGCCATCATGAGGAGCGGAATGCCGAGGCGATTGTGCTCGAGATGCTTGCGCTGGACGTTGATCGTCTCCTGCGCGCCGGCCATGCCGAGCACGGACCCGGCGCCGCGGACGGTATCCTGGCCGATGCCGAGCGAGGCCATCGGGCCGGTGATCAGGCCGGCATCCGACGCGCCTTCGAAGAAGGGAACGGCCAGCTGGATCAGCTGGGCGATTTTCTCGTCCAGGGTCATCCGTGCGAGGAGGGCATGCAGAGGCAGCTTCTCCGAAGAAGACGAAGACGAAGATGAAGGGACTTTCGATTCGGACATGACGTATATGACCTTCTTTCTGCTGATAACGCTTTATCGAAACGTTTCTACGGACATTATAATTCTACGATTACAAGGCGTCAAACCTATAATTTAAGTTGCCTGAAGTGCCGATTTCATATAAATTTAGAGAATATCGGCTAGTCGAAGATTAAATTGAAACGTTTCGAAAGCTTGTTTTCGCAACATACAGAAATCAGGAAAGGAGAGGGGAAGCTTGGTCAGCATCAAGGATATCGCCAGCGCGGCGGGGGTCTCGATATCTACGGTATCGTATGCGCTGAACGGCAGCGACCGGATTACGAAGGAGACGGCGGACCGCATCCGGTCGATCGCGGACGAGCTGGGGTACGTGCCCAACCGGGCGGCCCGCATGCTGAAGAAGCGGGAGACGATGCTCGTCGGCGTCTTCCTCACGGACTTCAGCGGCCACTTTTACGGAGACCTGCTGTATGGGCTCAAGGAAGAGCTGAACCGCAGGGACTACGATCTCATCGTCTGCAGCGGCCGCCGGTCGCATCGGATGATCCCGGAGCGAGCGTTCGACGGGGCGATCATTCTCGACGCGACGTTCGCCGACGAGGAGCTGATCGGCTATGCGGACCGCGGGCACAAGCTGGTCGTCCTCGATCGCGAGCTCGACCATCCCAACGTCAACCAGGTGCTGCTCGACAACAAAGCGGGCGCGACGCTGGCCGTGGAGCATCTGCTGAGTCAGGGACTCTGCCGGATCTGCGCCGTAGGCGGGCCGGAGTCGGCCTTCGACGCGCGGCAGCGAATGCGGGCGGTCAGGCAGGCGGCAGAGCGCGTGCCGGAGGCAAGGCTCGAGGAGCTCCCGGGCGCTTTTGACAAGGCCTCCGGCTATGCGGCAGGTGCGCGGATCGCGGAGGTTGCGCGGGAAGGACCGGTCGGCGTCTTCTGCCTGAACGACGAGATGGCGATCGGCCTGTGCGACTACTTGCGGACGCAGACCCCGCTCCGGATCGGACGGGACGTCCACGTGGTCGGCTACGACAACATCGAGCTTGCGCAGTACATGCAGCCCCGGCTGACGACAATCGATTACTCCAAGCGCAAGTGGGGGGCGCTCGCCGCCGAGCAGCTGCTGAAGATGATCGAGGGCCGGCCCGTCGAGCAAGAGCGGATTTATGTGCGGCTGATTGAAGGCGAATCGGTCGGACAACTAAAGGAGGATGCGAAATGACGACATCGATGATCGGCGTTCCCTTGGACGGCTTCGCCGCGTTCAGCCGTAGGGCAGCCGCAGAAGGCGCAGTGCTGCTGAAAAACGAAGGAGAAGCGCTGCCCCTGCGCCAAGGGGATAACGTCGCCGTGTTCGGGAGAACGCAAGTGAACTACTACCGCAGCGGCACAGGCTCCGGCGGCAGCGTCCATGTGGCGTATACGACGAACCTGCTGGACGGTCTTCGCGGCAAGGCAAACGTGGCGGTCAACGAGACACTCGCGGCCGTCTACGAGCAGTGGATCGAGCAGAACCCGTTCGACAACGGTGGGGGCGGCTGGGCGGCGGAGCCCTGGCATCAGCGGGAAATGCCGTTGACGGACGAACTGGTCGCCGCAGCGAGGCGCATCTCGAACAAGGCGATCGTCGTCATCGGACGCACGGCCGGGGAGGATCAGGACAACGCGGGCGAGCCGGGCAGCTACCTGCTCACGGACGAGGAGCGGGCGATGCTGAGGCGGGTGACGGCGCGCTTCGAGCGGACCGTCGTCGTGCTCAACGTTTCCAATATCGTGGATATGAGCTGGCTGGAAGACGACGCGTACGTTCACCCGATCGCAAGCGTCGTGTATGCCTGGCACGGAGGCATGGAAGGCGGCAACGCGATCGCCGACGTGCTGGCCGGCGATGTAACGCCGAGCGGCAAGCTGACAGACACGATCGCTTATGCGCTCGAGGATTATCCGTCCACCCGCAACTACGGCAACGAGCTCGCCAACCTTTACCAGGAAGACATCTATGTCGGCTATCGCTACTTCGAGACGTTCTGTCCGGATCGCGTGCAGTTCGAGTTCGGCTATGGCCTGTCCTATACGACGTTCGGCCTCGCGGCGGAAGACGCCCGTCTGACCGATGCCGACGGCGAAGCCGTCATCGCGGTCGATGTCGTCGTAACGAACACGGGCAAGGTCTACGCCGGCAAAGAGGTCGTTCAGCTGTACGTTGAAGCGCCGCAAGGCGCGCTGGGACGTCCGGCCAGAGCGCTCGCCGCCTTCGCCAAGACCGATCTGCTGCAGCCGGGCGAATCGCAGCGCCTGACCGTCAGCTTCCCCGTCCGCGCGATGGCCGCCTACGACGACGCCGGCGCGACCGGCCATGCTTCCGCCTACGTGCTGGAGGCGGGAACCTATCGCTTCTATGCGGGGACCAGTGTGAAAAAAGCTTCGGCCGTCGCCTTTGAGGGGCAAGACGGCTATGTCGTCGACACGCTTCGGGTCGTGCGGCAGCTCGAGGAAGCGATGGCGCCGACCGCGAGTCTCTCGCGGATGAAGCCGGGCGCGCGCCGGGCCGACGGCGCCTACGAGCTGGCGTACGAGGATGCGCCGAAGCGCAAGATCTCGCTGGCGGACCGCATCGGGAGCCGGCTTCCCCAAGAGATCGCACAGACCGGCGATAGCGGCTACAAGCTGAAGGACGTTCGCGACGGCAAGGTCGGCCTCGAAGCCTTCGTCGCGCAGCTTGGCGACGAAGATCTGGCCGCGCTCGTCCGCGGCGAAGGCATGAGCAGCCCGCTGGTCACGCCGGGGACGGCTTCGGCCTTCGGCGGGGTGACGGATGGCCTGCTGGGCTATGGCATCCCGGTCGCCTGCACGTCCGACGGGCCGTCCGGCATCCGCATGGACAGCGGGCACAAGGCGACGCAGGTGCCGATCGGGACGCTGCTCGCCGCGACCTGGAACACGGCGCTCGTCGAGGAGCTGTACGTTCTCGAGGGCCGGGAGCTCGTGCGCAACGAGATCGACGCGCTGCTCGGACCGGGGCTCAACATCCGGCGGAGCCCGCTTAACGGGCGCAACTTCGAGTACTTTTCCGAAGATCCGCTCATCTCGGGCGTCTTCGCCGCAGCTTGCGTGCGGGGCATTATGAAAGGCGGCTCGAACGCCACGCTCAAGCACTTCGCCTGCAACAATCAGGAGAAGCACCGCAGCAAGGTCGACGCCGTCGTATCCGAGCGCGCGCTGCGCGAGATTTACCTGAAGGGCTTCGAGATCGCGGTCCGGGAGGGCGGCGCCAATTCGGTCATGACGTCGTACAATCCGATCAACGGACACTGGGCGGCGTCGAACTACGACCTGAACACGACGATCCTTCGCGGCGAATGGGGCTTTAAGGGCATCGTAATGACGGACTGGTGGGCCGTCATGAACGATGTCGCGCGCGGCGGCGTCCCGGATCGCAAGTATACGAACTGGATGGTGCGCGCGCAGAACGATCTGTACATGGTCGTCAGCAACTACGGCGCGGAGACCAACGCTTACGGGGACCATACGATCGCATCGCTTGCCGACGGCACGCTCTCGAGAGGCGAGCTGCAGCGGTCCGCGATGAACATCCTCGGCTTCATTCTGCGGGCGCCGGTCGGCGCGCGGGATCGGGTCACGCAAGAGACGAGTGAAGCGTTCCAAGCGCTGACTGCCCCTGCCGCCGAGCAAGAGCAGCGCGCTCAGCCGGTTGCGGACGGCGCGCGGATCGTGCCGAACGTCGCAGGCGCGACCTTCATTCGAGTGGAGCAAGCGGGCGCCTACCGGCTGTTCGCGAGCGCGATGTCCGCCGAATCCGAGCTGGCGCAGAGCGCGAGCAACCTGAGCCTGAACGGGAGGCCGCTCGCGACCGTGCAGACGAACGGAACCGGCGGCGCCTGGACGCTGCACAAGCTGCCGAAGGCCGAGCTGGCGGCCGGGTTGTACGAACTCAAGCTCGATGTCGTCAAGCCCGGTCTTGAGATCGGCTGGATCGAATTCAGAGCGATCTGATTGAGGCTCGAAGCCGTCGCCGACTACGATCTTGCTCGTTCATTCTCCCTTTTAAGGCACCCGCTGCGGGTGCCTTTTTCCTGTTTATGCATAAAAATCGCGACCCGGCGGATGCTATTACCAAAAAAGGAAGGCCTCTATGGAACTGGCGCATTGGTTAAACGACCGGCTGAAGGCGCGTCCCGACATCGTCACGCAGAAGATCGAGCAGGGCAGCTTCTCTTGCGCGGTCTACTATATGACGGACGCGATCGATCTGGAAATGCTGCAGACGCACGTGCTGCGCACGCTGCTCGCGCCTTACAAGGGCAGCGATGAGGAGCGGCTCGGGGATATTCTGGAGCGGAGATCCTTTTTCCCCACCCCTTATTCGCTGACGCGTTCGCCGGAGGCGGCGCTGGACGGGCTTCTCAACGGACAGGCCGTGCTGTGCATCGACGGACAAGCGGCGGGCGTGCTGTTTCCTTTTCAACAGAAGGCAGCTCGCTCGGTATCCGTCTCGGAGAACGAGAAGACGATCCGCGGTCCGAAGGAAGCGTTCGTGGAGGACGTCTGGACGAACCTGTCGCTCGTTCGCCAGCGCGTTAAGAGCGACAAGCTGGTTGTAGAGGAATTCGTCATCGGCAGCGAATCGCATACGACAGTCCTGATGCTTTATATGAAGGACAGCTGCGACCAAGAGCTGATCGCTAAGGTAAGGACGAAGCTGCAAGAGATCCGTACGAACCGGCTGCCGGGCAGCAGTTATCTGGAGGAGGCGCTGGACGATCGGCTGACCTCCCCGTTTCCGAAAATGCTCAACACGGAAAGGCCCGACGTCGTGGCGTCATCGTTGTTCGAGGGAAGACTCGCGCTGTTGACGGACGGAAGTCCGAGCAACCTGGTCGCGCCAGCAACCTTGTTGTCCTTTATGCAGTCCGCGGAGGATTACTATCAACGCTACTTTTACAGCAGCTGGGTTCGCGTACTCCGCTACGTCTTCTTCGGACTGAGCCTGGTCCTGCCTTCGGCCTACGTCGCGATCACGACGTTCCACCCGGAGATGATGCCTTATAATCTGTTGATCTCCGTCGCCTCGAGCCGGGATATCGTGCCGTTCCCCGCGATTCTGGAGGCGCTTATCATGGAGGTCACCTTCGAGGTTATGCGGGAGGCGGGGCAGCGCATCCCGTCCGCCATCGGGCAGACGATCTCCATCGTCGGCGCGATCGTCATCGGAGACGCGGCGGTGCAGGCGGGCATCGTCAGCGCGCCGATGGTCATTATCGTCGCCCTGACCGGTATTTCTTCGTTTATCGTGCCGCACTTTTCGATGACGCTGACGGTCCGCTTTCTCCGGTTCATGCTGTTGTTCACCTCGGCGATTTTCGGCCTCCTGGGCCTGATCGTCGGCGTCTTTTTCGTCTACATCCACCTGCTGTCGATGGATTCCTTCGGCACGCCCTATCTGTCTCCGTTCATTCCTTACAAGTCGGAGCGGATGAAGGATGCCGCGGGACGGTACCCCTGGAGCAAAAAGATGGGCGTCAAGCGCTCGTAAAAAAGAGAACGAAACGGGGAGAAGCGATGCGCAAGCGTCTAGGCATCCATTCCGTCGCCATCGCGCTGACGATCGTCCTCACGATGGCGGGGTTGACGGGCTGCTGGTCCAAGCAGGAGCTCAACGACCGCACCTTCGTGTCGACGATGCTCGTAGATCTCGACGAGCAAGGCCGAACGGAGATCTCGACTATGTTTCTCCTGCCGAACCGCATCTCCGTCGGCTTGAATGCTTCTCCGGGCCAGGACAAGCCGTTCGTCTCGCTCACGGGCAAAGGACGGGACATCACGGAAGCTTTCCAGCAGATTCAGAAGGACCTGCCGCGTACCGTCGCTTGGGGACAGATGCGCACGATCATCGTGGGAGACCGATACGCGCGGGCGGGAATGGCGCCTTTGTTCGATTTTCTCATCCGCGCGACGGATTTTCGTTTTCGGGTGTACATGTTTTACTTCAATGGCGAGGCCCGGAATATCGCCAAGCTGACGCCCGTATTCGAGCGCTTCCCGACCGAGATTTGGCGGGAGTCGGCGCATACCCGGCGTCTGCCGCCGGTCAACATACGGGATCTGCTCTATTCGCAGTGGAACAACCTGGGGGACGCTTATATTCCGGAGCTTCGGCTAAGAGAGCTGAGCGTGCTGACCGAGGAAAAGCCCGTACAGTGGTCGGGCATCGGCGGCGCGGCGATCATGAAAGACAATGCGGTCATCGGGAGCTTCACGGCGGACGAGACGATGGGAATCACGTTCATGAAAAGCCGCACGCCGGAATTGATGCTCACGGCAAAAATAGCGGATCCCGAAGGGCTGTTCAGCGTCAGGCTGGTCGATATCAAGCAGTCGACGAGATCCGAACGGCGCGGAAACAAGGTGCTCATCCACGTATCCATCGACGGCAAGGCGGACCTGGTCTCCATCCAGTCGAAGCTAGACCTGCACGACCCGGGTAGCATGCGGAAGCTCGAAAGGGCGCTGAACGTGCGGATCCGGGACTTGGCGCAGTCCGCTGCGGACAAAGCCCAGGAGGAGCATGCGGACGTATTCCAATGGAGCGAATACGTGAAGTACAAGTACCCGTCGTTATGGCGGGGGTGGGCGGACCAGACGCGCGAAAACCTGTTTGCGAGCATGAAGCCGGTCATCCACGCCCGCATCCTTCTGCGGACGCCGGGCATCAGCCATTCGCCCAGACTATACTCGGAAGGAGGCAGCTCTTCATGATTATCCTGACGCTGGGCATGGGCATCGTGCTCGCGCACCAAGTCCTTCTCCTGCGGCGCGGTTCGGCAAGCGGGCGCGACCGGGCCGTGGCCTTTGCCGTGACCGGCTTCGCATTCGTATTCGCCGCTTGCGCGCACTATGTTCCAGAATGGGTCAATCCCAACCGCGCGATCGAATTCATCTTCGGGCCGCTGCAGGGCTTGATCGTCCGCAAATAAAAGAGAGGGGGATTGTCTTGAAAAACCGGGGGACGATAACGGGACTTCAAATCGGCGCGCTCGTCTTCGTTTACGTGTTTTCGACGACGATCGCCTTCTTGCTCGGCCCGCTGGCCCGGAACACCGGCTTCGACGGCGTATACAGCATCGCGCTTGCCGCCGTAGCCGGGACGGCGCTTACGGCGATCAGCCTTCGATACGCGCTGCGCCGCCCCTCCGCCTATGTCGGCATCCAGGGAGCAAAGACGGTCGGCAAAGTCGGGAACATCGCGATTTTGCTGCTCTCGGCGTTTTTCTTTCTTCACTTGGCCGCGCATATTCTCCGCGAATTTACGGACTTCTTCGTGCCGACCTATCTACGGGAGACACCTTCGGTCGCGGTAGCCGTGCTCGTCATGTCGGCCGCGGCGTCAATGGCCCAATCGGGCGTTCCGGTCTCTTTCCGGTTCGCGCAGGGCTGCTTTTTCGTCATCGGCTTTCTCTTTTTCATCAAGCCGCTGTTCTTTCTGCCGGAAATGAGCACGCCGATGTGGCACGAGTTCACGCGAATTCACGATTGGAAGGCGCTATGGAACCAGACTTACGCGCTGATTCCTTGGTACGGGGAATTGGTGCTGCTCGCGTACATCGTCCCGCAATTCGACGCCCGCCAGAAGGTACGCAGGGCGCTTTGGATCGGTTCGATGGCGGGAACTTACATCCTCATCTCGGAGTTTCTGCTGATGATGGTGTTCCTCGGCCCGAAGCTTTCGGGTGCGCTTATGTACCCGGCGCTGGAGCTGAGCGGATTTTTGCATCTCGGCGACTTCGTGCACAATATGGACGCGATCATCGTCTCCATCTGGTTCGCGGGGCTTTTCATCAAGCTTGCCATCGCGTTCGCCGTCGGCACGCTGCTGACCTCCCAAGCGCTCGGGTTGAAGGACTACAAGCCGATCACGTTCTCGGTCGCGGCCTTCGTCGTCGCGCTGTCGGTCGTCCTGGCGCGATATCCATCCGAGCTGGCCCAATACTTCGACAGAAGCTGGGCGACCTTCGCTTTGTTCGTCGAATGCCTCGTTTTTCTGTATCCGCTCGTCTCCCGGCTCGGGGGCGGCCGGCAGCGCGGCGAGTAAATCGCGACTACCGGCATGCCGCCCTTCATACAATGGTGAGAGCAAATCCGAATGCGAGGGAGGGCGCTCATCGATGGCGCAAGACGGGGGCATGTCGATCAAGGAAGAGCATCTGTTCTGGCTCGAGGTACTGGAGGATCACGCGCATTTTCTGAGGGACTATCTGTCGCCATCGGAGACGAGGTGGTGGCAGGAGGCCGAGCGCTTCTTCGAGCCGTTCCGCGAGGCGATCGCGCGGGCGGAGGCGCTGCCTCCCTTCGAGCCGGCCGAGGCTCCGGCGATGCGGGCGTTTGCGGAGAGCGTCTACCCGCTCGCGGACGGCTACTGCCGGCTGGAAGGGCATATGCAGCATTTGCGGTTGTTCAATCAGGTGAACCTCAACCTGACGCCATCCTACTTCAACGGCACGATCAGCGAGAACCAGGAGTATCTGCGCCAGCTCTCCTACTGGACGCAGGGGATGCCGGCACCGCCGCTGGCCTTGACCCAATTGCTCGATCTGTGGATCGAGGATCAGCTCGGTCATGCCGTGCTGCTGCACGGGCTGTTAGATCCCGTCGAGCAGACGCTGGGCGCGCAGGCGGACAAGTTCGCCACCGTCTTCTCCACGTATATGGTCAAAAATCGCGCCATGCAGAGCTACGAGCGCTTCACGTCGCCCGGCTTCCCGGCGGAGACGCGATTTGCGGCCGAGGTGCTCGCGACGGTGAGGGACTTCTATGCCTTCGTGCAGCAGGTGGTAGCCGAATACATCGGCACCGAGCTGTTGTCCAAGGCCACGCTGCGGTTTCTCGAGCATCACTTTCCGGAGTCGTGCTACTTCATGCGCAAGCTCGCCGTCTTCGTGCCCGGTGCGCCATCCTATGCCGAGTGCCCGCTGAGGAGGCCGTCGAGAATAGGGAGCGGAGCGTCGTGACGTCGGCAGCTCGAGCGCGACAAGCAAAGAACGAACAGACCGTCCGGGCCCGGCTGGGCTTGAGCGGTCTGTTCGTTTCCGTTTTCGATGGGTTGCGGATCAATCCGTCCTGTCGCGAGCTAACTACTCCTGGGAGTAGGCGGCTTCGTCCTTGATCTCTTCGCGGAAGCCCTCGATGCTGCTGCGGCGACGTTCGTTTTTCTCCTCGATGCGCTGGCGCTCCTCGCTGCCGATCTCCGAAGAGAACTCGCTCAGATAGTCTTCGGCTTCGCCCAGGTTCTCAAGCGTATCCTCGATCTTTTGCTGCAAATGCTCCACGTTGTCCGCGCGATTGTCCGGCTTGGCCATGGCGAATCCCTCCTGCTCGTCATGCGCCCTTCGGTAGGCGCTGCACGTTAGCTTGGGCGGACGAGGGGGCGTTTATGCATGCCGTGGCGGCGGAATCGCTAAACCAACAGGCCTGTCGCGTGGAGCGCGGCGGTGTTCCTATGTAGGAACAAATTCGGCAAGCCCGGCGCGTAGAGTGCGGCGGTGTGCCTATGTAGGAACAAACTCGACAATCCCGGCGCGCGGAGTGCGGCGGTGTTCCTATGTAGGAACAAATCCGGCAAGCCCGGCGCGTGGAGTGCGGCGGTGTTCCTATGTAGGAACAAATCCGGCAGGCCCGGCGCGTGGAGTGCGGCGGTGTTCCTATGTAGGAACACATCCGGCAAGCCCGGCGCGTGGAGCGCGGCGGTGTTCCTATGTAGGAACAAATCCGGCAAGCCCGGCGCGTGGAGTGCGGTGGTGTTCCTATGTAGGAACAAATTCGGCAGGCCTGTCGCGTGGAGCGCGGCGGTGTTCCTATGTAGGAACAAATTCGGCAGGCCCGGCGCACGAAGTGCGGCGGTGTTCCTATGTAGGAACAAATCCGGCAGGCCTGTCGCGTGGAGTGCGGCGGTGTTCCTATGTAGGAACAAATTAGGCAGGCCCGGCGCATGAAGTGTGGCGGTGTTCCTATGTAGGAACAAATTCGGCAGGCCTGTCGCGTGGAGCGCGGCGGTGTTCCTATGTAGGAACAAATCCGGCAAGCTCGGCACGTGGAGTGCGGCGGTGTTCCTATGTAGGAACACATCCGATTTGGAAGCGTTGGAAAGAGCCTAGTAATTCACCTGACCGCCGTCTGTCCCTCGCCCTCCCTCATCCCCTTCCTCGCGAAGCGGTCGTTTTGCTTTTCAACCCGCCTACAACTTCCCGAAAAACTGAATCGCGAACTGCCGGAAATGCACCGCGGCTTCGGACAGATAATGCTTCCTGTTCCACGCGATGCCGAACGTCCGCCTGCATACCGGCTCGGCGATTTGCACCTGGGCGGTGCCCGGGTTTGAGGCGCGATTGCCGAGCGAGAGCGGCAGCGTGAAGGTGATGCCGAGCCCCATCTCCACAAGCGTCTGGATCGCGCTCACCTCTTCGAGCTCGAAGGCGACGCGCGGCTCGAAGCCGGCTTGGCGGCAGAAGCTGTCGGTGATCTCCCGGAAGTTGGACCTCGGCGACAGTGCGATGAAGGGCTCGTCCGCCGCCTCGGCGAGCGAGATGCGCTCCCGTCCGGCAAACCGGTGCCGCTTGGGCACGGTCAGGCATAGTTCTTGCTCCGCGAGCGTCAGCCATTCGATATCGGGACCCGCGATCGGCGTCGACGAAACGCAAAAGTCAATGTCGGCATTGGCCAGCTTTGTCTTCATCTCGTGCACGGAGCCAAGCTGATGCTGGATAATACGGACATGGGGATGCGCGGTCAGAAAATCCTTAAGCAGCGTCGGCAGCACGTAAGGGAGGGAAACGCAGATCGAGACGATGCCGTGCTCGGGACCTGCCATATCCGCCAGCTCGCGCTCACCCTCCTCCAGCTCGAGAAACGCCTGCTCAACGCGCTTCAAATACGTTTTGCCGAACGCGTTCAGCTTCACCTGGCGCCCCTGGCGCACGAACAGCGGCACGCCGAGCCGCTTCTCGAGCCGCGCGATCGCATTGCTCAGCGAAGGCTGGGACACGTTCAGTTCCTTCGCGGCCTTCGTGATATGCTCAAGCCTCGCCACGGCCTGGAAATATTTGAGCTGCAAAAGCTCCACCGTTTCATCGCGCTCCTTTTATCACGTTCATGTGATGAATTCATCATCGAATTAGTATTATACATGATGAATCTGCGGGCTTATAATGTTTGCACACTAGAGAAGCTTGACCGGGAGAATGGAGCGCGAAACGTTGTGATCAAAGATAAAATTTGGACGAGGGATTTCGTCGTCGTTTGTTTGAGCAGCTTTTTTATGTTTTTGACGTTTTATATATTGGCTACGGCCTTCCCGCTCTACGTGAAGGACAGCATGCACGGCAATCAGCAGCAGATGGGTCTCGCGATCACGGTCTACGTCGTCGGAGGCGTGCTCGGCAGACCGCTGTCGGGCATGTGGGCCGACCGGTTCGGCAAAAAACGGATGACGCTGATCGGCCTGGCCGTCTTCCTGGCGGCCTGCATCGCCTACTTCGGGGCAAAAGGGATGGCGTTGTTCCTCGCGGTACGGCTTGTCCACGGCATGAGCTATGCCGTAGCGTCGACTGCGTCGAGCGCAGCGGCTACGTCGCTCATTCCCCGCTCGCGACAGGGAGAAGGCGTCGGCTACTTCAGCATGTTCATGAGCATCGCCATGGCGGTCGGGCCGGCGCTCGGCTTGTGGCTGTGGAAGGACAAAAACGTCGACGTGCTGCTGCTTGCGGTGTGCGTTATCGCGGCGTTGTCGCTTGCGTTCGCGGTGGGCATGCGGGTACCGGGGGCCAAGCCGGAGCTTGCGCGGGCGGCCGCGCCCGAGCCGGCGGCCGATGCAGGAGCAAAAGCGGGGCGTTTGCGCTGGAGCGACGTCATCGAGCCGAAGGCGCTGCCGATCTCGATCGTCGGCTTCGTCGTATCGTTCGCCTACAGCTCGCTGTCGGGCTTTTTCGCGGCGTTTACCGAAGAAATCCACCAAACGCATGTCACGGCGCTGTTTTTTGTCGTGTTCGCGGTGATGATCGTCGCCTCCCGTCCCGTCATCGGGCGGGTGTTCGACCGGTATAAGGAGCATTACCTGTACTATCCCGGCATCGCGCTATTCGCGATCGGCATGATCGTACTCGGTCAGGCGCACTCCGCCTTCGCCGTGCTGCTGACCGGCGCCGCGATGGGCATCGGCTACGGCGCGCTCCTGCCCTGCTTCCAGACGCTGGCGATCAAGCTGGCGCCGGAGCACCGGCGAGGTAGCGCGACCGGCACGTTTTTTCTGATGTTCGACCTGGGCTACGGCATCGGCTCCTACTTCATGGGCATGATCGCATCCGTCTCGGACTACCGCATGATGTATGCGGGCGCGGGCTCGATCGCGTTGGTGTCGGTGCTCTTCTACGTCATGCTGCACCATCGTCGCCGGACAGCGCTTCCCGCGCCGGAAGCGCAGGCGAAAACGGCATAATGATCCTTCGCCGGCTGCCGGCACCGAATCAGGCCATTCCGGGAGGGTGGCCTGATTTGTCGTAGATTCAGTTCGCAACCGTGCCCGACGGGACAAACAAGAACGTGGCACATCGCTATTCCTAGGCTCTGCAACGCTCAAATCTTCCGAATCGCGTACGAACGATAGCGGTCTGTAACAGCGACGTGCCGGCTGCCCTTCAAGTAATAGCGGTCGTTCACTTTCCACGTATGCGTGCGCTTGTCTTTGCGGCGAACGTAGACGTAGTTATAAGGCGAGGTCGCGTACACGCGGTGTCCTTTTCTCGCGCAGCTTCGCAGGAACCGCACGTCCTCGCCCAGGGAGATGTCGGCGAACCGCGCGTCCTTCAGCACGTTCCGGCGGAACAGAATCGTGCCTCCCTGCACGAAGCTCATGAAGCGGTGCCGTTCGCCGGGGGAGCGGACGATCAGCCGTCGGCTCCCCGCTAAATACACGAGGCAGGCATGCTTGCCGACGACGGAGCTGCCTGTTCGCTGGAGCGCCCGAACCTGCTCGCGCAAATAGTAAGGCGAATAGTAGTCGTCGTGATCGAACTTGGCAATGAGCGGATACTTGGCGCGCGAGATGCCGCAGTTGAGGCATTGGCCGAGAGAGATCCGCTCCGGTACGTGATAGACGGCGACGTCGGGGCAGCGTGCGGCCTGTCGGCGCATGGCCCGCAGATCGACGCCATCCTTGTTGACGATGACGATCAATTGTTTGCGCGGATACCGTTGGCGCACGTAGTTGCCCAGCACGTTGGCGAAAAATTCGGGACGGTTCGTGCAAGCCACGATGGTTACGCCAGGTTTGCTCAAGGCTGCTTCCCCTCCGTTCGTCTTCCATCATATGTCTTTCATCCGCCTCTGCGTATCGTCAGCCGCCTATTATAGATGATAACGAAATCTTTTCTTTTATAGGAAAAAAGTTCTATGTATTTAGCTCGAAAAATGATAGTATATAACTAGTTGAATAGGTTTTGAGAAGGGCAAACTCGTCGAAAGGCGAGGACGCAAAGCTACGGGCCTAAGGGAAACTATGGCCGCCGGGTTGCCAGGGATCAGTACCGTATACAAGGTTATTTCCATGGGGAATAACTTTTTGTTTTCCCTTTTTTTAACCGGTTCCATCATGTATTCCTCGATTGTATCGCTGCCCAATATTAGTCATCGTGAGGGATTACTATGTTGCATGCTCGACGCTTGCCTCTGTTTTTGCTGTCCGGATTCGCCGCGGCCATCGGATGCTGGTATTTGATCTACTGGGATAACGAATGGATGCGCGTCCTGGGCTCGAACATGCTGCAGATGGCGGCAGGCGCCATCGGCGCGTTTTGGACCTTGCGAACGGGTCTTCGGCTGAACGGCAAGCGCCGCGGATTTTGGTTGATGGTCGGCACGGGGCTGATCTTGAATGCGCTGTCTAATTGTCAATTGCTCTACAAGCAGCTTGCGTCGTCCGCCACCGAGTATTCCGCATTCTCCTATGTCATCTGGCTGATCGCCTATTGTTTTTTTCTCGCGGCCCTTTTCTGCAAATACAGGTCCGTCTACGGTCGTTCGGCGGGAGCCGGCTACATATTCAACATCGTCGTCTTTACGATCACGGCCGTCAGCGTCAGTGTCCACTTCGTGATCAATCCGATCATCTCCATCCCCGATGAATCGCCCTTCGTCACGCTGCTCTCCGCCGCTTATCCGCTGGCGTCGCTGAGCATCTTCCTGCTGACGCTGATTCTGTACTATACCTTGCTGCAGCAGGGCGCGCTGACTCCCTCGATGCTGTACGTCGTCTGGGGCATGCTGTGCCAGATCGCGGGCGATCTCGGCTTCGCTTATCTCTCCGAGCAGCAGGCGCAGAACTCGGGTCAATTCGTGGACGTATTATGGGTGCTTGCGTTGCTGCTGATCGGTCTGGGCGGCCGCTCTGCGGGAGACGGGCCGACCGCGCCGATACAGGAAAGCGAGCCCGACATGCGGATTAAGGAGTCTGTCTTCCCGTATGCCAGCATCGCGGGTCTCGTCGTTCTTTTCGTGCTGGGCAGCCGTTGGGATTTTAACGCGCTCAGCCTCGGCTTGCTGCTGCTGTTTCTGCTGATCGTGGGACGTCAGCTCCGTATGATGCGCGTCCTGAACGAGCTCATGGGCGAGTATCGCCACCTGGCCTATCACGATCCGCTCACGGGACTGAAGAACCGCATCGGCTTCCGGCAGGATCTGGAACGGATCATCGGCAAAACGGACGTGCGCGCGGGCCTGCTGCTGATCGAGCTCGACCGGTTCAAGGTGATCAACGATACGCTCGGTCATCATGCCGGAGACCGCATCCTGATTCAGACGGCCGAACGGCTCAGGCGTTCTGTCGGCGTCCGTTCGCCGCTCTACAGGCTTGGCGGCGACGAATTCGTCGTGATCCTGACCGATGCCGAGAATTCCTGGTGTGCGGCCGCGGCGGACCGGATCCTGGGGCAATTCCGCGAGCCGTTCCGCTGCGAAGAGATCGAGATTATCGTAACGCCGAGCATTGGTATCAGCATCTACCCGGATAACGGCTGCACGAGCAACGACCTGTTAAAATACGCGGATGCGGCGATGTATCTGGCGAAGGAAAGCGGCAAAAACAGCTTCCGGTTTTACGATACGGAGCTGCACGCGATCATGGCCCGCAAAATGAAACTGGAGCACGAGCTCAGGCGGGCGATCGAGCGCCGCCAGTTCAAGCTTCACTACCAGCCGAAGGTCGAGCTGCGGACGGAGCGTATCATCGGCATGGAGGCGTTGCTTCGCTGGGAGCATCCGGAGCTGGGCGTCGTCTCTCCCGCGGAGATTAGTCCGGTCGCCGAGGAGACGGGCCAGATCGTCGCGATCGGGGACTGGGTGCTGGGGCGGGCTTGCGAGCAGAACAAGGCATGGCAGGACAAGGGCTATCCGCCGTTATGCATCTCGGTCAACGTATCGGTCCGCCAGTTCCAGCACCGCGAGTTTCTGATGTCGGTGTGCAGCGTGCTGCAGCGCACGGGCTTGCCGGCCGGCTATCTGGAGCTCGAGATCACGGAGAGCATCATGCAAAACGTGAAGGAGAGCACGGACGTGCTGCGCGCGCTCAGAAAGATGGGAATCGGCGTCTCGATCGACGACTTCGGCACGGGCTATTCGTCGCTGTTCATCATCCCGAAGCTGCCGATCGATCGGATCAAGATCGACAAGTCCTTCATCGACGATATCGACGATCGCGTTCAGCTGTCCATGCTCAAGACGATCATCGACCTGGGGCTCAGCCTCAACCTGGGCGTCGTCGCGGAAGGGATCGAGTGCGAGCGCCAACGGCAGGTGCTCGTCGCGCACGGCTGCCCGGTCGGTCAGGGATACCTCTACTCCAAGCCGGTGAGCCCCGAAGCGTTCGAGGAGATGCTGTCGGCCGCTGGGGATGCCGGGGCGGGCACATGTCCCGTTATCGCGAATTAAGGCAGCAAGCACGATCTGCAGCACGTTCAATAAGCGCTCTCCGGTTGTCCGGAAGAGCGCTTATTTCATGGAGCCGTCGTCAGTCCCGCTCCGGGAAAAAGGTCAGGCCGAGCTGTTCGACGATCTCATCCGGCGACAGGCCGCGAACGTTCCGCTGGGTGGCGTAGGATTCGCTGCTGAGCGCCACGAGCAGCATGTCCGCCCTGAATACGGCGCTCGAGTGTGCTGCGGCTTCGTCGTGGCCGTTTCCGGTCATCGCCTCGAACTGTGCAATGAGGATCTCGTGCAGCTGCCCGTATAGCGGACTGAGCGCTCTGGGCCGGGTGCGGGTTGCGGGAGGGGAATCCTCTATGCCCGCCAGCAGCTGGTTTTTTTTCTCGCGAAAGCCGACGAACAAGCTCACGATCCCCCTAAGACGCAGGTTCGGCGAGCTGTCGCGATGCGCCTCGATAAAGGCATCGATATCGTCGAACAGCAGCACGATATTGTCCTTCATCAGGTCGAGGCACAGCTCGCTTTTGTTGCGGTACCGGCGATACAGCGTGCCCGGGCCGATCTGGGCTTCGGTCGCGATCTGGTTCATGCTGACCTGGCCGGCGCCGTACCGGTCGAACAGCCGGAGCGCCGCATCCAGAATGCGCTGGCGATTCTCGGCCGCATCGCGCCGCTCCGGGCGCGCGCCGTCCTCTTGTCTCTCATCCATCTTCGGCAACCCCCATTTGATGCTTCTTGACAGCGGAGAGGTCTCCGTTTAACATGAAGTGGAGAGTTCTCCGGTTAATCTTATCATGATGGTGAGGAGTGTTCAACATGGATCGACAATCCGGCAAGACGGCGCTGCTTGTGATGGATATGCAGCAGGCGATCGTCGCGAGGTACGCGCTGGACGAAGCGCAGTGGCTGCCTTTTCAGACGGCCGTTCGCGCAGCGCGCGAGCACGGCGTTCAGGTTATCTATGTCCGGCTCGCCTTCCGGGACGGGTACCCCGAGGTTCATCCGGGCAATAAAATGTTCGCCGGGCTGGCCCAATACGGCGGCGCGACGGTCGCGGACGCAGGCACGCAGATTCTCGACGAGGTACGGCCAGAGCCGGGCGAGCCGGTCGTCACCAAGGTCCGTGTCAGTGCGTTCGCGGGCAGCGGGCTCGACGTCCTGCTTCGCGCGCGCGGGATCGATTCGCTCGTCCTCTGCGGCATCTCCACGAGCGGCGTCGTGCTGTCGACGCTGCGGGAAGCGGCGGACCGCGATTTTACGCTGACGGTGCTGTCGGACGCCTGTCTCGACGCCGACCCCGAGGTACATCGCGTGCTCACCGAGAAGATCTTCCCGCGTCAGGCGGATGTGCTGACTGCGGAGGATTGGGCGAGCAGGCTGTTTTAACGAAGCGCGGGACCCGCATTCGGTTTCGCGGCGGAAAGAAGGCTTGTCGGCCATGCCGATATGGAAAAGAAATCTGATCGTATGCTGGTTCGGGATGTTCGTCACGGGCATCGGCATGAGCCAGCTGGCGCCGGTGCTGCCGCTATTTATCCAGCATCTGGGCATCGAAAATAAAGACAGCGTCTCTCAATTGTCCGGTCTCGCGTTCGGCATTACGTTTATCGTATCGGCGATCTTCTCGCCGATCTGGGGGCACGCGGCGGACCGGTTCGGACGGAAGCCCATGCTGCTGCGCGCAAGTCTCGGCATGGCGATCGTCATCGGCTGCATGGGCTTCGCGCACAACGTGTACGTGCTGATCGGGCTCCGGCTGCTGCAGGGCGTCATCACAGGCTACGGAACGGCCTGCACGACGATGATCGCGACGCAGACCGACAAGGAGCATGCGGGCTACGCGCTCGCCACGCTCTCTACGGCGAGCATCGCCGGATCGCTGCTCGGCCCGACGGTCGGCGGCTTCATCGGCGAGAACTTCGGGATGCGCGACGTGTTTTTCTTCACGGGCGCGCTGCTGTTCCTCGCCTTCGCCGCGACTGCGCTGTTCGTTCGGGAGTCGTTCGTCCGCGAGGACAAGCGGCAGGTGCGTCGGTTCCGCGAGGTGTGGGACTCCATCCCCGACAAGAGCCTTACGCTGATCCTGTTCGCGACGTTTTTCGTGCTCACGGTCGCCCTGTATTCGGTAGAGCCGATCCTCACCGTCTATATCACGCATCTGTCGGACGGCGCAGGCCATGTCGCGCTGATCGCGGGCATCACGTTCTCGGCGTCGGGCCTCGCCAACATCTTCGCCGCTCCGCAGCTCGGGAAGCTGTCCGACCGGATCGGCGCCCACAAAGTCATGCTCGTCTCGATCGCCGTCGCGGGATTGCTATTCATCCCTCAGGCGTTCGTGACCGCGCCGTGGCAGCTCATGGTCCTGCGCTTTCTGCTGGGGCTCACGTCCGCCGGACTGACGCCAGCGGTCAATATTATGCTCAAAAAAATTACGCCGCAGCAAATCATGGGCAGGGTTTTCGGATTTTCCATGTCCGCGGGATACTTGGGCGTGTTTGCCGGCGCCGTGCTCGGCGGTCAAGTCGCGGCGTGGTTCGGCCTTCGGTATGTGTTCGGCTTGACCGGCGCGCTGCTGCTGATCAACGCCGTATGGGTGTATGCGAAGGTGTATCGGAAGCTAGTGGCGCAGCGAGTCGATGCGGAGGGCGTTGCGGCGAACTAAGGATACGGCACATCGTTATCCGCACTGAGAGGGGCTCGCCCCTCTTTTTTGTGCTTTTCAAAGCGCGCCGCGTCTGTTAAACTTGCGAAAACCACTTATTAAATCGTTTTAAAAAGTCGAAGCTGCGAAAGGCGGACACCACATGAACGAACGAATCGCGACACCCAAGGATCGCAGCCGATTGATCTATAGCGGCATACGCGCCGCGCTGCTGACGCACGGCAGCCTGACGAAGGTCGATCTCAGCCGGATGCTGGGCATCAGCTTCCCGACGATCAGCAAGTTTCTGTCCGACATGGAGCGCGAAGGGGAGTTGGTCGCGGCCGGACTCGACGCGTCCAGCGGCGGACGGCGGGCGCAGCGATATGCCTACAATCCCGATCATATGCTCGGACTCGCTTTATTTCTGGAGAAGCATGAGACGCATTATTCGATCTTCAACTGCCTGGGCGAGGTCAAGGAACAGGGATCGACCTCGAGCCTGCTCGAGTGGGATGCGGAGGCTGTGGCGGCGTACATCGCGCAGATCGTCGCCCGACAGCCCGGCATTCGCGCGATCGCCGTCGGCGTCCCCGGGTCGGTCAACAACGGTCGGATTATTTTTATACCCTGCTACGCGTCCTTTCAGGATTTCGATCTGAAGGGTTATTTGGAGACGCGATTCGGGGTCCCGGTCGTCGTAGAGAACGACATGAATGCCGCCGTCCTCGGCTTCAACGAAAAGAAAAGCGAACATGTCAACCCGTCGATCGTCTACCTGTACTTCGGCCAGAACGGTCCGGGCGCCGGCATTCTCGTGAACGGGGACATCGTGCGCGGGAGCACCTTTTTCGCCGGGGAGGTATCGTTCCTGCCTCAGTACGAGGACCGGAACTTCACGCAGGCGCTGGATCGGCCGCGTGCCTCCCCGCCGGGACGCATGAACGACAGGGAGCTGGACGCCGTCAGCCGGATGGTCGCTTCCTGCACGGCGATTTTGAACCCGCATACGATCGTATTTTGCCGGGACGAGGTAAGCGAATCGCTGCTGAACCGGATCGCGGAGCGAAGCGCGGCCTACGTGCCGCCGGCGCATCTGCCGCGCCTGACCGCGAGCGACTGGCGGCAGGATTACCTGGACGGCCTGCGGAGCCTCGGGCTTCATCGGATGATCTCGGGCGCAGGCATTCAGGAATAAAGCATTCAGGAATAAAGCATTCAGGAATAAAGGAGCAAGAAAGCGATGGCAACCTTTTTCTTATTGATTATTTATCTCGCGTTTATCAGCCTGGGGTTGCCGGATTCGCTGCTGGGCGCGTCGTGGCCGGTCATGCACGCGGACCTGAAGGCGCCCCTCGGGACGGCGGGCGTCCTCTACATGATCGTTGCGGCGGGCACCATCGTATCCAGTCTGGCGAGCGGAGCCGTACTCAAGCGTTTCGGCACGGGAAAAGTCGCGGCGATCAGCTGCGTCATGACCGCGGGCGCGCTGCTCGGCTTTTCGCAGTCGCCCTCGCTCCTCTGGCTCGTCCTCTCCGCCATTCCGCTCGGACTCGGGGGCGGTTCCGTCGACGCGGGGCTCAACAACTACGTGGCCGAGCATTACGAAGCCCGGCACATGAGCTGGCTGCACTGCTTCTGGGGCGTCGGCGCCACGCTGGGACCGATGATCATGGCCGGCTACATTGCGGGCCCGGGCTCCTGGCGGGACGGTTATCTCGCCGTGGCGGGAATCCAGTTCGTCCTCGTCGTCATTTTGTTCGCATCGCTGCCCTTGTGGGACCGGGTCGCACGGAGCCGGCAGCGCGACACTGCCCGTCAGGCGCAGGAGAAGGCCGCCTTGCCGGGCGAAGACGCCGGGAGCGCCGGGCCGGTCAAGCCGCTGCAGGTCAAGGGCGTCAAGCTGGCGCTCGTCTCCTTCTTGTTCTATTGCGGCGTCGAGTCGACCGCCGGCCTATGGGGCAGCAGCTATCTCGTCGGCATCAAAGGGCTGTCCGCCGCGACCGCCGCGCAGTGGGTGTCGATGTACTATATGGGCATCACGATCGGGCGGCTGATCACGGGCTTTGTCACCTTCAAGGTCGGCAACCGCGCGCTCATCCGCTGCGGGCAAGCGACGGCGCTGGCGGGCGCCGCGCTGCTCGTCCTTCCGCTGCCGGCAGGCTTCTCCTTCGCGGGCTTGATGATCGTCGGCCTGGGCCTGGCCCCGATCTATCCGTGCATGCTGCACGAGACGCCTGTGCGATTCGGCAAGCGGCGCGCCCCGTCCATCATGGGCTACCAGATGGCCGTCGCCTATACGGGCAGCACGCTGATGCCGCCGCTGCTCGGCTTTCTCGCCTCGCATTCGACCATCGGCATCTTCCCGTCTTACCTCGCACTCTCGGCCGCCGCGATGCTTTTATTTTCCGAACGATTAAATGTTTACCTGAAAAAGGCTTAGCCATCCCCCTGTCTCCGCCGTCTCTTCACACATCCTTGCGATTTGGTGTGATCGAGATCACACTGGCTCGACTCCGCGCTTTTATATACTTGGATCATCCCGAGTCCACGAAAGCGAGGAAAGCCGCTATGCTCAGTTCCCGTACAATAGAGATCATCAAATCCACGGTGCCCGTGCTCGAGCAGCACGGCACGACGATCACGAAGCGCTTCTACCAGACGATGTTCGCTGCGCATCCGGAGCTGCTGAACCTGTTCAACCATGCGAACCAGAGCCAGGGCAGGCAGCAGACGGCGCTCGCCAACGTCGTCTACGCCGCGGCGCTGCATATCGACAAGCTGGAATCGATCCTGCCGGTCGTGAAGCAAATTGCGCACAAGCACCGCAGCCTCGGCGTGACGGCCGATCAGTATCCGATCGTCGGCAAGTATCTGCTTGGCGCGATCAAGGACGTGCTCGGCGACGCGGCGACGGACGACATTCTTGGAGCATGGGCGGAGGCATACGGCGTTATCGCGAACGTCTTCATCCAAGTCGAGGAAGGCATGTACGCGCAGGCGGAAAAGCAGGACGGCGGCTGGGCGGGCTTCAGAGCGTTCCGCGTCGTGCGCAAGACGGCGGAGAGCGATGTCGTCACTTCGTTCTACCTGGTGCCGGCGGACGGCGGAGCGGTCGCGGTTTTCGAGCCGGGACAGTACATCAGCGTGCGGCTGGACATTCCGGGCGAGGCCAATACGCATATTCGCCAGTACAGCCTGTCGGACGCGCCGGGCAAGCCGTATTATCGGATCTCGGTGAAACGGGAGGACGCGCTTCCCGGCAAACCTGCGGGCATCGTGTCGTCGTACCTGCACGCGCAGGTCGGGGAAGGGGACGTGCTGCATCTGTCGGCGCCGGCGGGCGAATTCGTCCTCGACCTGGCGGATACGCGGCCGCTCGTGCTCATCAGCGGCGGCGTGGGGCTAACGCCGATGGTCAGCATGCTGAAGGCTGCGGCAGAGGCGCAGCCCGATCGCGAGATTGCGTTCATTCATGCCGCGCGAAGCGGAGAAGCCCATGCGCTGCGTCAGGAAGCGGAGGAGGTCGTTGCGAGCAGCCCGCATGTATCCGCGCACTGGTGCTACAGCCGTCCGTCGGCTTGGGACCGGGAGACGGAGGCTTTCCACAAGGAAGGCTACGTCGATCTGACCTGGCTGCAGCAGGTCGTGCCGACAACGGAGGCGAGCTTCTACTTCTGCGGGCCGACCCCGTTTATGAAGACGGTGTATGCCGCGCTGCGGTCGTGGGGGATCGCGGAAGAGCGGATTCGGTTCGAGTTTTTCGGCCCGTCGGGAACTCTGAAGGAGGCGGAGGCGGACGCCGTTCAAGCTTGATTCCGGCTTCAGGCGAAATTACGGCAGCGGCTGCCGCTTGCGCAGCAGCCGGTTGACCGTCTCCCGGCGCAGCCCGACGAACTGGCCGATCTCCTCCTGCGTCAGCACGTCGGTGAGCGGTGCCGGTCCGATATAGGTCTCGAACCAGGCGGCGAGCTTGCTCAGCTTTTCCGCGGGAGATGTCTCGGTCAACTGATCGAACCGTTGCTGCAGCAGACTCAGCCTGTCCTGCAGGAGGAGCGCCACGGTCCGGTAGCGCACGGGATCCTGCGCCAGCTCCTCATACCATTCCGCCGCGGGCAGCACGTCGATCTCGCTGGTGGAGAGCGCGACGGCCGTGCCGAAGTACGGCTTGGGGCTGATGAGCGAGTGATGGGGGATCGTCTCGCCGGGCACGATGACGTTGACCAAGTATTGCGAGCCGTCCGGATGAAGGCGCACGATCTTGAGCAGGCCGCTTTTCAGATGGAACAGGGGGCCCGATTCTCCCTGCCGAAATAAAACCTCGCCTTTATGCAAAATCAAGCACGCCGCCTCCGCTCTCGGGGGATATAAAAAAGCGAATGCGCCGCGGTAAAGGGCGATTCGCTTTTTTTGCTATTTAGCCGGACTCCGCCTGGCTGGCGCGCCGGGTCTGCACGGGGATGATGCGTTCTACGTGATGGGCGATCCAGAGCGTAAGCACCAGCCCGATCAGGGAGGCGCAGACGGACGCCGGAATGACCCAGACGAATTCGGTATGCACGAAAAACGGAATGAGCGACACCGCGAGAATCGGCGGCGCATTCCATTTAAACCGGTTGATCAAGTAGATGACGACCAGCAAGTTGACCAGCAAGGAGACCGCGCCCGGGTATACGTAGGACAACGCGGTGCCGATCAGAACGGAGACCACAGCGCCGAAGGCGACCTTGCCCAGTTTGCCCGGAGAAAAAGGATGCGCGATAAAAAGCAGGCTAAAAGCGCCGAGCGTCGGAAAAAATAAAGCGTGCATCGAGGGCATGCGCGACGAGATCCAATAAATGCCCACGATATATAAGCAAATAGCGACAGCCTTGAAATTCAAACGGTTCAACCTCTTCCTCGTTCATACCTGATCTATTCCCATGGACTTACCGACATTATTTTACGCCTCATCCTTTCTGCGCGTCAATGCTTTACTGAAGATGGTTGGCCTAATGGTTGAAGGGGAGTCGATTCGGTTTAAATAATACGGAGAGCGCCGAAAGGCTTATTCCATAACGATGAGGTGAGGACATGCCAAATATGCATACGGGCAGCCAGGAAGCGATCGACAAGGTGAGAGACCTGATCAAGGGGATCGATACCGCCATGCTCACGACGGTGACGCCTGAAGGTCTCGTATCGCGCCCGCTCAAGACGCAGGAGGTCGAATTCGACGGGGACCTGTGGTTTCTGACATCGAAGGAGACGGACAAATACGAGGAGCTGCTGGAGGATCCCCGCGTGAACGTCGCCTACGTCGGCAAATCGTACGTGTCGGTGCGCGGCGAAGCCGAGCTCATCAGCGACCCGGCCAAGATCCGCGAGTTCTGGAACGTCGCGTACGAGAAGCTGCTGGACACGACTTACGACGATCCGAACCTGGTGCTGATCAAGGTTCGAGCAGAGACGGCCGAGTATTGGGAGACGGGCAGCAAGATGAAAATGGTCGCGCACCTGTTCCAGCGGCTGACTGGCCACGATAAACCGGATTCGGATCTGAACAGGACCGTGGATCTGCATTGAGATAAACCTGCATCCTAAGGATGGAGCGGCGCCTGCTGCCCCATCCTTTTTGCTGCGTCGGCGCTTCGGCCCGATGGCGATGGGTCGAAGGACTGGCGAACAAATGCGGGGCCGATGCGGACAGTGCGGAGGGAGAAGGAAAGCAGCAGCTAGAAAGAGATGCGCGTCAGCTTCTCCGGATTGGTGACCATATAAATGGTGCGAATCCCGCCGCGGCCGTCCGGCTCGAGCGCATAGGCGACCGGCGGCAGCGTGTCCCGCTCCAGCAGGAGGCCCGGCTGCCCACTGATGCGCACGCGCCGCCACTTGCCGTCGAGCGAGCCCTTGCCGGCGATGCCTTTGAAGAAGGCGACGATGCGCGCCGGGCCTTCGATCGGGTTGATCGCCGAACGCACGACGCCGCCCCCGTCGCTCAGGAGCACCGCATCCTCGGCGAGCAGATGGATGAACGCATCCGGACGCCCGGACGCGAGCGCCTCCTCGAACGAGCGGACGAAGCGGTCCATCGCGGGTTCCGGCGCCCCCTCCCGCTCCGCCGCAGTCAGGTGGCCGAGCTTGGCGGAGGCGCGGCTGAACAGCTTGCGGCAGGCGGCCTCGCTCTTGTCGAGCATGGACCCGATCTCGGCGTAGTCGTAGCCGAACGATTCGCGCAGTACGAACACGGCCCGCTCGGGCGGCGTGCACGTCTGCAGCAGCGCGAGCATGGCGTAGCCGAGCCGTTCCTGCCGAAGCATCTGCTCGAGCGGCTGTTCCTTGTCGTCCAGCTCGATGATCGGCTCGGGCAGCCACTGGCCCGGGTAGCTTTCCCGGCGGCGAGGCGCGGCCTTCATCATATTGAGCGCGCGATTCGTCGTCATTTTGACGAGGTAAGCCTTCGAGTGCTCGATCTCCCCGCCGCCGTCCATCTTGCTGAAGGCGACGAACACGTCCTGCACGGCATCCTCCGCTTCGCTCATCGAGCCGAGCATCCGGTAAGCGATCGAAGTCAGCAGGGGCTTGTATTCGCGATAAAGTCGTTCGACGTCTTGCGTCGCGTCGCCGGTGTTCAAGGAGTCCGCCTCCGTTTCTAGGTTGCTTTTATTCTATCCAACTTCATTCGGGGACGCCAACAAAGCCACCCGGCCGGGTGGCTTTGCTGATTCGGTGCGGCTTTTCGTATGCGCAGTGCGCGAGTAAAGGGCACTCCGAAGCGGAAATAACAGAACCTGCGTTAACCTGCATTCGCATGCCGCTTATCGACGACGGATCGATGTCCTCACGCCTGTGTCGCCTGCTTGTCGAAGCAGCCCGGGAACATGCCCGTCGAGATTGCGATGCGGTTCCAGCTGCCGATCGCGTTGACCGCCATCACGATGGCGACGTATTCGCTCTCGCTGAAATGCCGGCGCGCCTCGTCGTAGACATCCTGCGGAACGCCTGCGTCGGCAATGCGGACGACGGCCTCTGTCAGAGCCAGCGCGGCCCGTTCCTTTTCGGTGAACTGCGGCGCTTCGCGCCATACGGCGATCAGGTTGATCCGCCGTTCGGATTCGCCCATCTTGCGAAGGTCGGTCGTATGCATGTCGACGCAGAAGGCGCATCCGTTGATCTGCGACGCCCGAATTTTGATCAGCTCGTAGAGCACCGGCTCGAGGCCCAGCTTTTTCACCGAGTCCTCCAGCTTCAGCAACGTCTGGAAAGCGGCCTGGTTCGCCGTCATATAGTTCATTCGCAATTGCATGTCGATTCCTCCGTTTGGTTTGTATTTGTCGTTCTCGCTATCTAAGACAACGAGGCAGAGGGATTTGTGACAGGAGGGCCGAATTTGTTTTCCCGATCAGGTTACCAATTGTTCCCCGAGCCCGACACCGTAAAGCTGGACGAGGTGTTCAGGAACTTGCCCGAAGGCGCGCCGTTCACGGTGTTGTTCGTGAAGGTCGAGCTGCCCGTCGCCGTGCCCCGCACATAGACGCCATACGTGCCGGCGTTGGTGACGGTGTTTCCCGAGTACGTAACGGAAATATTGGGCGCGGGCTCTTCGATGAAGATGCCGGAATAGGTGCTGTCCTGAATCGTATTGCCCGATACGGTCACGGTCAGGTTCTGCGCTCTGCCGTTGTTGTTTAACCAGTATGCCCAGATTCCGCCGATCTGGTAGCCGTAATCCTTATGAAAGGAGCCGGTTCGCAGCAGCAGATTGTTCTGGATCGTCAGCGTGCCCGTCATGGACGGCGGGTCGAAGTTGGTGCCGAAGGAAATGCCGGAGCCGTTTACGACGGTGTCCGTCAGCAAATTTCCGATGACCTTGTTGCCCTGGCCGCCGTAGATCGCGATGTTGTTCGCGAGCGTGGGGATTTGGACTGTGTTGTAGCTGAACGTATTGTTCGTGTCCAGGTATACGTCCGACCACATCGCGAGCCCGTCGTCCCCGCTGCCCCGGACCGAGTTGTTCGTGACGGTCGTATTGGACGTGCCTCGATGGAGGTTCATGCCGTCCGCCCATACTTGCCGCACGCGGGAGTTCGAGATCGTCGCTCCGTTCGTCTGGTCGGTCAGCCAGAAGCCGACTTTGGCATGCTCGATCCACAGGTTGGTCAGCGTGGAATTGGTGCCGACGCCTTCGACGGCCGTCACGCCGTTATAGACGTCGCGAATGACGTCCTTCGCGCTGATCTTGAAGTCCGACAGCGTCACATTGCCAGCCCGCATGAAAATGCCTGCATAGATGCCCGCGGGCGTCGTATACCAGATGCCCGCGCCCTTGATCGAACTCCCGCAGTCCAGGTACAGCCGCGTGCCCGAGCCGTCGAAGCCCGCGCCGCGATTGCCGTTGTTCAGGTTGAAGGTTCCTGAAGGAATCCAGATGCCTTTAAGGACCCCCCCGGAGTTTTTCACCGCGTTGATCGCGCTGTTGATCGCCGCCGTATCGTCTGCTCCGTCGCCTGCGATCGCGCCGTAGCTGGCGATGGACGCATAGTTTGCCGGCATGGTCAGCGCGGCGGGGATCGGCTCCGCTTCGACGAGGTCGACGGTGACGCTTGCGACGGAGCTGAAGTTCAGGTTAGCCGCATTGCGCTGCAGCTTGATGACCGTGCCCGCCGGATACTGCTGGTCCAGTACGACGGCGACTCCGTCGTACATGTGGAGCGGGGTGTTCGGCGAGGCGTTCGGAGTGTTCGAGCAGCGGGTCTGTCCGCCTTCCGTCCCCCACGAGCCGTAGATCCAGCTGTATTTGGACGTCAGCGGGACGTCCTTGATCAGCGTGCCCCCCGCATACAGGCTGATCGCCGAATCGATGCCGGTGCCGGCCGCGTTGTCTGGAATAGAGTAGCGTATGGTAAGTCCCTTGGCGGTCTTGGACAGCGTGAACTGCACATACTGCCCGGCCGATGTGAGCCGCACGGCTTTGCGTCCGGACGCCTCGGAGGCGATATTGCCGAATGTCGTATTTGGACCGACGAGCGTGCCCGTATGCGTCATGCTTTCCGCCTCGTACGTGTCGTAAGGCATCGTGGCGCCGTAAGTGCCGACAGGCGGCGTCGGTGTCGGCGTTGGCGTCGGGGTGGCGACGACGAACGCCAGATCGAGCCGGTCGAGGTTGACGTTGCCGGTGTCGGTCGTATCGTACTTGTACAGGATCGTGTTGCTGCCGGCGTTCAAGGAGACGGTGTCGGTCTTGACGGCCCAGGTGTCCCAGTTGGACGTCGCAGGCAATGAGATCTGCGTCTGCTTCGTGCCGTTCGCGTAAAGGCTGAGCGTCTGCGTCACACCTGAGCCGTTGGCATAGCGAAGGCTTAAAGCGTAGTTGCCCGCCGTGGCGACGTTTACGTTGAACTGGAGCGATGCATTTCCCTTGTTGGCGTCGGTGAACCCGCCGACAAAGCCGGAGCCGCTGTAGCCGGCGTGGTCTGTCGCCACGACCGTGCCGCCCGAACGGATGCCCGACTCGGCTTCATACGTACCGCTCGGCGGAGGCGTCGGCGTTGGGGTAGCGGTAGGCGTGGCTGTCGGCGTCGCCGTAGGCGTTGCAGTCGGCGTGGTCGTCGGCGTCGAGCCGGACCCGTACACCTCGAATTCGGCGACCTGACCGCCGGTGGAGCCCGTGTTGGCCGTAAAGCTCAGCCGGACATACCTGACGGATGCCGCGGTAAATGCGATGCTCACCGTGTTGTCCGAGCTGGGATTGAACGCATACGACTGCGAAGCCTTCAGTGTGCTGAAGCTCGTATTGTTCGAACTGCCGGACAAAGACAGCGTCTGCGAGCGCGCCCCCCAGGAGGCCGGCAGCTTGAGGACGACGGTACCGACGCTCTGGGCGCTGCCGAGGTCGACGGTCAGCGTATTGGGATAGGCGCCTGCCGCGCCTTCATAATAGGTTGAGGCGTTGCCGTCCACGGCGCCCGCCGCCGGAAATCCGCCGTAGCTGTTGTTGGCGACGATCGATTTGCCGAGCGCCAGGTTGTCACCCAGCGAGACATCGACCGTCAGGCTGTCGATATTGACGTTGCCGGTGTCGGTCGTGTCGTATTTGTAAGCGATCGTATTAGTGCCGGACGCCAGCGTCACGGTTTCCGTCGCGGTCGCCCACGTATCCCAATTCGCGGTTGCGGGCAGCGACGTTTGCTTCAGCTTGCTGCCGTTCACGTACAGGCTGAGCGTCTTCGCAGCGCCGGTACCGTTGGCATAACGCAAGGACGCCGTGTAGCTGCCGGAAGATGAAGCGCTTACAGAAAACGTCGTCGAAGCGCTGCCTTTATTGGCGTCCGTATAGCCGCCCACAAACCCGGAACCGCTGTATCCCGCGTGATCCGTCGCCGTGACCGCGCCTCCCGCCTTGGCGGCGGACTCCGCTTCGTAAACGACGGGTGCCGCGGAAGCCACCCCCGTGCGCTGCAGTTGCCATGCCAGCGAGGCGAGCAGCGCTATAGTGAGCGTGCTGGCCGTCAGCTTTTTAAGCCAAGTCGTTTTTAACATTTCACAACCTCCGTGTCGTGGAAAATGAGAGTCTGCGATGCCCGTTCCTTCTTTGCCGCAATAGAAGCCTCCTTTCTCCGTGCGGGCGGTCCGCACGGGTACCGGCCGCGCCGTGAACCCATTGTAGGAGCGCCGTTGTCTTGCCTGCTACCATGCTGGTGACTTCGGCCGCCAGAATTGTGACCAAGGAAGCGCCTTAGCCCAATTTTCGGACCTTACGAGACAGGACCGGTCTTCCCGGCGGCGAATACTAGATAGGGACGAGTATGATCGCTCGCTCTATCTCGATTACCGGAGGTGCTTATTTATGAAAGCGTTATTTATCGGCGGCACGGGTACGATCAGCGCAGCCATCACGAGACAGCTGGCGGCGCAAGGCTGCGAGCTGTATGTGCTGAACCGGGGCACGCGCAATGCGGGGCTGCCGTCGAACGTCAAGACGCTCGAGGCTGACATCAATGACGAGGCGCGCGTGGCCGACTTGATCCGCGACATGTCGTTCGACGTGGTGGCGGACTTTATCGCTTTCGTACCGGCCCAGTTGGAGCGGGATTACCGTCTTTTCGCGGGGAAAACCAAGCAGTTCATTTTTATCAGCTCCGCCTCCGCCTACCAAAAGCCGCTGTCCGACTATCGGATCACGGAGAGCACGCCGCTCGCCAATCCGTATTGGGAATATTCGAGAAACAAGATCGCCTGCGAGGAATATCTGATGAAGCAGTACCGCGAACAGCGCTTCCCGATCACGATCGTTCGGCCGAGCCACACGTACGACGAGCGTTCGATACCGCTCGGCGTACACGGCAGCAAGGGCTCTTGGCAGGTAGCAAAACGAATGCTTGAGGGCAAGCCTGTCCTCATTCACGGGGACGGTACTTCGCTCTGGACGATGACGCACAATGAGGACTTTGCCAAAGGGTTCATCGGCCTCATGGGCAACTTGCATGCAATCGGGGAGTCGGTGCAGATCACGTCGGACGAGTCGTTGACCTGGAACCAGATTTACGCGGCCATCGCCGACGCGCTCGACGTACCGCTGAGCGCGGTGCATGCGCCTTCCGAATTTCTGGCGGCGTGCAGCCGGGAGGATTTTACGGGCGGGCTGATCGGGGACAAGGCGAATTCCGTCGTCTTCGACAATGCCAAGCTGAGGCGTCTTGTCCCCGGCTACACGGCCGACATCCGCTTCGACCAGGGGGTCAAGCGGACCGTCGCGCACATCCTCGCGCATCCGGAGCTGCAGCGGGAGGATCCCGAGTTCGACGCGTGGTGCGACAACGTTATCGCGGCGCTCGATGAGGCGGCTGCGGCGGTCAGACGGTCGCTCGCGGATTAACGCGCCTTGCCGATGGGAAGCCGAGCAGGATTCGGCTTCCCTGAGTGGCGGGATTATAAAGCACGCTTGGGTTGACACTTGGCACGTGTTGTAACTATAATCATCACAACGAAAGGGTGTTGCTTATGCAGATCAGCAGCAGATTTTCCATTGGCGTGCACATTTTGTCCCTGCTGGCGATTCAGCCGCAGGATCACCATACGTCCGAGTGGCTGGCCGGCAGCGTCGGGACGAATCCGGTCGTCATCCGCCGGGTGCTCGGCCATCTGAAGAAGGCGGGACTTGCGAACGTCAAGGCGGGGAGCGGCGGCGCTACGCTGGCGAGGGAGCTGGACGATATCACCCTGCTGGACGTGTACCGCGCGGTCGACGTCGTGGAGGAAGGCCGGCTGTTCCATATGCACGAGCAGCCGAATCCGGCTTGTCCGGTAGGCGCCAACATCGAGCAGGTGCTGCGCCTGATGATGTTTAAGGCACAAGCGGCGATGGAGGGCGTGCTGGCTGCCGTGACGATGCGCGAGCTCGTCGACGTGCTGGCCCGGGAGATCGAGGAGAAGCGTGCCGCTATATCGCCCAAGTGACGCATTCCCACTCCAATAAGAATGTGTCACATCGCTATCTCGTCCTAGCGGCGCTTTCCGGTCCAAGTAAGAATGTGTCACATCGTTATTCAGCCCCAAGGACGCGTCACTTCAACGAAATGGACTTTAGCTCCGCGATCCCCGCCGCCCTCCTGATCGCTCCGCCTGCTAATTACTCCACCAGCCTAATTACTCGCCAGCCTAATCACTCCCGCCCCGGCTTCTTCCGAATCCCTCCTGAGATGAGGGGGCCGTAGTTCATCAAGCTGACCATCATCTTGGCCATCTGCGCGGGTGTGAGCTGCCGGCCCGTGTCCAGCCAGTGCGTCACGATGCCGAAGTTGGCGGAGGCGACGTAGGAGATGAGATAGTCGAGAGGGACGGCGCTCTCATTCGGCGACAGCGTACTCAGTTTGGCATGAACGCGAGTGGCGAACAGCTCCCGCAGCTGCCTTGCAAACGAGAGATCGCCTTTCTCGCCGAGCATGATGCGCAGAAATTCCCCGTGCCTCGCGATCTCCTCGAAAATAGAGACGCCGATCGGATAGGGCTCGTCCCGGTCGATGTATAGCATGGCCACCGAAATGTCGAGCTGCTCGATGATGACGCGCATGCGGGTCAGCACCTCGTCCTTCAACTGCTGCAGCATGTCCCTGACGTCCCGATAATGCAAATAAAATGTGCCTCGATTGACATCCGCGCGATCGGCGACGTCCGTGACCGTGATCGATTCGGCGCTCTTTTCTTGCAGCAGCGCCATGAGCGCGTCGTAGAGGAGCTGCCGGGTCCTCGCTTTTCGCCTGTCCAATTTATCCTCCATCGCCTCGCCTCCGCCTCTTTTTCTGAGTTGCTCAACAGCCGAGTATCGATCTGCCGATTAATGAACACCGCGATCGCACATTGACGATTGAACGCCAAACTCTCTTCATTATAATGAACAATGTGAACATTAATCAACAACATGTTCAATTACGCGGACAAGAGGAGCGAATAGAGGAATGGCGATATTTAAGCAAAAAATCGTGTGGATCGGTACGTTGATCGTCCTGATCGTGCTGGTCGTGTTCGGGGCGGCGATGATGGGCTCGGTGCTCGGCGCGAAGCCGAAGGAGGTGCCGGTCGCGCTCGTGGTGCTCGATCGACCGGCGCAACTGCCGGGCGGCGAATCGCTGGCGGTCGGGGAGATGCTGAAGGAAAAGCTGACGTCGAACGCGCAGCTGCCGATCGCCTGGACGATCGTCGGCTCCGAAGCCGAGGCCCGTGAGGGGATGGACGACCGGCAATACTACGGTGCGCTGATCGTTCCGGCGGATCTCAGCGCCGGCGTAGCCTCCTTGGCGGGTGCCGAACCGAAGCCCGCGACGGTGAAGATCGTCGCGAACGAGGGGCTGAACACGCAAGCCTCTACGGTCGTCAAACAAGGGCTCGCTCAGGCGATGCGCCTCGCCGGCGCGGAGCTGTCGAAGACGATGCTCGAGCGGATCGGCGCGCAGACGCAGCAGGTGCCGGTGGCGACGGCAGCCGCGCTGCTGTCCCCCATCGTCGTGCAGGAGGAGACTGCCCACGCAGCGGGCGCGAACAACGCCACCGGCAACGCGCCGGGGCTGCTTACGCAGATCATGTGGATGGGCAGCCTGGTATCGGCGCTGATCCTCTTCTTCGCCGGCGGCGCCGCCATGAAGGCCGGCTCCCGCAGACCGGCCGCGATCGTCTGGCAGCCCGTCGCTGGCGTCCTGCTCGCCGGGCTCGCTTCCGCCTTCCTCGTCTGGGAAGCCACCGCCTGGTACGGCATGGAGCTGGCCGACGCGACTCAGACTTGGCTGTTCCTGTGGCTCGCCGGCGCGGCCTTCTATATGCTCCAATCCGCGCTGCTCAACTGGATCGGGATGCCCGCAATGGCGATTCTCGTGCTGCTGATGTTTTTCTCGATGCCGATGCTGAACATGGCGCCGGAGTTCCTGTCGGCGGCATCCCGCGACTGGATCTACGCCTGGACGCCGCTGCGTTTCGCGGCCGTCGGGCTGCGCGAGGTCATGTACTTCGGCGGATTGGACGCGGCCTCCTCGAATGCGGCCGTACTCTGGAGCGTCGGGGGCGGATTCCTGCTGCTGCTGGTCGGAGCAGGCTGGAAGCGGACGAAGCCCAATCGCCAAGCGGTTCCTTCGGTGGAAGCGGCCTGATTCTTCTTTACAACGGATGCGGCACATTTTATTCTGAATGCAGGTTGTATGCGGAAGGAGAATTTATCCTTTATGCCAGTTTCCTTGTAATGGACCGAGCGCGCGCTAAAATCTCGTGATTTTATAGACGGGATACGTGCGTCTTCCAGAGCCGTTACAAGGGACTTCGAGACAAGTATGCGACGATACTTGCGGAGTGCCTCTTTTCAGGCGCTCCGCTTTTTGTTTTACGCCGAATGCCGATTGCCAATATAACGACGAGGTGCTTCTCAAATGACGCTTTCCTTTACGATAGAAACCGATTCGATCCGCCTCCGCGC
The DNA here is from genome assembly GCF_019091135.1 of Cohnella sp. GbtcB17. GTDB lineage: Bacteria > Bacillota > Bacilli > Paenibacillales > Paenibacillaceae > Cohnella. The sequence goes on along the minus strand of NZ_JAGXJW010000016.1, from coordinate 30,905 downwards.
GTTCGCGCCGCAGGATGTCGACGCGCTGCGCGCGCTCACCATGCAAGCCGAGATCACCGACTTCCTGCCCGATTGGGCGATGACCGAGGCGCAGCTGACGGATTTCCTGTCGTTCGTCATCGGCAGCTACGACCGCTTCGATCCCGCTGACGTGCGCATTCTGCTCGCGGTCGAGCACAAGGCGGACGAACGGTTGATCGGCTGGTGCGGCGTTTTCCCGAACGATCTGCTGGATCCGGTAGAACGCGAGGTGGCGTATGCGGTCTCCAAAGATGATCGCAACCGCGGCTACGCCACGGGGGCGGTCCAAGCGATGATCGCATTCATATTCCGTCAGACCGAGCTTGAACGGGTGGCGGCTATCGTGAAGCCCGTGAACGGCGCTTCCCGCAGCGTGCTGCTGAAGGCCGGATTCCGACTGGTCGACCGGCGCAGGCTGTCCAACGGACAACAATATGATTATTTTGAGACGCGCCGCAGTTGGTACGAGTAAATCCCCGCACCGTTATTGACAATCCTGGAAGCCGTCTTTATAGTTATAAAAGTGATACTGATAATCATTATCGATAAGTAGAGAAAAGGGAGTGTCGTGCTCGGCATGAAAAAGAAAATGTGGGCCCCATTGGCGCTGCTGCTGATGCTGGTCGTCAGCGCGTGCGGCAACAACGCGAACAACAATAACGCTGGCGCGTCGCCAAGCGCAAGCGAATCAGCATCGCCGTCCGCGAGCGCGCCGGCATCGCCGTCGGCAGGCGCTTCCGCAAGCGCGAACGCCTCCGGCAAGATGACTTACGAATCCGAGAACGGGCCTGTCGAGGTACCCGCCGCGCCCAAGCGCATCATCGCGCTGAGCAGCGCGCCGAACGTCATCTCGCTGGGCGGCACGCTCGTCGGCGTCGATCAGTGGACGGCGGGCAATCGGCTTTTCAAGGATAAGCTTCAGGGTGTCGAAGTGGTCTCCGCGGAAGATCTGGAGAAGATCATCGAGCTGAACCCCGACCTCATCATCGTGGGCAGCACCGAGAAGAACATCGACAAGCTCAAGGAGATTGCGCCGACCGTCGTCTATACATGGGGCAAGCTCGACTACTTGAAGCAGCAGATCGAGATCGGCAAGCTGCTGAACAAAGAGCAGGAAGCGCAGGCTTGGGCCGACGACTTCTCGAAGCGCGCAGCCGCTATCGGCGACGAGATCAAGGCGAAGGCCGGCGCGGACGTCACCGTGACGGTGTTCGAGCTGTACGACAAGCAGTTCTACGTCTTCGGCAACAACTGGGCCCGCGGCACGGAGATCGTGTACCAGGCGATGGGCCTCGGCATGCCGGAGAAGGTCAAGAAGGACGCGCTTGGCCCAGGCTACTACACGCTGTCGACCGAGGTGCTGCCGGAGTACGCCGGCGATTATATCATCCTCAGCAGAAGCGCGACCGGCGACAACGGCGCGCTGAACACGGACACCTGGAAGAACATGCCGGCCGTCAAGGCGGGCCATGTGATCGAGATCGATACCGAAGCTTCCAGCTACAGCGATCCGATCACGCTGGAATATTTGATGAACATCTTCAAAGAAGGCATTCTGGGCAAAGCCTAACTGCACATGCACCGGCGAAAGGGGACGCGCAAGCGTCCTCTTTTGCTGTGCTGCAGCGCTTTCCCATGCATCGCTCAAGGCCTCGTCCTGCTCGCGGACGAAGGACGAAGATCGGACCATCGCGGCAGCTTGCCTATTTTTTTGGCGTTGCTGTCACATTTCGAATCCCTTCCCCGTCATACAGGCAAAATGGCGAAGGGATGATGAGCGATGCAAAAGTTTGACGTAGTCGTGGTCGGTGGAGGAATCGCGGGTTTAACCGCCGCTATTTACGCAGCCCAGGCCGGGAAGCGAACGGCAGTCATCGAAAAGCAGAACCGGTTAGGCGGCCGCGCCGTCTCCAACAAGAAAAAAGGCGCGTACTTCAATCTGGGCGCGCATTCCTTGTATATGGGGGATGCGTACGCGACCTTCCGGGAGCTCGGGCTGAACCTGCAAGGGAAGCGGCCTTCATCGTTCGCTTACGGCATTTGGAAAGGGAAGCTGAGCGCCTTGCCTTCGGATATGAAGTCCTTGCT
>NZ_JAGXJW010000016.1:0-28786 GCF_019091135.1 Cohnella sp. GbtcB17 | reverse complement strand
GAAAGATGGAGTACGCTTCGTGTCTGATGAAGGTGTCGAAAGCGGATACCGGTCCGTTCGACCGGATGAGCATCCGCGAATGGGTCGAAGGGAATATGCGGGATCCGATGGTGCGCAACATCTTTTATTCGTTGCTTCGCGCCGCCAGTTACGTGGCCGGACCGGATTTGCCGGCGGCCGGTCCCGTATTGAGGCAGCTGCAGAATGCCCTGAAAGGCGCGTTGTACCTGGATCGCGGCTGGGGCGAATTGATCGAGCAGTTGCGGCAAAAAGCAGCCGATCTGGGCGTGCAGCTTGTAACGAGCGCCAAGGTCGTTTCTCTCGATACGCGGGGCGGGATTGTGCGGCAGGTAGTCTGCGAAGACGGAACGAGATTCGATACGGACGATGTGATCCTGGCCACATCGCCTTCGATCGCCAATCAGCTGGTGCCCTTTGCGGAGAAGACTTCCCTGCATAAATGGAACGAACAAGCGATCGAAGTCACGGCGGCCTGCCTGGACGTAGCCTTGAAGCGGCTATCCGAGCCTAAACATCAGTTTGCCTACGGCGTCGATCAGACGGTGCTCTTCAGCAATTATTCGCGCGCGGCGCATCTCAGCGACGATGGCGCGCAAGTCGTATCGCTCGTGAAGTACCAAGGGAAAGAAACGGACCCGGATAAGGACCTGCAAGAGCTGGAGGGCGTGCTGGATTTGATGCAGCCGGGATGGCGGGATCAATTGATCGTGAAGCAGTATCTTCCGAAAATGACCGTTTGTCACGATTTTGCACATATGAAACGTCTTGAAAACCCCGGGCCCGCCGTCCCGGAAGTACGAGGACTATATGTAGCAGGAGAATGGGCGTCGCACGGTGAAGTTTTGGTCGACGCTGCGACGGCCAGCGCTAAAAGAGCCGTACAACATATGCTCGCCCTCAAGGGGAAGGAGAGGAAAACCTTATATGAGCATAGAGGAATCGTATAAAAGCTATCGAACGGAGCTGTTTTCGTTGGCCTATCGCATGCTCGGCAGCGCCATGGACGCGGAGGATATCGTGCAGGATGCCTTTTTGAGCTATGGCGGGCTGCCGGATGTCGGGAACATCCGCAACGAAAGGGCATTTCTATACAAAATCGTCACGAATCGTTGTCTCGATCTTCTGCGCTCGTCGGCCAAAAAACGAGAGATGTACGTCGGTCCATGGCTTCCGGAGCCCCTCCTCGAAAAAGGAGATTCGGACCACGATCCCTCCAGCCATTATTTGCGGTCCGAGTCGATTTCCACGGCGTATCTCCTTCTTCTGCAGCAGCTGAGCGCCACGGAAAGAGCGGTTTTTCTTCTTCGGGAAATTTTCCACTATTCGTTTGAAGAAATTGCCGCGATCGTCGATAAAAGCAGCGCAAATTGCCGGCAAATTTTCCATCGCGCCAAAAAGAGCATTCACTTCGACCCGGAGCGGCAGCCGTCGGTTGCCGTCGCGGAGGAGAAGATCAAGGAATTCGTGAAGTCGATGCTGCAAGGAAATACGGCGAAGCTTCTTGAACTGGTTAGCGAAAATGTCGTGCTCTACTCGGACGGCGGAGGCAAAGTAAGAGCGGCGCAAGTGCCTGTCGTCGGGTTCGAAAACGTGCTGAAGCTTCATCAAAACGCAATCCTCATGCATGCGGGTCAATTGACGTTCTCGTTCCTTTTGGTGAACGGGCACCCCGGAATCCTTATACGTCTGGGTGAAGAGGTGAAATACGTTTATTCTTTTGCTTATAAAAATCATAAGATCGATGCGATCTATACGGTCGCCAATCCAGATAAGTTAAGACATCTTTAGGATGACGATGACGAACTAAAAAAGGGCCATCGCTGAAATGTTCAAAAACGAAGCGGAAAATGGAAAGCGTCTTCCTCGGCGCGCCCGCATAATACAGGAGAACAAACAGCGGTAACGATAACGGTCGCAGGAGGAATCGATCTTGGAAGCATCGTTCTGGAAAGGGAAGCTGGCGGATATCGAGGACGCGATGGCGAATCTGAGCCGCGGCCGAGCGAGCGTGCTGACTCCGTCAGCGGGCGGCCGCAGCGTCTATCTGGCCGAGTACGGCGACAAGCAAGATTTCGGCCGGCAGGCGAACTACAGCTCGGCCTGCGGCGCGCGCGATCCTTCAAAGTATGCGAACAAAGGCGAGGACGCGAGGCCCGTGCTCCTCATCGTCGGCGGCGTGCACGGCGGGGAGCTCGAGGGCATCGTCGGCGTCATGAACCTGATCCGGCTGCTCGAGACCGGCGAAGATTACCGGGGGCGGCGGCATGATTATATTTACGAAAACGCGGGTCGCTTCCGGCTCTTGCTCATTCCCTGCATGAATCCCGACGGCCGTGCGCGCCTGCCTGTCGATTCGCTGATCGGCGTGCCGTACGAGCAGTTCGTTTATTATATGCAAGGTTCGTGGAAGGACGGCACCCTCTGCCGGTGGCCGGATTGCAAGGCGGTTCATCCGATCAAGGAAGCCTCGGCGTTCCTCGGCTCCTACTTCAACGACGACGGCGTCAACATGATGCACGACAACTTCTTCGCGCCGATGGCGAAGGAGTCGGCCGCGCTGCTTAGGCTGGCGGATCGCGAGGCGGTCGATTTCCACATGTCGCTGCACGGGGGCGCCGACACGGCGGTGCATTTCCCATGGATCCCGTACCTGCCGGTCGACGTCAAGCGCAGGCAGCAGGCCTTCAATCTCCGGATGGCGGAAACGCACCGCGTGCGGGGACTGCCGTTCGACGTCGTCGAGCAGATGGTGCAGGACGGGGAGACGTACCCCTATCCGTCGTTTAACCTGACCACCGCGGTCCACCAAGTATGCGGGGGTCTCAGCATGACGTACGAGTCCAACATGGGCATCGACGGGCCGGGACTGCGCTTCACGCCGGACGAGATTCTCGACTGCCACTTCCTCCTGTTCGAGCAGATGTTCCGGTTCGCGCTCGAGGAGCGGGCACGAGTGTAAAGCGGGCATGTGCAGGTAAATGCGAAATGTACCGAGGCCAGCGAAGTGGCGCTGCCGATCATGATGCCGAAGGCGAAGAGAGGGATCCGCCATCCAATATTGGCGGACAGGCACAGCTGAGGTTGCGCGAAGCGCGCCGGGCATATAGGATGGAAAGGAGAGACTGCGCCGCTCCCCGCGCGAAACGTCCGCAGGCAGTAGAAGGCGCTCACTTTACGAGGTATCGAGGAGGCATCCCCCTAATGAACCAAGCTGTATCCACCGCCCAGGCGCCCGCCGCCATCGGGCCCTATTCCCAAGCCGTGCTCGCGGGAGGTTTCCTGTTCGCTTCCGGTCAGATCCCGCTCGACCCTTCCACCGGGGCCATCGTCGAAGGCGGCATCGAAGCGCAGACCCATCGCGTGCTGCAAAACCTGAAGGCCGTCGTCCAAGAAGCCGGCCTCTCGCTCGGCGACGTCGTGAAGACGACGATCTTCCTGGACAGCATGGACGACTTCGCGAAGGTCAACGAGATCTACGCGAGCTACTTCGACGGCGGCGTGCTGCCTGCCCGCGCGACGGTCCAGGTCGGCAAGCTGCCGAAGAACGCGCTTGTCGAGATCGACTGCGTCGCGTACCGCGGCTGAGCGCCATCTGGGGCCTGCATCCCCTGCGCCTAGCCGCGCACGAAGCCGCCGAATAGGGCGGCTTTAAATTTCTTTTAAATATTCCTTTACAGGAATATTCCTTATGGTGTATATTTATCTCATCAGGAAGATAACCTGAAGGCGAAGGGGATGAGGACACCGGAATGATCACAAAGTGAACGAGGTGAACGACATGTCGGGACATCGGCCGGGCATGGACATGACGGCTCTCGCTGCGCTTGCCGAACCGAACCGCATGCAGATCGTCGAGCTCCTGCGCGACGGCCCGCTCACCGTAGGCGAGATCGCGGACAGATTGGGCATGCGGCAGCCCCAAGCCTCCAAGCATTTGAAGGTGCTGGGGGAGAGCGGGATCGTAGAAGTGAAGGCGGACGCCAACCGGCGGATCTATCGGCTGCGTCCCGAACCGTTCCGGGCGCTGGAGACATGGTCGAGCACCTTTACCCGCCTGATGGAGGAACGGTTCGACAAGCTGGACGACTACTTGCGGGAACTGCAGGACAAGGAACGAACGGAAGACCCCGAATAATCGATAAAAACCGAGGAGGAAATTTAAATGTCTAACAATGCGATGGTTTCGAGAGTAGAAGGAGATCGGGTGCTGGTGCTGGAGCGCGTGTTCGATGCGCCGCGCGAGCTCGTGTTCAACATGTTCAAGGAAGCCGAGCATCTGAAGCGCTGGTGGGGACCGCGAGGCTGGGAAGTACCGGTGTGCAACATCGATTTCCGTCCGGGCGGCGTGTGGCACTACTGCATGAAGTGCGAAGATCCGAACCAGGGCCAGTTCTACGGCATGGAGTCGTGGGGGAAGGCGATATACAAGGAGATCGTCGATGGGGAAAAGATCGTGTACGTCGACTACTTCTCCGATGCCGAGGGCAACACGAACGATGCGATGCCGTCCACTGAAGTCACGCTGGCGTTCATCGACGTCGGCGGCAAGACGAAGCTGGTCAACCGCGGCGAGTACGCGTCCGCGGAAGCGCTCAAGACCGTCATGGACATGGGCATGCTGCAAGGCATCACAGAGACGTGGGATCGTCTCGAGGAGCGCCTGAACGCAGTCAAGTAAATTCGGATGATAAAGAAGGCGGACGCCGATATACGGCGGCCCGCCTTTTTTGTCATGATGCGCAGCCTATAGTGAGGCAGACGCCTTACGGCAGAATGTTGCCTGCCGCGCGATAAATCTCGTACCACTCTTCGCGCGTCAGCTGAATGTCGCTCGCCTTGACGCAGTCGAGGAGGCGCTCGACGTTCATCGTGCCGGTAACCGGCTGCATGCGCGCCGGATGGCGGAGCAGCCAGGCGATCGCGATGGTCGTGTTGCTGACGTCGTACTTTTTCGCGATCTCATCGATCTTCGCGTTCAGCTCGGGGAATTCTTCATTGTCGAGGAATACGCCCTTGAAGAACCCGTACTGGAACGGCGACCAAGGCTGAACGGTGATGTCGTTCAAGCGGCAATAATCCAGGATGCTGCCGTCGCGGTCGATCGCGGACTCGTTTTCCATGTTCACGTTGACGCCGTTCGAGATCATGTTGGCGTTCGTGATGCTCAGCTGCAGTTGGTTGGCCACAATCGGCTGCTTCACGTACTTCCTCAGCAGCTCGATCTGCATCGGCTTCTGGTTCGATACGCCGAAGTGACGGACTTTGCCAGCGCTCTCAAGCTTATCAAACGCCTCGGCGACTTCCTCGGGCTCGACCAGCGCGTCGGGGCGATGGAGCAGCAGAATGTCTAGGTAGTCGGTGTTCAGGCGCTTCAGAATGCCGTCGACCGAATTCAGGATATGCTCCTTGGAAAAGTCGAACGAGCCCTTGCGGATACCGCATTTGGACTGCAGAATGATCTTCTCGCGAATGTCGTCGTTCATATGAATGGCATCGGCGAAGATTTCCTCGCAAGCGCCTCCGCCATAGATGTCGGCATGATCGAAAAAGTTCGCGCCAGCCTCGAGCGACGTTTGAACGAAGCGCTCGGCCTCCGCCTTCTCCAGCGAATTGATGCGCATGCAGCCGACCGCGATGACGGGTACTTCAAGAGAGCTTGTCCCCAATTGAATCGTTCTCACTTCGAATGCCTCCTGCCTTGGTTTAGGTATCGTTTACGGCACTATCATAACGCTAATGCGTCCATTCGCCAAGCGAACGCGCGTTTATTATTTTAGCGCGTTCATTCGGCTGTGAACATTAATCACTTATCACATCATTTATCACTCTCTTAACAAATCGTGAAACATTTAAAAATTTGATGATATCAACCCGTCTTTTTGCGGCATTAAAATCAATACACATCACGAGCATCCCTGCCAAAATCTTTAATTTGACCAAGGAGGTGCACGGCTAAGCATTGTCGCTGATTGGCCATTCAATCATTAAGGGAGGCGAATCGATTGTTTCTTCGTAACTGGAAACGAAAAATTTCTGCTACAGTGGTTGCCGTAATGAGCTTAAGCATGATTCTGAATTTATTTACGTTTCAACTTGCAAGCGCTACCAATGGAAACCTGGGCCCCGAGCTTTTCACCAATCCCGGGTTTGAGCAGGTGACAGGCAGTATGCCGACAGGCTGGACGAAGTATGCAGAGGGCAATCCGGAGAACGTTTCCGTCGAGTCGGTCACCGACCCGGTTGCGGAAGGGACACGCAGCGTCAAGTTTACGGATAACAACAGCGCTGCCGGTGCTGCAGCGGGTTTGTACAGCAAAATGATTCCTTATTCGCCCGGCGCTTCTATTGACGTTAGCGTTAAGGCGAGGGTAGAAGCAGGCGGAGTATCCATGATCGTCCGGTATTACCGGACTGACGGTCCCATGACGCAAACAGGCGTTAATTCCTCCGGAACCGGAACAGAGTGGCAAACGCTTCGGTTCAGCGGTACCCCGACGGACGACGTCGTTAATATCCAAGTCGTCCTTGTCGTTCCGAGCGGTTTTGGCGGTATCGGAACGGTCTACCTGGACGACGCCTCGTTTAAGACGACCGAATGGCTGATGAACCCGAGCTTTGAAGCCGAGACAGGCGCCAGGCCGACTAACTGGACCGCTACCGATCACGGAATCACGTCCAGTATCGCCACAGTAACGAACGCCGCGAATTCGACGCACGGCGCAAAGGCGCTGCGCATTTTGGATAACTCCACTTCGGATGCTTACAGCGTGAAGAGCGTGACGGCACCTTTCGTCTCCGGCAGCGCCTATACGACTTCGGTAAAAGCGAAGGCGCTCTCCGGTGTCGGAACCTTGGTCATGCACTTCATGGGGTCCTTCGGCCATCAAGCGTTGGAAGCGCAAACGACCGGAACCGGCAGCTGGGAGACTTTGACGATAACGACCGAGCCGCCGGCCGGGACAACCGATATCCAGGTCGAATTGTCTTCAACGGGCTCAGGGACGTCCGATATCTATTTCGATCAGGCAAGTCTTACGGTAGGCAGCACGACGCCAAGCCCTACACCAACCGCGACACCAACCGCGACACCAACCGCGACACCAACCGCAACACCAACCGCGACACCGACCGTGACGCCGACCGCGACGCCTCCGGCTAACGGCTCGCTGGTGTGGCCGGCCAAGCAGGACAGCTATTCACGTCGGTTTCAACCCGGCAACCATCTTGTATCCACGCAAAACCCGCCGGATTTCGGATGGCCTTTCATCGACGGCGCCGATGTTTATGAGCTGCAAGTAGCTAGCGACAGCGCATTCCAATCCATGGTCTATGAGAAAAGCGATATAGAGACCAATTATCATAGCGTTCCGCAGACCTTTGCCGGCGGACAGTCCTACTTTTGGAGAGTCCGATATCATAAACCTGCAGGCTGGTCGGTATGGAGCCAAGCCTTGAAGTTTCGGATCGACGCGAATTATGTACCCTTTGTGGTGCCGTCTGTTTCGGAGCTGCTGAGTTCCGTGCCTGCCGAGCACCCGCGTATGCTGACTACGCCGGACAATCTGGCCGAATTCCGCGCGAGAAAAGACGATGGCGGCAAAAAAACATTCGACGCCATTAAAGCGCTTGTCGAGAAACGAGTGAAGGACGAAGCTACGAAAGGACCGGAGGCGCTTCCACCCGAACCGACAAAGCCAGATGATCCTCTAAAGGTCAAAGATGCGGTAAGGAACCCGATGATGAACGCGGCCTTCATCTATTTAATCACCAAGGATCCCGATTATGCGAACTTCGCAAAACGGAGGCTGCTGCATCTTGCTTCGTGGAACACGAAAACAGGTCTGACAAGCTATAAGGTCAATGACGGGATTCATCGAGATATCGCTTTAACAGGCGCAACAGCTTATGACTGGTTGTATGATACGCTTAGCCAGACGGAGCGGGAAACCGTATTAAAGATGGTGCATGATCGGGCGACCATCATAGCGAACGACGTCTTATACGGTCAGAATCCGATCAGCGCGAAACCGCATGATTCGCACGGTTGGACGGTATTCGGATTCCTGGGCGCAATCGCCATTGCCCTGCTCCATGACGATATCGAGGTCAACGGTTCGAATGTCTCGGAGGATGCGCAAGAGTGGTTTAAACAGATCGTGCCGGCCTACAGTAATCTGGCGCCTACTTGGGGCGGCGAGGACGGAGGCTGGGGCAACGGCATCGGCTACTGGCAATTCTCCACCAATAGTAACAAGAGGTTCGTTGATACCCTCTATGCCGCTACGGGCTTCAGCCTTTATGATAAGGCGTTCAACCGCCATGAATATTTGTACCCGTTCTATTCTTTGCCTTTCGGTCAGAAAACCGGACAATTCGGAGACTCTATTGAGGGCAAAAACGCCTACGGCATCGAACGGAAATACGTCCATGGCAGCTCGACACGCAATGCGCAGATGACGCAAAGCGAGGTAGCGCAGTGGTATGCCCAGCTATACCCTTACGAAGATGTCAACGAATTTACCTATTTATATGAAGACACCGGTTTAAAGGCGCGCCCGCCGGTGGAAATGCCGACTGCCAAATATTTCGATCAAATCGGCGAAGTGATGATGCATTCCAATTTATTGGATCCGAAGCGGATATCGCTTTTCTTCAAATCCAGCCCTTACGGCAGCTTCAATCACAGACACCCGGATCAGAATGCCATCATTATCAGAGCCTTCGGCGAGGACCTCACCGTTGACGGAGGGTTCTACGACAGCTACTCAAGCGATCATAATATCCTGTACGACAAACAGACCTTCGCCAAAAACGCCATTACGTACGACAACAAAAAAGGCCAGAAACCGGATGATCGAGACGCTTCCGGACAAATTACAGGCTTTGCGACGAATAAAGACTTCGATGCGGCGGTCGGAGACGCGACTACGGCGTACAACGTCTATAACGATCCAACCAAGCCTGGCCTGGATCTGGCCCAGCGAAGCGTCATCTACGTCAAGCCGGGCGCCTTTGTAATCGTCGATAATTTGAACGCGCGCGAGCCGGGCGGATCCAGCTTTGAATATTGGCTGCATGCCGATAAGAGCTTAACGCTGGACAAAGCGAACAGCCGCGCGACGATCGTCAAAAATCAGGCGGCCTTGGATGTGAAGCTTTATTATCCCGGCTTAGACATGATCCCCGTAACCGATAAGTACGAGGATGCAAACGGCGTTGAACGGCCGCCCGGAGAACCTCAAGGAGACGCACAATTCAACGGCGTGAAAAAGCAGCATGGCGGGTTTGTCACGCCAAAAACAGAAGCTGCCACGATCGTCTCGACCTATGTGCCTTACCAGGTGGGCACTACGCCTCAGGAAATTGCCGCCGAGGATCATGGCACATACCGGAAGCTGCATTTTACCGATGGAACGGACGTTTATGTACGAAACGCACATAGCGGTGTTGTCGATGCCGGCGCCATTCAATTTGTTGGTATTGCCGCATCGGTAAAAGGCGATTCCATCCTTTTGGTCGGCGGTACGAAGCTGGTGGTGGACGGTGTTACGCGGATTTCCGGCACAGAGCCGGCCACGATCGCGCTTTCGGGCGACGAGCTGTCCATCACCGGCATGAAGGACAATCAAGTCAGCCTGCACAAATCGGGTGTTACAACCGTTCTTGACGAAAAGTACCGCAGCTTGCCAAAGGGCGGCAGTGTGACGGAAGCCGTTTATTCACGCGGCGTACATTGGGATACGGCTGGCAGCACCATAACGCTGAATGTGGAGCCAGGTCAGCATCAGCTGCTGTTGAGCAACATTCCGGCTCCCGCTCCGATGGCACCCGTTTCCTATCCGGTTGTAATCAACGGCGAAGCTTCCTCAGTCACGTTATCTACGTACGGCGACGGTCACGGAGGTCAGGCAGCTTGGGGAACCTTGCCGAACGCCGCCGGCTTGTATGAAGTGCTCGAAGCGCCGCCCGGCTTGTTCTTCGATAAAGTCAGCATGGCCAAGCCGGTCATCTACTTAAGCCAAAATGCCGGGATCGTTCTGCCTCATGTGTCGGGTACCATCAAGCTGCGCAGCGCAGATAGCGGCGGACTTTCTACGACTGAAGTTGCCAGCAACTACGATGATATTAAGAACGGATTGACGGTATTTGCGGAAGCAGAAAGCTTCTTCAACACCGAGGACGGCTCGTTCAACGTGTATACGCGGACTGGGTTGTCCGGGGGCACGGGAGTCAGTAATTGGGCTACTGCCGGTCAAAATATTACGTGGAAATTAAACGTTCCTGAAGCCGGTAAATACGATGTTGTATTGAAATACGTAGCGGGCTGGCAAATGCCCGCAGGGACGCTTACGACACGGTTCATTCAACTAGGTACCCAGTTCTACTCGGCGGAAGCGCCGACGACCTATAACGCCAAAGGGGATCCCGATTGGGGAACGGACCCGTCGTACTGGAGAGCACTGACCATCCACACCGGCACAACGCTGCCTGCGGGCCAGGTTGAGCTTAAGATGTGGAACGTCAAGGGGCCGATGAATCTGGACTGGATTGGCTTGGTCAAAAGGGAATCGGCTTCGGAGCCGTCCGTCAAGCTGACGCCAAGCGCAAGCGCTGTCAGCAAAGGGCAAACCTTCGGCGTTCAATTAAAACTTGACCAAGTAGAAGAAGCCGCCGGCGCGGACCTTACGCTCGCTTACGATCCGACTAAATTCGCTTATACCGAATATGTGAAAGACTACGCACAGCAAGCGGTTATCGTTACGAATGATGCGGCGGCCGGCAAGCTGCGCATTTTGACAGGGCGAACCGGAAGCGGCGCGCTGCCGACGGATTCCGCCTTCCTGACCTTAAAGTTCCAGGTCAAGGCGGATGCGCCTAGCGGTGCAGCAAGCTTCGCGAGCTCGGCCGGATCGGTTTCCACGGAGGCCGGCGTACTTACCGCGCTGGCGGCAAGCTCGGCGCAAGTGAACGTTTCCGGTCAAGATGCGCTCGGCGCGTTGATCGCGCAAGCGGAGTCGACGCGCGACCAGGCTGTCGCAGGAACGACAAACGGTACCTTCTTCGGCACGACGCTTGCAGGACTGAAGGCGGCGCTGACATCGGCCATCGAAGCCGCGAAGGCTGTGTTCAATCAGGCTGATGCGACCGAGGCGCAGAAGCAGACGGCACAGGAGGAGCTGAGCGCAGCGATCGCCGCGTTCGAATCGCACCGGATTACGGCGACGACGGGCGATATGTTCGCGGATCAAAAGTTCGACTTGAGAGACTTCATCGGAATCACCAAATATTACGGCAAAACGACCGCCAGCTCCGACTGGAGCGTGGTCAAAAAAGCCGACATTAACGGTGACGGCGCCGTTGATATCGAAGATCTAGCGTTCGTTGCGAAACGGATTAACGGATAACGTATTTACAAGGATGGCGCCCCTTTGTTCATGCGAGGGGCGCTTCTCCATCCGAATCTCATTTTGAGGAGGATTATATGAGAAACAAAGGGGTAGTAGGGAGAGCGGCCCTTATGTTTGTTCTGGTGATGACCTATTTATTTCAAGGGACCTCGGTTGATGCAGCGGAGGGACAGACAGCGTTCAGTATGAAGCCGTCAACGACTGCCGTGAAAAAAGGCGGCAGCTTTATAGTGTCCATCGATGGGACGAACCTCAAAGAACTGTACGCTTACGAAGTGATCGTCGAGCTGTCATCGGGCGTGACCTTTGATCGCGGGACGGACAACTTGCCTGGGGGATCATCGGCTTCTTACCTGGATAACGATATGCTGCGCTACGGTTCAACGAAATTCGGGACAGCCGCCGGGGAAAACGGTTCGAGGACGCTTGCCCGATTTTCCTTTACGGCAAATGCCGAAGGAACGGCGAGCATCAAGCTGGTTCGCGTCAAAACGCTTGATCCCGCCCTAAATCCGACGGTTCACGAGGTGAATCAAACGATCACCGTTCAAGTCGCGCCGGACAACGATAGCGGGAACGGGAATGGTAACGGGAATGGGAATGGCAACGGAAACGGCAATGGAAATGGGAATGGCAACGGTACAGGTAGCGGTACCGGGAACGGGAACAATCCGGGCAAGCCTAGAAATGTTAGCGAGGCGGATGGAAAAGGCCAAGTGGAATCCGGCCGCATCGCGATTGCCGCGAACGGCCCCGTGCAGGCTCCGCTGGCCTTGCTTCAATCCTGGGCCAAGCAGAATCCGGCCGCTGTCCTCGCGCTTCAAGCAGGCCATGTGACGTATTCGCTGCCTCTTAGCGAATTATCCGCGCCGGAGCTTCTTGCACAATTAGGAGCCGACGCCGCTAAAGCAGAAATAAGAATCACCGTAGCCGAAGCTGCCCCCGAGCAAAAGAATCAAGCGGAGCGCAGCGCTGCGAACGTCGGCTCCAAGCTTTTGATGGACCCGGTGGAATTCGAAGTGACCGCAGTCATGCCGGATGGACGGTCCCTTCCGTTGACTAAGTTCGCAACTTATGTTCCCCGCTCTTTCGAGCTTGGCTCTGACGTCGATCCCGGTCAAACGACTGGTGTCTATATCGATCCGGTGACCGGCGAGCTGCTGCCGGTGCCTACGGTATTTCGTATCGTCGACGGGAAGACCGTCGCCGACTTGTACCGGAAAGGCAACAGCGCTTATACCCTCGTGACAACGGATAAACACTTTGCCGATCTCGAAGGTCACTGGAGCCGAACGACTGTAGAAACGATGGCAAACAAGCTGCTGGTTCGCGGAACATCCGAGTTAAGCTTCGAGCCTGACAAGCCTGTCACCCGCGCCGAGTTCGCCACGTTGCTGATGCGGGTGCTGGCGCTGAATCCTGTCACCGGCAAAGGGGCGTTCAGCGATGTTGACGGACAATGGTACGGGACGGCCGTCCAGTCTGCCGCGGACGCAGGTCTGGTCACCGGCTATCCCGATGGAAGCTTCCGGCCTGATGCGCACATCACCAGACAGGAATTGGCCGTTGTCCTCAAGCGGGCGGCAAGCTACGCGAATAAGCCGATCGCTAACGCGGACCGAAGCCAAACGGTTCTCCCGTTTATTGACCGGACGCAGATAGCGGATTGGGCAATGGATGATATAGCTGATATCGCGGCTGTCGGAATCATGGAAGGCGACGCGCGCAACGCCTTCCACCCGGAGGCTCGGACGACAAGAGCCGAAGCGGCCGTCGTTCTGAAGCGATTGCTGCTGCACGTCAAGATGTTCAGCGAATAAAGGATAATAAACACGCCCTTCAGCGCACTGAAGGGCGTGTTGCGACGGTACGATTAAACTTCGAATGTGACCGTAGGCGAGACCGACGTATCCTGCGTGAGCGATGTGATCTTGCCGTCGTAGGTCATCGCGAATGTATAATTGCCCGGCAGCAGCTTTTTGCTAGCCTCGCCGCCTGCGTCCGTCGTGCCGAACGTTCGCCAGCCGCCCGCGTAGAAGCTCGCCTCGCCGCTAGCGACCGGATTCCCTTGGCCGTCCTTGAGATGGACCGCGACATCCGTCGCCTGGAAGACGATGCTCGCGTTCGTCCCCACGTCCTGCTGCTTGCTCAGGTTCGCGCCTTCGTACGACACGCTGAACGTATAGTTCACAGGCAGCAGCTCCTTTGTCGCTTCGCCGCCGGTCAAGGCGCCGAACGAATGCCAGCCGTCCATATAGTAACTTGCTTCGCCGCCATCGAGCGGCTGACCTTCGCTGTCTTCCAGCCGCACCTTGACGCTAGCGGTCTGGAAAACCACGTTCGGGTCGTTGCCGACATCCTGCGTCTTGCTTTGATAGGCGCCTTCGAACGACAAGTTGAACGTATAGTTGCCGGGCAGCAGCTCCTTGCCGGCCTCGCCGCCGCTCGTCGTGCCGAATGTCCGCCAGCCGTCCGCATAATAGCTGACCGGAGCGCTGCCCCCGAGCGGCTGACCTGCGCTGTCTTTGAGCTGCACCTTGACGCGTTTCGTCTGGAAGACGACGTTCGCGTTGTCCCCCGTATTCTGATCCTTCTGGCTCCGGGTGCCTTCATACGAGACCGCGAAGGAATAGCTCTTGTCCGGCAGGGACTTGGTGATCGAGCCGGAGGCGCCGGTGACGCCGAAGTCCTTCCAGCCGCCGTCATAGTACGACACGACGGCCCCGCTGAGGGGCTGGCCCAAGCTGTCCTTCAGCGAGACCTTGACGGCGTCTGCCTGCGTCTCGGCTTTCTTGTACAGCGTCACGTAGTCGAGCGTGTACATGCCGGTGAACCTGAAGGAGCTGAACCGGAAGGCGTCGACCGAGGACGCCGTGCCGTTGTAGAACGGAATGCCAGTCGCGCGATAGATGCCGACGGCAGCGTCCACCGTGCCCGGTGCATCCACCGTGCCTGCGTAATTTTTGAGCGCACCCGTCTGTACGGTAAGGTCGTACGTCTTCGATTCCGTATCCAGATCGAACCGAAGCGTGACCCACGCATCGCGCGGCAGTTGGATGCCGGCAGCCTTAGGAATCTTGACGGGAGTCGGCGCCGTGCCGCCGGGCTTCCAGTATCCGAACGTGCCGTCCGAGAAGGCGTTGAAGCGCACGACGTCCTTGCCGCCGCCGCGCAGCCACAGCTCAAAGTTGCCGATGTCGCTGTTCACTTTTCCGAACATGAACCTCGTCTCGAACGTCAGCTTGCCGGCAAGCGCCGCGTTCGACCGGAGCGCCACTGGACTTTCCGTCGTGTCCGTATTCGACGGCGCATAGTTGTCGGTCAGCCGGAGTCCGTTGCCCTGGGCGTCCGGCAGCGCTTCGATCGAGACCGACGTTCCGTCTCTTATGCTCACCGTCCAGCCGCCGCCGCTCGTCATGTTCCCGATGGGCTTGTCGTCGAACGAATCATAGTAATCGCCGCCCGCCGCCGCGGCAGGCAGCGTCGCGGTCACAGTCGGGCCATTGCTCGATGCATTCCCCGTCGCATCCGCCGCCTCGACCCGGAACGTATAGGTGCCGCCCGCCTGCAGACCGGTCATGTCGTAGCCGTACGTGCTGCCGCTCACCGAAGCGACCTTCGTGAAGTTAGACTGCGCGGCTTCCTTGCGATAGATCGAATACGCGTGCACGCTGCCCGAATCGTCCGTTGCCGGATCCCAATCCAGTCTGGCCGTCGTCGGGAACAAATGATTTGCGCGGAGCGCGGCCGCCTCTCCCCATGCGGGCGCCGTAGCGTCGACCGGCGCGTTTTTGAACAGCGTCACGTAGTCGAACAAGAACTTACTCGTCGACTTGAACGTACTGAAGCGGAACGTATCGATGGCCGTCGTCGCATTGTTGTTGTAGAAAGGAACGCCGCTGACCTTGTAGGTGCCTGTCGCCCGGTCAAGCGATGCCGGCGCAGCCGGGGAAGCGCCAGCATAGCCCTTGAGCGCGTCCGTCTGGAACGTAACGTCGAACGTCTTGGTCGCCGTATCCAGATCGACGCGGAGCGTGATCCATTTGTCGTTCGGCAGCAGGAAGAGAGAAGGCCCCGGGATTCTGACATTTTTGAGCGTACCGCCAGCCATGGTCCAATAGCCGACCGTACCGTCCGTGAAGCCGTTGAACCTCGCGACGTCTTTGCCGCTGCCGCGCAGCCACAGCTCGAAGTTGCCGATGCTGTTGGCGTCCACCTTCTTGTACATGAACTTGGTCTCGAACGTTACCTTCCCGGCAATCCCCGCGTTCGACCGCAGTATGACCGGACTCTCGGTCGTATTGTCGGCAGATGGCGCGTACTGATCCGTCAGCGCCAGCGCCTGGCCGCCCGCGTCCGGCAGCGCTTGGATCGCGACCGATGTCTCGGCTCTCTTATCCACCGTCCAGCCGCTGCCGCTTAACATATCGCCGACCGGTTTGTCGTCGAACGGTTCGTAGTAATCGCCGGATTCGCCCGCTTGAGGCAGCGTGACCGCCAAGCCCGGACCGTCGGTCGTCCTATTGTCTTGCCCGTCCAGCGCTTGCACTTGGAACGTATAGCCGCTTCCCGCCTGCAAACCGATCGCGTCGTAGCCATACGTGCTGCCGCTTACGGTAGCGATCTTCGTAGATGCCGATTGTCCCGTGTCCTGCCGGTAAATCTCGTACGCGGTCACCGCGCCCGAGTTGTCGGTCGCGGGGGCCCAGGCCAGCCGGACCGCGTTCGGGAACAGATGAACGGGTCGGAGGGCTGCTTCGCCCCACACGGGCGCCGTCCCGTCCTGCATCGTGACGCTTAGCGCCGCGGGCTGCGAACGGTTGCCGCTCGTGTCCGTCGCCTCGACCTTGAAGGCATACGTCTTGCCTGCTGCGAGCCCTTCGATCGTCGCGGTCAGCGTACCTGCAGTCAGGGTCTTTTTCTTGACGCCGTCCACGTAGACGGCGTATCCGTCGACGGCGACGTTATCCGTCGAAGCGCTCCAGGCGACCGTCGCCGACGTGTCCGTCTGCGAGACGACATGGAGACCGCCGGGCGTCGCGGGGCGTACTTCATCGTCCTTGCGTTCGATGAGGCCGATCCAGTCCAGATTCATCCCGCCTTTATCGTTGTACATCGTGAGGTCGACCAGGCCTGCAGGAAGCTGCTTCCCGAGCTTGACCCGGAGCCCGCGCCAATACTCGGGCTGCGAGCCAACATCTGGCTGGCCGTTCGAATTCAGCGTCGGCGGAGCCGTGAATGCCATCCCTTCGCCGCCGATCATCAAGCTGCGGTTCGTGACGGTTTGGCCGTTGGCAAAGCCCGCCACGTATTTAAGCACCAAGTCGTAGGTGCCTGCCTTCGGCACGTTCAAGGTCCATTCGATTTTTTGACCTACCGACCCCCAGTTGCCCACGCCCTTGCCGCCCGACAAGAACGGACGGTTCGTGTAAATGCCCACGTTCGGCGTGGCATACGTATACGTCTCGGCCTCGACCCAATCGAAGGACAATTTGTTCCTCGCATCCTCCGGATCCACCCAAACTTCGGTAGGTGCGACGTCATCGCCGCCGACCTTGGTCAGCTTCACGGGCCCAAGCGCTCCTCGTATGATGAAGGAAGCATTCTCTTCCAGATAGACGTATTTCGGCGCGCCGTGCCGATCGAATACAAAGCCCTCCGGCGCTTCTGTCACGTGGTACAGGCCGGCGGTGTTGCCGAGCTTGCCCCAAGCGACGGGCACGCCTTCCGTATCCGTGTATACTTGCAGCGTCTTCTCTGCTTGCTCCCCGTCGATCTCGGTCGTTACGGTGACCGGCTCCATCGAATACGGCATCGGCGCGTCGTTCAGCTTGAAGGCGCGCTGGCCTTTTTCGACGTGAAGGGTGATCGTGTCTCCGGATTTATCCCATTGCGCGCCGCGCAGGCCGACCGCCTCCGCCACAGCGCCACCCTGAGGGATGTCCGCGCCGGTGTCCGCCTCGCGCAGACGCGCGACCTCCGGCGCATGAAGGCTGACCTTCGTATCCGACGGACCGGACACGGACAACCGGTCATCGCCGTATACGACCGTCGCCGGCTGGTCGTTCTGAATGATCGTGACGCCGTCCTTGACAAGCTTCGTACCGTCTACGAGCAGGACGGTGTCGCCCTTCACCGCGGCAGCCGTACCGTCGAACTTGATGGTGCCGGCGTCGATCTCGCCGCTCTCCGCGAGCCGAGCGTAGACGACGGAGCCATCCTCGAACGTCAGCTTCTCATAGGTGCCGTGGTTTTCGGACGCGACCTCCGCAGGCGCCGTTCCTACCTTGTATGCCTCCATGGTGGACACGAAGGTGGCGGCAGGCGTCTGCTCCGTAGTAAAGGCCGCATGCAGCTGCCTTTTATCCGCGAAGCTCGAGGATGGATTCCGCACGATGCCTTCTTCGTCGAGATACTCGTTCTCGAGCGTTGCGGTCAGCCCTGCGGGCGCCTGAATGCGAACCTTCAGCGCGGCCTCCCTTTTCCGGATCGTCGCGCCGGATTGATCCTCGTCGATGACGAGTTCGTCGTCGGCATGCAGGCGCCATTCGAACTTCGAACCCGCCGGATTCGCCGTCTTCAGCTTGTCTATTACGACGAATGCGTCCGGCCGGACGTAAACGATGCTCCTGTTCGCTTCGGTCAGCTTGCCTGCATAGGCCGGCGCGGCTGCGCCGGTCGTGGCGTCGAAGTCCGGGTGCGTGACGAAGCTCACGATCTTGCCGTCCGCGTCCAGACTGTCGTAGGCTTGCCCTTGTTTGCCGTCAATCGTGATCGCGTTCGCGGCCAAAGTTTGCTTCGCGAAGTACTTGTCGTGGACGCTCCCGTAGGAATCGTAGAAGCCGGCCTCGACGGCCAGCGATTCGCCGAAGGCGTTCAGAATGAAGCTGTTCTGATCTGCCAAGCTATGGTTGTAGGATCCGTACGGACTGGACTTGAAGTAGAGGGACACCCGGTCCGGATCGTACAGCTCCGAGTGCATCGTCACGAGTCCGATGTCCTGGAACCATCTGGCGTCAGGCAGGTCTACCGGCGGCCTCATGTCCAGATCGTCGTCTCCATAGAAATAGTTGTAAAGCTGCCCGTTCATGCCCGCACCGATCGTCTGGGCCGCCCACTGCAGCCGAGGGTCCTGATACTTCTGCGCGAGTCGGTTGTAGATCGTCTCGCTCGGTCCTCCCGGCGCGTATTCACTGTCGTGTCCGAAGACGCCCTTTGGAGACCCTTTGGGGAACGCGTACAGCGGATACCATCCTTCGTTGCGCGAATAGGCTTTATCGTAGAGGTCGAAGCCGCTGGCGCTCAGCAGAACGTCCGTGAATTCTTTGGAATATAGACTGGACCACTGCCAGTAGCCGGTTCCCTGGGACCAGCCGCCATTCTCTCCGCCCCAAGGGGGCAGGAGGTTGATATAGGCGGGCACGACCTTGCGGAACCAGTCGTCTGCGTCTTCGAGATCCCCCAGCATCGCGGTGGCGATGACGCCGATATATCCGAACGCCGTCCAGCCGTGCGAGTTGAACGGGCTGCTCTGGATCGGATGGTCGTCGACGAGCTCGCTCATCATCTTAGAGGTGCGGACGTGGATCATATCCTGAACCGCCTGCTTCTCGGTCGGGCTGAGGACGCCGTACAGCCAGTCGTAAGCCATCGCACTGTTGAGCGCGATGAGGCGGAATACCTGATCCTGGTGCTCGTAGCTCGTCGCCCCGGACGGATCCCAGGCGGCGACTTCAAGCAGTCTTGCCTTCGCATACTGTCCGACCGCGGCGTTATCCGTAAGCAAATAGACGAAGGCCGCGTTCAACATCTTGCTCATGAGCGGCTCCGTATATTTGCGGATCGCGATCGTCGCGTCGATGTATTCCTGCGACGTTCGGTCATTGGTCGTCGCGGTCCAGATCGGCTCGACGAATTTGCATTTATTCGGTTCCGCCGCCGTCGGCGTGCATAATACGTCCTTGATCACGCCATTGTAGACACCCTGGTAAAAGGTCTGCGCCGGTCCCGGCGTCGTGCTCAGCGCCTTGAAGTCATTGAACGTCGATTCGTTCGTCCAGATGCGCGGGTGCGCGGTGCCGATCTTGTTGATTAGCTGATCGACCGTGGGGACCTTGAAGGGAACATAATCCTCTTCGATCCGGAATCTGCGGGCGTCGCTCCACGCGGACCAGCCATCGGCATCCGTATGATAGCGGACATGCCAATACCACGTACCGGCACCAAATATATCAGGGAAGTTGTAAAAGTTATCTTCGAGCGTCTGCTCGTACACCGCATCGGCGACGGACGCGCTGCGGCCCACCTGCAGTTGATACTGATCCGATCCGGGTACGGCCGGCCAGCTGAAGTCCGGCGGATTCTGCGTCGTGACGAGCCCGTCGCCGGGCCGGAAGGGAAGGTTGTTGCCGGACATCAGTTCTGTCGGCCAGGCTGAAGCGGCCGAAGCAGCAGGCAGCTTGGCGAACGGGAAATTGGCGAAGCAGCCGAGCACCCATACGAATACCATCGTTAGCGCGAGTCTTCTTTTCATCGTTTGACCCATCATCTTCAACGATCAGCTCCCTTATCGATTTGTTGCGGTTTCTTGCAGCCAGCTATTCCTTGCCAACTCCAATCTTCCGACCTCCGCCTCACCTCCTTTAATAAGACGACCGTTCAGAACAGCGCGCTGTCCCTGCGGACCCGCTTGACCGATTCGTTCGTGATCAGGATGATCGCGAAGCAGAGCACGGACTGATACAAGCCTACCGCGGCCGCCATCCCGAACTCCTGCAGATCGAGCAGCGCGCGGAACGAGTACGTGTCGATGACGTCCGTCTTGTCGTACAGCGGTCCGTTGCCACCGATCAACTGGTAGAACATGCCGAAGTCGCCTCTGGCGATCTGACTCACCTTGAGCAGCAGAAGCACGACGATCGTCGGGACGATCGAAGGCACCGTGATGCGAAGGATGCGCTGATAGACGTTGGCGCCGCCGATCTTGGCCGCCTCGTACATCTCCCTGTCGATCCCGGCGATCGTCGCCAGATAGACGACGGTACCGTAGCCGACGGACTTCCAGGCGCTGAAGAAAACGAGAATATATGGCCACAGATCGGGATTGTTGTAGAAGTTGACCGGCGAGACGCCGATCGACTTGAGGAACGTATTGATCGCGCCGAACTCGTAGTTGAACAGGTTGTATACGATGGCGCCGGCGACCACCCAGGAGATAAAGTAGGGCAGAAAGATGACGGACTGCAAAAACTTCTTGAAATACTTGCCGGCGAGCTCGAAAAGCACGATCGCGATCGTGATTTCGAGCAGGTTGTTTACGACCATGAATACCAGATTGTAGAGAACCGTGTTTTTCGTCACGAGCCATGCCTTGCCGGATTGAAAGAAAAATTGAAAGTTGTCGAAGCCCACCCAAGGGCTGCCGAAAATACCGTTCGTGTACGAATAGCCTTTGAATGCCACGATCATGCCGGCCATCGGGAAATAGCAGAACACGAAGAAGAACACGACGGACGGCAAGATCATCCAGTATAGCGTGCGGTTGTTGCGCAGGTCGCGCCATATTCTTTTAGGGTGCAAGGTAATCTCCTCCAGTCAAACGAAACGGGAGAGACGTCGGGCTTAGCGGCACCGCGTCTCTCCCGTCCTCTTCAGCTTGTTATTTTTGGCTCTGCAGGAAAGCGTCGATTTGCTTTTGCGCCTCGGCCACGACCTTCTCGAGACCGGCTTCCTTGTACTTGGCGTTCATCGTATTCACCGCTGCGACGGGATCGTCTACAACCCCGAGCGTGATGGGCGTCCGGTACTGGTCCGCGATGTTTTTAAGCGCAGCCAATTCGTTCTTCACGTTCGTCGTGTCGAAAACGAAGTTGAGCAACGGGTTACTGACGGCGGTCTTCGTCCAGGCCTCCTGGATTTCCTTGAATTCCGGCGGCTGGTCCGACAGCGGTTTATACAGCGCGGCTGTCTTCCATCCCCACGGCGAACCGGAGTCGACCTTGAAGCCGGATTCCGAGCCGCCGAGCGCCTGTACCTTGCCGTCGGCCGTCATTTTGTAGTGCTTGCCTTCGATGCCGTACGTCGTCAAGTTGAAGTAGGCTTCATTGTTGCGCAGCAGATCGAGCGCCATGAGCGCACGCTCGGGGTTTTTCGAGTTGGCGTTGATGGCCATGCCGTCGCCAATATACGGATTGACGAAGGTGGCTGCCCCGTTGTACAGGTCGAACAGCTCGGTCTTCCATTCGGGATGGTTCTGATTGGCGGTCGCGACGCTAAGACTCATATCTAGGAGGTTGCCGGCCATGGATGCGCTCTTGCCGGCCAGGTACGAGTCCTTGATCGGCGTTTTGTTGAGCAGCGCGTTTTTGGACCAGTAGCCCTTTTTGTTCCAATCAGCCATTTTCTTGGCGTATTCCATGTATTCCGGCGTCTGAGAGATGTCGATCAGCTTGCCGGACAGGTCCTTCAGGTCGACCGAGACGCCCGAGCTGCCGATGATAAGCTTGGGCGTGAACTTGGTGTTGATGATTAAATCTCCGGTCGCATAGGTGCTTGCGCCTGCATCGAACGGGACCAGGCTCGGCTCGTTTTTAGCGACAGCGTCCAGATACTTTTCGAAGTCGTCGACCGTCTTCAGCTCCGGAATGCCGTACTTTTCGCGCAGATCGCCGCGCACGCCGACGACGACATGGGAGAATCCTTTGTACGAGGACGGCACCATGTAGATCTTGTCCTTCACCTTCGCCTGCTCCCAGGCTTCCGGCGGCATCTCCTTCATCGTCTGCGGCATGTACGTGTTCAGCAACTCCGGCGTGAGTTCAAGGAAGGCCCCTTTGTTCGCCTGTTCCCCGTACTTGTTCCAGTTGGCGGCATAGACCAGGTCAAATTCTTCGCCCGTCGCGAACAGCAGAGGGTACTTCTGGACGTAATCCCCCCACGACAGGAACATCGGCTCGACCGTGGCGTTGATGTCTTTCTTCATCAG
Organism: Cohnella sp. GbtcB17; assembly: GCF_019091135.1. Classification (GTDB taxonomy): domain Bacteria; phylum Bacillota; class Bacilli; order Paenibacillales; family Paenibacillaceae; genus Cohnella. The sequence goes on along the minus strand of NZ_JAGXJW010000016.1, from coordinate 6,373 downwards.
CTTGTTGACCTCGTCGTACACGAGCCCGAGGTCCTTGGGCGCGTCCCCGATCAGGTACATCTTGAGCTTCACTTCTTTGGAAGTATCCGGCTTGGCCGCCTCAGGCGACGCGCTTGCGCTTGGACTTGCACTTGGACTTGCACTTGGACTTGCGGATGGACTCCCGCTCTCGCTCGCCGTGGGCGAAGCCGAGGAATTGCTGCCCGAGTTGGACGAACAACCGGCCAGTACTGCCGCCGCCAGCCCGGCGGCCATCAGCGCTTTCGATCCTTTCATCATTGACGCACGCACCCCTTCAGATCCTATTGTTTATATGCGATAAACCGGCTTGCGGCCGGATTCATCCTTTGACGGCGCCGATCGTGATGCCCTGGATGAAGTACTTCTGCACGAAAGGATACAGCAGCACGATCGGGCCGGTCGCGACGACCGTCATGGCCAGCTTGAACGACTCCTTCGGCGCGTCGACGACGAACGAGCCCTGCTGCGCCACCGACGAGTTGGCGAACGCGATGCTGCTTAGAATTTTATAGAGAAAGTATTGCAGCGGATATAAATGTTCCTTGTTGATGAACAGGGTGGCAAGATACCAGTCGTTCCAGTAGTGGAGCGCGATGAACAGTCCGATCGTCGCGAGCGCGGGCTTGCTGAGCGGCAGGATGATCGACGCGAAGATCCGGAAGTCCCCGGCGCCGTCGGTCTTGGCCGACTCGCTGATCGCGTCGGGAATCGTCGAGCTGATGAACGCTCTCATGATGATGATATAGAACACGTTGAGCAGGGAAGGCACGATTAAGGCGAGCACCGAATCTTTCCAGCCCAGGTACTTGACGATCAGGATGTACCAAGGCACAAGGCCACCGGAGAACAGCGTCGTGAAGAAAAAATAGAAAGCGAACGCGTTGCGCATGGCAAAGTCCTTGCGCTGAAGGACGTAAGCCGTCATCGTCGTCAGCAGCAGCGCGGCCAGCGTGCCTACCGCGGTGACGAGCAACGTGATCTCGTAGGCGCCGAAGATCTGCTTCGGATTTTTGAAGATGAGCGCGTACGCCTCTAAAGAAAAGGCGCTCGGGAAGAGGCTGTAGCCGTTTTTCACGATATGGGACTCCTCCGTGAAGGAACCGGCCGCGATCATGAGAAACGGAATCAGGCACAAGGCCGCGAACAACGAGATCAATACATAGCCGACGATCTGAAACGAATACATTTCTATTTGCGCTTTTTTCTCCATGAAGCCCTCCGTCCGTCCGTTGCTGGGGACAATCGATTTCCTGATTCCATACTAGACGCGGCAAGGGCTCTTCGTATACTTAACAAACTCGCGAATCGACTCTACTTTTTTGCGAAAGGTGCTATACGAATTGTATTTGCGCTACACTTTTTGCACATTTCCTTACTTGTCGCCGCGTTATTCATTATAATAATGAGCACATGACCGCCCGACGAAGGAGCCTGGACTTCCGATGAACCCCGCCGAGGCCCGCACCTCCAACAAGCTTTACGCCAAGATCTTTCTCTCGTTTTGCGTGTGCATCGTCCTCACCATCGCGACGTTGTCTCTTGCGTTGTACGCGAGCTTCGAGAAGATCGCCCTGTCCAACATCTATGCCTCGGAGAAGAGCAGCCTGGCACAGACGAGCTACGGCGCCAAGTCGATGATCGACTACTCGACCAACTATGCGCTTCAGATCTATGCCGATCCCCAGCTGGACAAGCTGCTTCACTATGCGTCCCCAGGCACCGTGATGGAGACGAACACCGCGCTAAGCCGGCTCAATACCTATCTGAACGTGAACTATTCCTTCCACTCGATCTACATTTATAGCAGGAACTCAAAAACGTTCTATACCGCTTCCAAGTCGTCCGTTAACGCAGTACAGGCGTATAGCGACTTCTATGATGCCGATGCGCGCAGTCTGGTTGAGCGGTTCGGCGATTACAAGCGTCTCGCTCCGATCCCGCGAATCCTCCCGGTCCCGACGCCTATTAAGGACTCGAAGACGGCCAACGTATACACGTTCGTCTTCTACGATCTGCAGGGCGCGTCCCGCGATATCGATAATATGGTCATGCTGAACGTGCCCGAGAGCTGGATGAAGGACGCGATCGCGAGCCTGGACCGCAATCAGAACGGGTCGACGTTCGTCGTCGACGGCAAGGGGACGCTCGTGACCAGTACCGAGACGTTTCCGTTTCTCGAAAATTTGAGCGGCAAGCCTTATGTCAAGCAAGCCTTGAGCGGTTCTTCGGCGTACGAGACCGGCTACTTCGTCGGCGACGTGGAAGGAGCCCGCTCGCTCGTCGTCTATTCCAAGCATGAGGCGACCGGATGGATCTTCATGCGCGTGCTGCCTTACGACACGATCATGGGGAAAATCGATACGATGAAGAAGACCGTGCTGATCGTGTGCTTCATCATCCTCCTGCTGGGGGTAAGCGTATCCTTTTTCTTGTCCAAATCGCTCTACAAGCCGATCGAGAAGGTGCTCGCCCGGCTCAACGCGCTGATGAAGGAGAAGCGAAACAACGACTACCAGCTGCGGCAGAACTTTATGCGTCAGCTGCTTCGTTACGGCGGACACCGGTGGCAGCCTAACCTGGAATCCGAGATGAAGACGCTCGATATCGCCTTCGACCCCGCCGGGGACTTCGTCGTCGTCCTGCTGGTGATCGACCGGTTCGACGCGTTCGCCGGCCGGTATCCGTTCAACGACCGGGTGCTCCTGAAGTACGGCGTCATGAATATCGCCTCCGAGTGCTTCGCCGCGATGGGCGGCGCCCGCGAGTGCGTCGATATGGACGAGAAGACGATCGCCGTCCTCGCGAACGGCGGCGCGCTGGCCGAGTCGTCGGTCCACGAAGCCGTCAGGCGCGTTCAGGACGCGACCGAGCGGTATTTGCGCCTGTCGTTGTCCGCGTCCGTCAGCCGGGTCGGCGACGGTCTCGCGGAGGTGTCCGACTTGTACGAGGAGGCGCACCTGCAATGGGAGTTCAAGTTCACCGAGGGCTATCGCTGCTTGCTGCACGGCCGTCGGCATCGGCCGCAGGCGACCGCGGCCTTCATTTATCCGGCCACGCTCGAGCACAATATGCTGGAGACGCTTAAGCTGGGCAAAGCCGAGGAAGCCAGGAAGCGGTTCGACGAGATCGTCCGCTGCGTCGATCCGCCCGTTTATCTCGTATACAACATGCTGTTCAACCAGCTTGCCTTCTCGATCAGCTCGGCGACGGCTTATATGGACAAGGGCTCCGGCGCGGCGGCGGACTACGACTTCGGCGCCTTCGTCCAGCGGATGCACCTGCTGGAGACGCTGCAGGACGTCCGCGATCACTTCGGCGAGCTGATCGACCAGCTGTGCCAGGGCTTCCGGGAAAAGAAAAACAATGCGAAGCACGATAACCTGATCGCTTCGATCGACGACATTATCCGGCAGCAGTATGCCGACCGGGAGCTGTCGCTGTACAAGATCGCGGAGATGCTCGATATGTCTCCCGCGTATCTCGGCCGTATTTTCAAAAAGCTCACGTTGAAGTCGGTGCCGGATTATTTGAACGAGTATCGCGTGGAGCGGGCCAAGGAGCTGCTCGTCGCCACGCCGCATTCGATCGAGGAGATCTCGCAGAAGACGGGGTACAACAACAGCACTTATTTCTACAAGGTGTTCAAGAAATATACCGGGCTGACGCCGGCGGAGTACCGGCAGGTGGGGAACTGAACGGCTCCTTTCTTGCCTTTGGGCATCCGTATCGATCGATAGCAGTATCATCGATTAACGGAGGCCGGTTCGTCAATCGGGTTCCGTCCTGCGCGACGCGCGCTATTCCTTCCCGCAAATCCCGTAGAAGAACATATGGACCATTCCCTCCAGGAAGCTGTCCTTGTCCTCGCTGCGCTCCGCCATCTCCAACAGCGTTTGATATTGGTTCATGTACAACTGGATAAAGGCCAACACGTGCTCCGCGCTAACGCTGTCCGAGATCTCGCCGGCCGCTTTGCCTTCTTCGATGATGCGCACGGTCCAGGGAACGGTCCTTTCCTTGTACAACGTCTCGATATACCCAGCCAGCTCCGCGTCCTCCGCCAGCATCTCTTTAATCAGGCCCGGCGGAAAATCGCGGTACGAATCTTTCTCCAGCTGCAGAATATGGGCGATCTGCTCGCGCAACGAATGTCCTTCGCGCATGTAAGCCTCGAACGCCTCGACTGCACTGTCCATGTAAGATTTGAACGTGTCCCGGACCAGCGCTTCCTTGCTGCCGAAGTAGTTGTAGATCGTAACCTGCGAGACGCCGGCCCGCTTGGACAGGTCGGCGATGCGCAGCTTGCCGGGACCCGCTTCCCGCAATATTTCCAGCGTCGCGCCGCGGATTCTTTCTTTGATTTGCCGCGCTCTTTTCTCGAACCCGTTCATGCGCATGCCGCTCCCTCTTCCGCAATTTGGGCAAAGATATGAAATATAAATGTATAAATATTTCACAAAATCGTTGACGCAGTCATCTTCCGGGTCTAGTATAACATATGAAATATAGACGGAATAAAATTTCATAACTTTCGACTGGAGGCGCCGTTATGCTGACGGTGGAGCATTTGACGAAGACCTTTAAGAATGGCAAAGGCATTAGAGACGTGTCCTTCTCGGTTCGGCGGGGAGAGGTGTTCGGGTTTCTGGGACCGAACGGCGCGGGCAAATCGACCACGATCCGGCAGATCATGGGCTTCATGAAGCCGGACCGCGGACGCGCGATCGTAAACGGCATGGACACGTGGCTGCGGCAGGGCGAGGTGCAGTCGGGAATCGGTTATTTGCCGGGAGAGATCGCCTTCATCGAAGGGATGACCGGGCGCGAATTCCTCGATTTTCTGTCCGGCATGCAGCGGGTGCGGGATCGCGGGAGAAGGGAGCGGCTGATCGAACGGCTGCAATTCGATGCGAATACGCCGATCCGCAAAATGTCCAAGGGCATGAAGCAGAAGGTGGGCATCGTCGCGGCGTTCATGCACGATCCGGCAGTCGTCATCCTGGACGAGCCGACGTCGGGACTCGATCCGCTCATGCAGAAGGTGTTCGTCGAGCTCGTGCTGGAGGAGAAGGCCAGGGGCAAGACGTTCCTGATGTCTTCGCACAGCTTCCCCGAGATCGAGCGTACGTGCGACCGGGCGGCGATCATCAAGGACGGCGCGATCGTGACGATCGCGGACATCCATGAGCTGCAGCGGATGCAGCGCAAGCTGTTCGAGGTCACCTTCGACACCGCGGAAGAGGCGGCTGCCTTCGCGAGGTCGGGCCTTCGCGTGGAGTCGCTGGACGGCAGCCGCGTGCGGGTCGCGGTGAAGGGGGACTACGGAAGGTTCGCGGAGGAGGCGGCGAAGCGGCGCGTCCGCAATATCGACCTTTTCACGCAAAATCTCGAGGATATCTTCATGGATTACTATGACCGGAAGGGGGCGGAGGCATGAGCGGGGCGCTGTACAAACAGATGATGCGGGTTAACCTGAAGGGATTCCTTAATTATGCCATCGGCTCCGCCTTTTACATTCTCCTCATGTTCTGGCTCTACCCCGGCATCGCCAAAAATACCGAAGCCCTCGACGACATCGTCGCGACGATGCCGGAGGGCGTGGGCAGAGCCTTCAGCTTGAACGGGTTCGACAGCGCCGAGGCGTTCATCTCGGGCGAATATTACGGCCTCATCCTCGTGCTCATCCTCGCGGTCGTCAGCGTACAGCTCTCGACGCAGCTTATGGCACGGATGATCGACCGGGGCTCCATGGCCTACCTGCTGTCCACGCCGACGACGCGGGTTCGGATCGCGCTGACCCAGGCGTGCGTACTGGTCTCCGGCCTGCTCCTCATCCTGGGCGCGACGACGCTCGCGGGCTTCGCCGGCAAGGCATGGCTGCTCGGGGACCGCTACGCGTTCGACGGCGGCCGCTTCGTCCTGCTCAACGCCGCCGCCTTCCTGATGTTCTTCGCCGTCGCGGGCATCGCCTTTCTCGTCTCCGCCGCGTCGAGCGACGAGAAGCGGGCGCTCGGCCTCTCGGGGGCGATCGTCTTCGGGTTCTACAGCCTCGACTTGCTGGGCAAGCTCGGCGACGGCATCGCCTGGATGCGCGACCTCTCGATCTTTTCCCTTTACAGGCCGGGCGACATCGTCGGCGGCGAGGCGTTCCCCGTGGTCGGCTTCGCGCTGCTCGCGGCGATCGGTCTCGCCTCGTTCGGCGCAGCCGTGCTGGTGTTCAGGCGGAGGGATCTGCCGCTTTAATCGGAATCGCACGAAGCGAGCAGCGTGAACCGGAATACAGAGCCCGCGCCTTCCTCGCTTCGGGCTTCGATGCCGCCGCCCATCAGCTCGACGAGCCGCTTGCAGATGG
>NZ_JAGXJW010000159.1 GCF_019091135.1 Cohnella sp. GbtcB17 | reverse complement strand
AAGCTTTCGTCTGGACGCGCCCATCTCTCGCACTCCCTCCGGTCTACGCAAATAGGATCAATAGCGGCGCTTCGTAACCTTTGCACCCTTACATGTTATAATCTATCATGAATGCGGAAACGGGGGATGGGCCGTTTGAATCGAATTGTGACATTGAACCTGGGACCGGACGCTTTTTTTTCCTCTTATCGGCAAACGACGGACGACGAGGACTGGCTGGCCTATCACGCGCACCAAGGCATCGAGCTCCTCTACGTCCACCAAGGACGCGGAGAAGCCATGACCGAGGACGCTCGCTATCCGATCCGCCCCGGCACGCTGCTGCTATTTCTGCCGTACCAGCTTCACAAGGTGGAAGTCCCCTCCGTGCCCGGCGCGCCCTACGTCCGTTCGCTGGTCAAGTTCGATCCCCGAATCGTTGAGCCTTATTTGACGCCATACCCGAGCCTTGCCCGCTGGTTTTTGATGCTGAAGCGCGGTCTGTTGTCCCGCTCCTTCTGCGATCTCGGAACGTCGGAGCGTCTGCCCGGCATGCTGCGCGACTTTCACGAGCGCTACGGCGCCGCCGGCCCCGACAAGGAGGAGGAGCGTTCGCTGTTCCTCGTCTCGCTGCTTCACGAGCTGCGGCATCGGGCGCTCCCCGTAGCCGGCCGCGGCGGCTCGCCCCAGG
>NZ_JAGXJW010000158.1 GCF_019091135.1 Cohnella sp. GbtcB17 | reverse complement strand
AACAAGGTAGCCGTATCGGAAGGTGCGGCTGGATCACCTCCTTTCTAAGGAGCCCTTCGGGGCAATACGAAGTCCGTTTGATTTAACTGCTCGAGTTCAGTTTTGAAGGAGAAATCCTTCAGATCAACATCCGGTTTGGTGATAATGGCGGAGGGGTTCCACGCGTACCCATCTCGAACACGACCGTTAAGCCCTCCAGCGCCGATGGTACTTGGACCGCAGGGTCCTGGGAGAGTAGGACGTCGCCAAGCCGGTCTTGATTCCTTTAACGGAGTCGAGATCAAGCCAGCGAGACTGGCCATAGAATGCGGGCCTTTAGCTCAGCTGGTTAGAGCGCACCCCTGATAAGGGTGAGGTCGGTGGTTCGAGTCCACTAAGGCCCACCACCAAGTTTAACTTCATATCCCATGGGGACATAGCTCAGCTGGGAGAGCACCTGCCTTGCACGCAGGGGGTCAGGAGTTCGATCCTCCTTGTCTCCACCATTGCTTTACTTCTCCGCACAGCCTGCTGGTCAGATGGGCGGAGGGCAGAACTTGTTCTTTGAAAACCGGATAGCGAAACGAAAATGCGCAAATTAGAAATTCTCATGTATTGCCTTGTGTGGTTTAGCCGACAGGTTAAGCTATTAAGGGCGCACGGAGGATGCCTAGGCGCCAGGAGCCTAAGAAG
>NZ_JAGXJW010000157.1 GCF_019091135.1 Cohnella sp. GbtcB17 | reverse complement strand
TGCCTTGTGTGGTTTAGCCGACAGGTTAAGCTATTAAGGGCGCACGGAGGATGCCTAGGCGCCAGGAGCCTAAGAAGGACGCGGCGAACAGCGAAATTGCCTCGGGGAGCCGTAAGCAGGCTTTGATCCGGGGATGTCCGAATGGGGAAACCCGGCTGGGGTCATGCCCAGTCACCATGCAGTGAATACATAGCTGCATTGGAGGCACACCCAGGGAACTGAAACATCTAAGTACCTGGAGGAGAAGAAAACAAGAGTGATTCCGTCAGTAGCGGCGAGCGAAAGCGGATTAGCCCAAACCTAAGAGCTTGCTCTTAGGGGTTGTGGGACGTCTCACATGGAGTTACAAAGGAGCAGGTTAGGCGAAGAGGTCTGGAAAGGCCCGGCATAGAAGGTAAAAGCCCTGTAGCCGAAAGTCTGCTCCCTCCGAGACGGATCCCGAGTACCGCGGGACACGAGAAACCCCGTGGGAATCCGGCAGGACCATCTGCCAAGGCTAAATACTCCCTGGCGACCGATAGTGAAGCAGTACCGTGAGGGAAAGGTGAAAAGCACCGCGGGAGCGGAGTGAAAAAGAACCTGAAACCGTGCGCTTACAAGAAGTCAGAGCCCGATCTAGGGGTGATGGCGTGCCTTTTGTAGAATGAACCGGCGAGTTACGTTTACGTGCGAGGTTAAG
>NZ_JAGXJW010000156.1 GCF_019091135.1 Cohnella sp. GbtcB17 | reverse complement strand
ACGATTTTTCATTCTAAATTGGAAATGTTAAATAAATATATATTTAAAATAAATAGATTAAATAGAGAGAATTAAAGAAAATACAACTCTCATTAAATAATGAGCTTTATTATTAAGATATTCGATCTCCATTGTGGGTTTTACACCGCGTTTGTTTTAGTGAGTAATCCTCCCTAATGGAGGAACGTTCATTAGCAATTTCGCACCGTTTAATATCGAAAGATAAGTAGTTTGTAAGTGTTTTATATGGTATGGATTACCCTAATGGTGGCGACCATATTTAACTTGCAAATTGCGAAACAATGGTAGTAGCTCATAAGATAGAATAGCCTTGGCTCTCGCCTAAACGGGACAACGCTGGATTCCAATCTTGATCGAATAAAAGGTTGCTAGAATGTTTGACATTTTAGATGAGCTGACAACTCTATTCAATGAATGATAGCTTTGACTCTCGCCTAAACGGGACACTGATATCAGTTTGTTGAAAACCTTGGAAATTATTTAGGATTGTATGTTTTAGTATTTTCACTTGTCATTCCTACTTGCTATATGCTTATAATTTCTGAATTGTGTATGAATTTATATTGAACCATGTTATTTTCTGTTATTAAATTGTAGTTTAATTTTGAATCTTCATTGTTGGTCTAACTTGGTTTGTTTTTCTAATGAGATAAATCCCTAATGGATTTTCACCATTAGACTAACATAATAGTATTA
>NZ_JAGXJW010000155.1 GCF_019091135.1 Cohnella sp. GbtcB17 | reverse complement strand
GGCAGCACGCGATACTGAGTCCCGCTACTGCCATGTCCAACATGGTACTGAGTTTTGAACGTTCACAGGGACGGTACTATTGACAAGTATCCTCTTGATCGGTCGAACCGGTCATACTCCGGCTGCTGGTCATACTCCAGCCTGTACCGACGTGACACAGTTGGATGGTTCGAAGCCAACATACATAACTAATATAATCTAACAGGCTTCCTACATGCACGCTAAACATGTAATCTACATATGCATACTGTTATACTAATCTTACCTGGATTCCGAATTCAGGTGTGCCGGTCAACCTGTCTGGAACTTTTAGCTGAGCGGCAGATTACAGGCTCCTAAACCATAAAAATCACAACGCTATAAGTGACACGCTAAATCACTTCCCGGGGACTAAAACTTGAAACTAAAAGTTTCCCTATCGATAAAAAGCATGGCAATACCCCCTAAAACATAAAAACGAGGAAAACTAGGGTCCCTGAATTTTCCCCAACCGGTAGACCGGTTGCCCAACCGGAATTCCGGTTCTGGAAATTCCTGAACCCCATCCGGAATTCCGGATGCACAACCGGAATTCCGGTTCCTCGCAGGCAGCAACCAAAAATTCCCATATCTTGACCAATTCGAACCCAAATGGTCCCAAACTTTCCAGACCTCCTACATAGGTCCCAAATGACCATTCCAAGGCCACAAACCTACCCAGAAACCTCACAAGCAAATTTCA
>NZ_JAGXJW010000154.1 GCF_019091135.1 Cohnella sp. GbtcB17 | reverse complement strand
GTCGTCTGGTACGATATGGTCAAGCGTATATAGGCGGAAAACGCTTTGTTCGGTTCAATCGCCGAACAACACGTTTGTTCAGTAAATACAGGTTATAAACTTTCGAACATATAATTAAGATTATATTCCACTGTGCTCACAACACTATAATCATTAACAAATTCATATGTTCTGGACTTAAATAGAATTCATACATTATATATAATCATGAAATAAATCATGTGAACCATGCAACATAAAATGTTATTTCTGATCTTTATTAGTAAATCTGATTATATTGAAATGTGTTTTATTTAGGGCATAAATCCCAACAAACTCCCACTTGCACTAATATAAAACAAAAAGTGCATTTCAAATAATCTCAACACCTTGATATTCAAATCAAGTGTAGTAGTAGTATACTCCTCGTAATAGGATATGACAGGTTGAATTAAACACAACCTTTCCTCCACCATTACATTTCCTTAATCACAAAATCTTTGATATTGTGAAATTCCTCTCTATATGTCTACTCTCTTGGGATACTGGATTCTATACCTTTGGCAACTACTTTTGGTTAAACAGGAAATTAACACTAGTAGTTTAAGGCAATTTGGAATGATGCCAAAAATGTATAGAACTTTCCTTAGACTGAATAAGTATCTTTCTTGCAACTTTTAACATTCAGTCTCTCTCTGGTAGACTAAGAGATTTCAGATAGGTTTTTACACTTCTCTAAAATCACTACTC
>NZ_JAGXJW010000153.1 GCF_019091135.1 Cohnella sp. GbtcB17 | reverse complement strand
ATGGCTGGGGATCTAGGATTCGAACCTAGGAGTGACGGAGTCAAAGTCCGTTGCCTTACCGCTTGGCTAATCCCCAAAGGTAAAGATGGGGCGATCGAGGGGAATTGAACCCCCGAATGTCGGATCCACAAACCGATGCGTTAACCACTTCGCCACGATCGCCATATTACCAAGTTCATTGGCAGGGGCAGCAGGAATTGAACCCACACTAACGGTTTTGGAGACCGCTGTTCTACCTTTAAACTATGCCCCTATAATGTTAAGGTAAAACTGGTGGAGGATGATGGATTTGAACCACCGAACCCTGAGGGAACAGATTTACAGTCTGCCGCGTTTGGCCACTTCGCTAATCCTCCATGACTGTAAAACAATGGTGCCGTCGAGAGGACTTGAACCCCCAACCTACTGATTACAAGTCAGTTGCTCTACCAATTGAGCTACAACGGCATAACTTAAGGCATTACTCAGATGGTGGCTCGGGACGGAATCGAACCGCCGACACGAGGATTTTCAGTCCTCTGCTCTACCAACTGAGCTACCGAGCCATTTTGCATTCTAAGTTAGAAGGAAAATGGCGGAGCTGACGGGATTCGAACCCGCGGTCTCCTGCGTGACAGGCAGGCATGTTAGGCCTCTACACCACAGCTCCATGTGGTTAAATCGATGGTGGAGGCTGAGGGGATCGAACCCCCGACCCTCTGCTTGTAAGGCAGATGCTCTCCCGGCTGAGCTAAGCCTC
>NZ_JAGXJW010000152.1 GCF_019091135.1 Cohnella sp. GbtcB17 | reverse complement strand
TACATGGCTTCGAATTTGACGAACCAGGTGCGCAATATCGCCGAGGTGACGACGGCCGTCGCCAAAGGCGACCTGTCCAAGAAGATAACCGTCGACGCAAAGGGCGAGATTCTGGAGCTGAAGAGCACAATCAACACGATGGTCGATCAGCTAGGCAATTTTGCCTCCGAAGTTACGCGCGTCGCGCGCGAAGTATCGAACGACGGCATCCTCGGCGGCCAGGCCGACGTCAAGGACGTCTCCGGCACCTGGAAGGACTTGACCGACAGCGTTAACTTCATGGCCGGCACGCTTACCGACCAGGTGCGCAATATCGCCGAGGTGACGACCGCGGTCGCGAAGGGCGACCTGACCAAGCAGATTACCGTCAATGCCAAGGGCGAGATTCTGGAGCTCAAAAATACGATCAACACGATGGTCGACCAGCTGTCGACGTTCGCGTCCGAAGTTACGCGCGTGGCCCGCGAGGTCGGCACCGAAGGGATGCTGGGCGGACAAGCGCAGGTCAAGGGCGTGGCCGGTACATGGCGCGACCTGACCGAATCGGTTAACGACATGGCTTCAAACTTGACCGACCAGGTGCGCAACATCGCCGTCGTCACGACAGCCGTCGCGAACGGCGACCTGTCCAAGAAGATTACGGCGGACGTTCAGGGCGAGATTCTCGAGCTGAAAAACACGATTAACACGATGGTCGATCAGCTGTCGACGTTCGCGTCCGAAGTTACGCGCGTGGCGCGCGAGGT
>NZ_JAGXJW010000151.1 GCF_019091135.1 Cohnella sp. GbtcB17 | reverse complement strand
GCACGGGGAAGCGTTCATGCGCGCGCGCTTCGAACAGTCGGCCGTGCGGCTGCTGAAGAATATGTTCCGGTTGGGCTTGTTCGAGAATCCATATTTGAACCCCGGCGAATCCGCGGCCCTCGTCGGCAATCTCGCCTTCATGGAGGCCGGCTTCCGGGCGCAGCTCAGATCGGTCGTGATGCTCAAGAACGAAGGCGCCCTGCCGCTTCCGAAACGGAAAACGGTGTACATTCCCAAGCGGAAGCTGCCGGCGGACACCGACTGGATGGGCAACCCGGTCCCGGCTTCGGAGACGTATCCGATGAACCTGGACATCGTCCGCAAATACTTCGACGTCACCGACCGGCCGGCGGACGCGGACTTCGCGCTCGTTTGCACCGAAAGCCCCCGTTCGACGAAAGGCTCCAGCAAGGCCGACGCGGAGGCCGGGGGCAACGGCTATATCCCGATCAGCTTGCAGTACCGGCCCTACACGGCGAAGCAGGCGCGGGAGACCAGTCTCGCTGGGGATCCGCGGGACGTGCTGAACCGCTCCTACAAAGGAAAGACGGCGGCCGTAGCGAACGAAGGCGATCTCGACGTGGTGCTGGAACCGAAGCGGCTCATGACCGGCAAGCCGGACGTCGTCTCCATCGCGCTGTCGAAACCCGCCGTCGCAGCCGAATTCGAGCCGTCGGCCGACGGCATCCTTGCGCACTTCGCCTGGCAGGTCCAGGCGATCCTCGGTATACTGTCGGGGGCGTTCGTGCCGCAGGCGTTGCTGACGTTCCAAATTCCCGCGGACATC
>NZ_JAGXJW010000150.1 GCF_019091135.1 Cohnella sp. GbtcB17 | reverse complement strand
CGTTAGGCCTGGAGCGTACGATCCTCGGGACAGCAAGGCTGAATTTTGTAACTGGTCGTTAGACGACTTTTAATTTTATGTAATAGTTAAACAGTTAAAACTTTTGTAAATGATTTTATAAATCGGGATCCCGAGTCTTTTGTAATATTGTTTTATAAGTTTAATTAAAAAGTAAAATTTTAATTAATCACGTTTTTCCATAAACCTCGTTGATTAGCAACGAGCTGCACAGTACGTTTAAAAATCACGTAATACGCCTAAGGTAGTTAGGGTGTTACAATTTGGTATCAGAGCCGCCAGGTTGTCTTCCGAAGATCGTCACGACATGTACAATAATCATCAGCAGTTAGCTCGGTTCACGGTTCAGTAAGCCTTTATTGCTTTAGTAGTTTATTTTATTCAGTTATGAAAAAGAAAAGCCTGTTAGGAAGCATGTTAGTAGCCTGATAGTAGAATAGGTGCATGTTTCGTTTTTAATTTCCAAATTAAGCGGCATTAGTAAGCTCTCATTGAATACGACCTGATATGCCAACTCTTGGTTTCGCAGGCGGTTCTAATTAGATGGACGCCAGGCAGACTACCAGGAGTCGGGGCAACTCCGTGGGGTCGAATCAGGGAGAGGGAGCTCGGTTTCCCCCACCTGCTAGGGGCCGAGGTAGAGGTCCCCGAGGCAGGGCTCGTGGCCGGGGTGATGAGAACCCGCCACAGGCTGCCCAGGCTCCCCCAGCCGATCAGGGAGACAAGAATTGGAACTTCTGGATTGCGGAGACGCAAGCCCGATTACAACAAC
>NZ_JAGXJW010000015.1 GCF_019091135.1 Cohnella sp. GbtcB17 | reverse complement strand
TTTTCGCTTCGGCCTCGAAAGGCTTCAGCGTCCGTTTGTTTTAACGCTCGATGTTCAGTTTTCAAGGAGCAATCTCGTCTTCGCTTGTCCGCTTCGTTTCCGAGGCAGGAATTACATCATATCAAGTCCGGCTGCTTAGCGCAAGCGTAAATGTTTTCCAACTCTCTTAAGCTTCATTCGATTAAGAGCGTCAGGTGGAACGAATCGCCGGGCTGGATGATTATCATAACATCGACATCACCCAAACGCCACGATCAAATTTTGGTTATTTATAATCGCGATCAGGATGAAGCTTGATTTTTGTTTTGAACGGAACGCGGCGCATAGGCGCAAAGAAAGACGTGTACGCCTTCCGTGATAATACGTTTCGTTTGCTCCTCGTCCAATACCCCGGTTTTTCTCGGTTGATTAAATACCAATAAAAAGGTTAAAGCCGCGAAGTGCTTTGCAGCCATTTTAGGATCGCGCACATCGAGCAATCCGCTTTGTCCGAACGCTGTAAACCTACTGATTAACCCCTCTTCAGTAGCGTGATCCAGCCTTTCAAAAAACGAGTCCGGCAGATTGGCGGCTTCTACCATAACGAGACGGATCAAAGCAATGTAATCGGACGAACCATTCGCAGAAGCTACAATTTGTCCGCAAAATAAGATGAGCGCCTGCGCGAGATCCTCGAATTCCGATAGGTGGTCTGAAATCCCCTGCTCGATCATGTTCAGAACCGCCGAACTGGATTCTTCCACAACGGCAAGCAGCAGGTTCTGTTTGTCGCCATAATAATCATAAACGGTCCGTTTGGACACTCCCGCTTTAGCTGCGACTGCATCGACGCTGGAACGATCAAACCCATCTGTAAGGAACAGGTCTCGTGCCGCCGCAATAATTTTAGCTCGCTTGTCTGAAGAGCCTTTGCGGATTTTCTTGTTTTCTGTATGATCCACTCTTATGCTTCCCCCTTGTAAGTATACGACCGAAAATCAAATAGAGCCTTCCGCTTTACAAACTACACTGCACGGTGTAGTATAGCGAATATAGCATATCAAATCAATGATAAAGGAGGATACGCGACCTTGCCCGACGAAACGTCCGCCATCGTCTGATCGAACGAAGCGCCTCATTAAACATGGCATCCCGCGCCAAAGCCATTCAGCCTCGCTCGCTTGAAGTCGTCGATGATTTGGAGGCCGTTCACTATATCAAAGATACAGGCGTGCTGGATTTGCCTGTTCGTTATTATACCGCAGATGGCAGGCGTGTAGACAAGCCGGCTATTACCGTTGCAGTCAGCGCCGAACTTGAGACACCCTATCGTGATCCGGTCTGTTCATTTGCCGCTGGTTGGGGAAACGCACGAACATGAGCGATGGTATCTGGTCGATGTACGATTGAAAGAGTTAGATCGCGACCGTATCCATATCTGGACATCTTCGGGGGCGATGGCCGGAGTGACACCGCTGCCGAAATCCGATAAGTGGCAACTTCAGGCTACAATTCCGGCAGACATCGAAGAACCGGAGCAACCGTCGCTAGAGGCGTATCAACCGGGTTAACGTCCGAATGGTTGAATATTACTTGAACTTCATTTGTGGTGAAAACTTCGCGAAGGACTGATTCTATGGAAGAAGTTATTCGAACCGTTAACTTGACCAAGCAATATGGAAATAAAGTCATTGTCGATCGCGTATCGATTTCCGTTAAAAAAGGAGAAATCTATGGCTTTCTGGGGTTGAACGGCGCAGGAAAAACGACAACCATTCGAGCTCTTCTCGGAATGAGCAAGCCATCTTCCGGAGAAGTGTATTTGTTTGGTCAGCGCTGGGCGAACGGCAATCCCGATTTGTCGAGGCGAGTAGGTTATATGGTGGAAGTTCCTTATGCCTACCCTAACTTTACGGTGAGGGAAAACTTGAATTTGATGGCCAGGTTGCGAGGATTGCGGGTTCCGAGGGCAGTTGACGATATGATGGAGCAATTGAAATTGACCCCATATGCGAATAGTAAGGCAAAGGATTTGTCGCTTGGCAACGCGCAGAAGCTCGGATTGGCCAAAGCTTTAATTCATAAGCCAGACGTTCTGATTCTTGATGAGCCAACTAATGCACTTGATCCAGCCGGAATTGTCGAGATAAGAGAAATGCTGAAAGCTCTAGCTTCTCAACAAGGGGTTACCGTGTTTATATCAAGCCATATCCTTGAGGAAATATCCAAAATGGCTTCTCGAATCGGCATTATTCACAAAGGCGTACTGCTTGAAGAACTGACGGCAAAAGACTTTGAAACCATCCGGCGAAAGCAGTTGATGATCGGAACGAAGGATGTTCGGAAGGCGCAAGCCATTTTTTCTGACGCGGGGTATGCCGTACATCCGTCCGCGCATAACTGCCTTGCACTGCCCGATGATCATGCCGTGAAAAATCCCGAACATATTGCGAGATTGCTTGCCGATCATGAAGTGCCGCTGACCATGCTTAAAATCGAAGAAGAGAATTTGGAACATTATTTTCTTAAAGTAATCGGTGTTAAGGAGGGAAAACGGAATGAGACCCTTGTTGACGGCCTACAGCATTGAAGTTTACAAATTGAGACGATCCTTTGTTTTATGGGGCACGCTGGCGTTTATATTGTTTGTCATCACGTTGTTCCTGGGACAGCCCGATTGGACTTCTTTTTTTGAAAGGACTGCGTTTTTGTATGCATCCGTGTTTGGACTGCTGGGATTTGGATTGCTGACAAGCTGGACCTTTGGCCGTGAGTATGCTGATCGGACGCTCAAGGATTTGCTCGTTTTGCCTATATCGCGCGGGAAAATAGCGATTGCCAAATACGCCGCAGTTATATTCTGGTGTTTGGTTATGATGTTGATCAGCTTTGCTTACGCCCTAGTACTTGGTTTTGCTACTGGACTCCCTGGCTTTTCGTTTGCGATTGTCCAACATTATTTGTTCCTCATCCTTATCATTGGCTCCCTCCACCTCTTATTAAGCGCTCCTCTTGCCCTATTGGCCTGCATTTCTCGCGGTTATCTGGTGCCGATCGGCTTTGCTTTTACGACATTGATGCTGGCATTGGCGTTAGGGCCTACTGCCATCGGCACGTATCTGCCCTGGTCTGTTCCTGCTATGCATTTGAAGGAAAACGGCGTCGCCTTCTTTCCCTTGGCGGGCATCAGTTATATTCTCGTATTTTTAATAGGACTGGCAGGCTTCATCGGGACGATTAAATGGTTGCAAAACAGGGAGCAGCGGTGATTTGCCCGGTAAGTTAGAACTTAATGTTTAATTTCGTTAAATGTTGGCGGCCTCCCGATATGCGCAAAATTACAATAGTTATGCACATTCTCACGATCATCCATTGTTGTTATGGTATAGACGAAAGTGACAAACGGACCGCGAATGGCGGGAATAAGCGGAGGTGATTCGGTTCACGGGTGCCGCGCCTATCGGAAAAGCAACAGCCATGCGGGCACCGCTGGTTAGAACGCACGCATTTTTTGACTGATCATCTTCTTGCGCCAAGGAGGCCGCTCATGTCCACGCGTATTCAAATCGTGAAAAAGAGAACGTCAATCGCGCTGCTGCTCACGCTCCTGCTTGCTGTTGCGCAGCTATCGTTTCATCTGAGCAGCGCGTCTGCTTCTTACAACCTGGCTTTGGGCCGTTATGTATGGGCCAGCAGCGGAACCGGTCTGGCCAACGCCGTAGACGGTGGACAGAGTACGTTCTGGCAGCCGAATTACGGCGCGGCAGGCTGGATTACGGTCGATCTCGGCAGCGTCCAATCGGTCAATCAGATCGTCCTGAAGACGCCGACTTACGGCCACTTCGTCCAAGCGGTAACGATTCAGACCAGCAATTCGGCGGACGACAGCAGCTTTACGAATCAATCGACCAGCACCCATGCCTTTTACACGGGCAACAGCTATACGGCGACCATCAACCTGCCGAGCACCGTCAGCGCGCGCTACGTTCGCGTCAACCTGTCGCCGGTCAGCGGCGGCGGCACCGCGACCATACTCGGCGAGCTCGAAATATACGGACCGTGAAGGCGATCGCCGGCGTACTTCGCCCTATAAAGCCGGCGAACGGCGCTCCGTGAATCGCGATCGCGGCCGTAGCCGCATGAAGATAAGATAAGCAAAAGAAGAGCAGCCTACGGGTTGCTCTTCTTTAACGTAACCTTCATGAACCGCCCCTTATCTTAACGATGTCACGATCTGGCCGCATCTATTGCGTCTTCCCGTTCAGCCCATCCCCGATCCGCATCTGCCGATGCGATCAGGAATGCAGCATCCACGACGCGCGAAGCGTAGCCCCATTCGTTGTCGTACCAGACCAGCAGCTTCAACTCGTTTTCGTCCGTATGCAAGCTTAATCCGTCGATGATCGCCGAATGCGCGTTGCCTATGTAATCGGCGGATACGAGCGGAAGCTCGTTGTAGGCGACGATGCCCCGAAGCTCGCCTTCGGCGGCGCGAACGAAAACGTCGCGAATTTCCGCTGGCTCTGCTTTGGACCGCAGCCGAACGACAAGGTCCAGCAGCGATACGTCTTGCACCGGTACGCGGATGGATAAGCCGTTTATCCGGTCGGCAAGATGGGGCAATACGTTCTTTAACGCTTTTCTGACGCCTGTACTCGTGGGGATGATCGAATTCGCACAAGATCGCGCCCGTCGCAAATCCTTATGCGAATTATCCAAGTGATTCTGATCGTTTGTATACGCGTGAACAGTAGACATCCAGCCCTTTTCAATGCCGAACGCTTGATCCAGCACATGCAATACCGGTGCCAGACAGTTCGTCGTGCAAGAAGCGGCGGACAAGATGCGATGCCGTTCGGTATCATAGCCGCGTTCATTGACTCCCATCACCAATGTAAAATCCGCTTGATCCGCCGGGGCTGTGAGAAATACGCGGTTCGCACCTGCAGTTAGATGCTTGGAAGCGCCGATGCGGTTGTTAAAACGTCCGGTCGCGTCAATAGCCAGATCTACACCCAACGCGCGCCAAGGCAGTTTTTCCGGATCCCTCTCGGAGACGATCGCGATCTTCCGGCCATTGATCGTCAGCTCACCCTCATCGCTGACAATGTCCGCGTCCCAGACGCCATGCACGGTATCGTACTTCAGCAAATGTGCCAGCACTTCAACGGAACCTGTCGTATTGATCGCCACAAGGTCCGCGTGCTGCGGAGCATGATTCATTAAACTTCGAACAACAAGTCTACCGATTCTACCGGTTCCGCTAAGTCCGATTTTCATTCACTGTCCCTCCCTCCTTTATATAATACATCATAAATAAATCAAAAAGGCAATATATGATTCATTTTAATTTAATTAATACGCTTATAAAATGCAATAAAACCACTTATACACCCATTTAATGCGTCATATATATTAAATAGCAGAAATCCGCATCATAAAATTCTAAATGGGCCACGTCCCTTAAACCGTTACAGAAAACGGCTTCTTTTACGGTAAGCGCCAGGCTGCATGCCCGTATGCTTTTTGAACCATTTGCAAAAGTGATGCACGCTGCCGAACTTCATCCGCTCGGCGACCGCAGTGGAGCTGAGCCCCGTCTCCTCGAGAAGCTCCCGCGCCGCCGCCACTCTTACCTGGTTATGATAGTCGCGCGGAGATTGCCCGAAGCATTGCTTGAACAAGCGGGAGACGTAATCGTGGCTGAAGGGCAAACCGTCCGTCAGCCACTCGGTCCGATAGCTTTCCATCGTTTTGCGCTCCAGGTTTTCCTTGACGCGGACCATACGTTTATCCTGCGGCAGCGTCCGGGCGGGCTTGTCGACGACCCACCGCGCGACTCTGGCCAGCAGCTCGGTGAACAGCCCCCTTAACACCATGGCGCGCATCGTCCGATTTCCCCAATACTCCTCGACCAATCGCTCGAAGTATGGCAGCGGCCAAGCGCCCGTCTCCATCCTCGGGGGAAATGGAACGGGGACATCGGGGATTTTTTTATCGAAGCTGTCCCAATCGACGTTCCGAATCATGCGCAACACGTCTTCCATTCCGGCCTGTCGCTCATAGCCGAAGTGCAATCCGTACAACACAAGCGGCTCGTCGACGCCCGCTTGGAACCAATGCGGCTGACCGGGACCGTAAGTGAACAAGCAACCGGGATATACGCGGAAGGACTCGGCGCCGATTCGCGCGCTGCCTTTGCCGCTCTTCACGTAGAGCCACTGATAGTCCCCGATGATTCTCGGACCGAAGGATTCGCCAGGTGCGCCGATCCAGCTGTTCGCATAATGGACGGCCGGCTGCGCGTTTTCGATTACCTGTATAAACGCTTCCATCCGCATGCCCCTCCCTTGTATTCATTCCGGTAAATGACAATGTCGTCCGTTGCCATCTAAATGATTTTAGCGTTACGGGTGATATGATGGCAACAATACAAGAGGAGGAATGATACGCGATGAATCCCGTTTTGGACAATGAACGCAAACCCGTTTCCGGCACCTTCGCGGATGCCGGCCCGCTTCTCGGTAGGCCCGATCGATTGCGCGCGAGAGCGAACGATGACGGCCTGCTCTTCTTCAGAGGACTCCTCCCGCGCGCTCGTGTGCTCGAGGTTCGACGAAGCGTCCTGGACATTCTGGACAGCTTCGGGGTGATGGATCCGAGTTACCCGCTCATGGAAGGGATGGCCGATATTGAAGCCGTCAATCGCTATACGTCGGAAGAGCTGCAATGGAACGGCGTCGGCGTCACGCTTGAGATGTATCGCCGGATTCAGAAGCTCGAAGCTTTTCACGCCTTGGCCCATTCGCCCGAGATTCTGTCCGTCTTCACCGCTTTGTTCGAGGAAACGCCGTTTCCGCATCCGCGGAATATCGGCCGAATCATGCTTCCGCATCGCGACGCCAAAATCACGCCTTCGCATCAGGACTTTCTCCATATCCAGGGCGCGGCCAATACATGGACCTGCTGGATGCCTCTCGGCGACGTATCGAGAGAATTGGGCGGCCTGGCCGTGCTCAAAGGAAGCCATCAGGCCGGACTGCTCGGCGTGTCGAACAACCCCGGAGCCGGCGGGTTGGAGTCGATCCTGTGCGGTCTCGACTACGACTGGCAGACGATCGATTACGAGGCTGGAGATGTGCTCGTCTTCCACAGCCACACCGTTCACAAATCGATGTCGAACCAGATCCCCGGCCGAATTCGGCTATCGTGCGATTATCGCTACCAACCGGCAAGCGAGGTCATCGAACCCGCTTCGCTGAAGCCGCACGGTCCTTTTGAATGGGATGAGCTCTACGAAGGCTGGACCGACGAGAAGCTGAAGCATTACTGGGTAAACAAGCAATTTGAGTTTGCCGAATTCGACGATTCGATTCGCTGGCAAAAAGAAAAAATATGCTGAACGCAGAGAAGCTGCACGCCGGATTGTCGGCGTCGCAGCTTCTATTAGTTAAGTATGGGAAAGTCCTTACATTCGAATGCCATACAAGGAACCGCCGTCAACACGGTACCACGCGTCCATGCGATAGGGCTGCTCCGCCGGGCCCTCGAACCAATGCGCGCGGTACGCTATCGTTCCCGTGCCGTCAAACGAATATATCAGCCTGCCTTCCTGGGCGGCGTACAAATACGTCGTGCCGCCGACCTTATAAATGGCATAGCCGTCTGGCAGCCCTCTCGTTTCGTAATGGGATTGTCCGTCTCCTTCCCATTCATGGATGACCACGCCGTTCTTCCATTCATACGTGACCGGCGCCCCATCCGCGTTTAACGTATAAACGACGCCTTCGACGGATAACCCGCCCTTCACGACGACGCTTGCAGCTGCTGCAGCCTCGTAAACCTTGACTTGGCTTTTGTCGATGCGGCTGTAGAGCCATAACGCGTTATTCCCGGTTTGCTTCCATAAGATGCGATACGGGTCAAAATCCAGTATCGTACCGTCGAAGCTGTTAAGCAGCGTCTCCGGCTTGGGCACCGGACGATAGGCAGCCGTGACGATCGTGCCGCTTATCTTCCCGCTCTCGTTGCCTGCGGCATCGACGGCGACCAGCGAAAAAACGTAGGTCGATCCAGGGGACAATCGTTGCGCTTCATAGCTATCGGCAGTTCCGCTCAAGGTCGCGAGCGGCTGATTGTTCTGATAAAGCAAATACTTGGTTACGCCGCCTTCGTCGACAGCCTGCTGCCAGTGGAGGCCAACGCTTGAACGCGTCGCATGGGAAAACGTCAATACTTCCCCTTGGGGCCAAGTCGGCGCCTTGGTGTCGGTTGGTGCTTGCTGTTTTACGGTAAAGATCGTATCGCCCAACAAATAGTGGAGCTGCCCGTCGATCCAGCTGATGGCGCCGGCCTCTCCCGCGACACGAATCGTTTTGTTCATTTGAGGGTCGTAACGATATAATTGGCCTTCGCGCGCAACGATCAACGTACCCGAATGGCTCAAAGAATGAATGGCTGCTCCCGTATCGAAGTTCGTCGCTTGCGTTACCGTACCTTCCGGCGATTTCAAATAAAGCTGCCGTCCTTGTGCCGCGTCCTGTTTCCCGAAGGCAATCCAGCCCTCGTTCACTTCATAGTCTTCGTGCGGCGAGCGTCGTTCGCCATTCGTGCCGGCATCCACTTCAGTTACCGTTCCATCTGCGAATTGCATTAATCGACCGTCGTTTAAAGTGAACAAAATAGCGTTGCCGTCGGTCACGGGGCCGCGCGGCGCTCCCGGATACGTAAAGACGGTCGTCGAGCTGCCGCTTAACGGATCGTAGCGTAGTATGGCGTCGCTTTGCCCGGCGTTGCTGTTCGGCTCCAGCAGGAGCGCACCGCTTGGTTCCAGCTCAAAGTTCAGATCGTATGCGTATGGAATATCGCGGACCGTCCCCGCTGCGGTATCGATCCAATGAAGCGTTCCCGAGTCCGAGCACGCGATATAATTCCCTCTCGCCTGCCATACCGATCCCGACTCCACCGGCATCGACTGGAGCGTCTCTCCGTTCCACCAAAAAAGCTTCATTTCGTACCAGCCCGTGTCTATAAGAAAAGCAGCTCCGACAGGCGTAAGTTTAAAACCGTCCGATCGGTCGGTCGTAACGCCTTCCAACAGCTCGGTCTCGGCACCGCTCGTGCGATCCTTCACGATCAAGGAACCGCCGCGAAGCAGCAGCAGACGCGACGTGTCCGCATCGAGAATCTGCGCATCCGGTTCGCGTTCCTCCTCGACCAGCTCGGGGCTGGATTCGACATGGACGGTACGCTTCACGATGACCCGGCGATTGTCGTCGCCGTCCGGCAGCCTTCCATCCGAAATGGCGTATTGAATGTTCAGCGGCTTGCCGTCGTAACGCGTCACATCGAATACGCGATCGAATCGGCCCGCGCCCTGGTCGCTCTCGACGATATCCGGATATCGGAGATCCACGCCGATCTGCACCAAAAACGAAGGCTGAGCGAGGTCGTCTTCTGCTTCGGCAACGACATGCAGGCTGTTGCTGCGAATAACGGCATGATCGCTTGCAGGCTCCAAGCGCGTCACCACCGGAGGCTCGTCCGTATTGTCCGTCAAATTTGCCGATGTAGCGGCTTTAGCTTCCGGCGCTGCCCCAAAAGACAGCATGAGCGTCAATACGAGCGCCAAGCCCGTTACATACCAGAACCGTCGATACAATTCACTTCACTCCTTGTACGTTTTCATTAAACGTACCATAATCAGGAAAAAGTGAAATCACTCGCACGAACCATATCCTATACCACCAAATTCTACCTTAAAAAAAGACGCTTCCTTGTTTATTTGACGATTCCCGTGCCTTTCAGTTCGACCGTCACCCGGACATGAAACTGAACTTGGGGGTACAGCCGCTGCCATTCCTCCCACTCCGTCTTCGGCCGATGCCGCGTCGCGCGGTAACGCAAGCCGAATCCGACAGGATCGACCTTCGCTTCCTGAAGCTTCTTCAAAACTTCCGTGTATCGTTGTCGCTGGTTCTCGGCGAGACTGCGCTCAAGCGAGCGCCAATCCTGATCGAAAAGAGAGATCGAGGACTCTTCCACCTCCCCCATAATCTTAATATTCATCTCGACGGACGGATCGCCGCCGGCAGGCGTTAAAATGCGATACTTGAGCTTCATGCTGTCGACGTTTACGATAAACGGGTTCCCTTTGAGCTCTCCGCGTATGACGAAGCGCTGCAAATGACGGACGAGCTGGTTGAAAACGTCCGTATCCGTCGACTCCAGCTCGAGCTTTTTGTTTCCTTTTGCGAACACCGCGACTTTGTCGATATCGAACGTATCCCTTTCGGCCGTGATGACCGGCAGGAACGGATCCTTGCCTTCTGCCCTCATTCTGCGATAATAATCGAACCAATACGTCGTCACGATGTAAGGTGACTCGGTTCCTTCCCGCGTAAAGCTGAGAATCAACGCATTGCCGGGCAGCCGTTCGGACGGCGGCTTGACCCTGAGCACGGTGAGCGCATCAGGTACGCCGATCGCCATAAATGACACAGCCTGGATGTCTCTGCGTCGCGACATCCAGTCGAGCGAATGTGCCAGACCTTTTTCCGCGAACGTTTTTCCGAGCACGATGACTTTAGCATGGCCGAAGTCGAACTCCTTGTCCACCATCGATTTCATGCGCCTGACAGTCTCGGCGATGCTGTCTCCTTCCGCGGTGATGATCTGCCACCGCGAATCGCCGGGCTCCATCTTGGGCGAAGGAATCGCCAGCTTCAGCGATATTTTGTAGGCTTTTTGATCGCCCTTGTCGATGCCGATCTCGATGACAAAAAAACGTTTGTCGATATCTCTGAATCCGCAGCCGGACAATAGCATGCAGCCCGCCAGCAGAACGGCGGCCAGGCGTAATACGCGATTGGACAGTTTAAGCATGTTCCCGGTTCCGTCTCCGGCTGACGTGAAGCCAAGCGAGCACGGCCATCAGGGCGACGAGGGCGATCTCGGAACCCAATCGCAAATTCAGCCATATTTTCACGAAGTTGATCATCCCTTTGTCGTTCGATAGGACGCCGGTCCAAAAAGTGACGGCAGCGTTGACGCCGGCTATGCACCAGTACGTAACGATGCGGCTTCGCTTTTTCTTTGTGAGCCGGTCCGGCAGACAGCCGCAGATCAATTGAATGCCGATGTTCCAGCAGATGGTGACGAACAACAGCGAAAATCCGATGTAGATGAACAGAAACAAAAACACGACGCGCTCGATAAAGCCGTACTGCATGCGCAGCGTGTCGGCGGCGCTGATCCACGTATATAGATAGTCGCCGACGGCCGAGGTGCCGAGCAGTCCGATCGGGACGACGATCGAGGTGAACAGAACAAAGGCGCCGATCACCGGTACGAGCCACAGATGAGTAACTTTCAGTTCCTTGAAATACCGGTTGTATATCGCAAAATTGATATAGCCGCTGAACGGATAGGTCGCTGCCGCAAGCAGCGACCAGCTTGGCTTAACGAATACATAGTCGGTCATGATCTTGACCGAATCCCAGTCGAACAGCTTCTGCGAAAACGACTTGTACATAATAAACGCCACAATCGGCAAATTCACAAGTATGATGATCTCCGTGACGCTGATGATCGAGGAGGCTTTGCGCGTCGATGCCCAGCTGCAGATGCCGCAGAAGCAGATGAGCAGCAGCTGCGGGCTCGTCTCGGGACTTAAATACCGATTCGTAATAAAAGAAAACGCGATAATGATGATGGAGCCCGAGATGATCCACATGATGCCCATAAAAATGAGAATCGGCGTGCGGATCGGCAAGGGCATAAAGCCGGCGAAAATTTCGGGCAATCCTTTACCGGGAAACCGCCCGATCGATTTGGTGAACGTCACTGCGAGCGCGGTGCCGATGCCGACCGCGGCGATCAGCGCCATAATCGCCCCATCGAAGCGCTGCGCAAGCAGAATGCGGGGCACGAAAAAGATCGTGTTGATCAGCATGCAGATCAGATAAAAATAAAAATAGTAGCGAGTCAATCCGTATCACTGTCCTTATAGCCCGCCACGGCCGGCTCGCCGATAAACAAGCGAAAATAGGGCTGGCCGAAATTTTCGAGGTTCGTCGTATACAGAGCGAGCGCGAACATCCCGGATACGAGCCCCGCAAGACCGAACAAGGAGGCCAGGAGCACGAGCGGATATTTGGCGATCCTTACGGCGAAGCTCATCGTGTTGATCGGCACGACAAAGTTCGAGATCGCAACGGCGGACGTAATGATAATCATGATGCTGCTGACGAGGCCGGCCATCTGTGCCGCTTGACCGAGGATCAGCCCGCCGACCGTGGTCGCGGTCGAACCGATGTAGCTGGGCAGACGAAGACTCGCCTCAACGAGCGCTTCAATGAGGAACAGCATGATCAGAACCTCGATGAACGATGGATACGGGACGGCCGCCCGGCTTCCCGCCACGGACAACGCGAATTGAACGCGAAATATTTGCGGGTTGTAGGAGACGACGGCGACATACAATCCCGGCAGCGTAATGGTGATCAATAGCGCCACATAACGCATCAGGATGAGCGCACGCGAAACGATAAACGATTGATACATATCGTCCATGGCCGACAGAAAATCGTAAAAAACGACCGGCGCGATGAGCGAGTAAGGCGTGCCGTCCAGCAAAATGACGATTTTTCCTTGCGCAAGGTTATAAACAACGCGGTCGGGGCGCTCAGTGACGAGCATCGTCGGCAGCCACCGCAATTTGGTGTCCGTGATCAGCGCCTCGAGCTGGCCGGTGGACATCACCGTTTCCGCTTTTATCGCGTCCAGCATGTCGCTTAGTCTGCGAAGAATATCAGGATTGACCTTCTCCTTGTCGTACAGCATATAGGCTTTCGTTCGGGACACGCTGCCCAATTGGCGTTTTTCCGCCACGAGCGTCGGATAGGGATATCTCTTGCGAGTGATCAGCAAATTCGTATCCGTATCCTCGCTGTAGCCGGATTGCGGCCCTTGAAGCGTCATTTCCGAGGAGGTTTCGAGCGGCTGGTTGTTGATCGTTTTCGCAGCGTCCAGACTGAAGCAGTCGGTGCCGACACGGATAAGGACAAAGCCCTTCAAGAGGTCGTCCATCGGATCGGCATCCTCCACCAGCTTCTCGCAGGACAATGCTGCGCTTAGCGTATCGCAGTAATCGGTCGTCGCTTCGGCATGCTGGAACGGATGCGCGACCTCTTTTTTGATGACCGTCTTATCGGACAAGGAAGAAAAGTAACAGAGTTCGATTTGAAAACGTCCGTTGTCCAGCGTTTCGCACTGGAAATCGGCGGAAGCCTTCAATTTTTCAAGGGTCTCTTTAATCAACGGCGCTGCTCCTCATCGATCCAGACATCGTACCGGCGGTTCTTGGAAACCTCCGCGGTGCTTCTTAGTACAATGCCCCAGTTCCTTCCTTTCTATTACGGTTGTATAAAGGCATCAAAATAAGTTGCAAAAAGATAAGAAAAGGTTGCAAATTCCGCTAGGAATGGAGTTAAACACCCGTTTATAATAGAGCTTACGTCTGCTTGAAACGGATAACCTTCAAGTGCGGCAACAACAGGCAGGAGGCAGAAAAGAAGTGCAGCTGGCAAAACGTATTTTACACCTGGCGCTACCATCCATCGCTACGTTTTCATCGATGACCTTTACGGGCTTGCTCGTTTTGATGATTGTCGGCAAGCTGGGAGCGGCCGCGATCGCGGTCGTGGGCGTGACCAACATTCTTATCTACAACATGTGGGCGCTGTGCGCCGGCATACAGAACGCGATCAACTATCTGGTCGCGCAAAACTACGGTTCCGGCGAGATGCGGCTCGCCAATCAGCGGATGCAAATCGCGCTGGCGCTGACCGGCGTACTCGCCGTCATCCTGCTGGCGGGCAGCCTGCTCGCCCCCGAGCTTATCTTGCGCGCGATGGGACTGAACGACGAGATCGTCGCACTTGGCGCCGACTATGTCATGATTCGCATGATCGCGCTGATTTTCGGCATTTTCAGCGGCGCGTTCTTCGCCTATCTACGGGCGATCGGCGACACCAAGACGCCGATGACGATCGCGCTGATCAACAGCGGTCTGGTCGTCGTGCTGACGTACGTGCTGGCTTACGGCAAATACGGCTTTCCGGATCTTGGACTGCAGGGCGCCGCTTGGAGCGTATTGATCGCGGAGATCGTCACGGCTGCAATGTGTCTGTGGGTGTACTACGGCTACTTGAACGCCACGCTGCTGACCCGCACCTTCGAGCGATTCGAAGGGAAGCAGGTCAAACTGATGATATTCGAGAGCGCGAAGCTCAGCATGATGGAAATGTCCAACAGCCTGGGCATGCTCGTATTTACGATGTGCATCTCTCGCCTGGGAACGGTCGCCATCGCGGCGAACGAGATCGCCTTGAACATTTTGTCGTTCGGGTTCATGCCCTCGAACGGCTTCGGCGCGGCGGCGACGATCGGCACCGGACAAGAGATCGGGAAAGGACAGCACGCGGAGGCGAAGCGATTCGGTCTGATGACTGTCCTGCTGGGCATCCTCCTGATGGTGCTCATCTCGATCCTGATGTTCGTCTTCGCCTTGCCGATCGCCAAGCTGTATACGCCGGAGCGGGCCGTCTTCATGGCCGTCGTGCCGCTCATTCATCTTGCGGCATTTATCCAATTGTTCAATACGACGGGCATTATTTTCGGCGGAGGGCTGCGCGGCATCGGCGATACGACGTATTTGTCCCGTGTGGCGTTCGTTCTGAATTGGATCATCTTCATTCCTTGTACGCTGCTGCTGACGGTCGTGCTGGACTATGGTCAGGTGGGCGCCTGGATCGCGCTGTGCAGCAACATGGTGCTGGCCGCGCTGGCCAACGGCTGGCGATACGTCAAGCTGGACTGGAGCAAAGCCCGCGTCAAGTCGGGGAAGGCGTCGGCGCCCGCGATGATGTCGCATTGATTGCAAGCAAAAAGGACGGCGCCGCGGCGCCGTCCTTTTTGCTTGCAAGGTTTCGTTGCGGAGAACTGCGTTGTCCGCCAAAGGAAGCGCCTATCGGGCAGAGCGCCTCATAGCCTCGGTCCGCTCGAATCCGTATTGCTCGTATAACCCATGTGCATCCCGCGTGCCTAGCCCCATGTGGACCCCCTGCAGACTCGGATGCGCAACCAATGCGCGCATCAGATTTTTTCCGATCCCTTTTCCCCGCTCTCCCGGATCTACGATCACATCGCATACCCAAGCGAACGTGGCATAATCCGTAATGATTCGCATGAAGCCCGCTTGTCTGTCCGAACCTTCCTCATAGGCGCCGATGCACATCGATTGCTCGATGCTCCGTTCGATTTGTCCGCTGCTGCGCTCGTTGGCCCAGTACGAATCCGCTAACCAGTTCAGGATGCGGTCCATTTGAAGCAGTGTCTTATCGTCGCTAAATCTGTACCCGTCCATGCTGCAGTCCATCGTTGACACTCCCATCTGATCCTCTAATTTCGGCGATAATTTAATATTCATTTGAAGTATAATAAGGAGACACACGACATGTCTTCCATTAAATCGATTGTCTGTACGGGTACAGATTAGGAGTGAACGCATAGATGATGTCGCGTCAGGACGATCATCAACGAAAGTTTGAGTTCGTCGTCGACGAGCTTGTCAGGCAATCCAAAGACGGCCGATTAAAACCGGGTGATAAGCTTCCGTCCATCCGCAAGCTTACCGAAACGTATGGCTGCAGCAAAAACACGATTTTACGGGCCTATGCGGAATTAGAACGCCGTCATCTGGTTTACGCCGTTCCGAAAAGCGGCTATTTTTTGCTCGATTCCACCGCTTCCCCCTCCTCGCCGGCACCGGTTGGACTGCCGATCGATATGCGATCCGCGTCGCCCGAGGGAGACTGGATGCCGTACTTGGACGTACAGCAATGTTTAACGCAGGCGATCGAGCGCTATCGGGACGATTTATTCGCTTATGGCGATACGCAGGGGTTATTAACGCTTCGCTCCACCCTCTCCCGTCATTTTGCCGATGATCAAGTGTTTGCGAAAGCGGAGGACATTTTTGTCGTGTCCGGGTCCCATCAGGCGCTCAGCTTGCTGGTCGAAATGCCGTTTCCGAACGGGAAAACGAATGTTCTCCTTGAGCAGCCGACCTATTTCGGAGCGATGCAGGCAGCCGGGGTAAAGGGAATAACGATGATCGGGATCGAACGCGCATGGGATGGAATCAATCTGGAGGAATTGGAACGGCATTTTCAGCATAACAACATCAAATGCTTTTATACGGTGTCCCGGTTTCACAATCCGCTCGGCTGCTCCTATTCGAAGGAACAGAAGCAGGCGATCGTCAAGCTGGCGGCCAAATACGACGTTTACGTGATCGAAGACGATTATTTGGCCGATCTGGATCCCGACGGAAAAGCGGATCCGATGTTTGCTTATGATCGGGAAGCGCATGTGATCTATGTCAAAAGCTTTTCGAAGGTCATGCTGCCCGGACTTCGGTTAGGCGCCGTTGCGCTGCCGAAAAAGCTCGCCGCCGCTTTTCACAGGTACAAGCAAGCGGCGGATTTGTTCACGCCGGCGTTGTCGCAAGGCGCGCTCGAACTCTATATCGCAAGCGGCATGTTCGCGAGTCATACGAAGCGATTGCGCAAGCTCTATTCGGCACGAATGTCGGCGTTGCAATCCGCTTGCAGGCGCTCGCTCCCGGCGGACGCGGCCATACAAGTACCGGAGAGCGGCGTGTTTGCTGCGCTCGCGCTGCCTGAGCAGGTGTCCGCTTCGAGGCTTTGCGAGCGGCTCGAAGCCGAAGGGGTATTGACGATGAACGTCGACCGGCTTCTGCTGCCGGCTTTCCGACACGATCGGATGATCCGACTGAGCGTCATGCGGGCCAACGAGCAAGCGATCGACGCCGGCATCAAGGCGATCGCCCAGGAAATGCAAAAACTGCGGATCGCTAAGCCGACAAACTATACTTTCCGCGAGCAACGCATTTGATTGCTGGAAAAGGCAAAAGGAATCCGACTCACGGCCGGATTCTTTTGGCTGTCCCTACGAAAGCTTTAAATGATTGCCCGGTCGCTCCGACTTCTAACGCCCCTGCTGCATCTCGTACAGCTTGACGGCCAGATGAAGCTGCAGTCGGTCGTTCACCTTTTCCGGATCGAGCCCGAGCAGCTCGTACGTGCGTTCGATCCGGTAGGCAACCGTGTTGTAGTGCGAAAATAGCGCTTCCGCCGTCAGCTTGCCGTTTTCGTTGTGCTGCAGGTAGCATTGCAGCGTTTTGAGCAGCTGCGTATTGTGCTTGCTGTCGTAGTCGACGATTGGCTTGACGTTACGGTCGAGATATTCCTTGACCTGCTCGGACGCCGGCAGCAAATAAAGCAGTTGATAGACGCCAAGCTGGTCGTACCGGATATGGGCGTCGCGAATGCCGCAGATCGAGCTGATAAAATGAATTTTGCGCGCTTGCTCGCAGCTGCGCCTTACCTCGTCCGCTGCGTCGACAGGATCGCCGATGCAAAAGGAAACGTCCGCCTTGGCGTCCAGTCCAAGCAGGTGCGTCAGCCGATACAGACATTTCTCGAGCTGTCGGTCCAGATGCTCCGCCGTCTCATGGGAGAGGAGAAGCGCCATATGTCCGTCGAGCTGCGTGGCCCAGATGCCGTCCCGCTCCGTGCCGAACCGGCGGAACTGCTTGATCGCCTTGGTCAGCAGCTTCGGATTCGCATGGCTATCGGACAGCCTGACGTATACCGCGCTGTACGCGCCGTTGCGGGCGATCCGGCATCCGCAGGCGTCCGCCCTTGCCTCGATGTCCTGAAGGGCGACGATGCGCCCGGTTAGCCAGTCCTGCAAAAACTGATCGACGTACTTGGACTCGACCTCCCGCCTCGCATGAAGATTGGCCAGCTCCAGGCTGACCAGCACGCCGATGCGATCCAGCGTCAGCTTGTCCGCGTCGTCCAGCTCCCGGTTCCACTCGAGCAGCAGCAGGCTGCACGCATTGCCCTTGCCGTCTTCGTTCGAGATGTATACGCGAATGCGCCGGTCGCCCACAGTCATCAAGCTGACGCCAAGCTCGATGTCGTGGCAGAGCCTGGCCCACTCGTCTGACTCCTCGTTTCCCGGGAAGAGCGAACTAGCCGACGGCGAAAAATAAAGCTGATTGGCGTCGTCCATCAATACGACCGGGTTCGACAGCGTCTCATCCAGCTCACCGAGAAATTCCTCGATGCCTCCCCCGTGCAGCAGCTTCTTGGACAGCTTCTGATATCTGAATTGAAGCAGCGTCAAATGTCTCGCTTCCTGGACGAGCACCCGCTCCATGACCTCGCGGACGACGTCGGAGAAGGAAGTCGGGAGCGGCAGCTCGATAAGCGGAATGTCGTATTGATCGGCCATCTCCAGCACGGACGGGGGGATCTCCTCGATATATCTTCGCGTCTTGATGCCTAACGCGGCTACGCCTCGTTCAGCGAGCTGCGGGATCATCTCCGCGATGCGGTCCGGATTGTCGCGAAAAGGAAAGCCGCTCGTCACGAGAAACTCGCCGGGCCGCACCCAATCGATCACGTCGGGCACTTCCATGACGTTGACCCGATTGACCGCCCGATCCATCCCCTTATGGCCCGCGCGGACGGTCGCGCCTTGCAGATTCGGAATGAGCAGCAGATCGCGGCAGGTGAAGGCCAACGTGTCGTTAATCATGATCCGAGCTTATCGGTATAGACGTCTTCGACGAGGTGCGTATTGAAGTAGGCGTTCTTGGGCGCGTCGGCCTCCACGGGCAGGAAAACGCTGATCTGCTCGCTCGGCGAATCGCCGGCGCATGCGACGGAATGGACGACGCCGGCCGGTACGTGGAAAGTATCCCCCGCTTTGTACAGCGTCCAGGTCCCGTCGCGCAGCAGCTTGACCTCGCCTGCCGTAATATGAATGATTTCGGCGACGTCGTGATAGTGAGGCAGGACGGCTCCCCCGACGCCGATTTTCTCCCACAGCACCGAGCTGACCCTTACGCCGAGTTCGTCCGCCTGCGCGGCATTCACGATCTCCCGATGATACAGATGCCAGTGATTGGGCATCAGTCCCCATTCCATGTCGGCTCCGACGACGACTTTTGTTTCCTCCGCTTTGATCATGCTGTCGCGCTCCTTTTATAGGTCTAGTTATTTTTCAGCAATTGTACGTTCCGCCAGCTCCCGGCAAAGGTCACGTCCTCCGCATCCGCCGCCGCGTATCCTTCGCATACGAACCCAGGCACCTCGGTGCCGTCGGCCAGCTCGACCTTGCCGATGCCAAGCGGTGCGGGGATGAGCGCCGCGAATCGGCCAAACGCTGCAAGCGGCATCTCCCATATTTCCAGCTCGATCGCGGAGCCGCCCTTCTCCTGCTTGACCAGCCCCGGCTTGGCCGGAGATGTCGGCAGACGGTATAGCTTGTATTTGGAAGCCGTCTTCGCTTCCTTGACGAATGCGGCGCCATGCGCCTTCATTTGCGGTTCCAGCGGATAACCTCTCATATGAAGCCCGCATACGGCAACGAACGTCGTCGTCATCGGCTGCTCCTCGGAGCCTCTATACGAGCGCGGACTTGATTCCCCGGAAGGATCGGCCCAGCGGATCGCCAGCTCCGCCAGCATGTCTTCGCCGCCCGACACCGCAAACAAAGTAATGCCGAACGGCACGTCCGGCGCCGCTTCTCCCGCCGGAACGGCAATGGCGCACAAATCGAGCAGGTTGCAGTGATTCGTCCACCGCCCCATGTCGCTATTCGTCCGAATCGGATCGGCCCGGACCTCGTCGCGTGACCACGTGCCGCCGGCCGTGGGCAGCAGGAGCGCTGCGTCTTCGAGCAGCTTGGCCGCTTCATGCTTCAAGGCTTGAATCCGGTGCATGGCCGAAAAGACCGAAGCCGCATCGTGCCGGTCCCCGGAGCCGGAGCGCAGCACCTGCTCCGTCACGGGGAACGCCGCGCCGGGATGGGCATCGATGAACGCGCCCAACGCCGACCAGCGCTCGGCGACCCACGGCCCGTCGTAAAGTACGGCGGCCGCCTCCGCGAACAACGCGTAATCGATCGTTTGAACCTCGATGCCCAGCTGTGCCGCTTTCCGCTCCGCCTGACGCCAAGCCGCTTCGTACCGGGAGGCGTAGGGGCCGAAAAAAGGCCAATCGCCGCCAGGGAGCAGCAAGCGCTTCGGCAGCTCCGGCGAACGCCGAACGACCGTACGTGTCCAAGGATCCGCAGCATCCGGTCCGCGCGCGACCCCGTCGACGCGCATCGCGTCCTCCAGCTCGTGCGCAAACACGGTCACGCAGTCCAGACTCCGGCAAGCGGGCACGACGCCTCGCGTCGGCCAGGATCCGAGGCTCGGCTTCAAGCCGATCAAGCCGTTCAGGGCGGCGGGCACGCGTCCCGAGCCCGCGGTATCGGTGCCGAGCGCGAAGACCGCATGGCCCCTTGCGACGGCGACAGCCGAGCCGGAGCTGGAGCCGCCGCTGATCAGTTCGGGCTTCAGCGCGTTGTGCGTCTCGCCGTAAGGGCTTCGCGTGCCGACGAGCCCGGTCGCGAATTGGTCCAGGTTCGTCTTGCCGAGCGGGATCGCGCCCGCTTCGATCAGCCGCTGAACGACGGCGGCGTGCGCATCCGGCGTATAGGCGAATGCGGGACAGCCCGCCGTCGTGGGGACGTTCGCCAGGTCGATATTATCTTTAATGGCAAAAGGGATGCCCCACAGGGGCGCCGAGCGGTCCATCGTTTCCAACCGCTTCAGATAGGGCTCGATCGTATCCGCATCCGGCGGCGCGATCCAGATGTTCATGTGTTCATCGACGACGGATCGGCGGATCATCTCCGCCACGACATCGCGCGGCGCAAGCTTCGAAGCCGCGTATTGCTCCCGCAGCCAGGACGTGGTCATTCGAAGGGGGAATTGTGCAGCAGTCATCTTCGGCTTCTCCTCCTTGGCGCTTGACGGCTGCGCCTGTACCGTACCTGCAAATTTTCTTGAACTACTACGTATTGGTGCGACGGAAAATGACGGCTACCGGTCCGCCGCCCGCCGGACCTTGATGCTCCGCGCCTCCGGAGACGTAGATCATCGGGTCGCCTACGATCGAAGCCAGCACGGCGCCGACGGCCGCCCGCGCATGACGCGTATGGTTAATGTCCGAATCGTTAAGCATCGTATGCCTGCGTCCGCGGATGAGACTCGTCGGATCGGCCTCGGCCTTCGCCAGCACCTGCACGACCTCCGCTCCCGGATGGTCGGCAAGCATCGCGAGCAGCGGCTTCGCATCGATCGCGTCGGCCATGACGCCGTGGCTCATGAACAGATCGCCGCTCGCCTGCGCCGAGTTGCCGAAGACGATCACCTCGCAGTAGGCAAGCTCGCTGCCCGCCGAGGTGGACGCGACTTCGCTGAATTTGTCCCACGAGTGGCAGACGTCGTCGTCGGCGATCTCTTCGCGGACGATCTCCCCGAGCGCGACGGCGGCGCCGAGCGCGGACGCGCCGCGGGAGTAGCCCATCGACTTGTATGTATCGTCGACCGCGACTTCGGCTCCCCGGGCTCTGGCCTCCGCGATGTCCGCATCTGTAAGCAACGGGCATTTGGTCTGCACGAAATGCACGTCGGAGGCCGCTTCGATCCGCGCCTCCGCCATAGCCCGGGTTACGGCCGCCGACACTTCCTCGACTTGGGCCGAGCGTCCGAGCTCCTCCGGAAGGAAGCGTCGGGTATGCGCGACGCCGACCGCAAGCGACTTCAAGCCAGGATCAGCCGGCCCTCCCTCTGCTTCGGATCGGCTGATGACCGTGAAGTGTGGCGCAAGCACGCCTTCCGTGCCGCCAGACATAATAAAGGAGATTCGCTCCGCCGCTTCCGCGCCGATTAGACCGGCGAAGAAGCCGCGAAGCGTTTGAACCGCGTACCCTCTCGTAAAATCGTTGACGCAGCCGTTGCCTTCCGTTTTGCCCAACACCGCGATCACCTGAGAAGGATGAATCGAGCCTGCTTCGATATGCGCCCGCAGCGATGCCGTATCGCTGGGAGACGCTGCCGGGACGCGTACGACCGAGATCCTCATACTTCATCCACCTTCTGCCAGAAAATGACTCTTTTTTCGACCGAAGCAATGATTCCGAACAAGATCAGCCCCGCGACCGCGGCCGCGGCGATCGCCGAGAACATGACCGGCGTGTCTAAATGATAGGAAGACAACAGCACCAAGTAACCGAGCCCCTTGTTCGAACCGACGAACTCGCCGACGATGGCGCCCACGATCGCGAGCGAGCTGGAGATTTTGAGCGCGGACAGCACATAGGGAAGGCTGGTCGGCAGCCGCAGCTTCCAGAAGATCTCCGCCTTTGTTCCTTTATAAGCCGAGAACAGCTCCCAAGCTTCGTGCTCGACCGCCTTCAAGCCCTTTACGCTGTTTACGAGTATCGGAAAAAAGCAAATGATCATGGAAGCGGCCACTTTCGACCAATAGCCGGTGCCCAGCCAAATGACGAGAAGCGGCGCCAGCGCGACGACCGGCGTCGTCTTGAGCGCGATGGCCAGCGGGAAGATCCCCTTCTCGGCCGGACGGGAATGCACGAACAGAATCGCCGTCAAAAATCCAAGCACATTGGCGAGCAGGAAGCCGAGCACCGCCTCGTACAACGTCACGCCCATGTTGCGCAGCAGCTCGCCGTCGACGACCCCGGCGATGTCCGATGGCGCGGGGAGCAAGTAAAGCGGGATATCGAAAATACGTACGACGGCCTCCCAGATCAAGATCAGGCCCACGGCAAATGCGATCGGATAAAGAATGTCCTTGAATTTGGCCGTCATAGCGCCTTCACCTGCTTTCGAATTTCCCTGACCGTGCTCAGGAATGCCGGGAGCTCCTGCATCTCGGCTTCCCGCGGGTGGGCGAGCGGCACCTGCACGATGTCGCTGACGTTGGCCGGGCGCGGCGACATCATGACGATCCGGTCGGACATGAGCACGGATTCCTGAATCGAGTGCGTGACCATGACGACCGTGTTCAACTTGGTGTCCGGGTTCGCCCATAGACGGAGAAGCTCGATATTGAGCTTCTCGCGCGTGAATTCGTCCAGCGCGCCGATCGGTGCGACCATCAACAGAATCGTCGGGTACGCCGCCAGCGCCCTGGCGATGGCGATACGCTGCTGCATCCCGCCGCTCAGCTGCTGCGGGTAATGGTTGCGGAAGTCCGCCAGCCCGACGAGCTCCAGCGTCCACTCCGCCCGCTCGCGGCGTTCGGCCTTCGATTGCTTGGCGCGCTGCGGACCGATGTTCAGCGGCAGCTCGATGTTCTGGATCGCGGTTTGCCACGGCATAAGCACCGGTTTTTGAAAAACGATGCCGATCTCCTCCCGGGGCACATGAAGCGTGATCCCGCCGCCTTGATCCGGCTGCAGCAAGCCGAGGATCAGCCGAAGGAGCGACGACTTGCCGCAGCCGCTCGGACCGAGGATGGATATGAACTCGCCGCTTCGGACGTCGAGCGACACCTCGTTTAAGACGCGTACGCTGCCGAACGTCAGCGAGCAATTTTGGATGGAAATGGCGCTGGTTTGGAGGTGGGCGTCGGAGCTTGCGCCGGCACCGCCTCCGACGTCAAAGGCTGCGCCGGCGGCGCGTTCTCTGACGGATCCTGCTAGGCTACTGATGGCCGCCATCGGCGATCCCTCCTTTAAGGTTGAATGAATTCGTTCGTGAAGGCCGAGGCCAGGTCCTGCTTTTTCTTCAGGAAGCCGACGTCGATCAGGCTGTCCTGCAGCGTGCTCCACTGCGACTCTTCCATCTGACCGAGCGGTCCTTTGTCCGCTTCGAGCAGCGGAATGCTGGCCTTCATCATTTTCGTCTCATGCTCCAGGTTCAGCTGGTCGCCGGATTGGACCGTCACCTGCGCAGCCTCATCCGGGTGGTTTATGGCATAATCCCAGCCCTTCATCGTCGCTTGAACGAAGCCCTTCACCGTCTCGGGATCCTTCTGGATCATTTTTTCGGTCGTGAACAGCGTATCCGCATAAAAATTAATGCCGTAGTCGCTCGGATAAATGACGTTCACTTCTTCACCTTGCTCCTGGGCCGCGATTACTTCATTGATGACGTAGCCCGGCCAAGCTTTGACTTGTCCCGTCAGCAGCGGGCTGAGGTCGAACTTGACGGGCATCTCACTGATCGATTTGGCCTTGACGCCGGCCTTGTTGACCATGGCCCGGTACGTAAGCTCCTCGTTGCCGCCGAGCTTGACGCCGACCTTCTGGCCTTCGAGATCCTTCATGGACGTAATGCCGGAGGTTTTAAGCGTGAACAGCACGAATGGCGTCGAGCGGTAAATGACGGACAGTGCGACGACGGGGGCGCCTTTTTCGCGGGACATCAGAATCTGGTCGGCTCCCGTGACGCCGAAGTCTTCGCTGCCCGAGGATACCATCTGCACCGACGGAAAGTCCGAACCGCCCGGTCGGATGTCCACGTCGAGTCCGGCGTCCTTGTAGTACCCCTTCTCCTTGGCGATGTAGAAGCCGGCGAATTGCGCCTGATTGATCCATTTCAGCCGGACGACGACTTTTTTAAGCTTTTGGGAGTCCGCATCCGCGCTCGCCGCCGAAGACGCAGCCGTCGTCGCGGACGAGGCCGAGCCGCCGGCCGGCTCCTGACTGCCGCCGTTCGTGCCGTTGCTCGCAGAATTGCTGCCGCAGCCGGCAATCGCGACGATCGAAGACAACAAAATCGCAGACATCCATTTTCCGTTCACTTTTCGCATGCTCGATTCCCCCGTTGTTATGTTTTTATAGCGATTCAAGAGCGGTCAGCAACTTGCTAGAATCGGACACGCTGCCGAACACGCCGCCTTGCATCTGCACCATGCGAAGCGCGGCTTCGTGGTTCGAAGGATCGGTCGCTCCCGTGCAATCCTCCAGAATCAGGCACTCATAGCCGCGGTCGTTCGCTTCCCGCATCGTCGTATGGACGCACACGTCGGTCGTGATCCCCGTTAGGATGAGGTGCGTGATCCCGCGCGTCTTCAGGAGCAGATCGAGGTCCGTTGCATAGAAGCTGCCTTTGCCCGGCTTGTCGACAACCGGTTCCCCCGGCAGAGGCGCAAGCTCCGGGATGATCTCCCAGCCCGGTTCTCCTCGCACCAGTATCCGTCCCATTGGCCCTGCGGAGCCTATCTCCGCCCCTGCCCTGGCGCTTCTCCACCGTTTGTTTTCCGGCAGGTCGGACAGGTCCGGACGGTGTCCCTCTCTCGTGTGGATGACCGTGAAGCCCTGAATTTCTCTCACTCTTTTGAGCAGCCGCGAGATCGGCCCGATCGCCCGCGCCGTCAAGGATAGGTCGTAGCCCATCCGCTCGACGTAGCCGCCCTTGCCGCAAAAGTCGGTTTGCATATCGATCACCAAAAGCGCCGTTTTGTTCGGATCAATTTTGCCGTCAAAGGGCCAAGCATAGGGTGTTGCCTCTACCGTCATGTTAGCTCCTCCTATCCCCAATGTCTTATCTCTTTGTTATGTGTCACATTATATCACGCCAAATTTCGATATTCTTTGTGTAATTACCAAATATCTTTGCATTATTGTTGTAAAAATAACGAATGATCTCATATACATAACATTTAATGTTACATAAGTGTTGTGAATAATGATTTTAGCGGCAAAACGTTGGCGGACATCATGCATATGCATGAATACTTCGGCGTGAAATGATTTTTCAGCTATAAGAAGCCCGCGATTTTCGCGGGCTTCGTTCATTTTACGGCTGAAAAAACGTTTGGATATGTATTTCTCCCCGTCTCTCGAATGCACATGCAATCCGTTCATTCTATAAGACCTAACTTTTCGTATACGGCCTGCGTAACGACACCGCTCGGGACGAGACCGTTCTGACGCTGGAACTTTTTTAATGCGATCGTCGTCGAAAATCGAAATCTGCCGTCGCACGGTCCGAGGTAATAGCCCGCGCCTTGCAATCGATTCTGAACGAGCTGAACGACAGCGCCTACGTCCCCTTCGCTTAACGGTTTTAATTCTTGAGTCGCTTCGCCGAGCACATGGCCGAATATGGTGACTTTTGTTCCGATCGGTATGATCTCGTACAGTTCTTCAACATCCCGATTGCGCATGCGAATGCAGCCGTGACTGGCGTGCTGGCCGATGGAAAAGGGTTTGTTGGTGCCGTGAATGCCGTATATTCCCCAGGGCACGTCTAATCCAATCCAACGCGATCCGAACGACGGCCCCCAGTTTTTCCCCTTATAGGTGACGCTGTATTCGCCAACGGGCGTAGGCGTTGAAGGATTGCCGACCGCGACGGGGAAGCTTTTGTACGGCTTATGGTCCAAATTCACCAATAACAGATGTCGCTCAGGGTACACTTCGATCGAGATCAGACCGCTGTCTTTGACGATCGGCAGCGCCGGATTTGCTTGAATCGGCGTGGAATGCAGCGTTTGAAGCACGAAAAAGAAGAACGTTAAAATCCAGACTTGCTTTTGGCACCGACTCATTCCGTCACCCGATTGTTTTTCTATATCGTGACCGAATCCGGGAAAATCATGCAACATAGGTCGGGCTGTCGCCTCATATCGTAAAAAAGCAGAGAATGCCCGCGTTTGTCGCGAAGACAGGAGGATCGCTCCATGGCCGTTTCGTATATGGATTTTACTTCGCCCAATGTGCAATTCGCTTACGACGTGAATCGAAACCGGGTATTCACCAAGGACGGCGCCAACTTCATCAATTCGCTCGGCATCCAACAGCTGAACACGCTAGGCAACGCCTCGCTGCTCGATATTTATATGTCGGCTGGCAACGTGGTCGAGCCGCATATCCACCAGAACGCTTCCGAGCTTGTCTACCTGGTCGCGGGCGCGGCGGTCGTCTCCCTGCTCAATCCGTTCACCAAAGAAGTCCGAAGCTTCGCGTTAAAGCCCGGCCAGGTCGCGCTCGTGCCGCAGGGCTGGTTCCACTGGGAGATCGCGACGGAAAACCAGACGCATATCCTCGCGATCTTCGACGCGCCGGTCCCGGAATTTATTGCCGTCTCTGATTTTTTACGGCTCGCGCCGAGAAACCTGCTTGCCCACACGTATTGCCTCGACGAAGCCAAAATCACTGATGCGCTTGCGCCGATTACGGACACGACGACCATCGGCCCGTCCGCAAACTGCGGAAAGAGGGCCGTCCCGCATGCACAGCCTCGCATTCAAGCGCATGCGGCGCCCTCTTATCCGTTTTAAAACGTATTATAAACGTTCTCGCATTCCTCTACGGTCGGCTGATAAAAGCAATGCTTCTTCCATCGTCCAACGAGCGGCTGGCCGTACCAGGTCGGCGGACACGGCCCGGGATTCTCGAACGAACCCGGCCGGAAATACCAGAGCGAAAATTCGGCCGGCCAGCTTCGCTCCCCGTTTACCGCCCGCTGCGCCAGACGGCGCTCCCGTTCCCTGGCGTTCTGATAATACAGACCGTGCTGCAAAGCTTCGAACGCATGCGGTTGCTCGATCATTTGAGGTATCGTCCGGATGCCTTTAAAATCGGAGCAATTTGCCCGGACTCGATTGATGCCCACGTTTCCGACGAGGAGCATGCCCGTTTCGCCTTCGGTCTCCGCCTCGGCTCGCAGCAGCCTCGCCAACATGTCGATATCCTGTTTCCTGGCTTTTACGACTGCCATCGGCTCACCTCATTCGATTTCTAGGCTCATCATATTAAAGGCGAGGCCGATGTGTGAATCGGTCCGGAGCGGCAATTTAAACGAAGCGGAGCGTCACGCGTCCAAGCAATCGTCCATATACTGGTCATTACGAAGAGGGCTTTCCGCATAAGTATTTGGCGTATTGAACCGGGCGTTGATAGACGACGGATCGGTTCGGGATGTTCTGGTAAAGACTTTTTTGCGGCTTGCCGTTCAATTCGATGATCCAGGGATGCGCTTCGCTGTCCAGGGCGATGTCGACGCTGAATTCTCCAAGATGATAATCGGTTTCCATGTCCAGAATCTCTGCCGTTCTGAGGCTGACGTCGTATATCGAGGTCAGGATGCGCCCCACGCGGTCCGGTGGATATAGCTTCTCAAGAATGTTCCGGGACAAACTGGTTTTGATGAAAATGCTCGTATTGAAGCTGCCTTTGTACGCAATCCTGCTGACAAGATTGGTCACGGACCACAAGCCCTGTTCGTTTTTCTGCACGAGGGACCGAATATCGAAGACTTGCCCCTCGATTTGGCTAATCGAAATTCCCTTTTGCACGATATAAGGCGTCGAATCGAGCGTTCTTTTCATATGCTCGTTAAATAAAGACAAATCGTTCGTCATCGTGTTAGGCGCGAAATAATGCTGCCCCGCGCGGATGGCTCCCGTACGGCTCCGCTCCGCCCGGTACACGCCTTTGCCCATGCAGCCGTAAAGCGGTTTGTAATAGATTTCCCCGTGGCGTTCCAGCATGCTTGTCGCGCTCGATTCGTCATAGGGAACGGTTTCCGGCAGATGAGGAGAGAGCCATCTGTTCAGTACATTATAAATCTCAAGCTTGTTAAATTGATTAATATGATTAAATACGTGTTGCTCGCCGATCGTCGACATGAGTTTTAACAGAAATTCCGGATCGGTGCGGTAGCAGCGATTATATACGGCTTGGGGAAACGGAAACCGGCCGACCGCCCACCTTCCCCGTTCGCGATGGAGCCCGACGATCGTCCGACTTCTCCAATCGATGGACGACGGCGTGAATGAAAATAGCCTGACGCCGGCAGCGTTGTTCGATATATACGGGCGTAGTGCCTGCTTTCTTTGCGCGCGACTCGCTACAAGAATGCCTACAAGGCTATTTTTTGTCGGCATGGTCGACCTCCCTCCAGTAGCGCAAGGTTCGTATGATAAGGTATGTAGTCCCCTTCCGAATGGCATGGACAACAATACATGATCGCAAAAATTAAACAGGTAGGATAGGCACGTAACGATGCTTCCCCGAATAGAGTGTGAATGGGCAGAATCTGCGGTTCAGTACAGCCCGATCCACGATAAAGGAGCGTGCACGTCGCCTATGGGTAGATTGCCAGGTCCTCCCGGACCTCCGGGACCGCAAGGGCCTCAAGGACCACAAGGGCCTCAAGGCCCGCAAGGGGCGCAAGGAACGCAAGGATTGACAGGAGCTACAGGCGCTCAAGGACCAGCCGGAGCGCAAGGACCTGCAGGGCCGCAAGGGCCGCAAGGGCCGCAAGGACCTCAAGGACCTCAAGGACCCGTAGGACCTACCGCGCCGGCTTCGTTTGCCTTTCTCTGCAGCTCGGTCGATCAGACGATCGCTGCCGCCCCCGCGCCTGGCGCGCAAGGCGGAGCCGTTACGTTTAACGACACAGTCATTGATTCAGCGGACGTTACCTTCACGCCGCCCTCGACCGTCAACATTTTGACGACCGGATTTTATCGCATCACTTGGGAAGTATTTCCGACGGCCGGCGACTCCGCTTTCGGCTTGTTCTTCGACCCCGATGGCGCCGGTCCTGCCCCTCCTGCGCTCGTGCCTTGCAGCAATTACGGATCGGGGTCGGGGAACCAACCCTATCCGGGCCAAGTCGTCGCTTTGTTGACTGCCGGCGGCACGCTCACTTTGAATCGTATCGACAACATGGGCGCTCAAACCTTGCAAGCCAGTATTGGCGGCGGAACGCCGGTGACGAGCGCCTCGCTTCTCATTGAGAGACTAGGTTAAGGCTAGCGTCCGATTACACGCCTAAAAGCTTCCCTTTCGATTCGAACAGAATCTGAAGGGAAGCTTTTTTAAATGAATCGGTGTATTCGATTTGGAGCACGCCAAACAAACGAATTACGTTTCCCATCTGGAATGAAGCACGCGATCGCAAAAGTTCGGCTGCTTGAAGCCGGGCATGAACATCGCACACACGTCTGCGTTCATCGTGCCGTAGGTCGTCTGGGGCTTATGCTTGAAGCCTTCCCAGAAGGCGTGCAGCATCTCGCGCTTGAACTCGTCGCGCGGGAAGGCTTCAACGACCGACCGCCGCATTTCATTTGAAATCGATTCAAAATTTTTGCCTACCACGTCATAGCCGACGCCAAAATTCATCAAGGCCGCTTCCGCTTCCTTGTATTCGACAATCCCCGTCGACGTATGAAGGGCTACGGCATCCCATACCAGCCTGATCGAATCTTCCGGCACTCCCCGGCTTTGCAGAAATTCGCGGGCCGCGTTCGCGCCATCCACCTCGAAGCGCTTGTCCGGACTACGGAAGGCTGGCGTCAGTCCCAAGTCGTGGAACAGCGAACTGATATATAGCAATTCCGGGTCGTACTTCGTTTGCCGCTCGTTGCCTCTGATCGACGCGAACAAAAACACGCGATTCGAATGGTTCCAGAGCAAGTCGCCGCCATGCTCGCGCAGTAACTCTGCTGCTTCGGAAGCGAGCTTGCTGTCGGGAATTTTAATATTCGCGATGAACGTAGACATGGATCGATGTCGCCCTCCTCATTTAGGTTGCCGCAGCAAAGCGAATACTTAACCGATCTCCTGCTCTGCCTCTTCCCGGAGCCGCTTGATGTCGCTGATCGGCGGCAGCCCGAACAGCCTCGCGTATTCTCGGCTGAATTGCGAAGGGCTCTCGTAACCGACCCGGTAGGCCGCGTCGGCGGCATCGAGCGCTTCGGTCAACAGCAGCCGGCGCGCCTCCTGCAGCCGAATCCGCTTCTGGTACTGAAGCGGACTGAGCGTCGTGACCTCCTTAAAATAGCGGTGCAGCGACGACGGGCCCATATGGGCCATCCTGGCAAGCTCGTCGATATGGAGCGGCCGTGCGTAATCTTGTTTGATGCGGGCGATGACGCCGGCGACTCGGCTCGTGCCGCTTCCGGCCAGCGCGATCTGCTTGAAGGCGCCGCCTTGTTCCTCGCTTAGCAATCTGAAGTAGATCTCGCGGAGGACCAGCGGCGCCAAATAGGCGACTTCGCGCGGCGAATCCAGCAGCCGGACAAGACGGACCGCAGCGTCCAGCAGGG
Source organism: Cohnella sp. GbtcB17 (assembly GCF_019091135.1). Classification (GTDB taxonomy): domain Bacteria; phylum Bacillota; class Bacilli; order Paenibacillales; family Paenibacillaceae; genus Cohnella. Next base: position 112,268 of record NZ_JAGXJW010000015.1, on the reverse strand, counting down.
CGGGACTCGTCCGATCGACGTACGCTCCCCGCTTTGGCTCCCTAGCGTCCTCCCGGTCCAGCTTCGCGTCTTTGATCACCTCGAGTACTTGAGCCGGATCCAGCCCGAGACGCAAGCACAAGTACGGCGATTCCGCAGAAGCCTGCAGCAGCCGCGAAGTCACCGGCAGATCGACCGAAACGACAAAGTGCGCCGACGGTCCATAAGTATAGCTTTCCCCGCCGAGCATGACGACCTTTGCGCCGCGGGCCACGATCACGACGCCGGGCTCGTAGACCGTATGGACGGGCAATGTCGCCTGCGAGCTGCGAATCAAATGAATCGATGGAATGTCCGTACGGAATATGCCGTCTTTGCCCGTATGTCGTTCGATCAGCTCGGCCAGCACGGCGAGCTTGTCGGCAGTCTGTTGATCGAAGTCCGTAAAAAGCGCTTCACCGCCAGATGGTGGAGCGGCAATCTGCGATTGCGGCATCTTCTTCCCTCCGTCGCTTTTCGGAAATAGGTTAACGATATTATAGCACCGAACGAGAGCCTCATCCGGACGATTGGAGGATTAGGCAACAACATGGTACGAACCGGCTACCGGATCTCTGGCCAGTCGTCGCATAATAAAGGTGCGGCTCATACGACCTTGAACAGGAAAGGCGGAACGAATATGAAAAGAAGAAAGTTGGGCAACGGCGGACTAGAGGTGTCGACGCTCGGGCTTGGCTGCATGGGCATGTCAGATTTTTACGCCGGCAGAGACGACGAGGCTTCGCTTCGCACCATCGACCGCGCGCTTGAACTCGGCATCGATCTGCTCGATACGGCGGATATGTACGGCGTAGGCAAAAACGAAGAGCTGGTCGGCAAAGCGATCAAGGGTCGCCGCGACCAAGTGGTAGTCGCTACCAAGTTCGGCAGTATGCGCAGCGAGGACGGCAAGTTTCTCGGCGTCAACGGCCGCCCGGAATACGTCAGGGCCGCCTGCGAAGCGAGCCTGCGGAGGCTTGGCGTCGATTACATCGATCTGTATTATCAGCACCGTGTAGACCCGAATACGCCGATCGAGGAGACGATCGGCGCGATGGCCGAGCTGGTGCGGGAAGGCAAGGTTCGTTATCTTGGCATGTCCGAGGCGGCGCCGGCGACTCTCCGCCGCGCGGCTGCCGTCCATCCGATCGCCGCGCTTCAGACGGAATATTCGCTCTGGAGCCGCGATGTCGAGGACGATATTTTGGCCGTATGCCGCGAGCTCGGCATCGGGTTCGTGCCTTACAGTCCGCTCGGCCGCGGCTTCTTGACCGGGCAGATTCGCAAGTTCGAGGATCTGGCGGAGGACGATTACCGCCGGTTCTCTCCTCGCTTCCAGGGCGACAACTTCCAGCGCAACCTGGATCTCGTCGATCGGGTCTCCGAGATCGCCGCGGAGAAGGGCTGCGAGCCTTCCCAGCTGGCGCTGGCATGGCTGCTGGCGCAAGGCGAGGACATCGTGCCGATTCCCGGAACGAAGCGGATCAAGTACCTGGAAGAGAATGTCGGCGCGCTTGACGTCGCGCTAACGCAAGCGGATCTCTCGCGGATCGACGACGCCGCCCCGCGCGGAACGGCCTTCGGCTTGCGCTATCCGGAAGCTTCGATGAGCAGCGTCAATCTCTAAAAGGGGACAAAACGCTTTGTTCGGCGATTGAACCGAACAAAGCGTTTTCCGCCTATATACGCTTGACCATATCGTACCAGACGACGCCGCCATGCTGCGATGCGGATCTGCCGCAATTCGCAAACCCCAGCTTTTCGTAAAAGACAACCAAGTCCTCCTTGCACGTCAGCGTGATGCCTTCCCTTCCGTTTTGCTGCGCGCGCTCCTCCCACTCCCCCATCAATCGCTTCGCAATGCCTTGGCCTCTGGCTTTATTGGATACGGCCAGCCCCAGTACGCTCTGATAACCGCCTCTCTTCGGATTCGCCTTGATTTCTTCGAATAGATCGTCCGTGATATAAGGTCGCTCGATGACGGGTCCATTGATGTAGCCCCATATATCCCCTGCGTTTTCAGCCACGATAAACGTATCCGGGATCAATCGTATCCGCTGCGCGAAGGCCGCTTCGGTGGCGGCTTCCTCCTGCGGGAAGCATTCCTTTTCAATCCGCACCAGTTGTTCCAAATCCGAAGCTTGCACATTTCGAAGCGTGATCATGCCTGTCGTCCTCCTGAGTATAGTCCACTTTCCATTCTAGAGGAATTCGGCCGATCCTGCCCGTTCCTTTCTTCGCGCGCCAAAAAAGGCCGATGCAGCAGTGCACCGGCCTCCAAACGCTTATTCGGTTGCGAATCAGTCTCTCCAATAGCTTAAATGCGGATATCTGAACGTGTTCGACGTCTTCCGTTCGCCCAAGGCAAGCGCTCCCACCGGATCGTAAACGAACGGCTCCTCGCCTTGCGCGTAAGGCACCGCTGCCCGGCGGTCCAGGCACGCAAGCAACATTTGCTGCTTCAGGCCGAGATACTCGCGGGTGTGCGGACCGAAGTCCCACTCGATCTCGCCCGGGCGGAATTCGTAATAGACCGTCCGTCGAAGCGGATTGCCGTCGCCCGCCGGGGAACCGTGCAGCACAGTGATATCGTGGAAAATTGCGTCGCCCGCTTCCAATGGAACCGGAATCGCATCCTCCGTGCTGAAGCGGTCGGCGCCGTCTTGTTCGATCCGCGCTTTGCACGCTTCCTTCGACCACTTGTTGCTGCCCGGGATTACCCACAGACAGGTCGCCAGATCGGCCGCATCCAGATAAAAGTCGACATTAAAAATCGGACGAGAATCCGTGCACCCTTCCGGAACCTCTGCATCGCGATGCCACGGTACGATGATGCCTTCGTCCGGCATTTTGAGCACCATCGAGTCCCACGTCGGAATGAAGTTTCGGCCTTGCAGCTTTTCGACTGAGCGCAAAATAAAAGGATGGCCGAGCAGCGCCTTCATCGGATCGCTTTTGTCGATCACATACTCGATGCGGCGCAAAATGTTGCGGCCGGATTTGCCCCCCTTGCCGTACATATAGTCGGGGTCGTCCTGAACGCCGGCTACGCCTTTGGCCACCAGCTTTTCCATCTCGTCCTGAACGATTTTTAGCTCTTCGCCCCGGAGCGCTCCCTTGATGACCAGAAATCCGTTGTCCATAAAAAACTGGGCCTGCTCCTCCGTAATGCTGCTTTGCGTGCGCGCGTCTGCATAGATCATATCTGTCTGCGACTTGCTCATCGAATCGTCTCCTTTTTTAATCGTCTATTGTGCTTCGACTTCGATTTTATCGAATCGGATATCCGAAGTATTTGGTTCGAATAGGGAAGCTTGTTGCCAAAATCACTTTCCTATACGATAAAGAAAGTACCATTGAGAAAAGGAGCGATGACGATGAGCGAGGAAGAAGAAAATCTAACGGCACCCGGCGGCCCGCGAACGAACGATACGCATCCGGATCAGCCGGATTTTCAATATCCCCCATTCATTTCTCTCGCGCATCTGTTCGATGCGCCGGCGGGCTGGGCGATTCACAACCGGACGATGGGGCAGTATGTCCTTCAATACGTCGTTGAGGGCAGAGCGGACTATCCGGTTAACGGGCAACCGTATCCGACGGCCAAGGGCGACCTCCTGTTCCACCGTCCCGGAGAGCCTCACTCCATCCTGACTATGGAGGGAGAGCCTTACGTATGTCTTTCCTTCGTATTCCATTTTGGTGCGACTGACTTTCCAGTCCTCCCGTTATTCGGAGACAAGCATCTGCTCGGCAACTTTGCGGGCACGGAGTTCGAGAAGAAGCTCCTTCGGCTCGTGCATCTGTATCGGCAGCCCGAGCTTTCCGCGCAGCTGCAAGCGAAAGGTCTGCTGCTCGAAGTGCTGGGCGAGGCGGCTGCGGGAGGGAATCGGGCGCAAGCAGGCTCCGCGGCCGAAGAGCGGACGAAAGCCAAGCTGCTGCTTGCGCAAAATTACATCCGCGAACACTACGCCGAAAACATCCGGCATAGCGATCTGGAGCGGATCGCGGGCTTAAGCCGCAACTACATCATCGTACAGTTCAAACGGCAATTCGGCCTTACGCCGATGCAGTACGTGACATGGGTGCGCATTCAAAAAGCAAGGGAACTGGCGCTGCAGACGAACCTGTCCATAAGCGAGATCGCAGGTCTGGTCGGGTACGCGGACGTACATACGTTCGGGAAAATGTTCAAGAAAAAAACCGGGACGAGTCTGTCCCAGTTTTGCTCGGCGCTCGTTACATATAAAGTTTAGGCGACGTCGTTCAGTTCGGCTGCGAGAGCGGGTTGCTCGGATTTTCGACCATGACGCCGATTTCACAGAAGTCGGAGCTGCCGCCGGAGGCTTCGAGCTCGACGCGGAGATGATAAAACCCGTTGTGGAAACGAAGCGTATCGAGATAAAGCGGCTCGGGTACTGTGCTGCCTTCGTACAAAATTTTGCTTCCGAACCGGAAGGTGAACCGTTTGATCGATTCTCCCTCGGGCACGCCGGCATCCACGTCGATCTTCAATACGTTATTGACCTTCTGCCGGTCCTGTATCCCCCGCATGTTGACGGCAGCCTTCGGAGCGGGAGCGACATAGACGCCGTCGATCCACAACTGCCCGTTTTTGCGTTCCTGCCTTCCTCCGGCAGGCGCGACGACCAGTAGGACCGCGTCTTCGGCCGGAACGACGAACGTCGCGGTTCCGGTAACCGACTGCGCCAGAAATCGGCCGCTCACCGTGTCGTAGAGGTCGACCGCATCCTGTCCAAGCCCGTTGATCTCGATCGTCTGCGCAGAGCCGAACGGATTGTAGTACAAGAAGGTCGGGTAGGCTTCCTTATGGTAATAATCCGTTTTCAGGCAATCGATCTTCAGTATCCCCTCGATGTTTGTCTTCTCGATCAGCGCGCCCATAAATCCGACGTGGCTGCCGCTGTATACCGAAAAGTCGAGCGGCCCCCACCCGATCACGGTAGCGTCTCCGCTCGCATAGGGCGACTTGCCCTCGTATTCTTTACGGATGCCTTCGTACGGAAGCGCATGTTCGGGGTCTCCTTCCCAGTCCGCACCAGACTGCTTGTCCGCCGGCAGGCCGTCCGCGTAGAACATGCGGGACTGGTTGGCGACGTTCAGCATCCATTTGCCGACCGTGCGCGCGTAACGCGAATCGTAACGGAGCAAAGGCGCCAGCGTGCTGAACAGAAAAAATCCGTTCATAACGAAAATATAGCCGCCGAAATCCTTCAGATTGCCGACCAAGCCGTGCATGTCGTAATTTCCCCATCGCTCGATGCACATGCCCCAATCCGGTCGAATCTCCACGCCGCCGTCGAAAATCCAGTTGATGTACTTCGTAATATCATGGCTTGTCCCCTGTTCGACTTCCATGCGGGCCGCCAAATAAGGCGAATAGTACATGAGCAGCTCGTAATAGGGATTGTCCTCCTGATCGTCGAGAAAATCCAGGCATGCGTCGGCCGTATCCAGATACTTTTGATCGCCGAAGCGGAGAAAGGCCAGGTACATGAGCATCGCAACGCCCGAAGCCGCATCCGGCTCCTTCCATTTGCCGTTGTCGACAGGCTCCATATTTTTGAAGTCGAACGAGGTATAGTTAAAGTTGAGCCGCCCGTCTTCGTCCGTCATGATCTTCACCGCTTCGACCCAGCGGTCCGCAGACGAACGGACGAGCGCCTCCATTTCCGGCTGATTCGGATAAAAATAAGATAAAACGGCGTACAAAATATTCGCCTGAATCTCGTACCAGAACGTATCCCCGCTTGGTATACAAGGATACCAGACGAATACGCCTTCTTCTTTACGGAAAAAAGTTTGCAGCATTTTTACGTAATTGTTGCCATCTTGATCGCTCTTGTCGATGCCGACCAGCGTCGCGCCGAGTACGGCTGCCATAACCGTGATCGCTTCCTGCGAGCCGTTGCCGCCTTGATCCGACTTGCCGACGTAGGACATAAGGCCGAAAGTATCCTCATCCATATTGTAGTGTGTTCTGTCACGCCAAATGACCGGCAGATAGTCGCCTTTGCGGTCGAAGTCGAAAGCGAACCGGTCGAACGCCTTCGCCTTCTCCCGCCAATCCCTGATCTCGAACGGTTTGGGCATCGTCGGCATGACTTGAACGAGATGGAGATTTTTTTGAGGAGATGGCGTCGCTTGTTCTTGCTTCGTTTTGCGCATAGGCAGCTGTGTGGCCATCTTAGTTCGCCTCCTAAAGAAAGTGGTTGCCGCAAAACACTATTACCCCGAATGGGCAAAATGATATAAACAAAGCGGCATCCTATTATTTGGAAGCCGCTTAAGAACGCTTGTTTTATTCACGTTATAAGAGTTGCCACGCCCTACCGTTCCTCATCGTTGATGAAGCGCCCTATTCGAACGGATCGACTAATTCATCCAGCCGCCTGTTCTTGCTCCGGCGATTTCCCTTTATGGATAAAGAGACCGAACACAAGCGCGACGAGCGCGATGATGACGCCGAACCAGAATGCGTTGTTAATGCCGGATGCGAGCCCTTTAACGATTTCCGCCGGAGCCTGCGGATCGCTTGCATCGCTCAAATACTGCTTCTGCCTGCTCGACATAATACTGATATATAGGGCAGTGCCGATTGCACCAGACACCTGCTGCAATGTATTCAAGATCGCAGTCCCGTGCGGGTGCAAATGATTTGGCAACTGGTTAAGTCCTGCCGTCTGTGCAGGCATCATGACTAGCGCGATGCCAATCATCAGCGCGATGTGAATGGTCACGAGGAAGCCGGTGCTCGTCGTTTCGTCGAATCGGGTGAATTGCCACAGTGAGATAACAGCTATGACCAATCCAGGGACGACCAGAACGCGCGGTCCGAACTTGTCAAACAGCTTGCCTGAGACTGGGGCCATGAATCCATTGATGATTCCTCCAGGAAGAAGGATCAAACCGGACTTGAATGCCGTTACCAGGAGCACGCCTTGCATAAACATCGGAAGCATGATGGCCGATGAGAAAAAAGTCATCATAAGCATAAACAACAGCACCGCGACAAGCGCAAATGTCGGATATTTAAAAGCCCGTAAATCCATGACGGGTTGCTTCAATATGAGCTGCCTCCAGACGAACAGCAACAACGCAACGCCACCCGCCGCGATCGTCCAGATGACTGCCGGTTCCGACCAACCGCGTTCGCCTGCACTGCTGAACCCATAGACGATTCCGCCAAAGCCGATCGTCGACAATACGATGGATAAGAAATCTACGCGCGGTTTGGTGACTTCCGACACATTCTTAAGCACAGCGGCTCCGATTATAACGGAGAGAAGTGCAAACGGTGTTACGAGGTAAAACAGCCAGCGCCACGAAAGACCATCAACGATTAAACCCGATACGGTCGGGCCAATCGCCGGCGCGAACATGACGACGAGCCCTAACGTCCCCATCGCTCCACCCCGCTTTTCCGGCGGAAAAATGGTCATGATGACGTTCATGACAAGCGGCAGTAGCATGCCGGTCCCGATTGCCTGAATAATCCGTCCGATTAGCAGCACGCTGAATGTCGGCGACACCGCTGCGATCAATGTACCGACAAAGAACAGGCCCATCGCTGATAGAAAAATTTTTCGGGTCGTGAACCACTGCTGCAAAATTGCCGTCACCGGAACAAGCACGCCAACGACGAGCATAAAGGCAGTGGACAGCCACTGGGCCGTCGCCGCAGACACATCAAACGATTTCATCAATTCGGGAAGGGCATTACCCATCAACGTTTCGTTCAAAGCGGCGACGAACAGACCGATAATCAGGGCAAGCATAATCGGGCCGCGCTTGATATTGTTCAAATTACTCATTTTTTCTCCCCCAAGCCTCTGTTTTTAGCTCATTGTTTATGACCGCAGCGACAAATGCGCCCATCAAACTATATAATGGTTTATCGAGTCCTTAATCGATCTATAATATCCACAATTAAAGCGCAAGACACGTATCAATTCTTGTTTGCCCCATGGGTACAACGCTTGAAAGCATTATCCAGTACCGACTGGACCGTTTGTTCCCTCAGGTATTGGTATAAATGCTGCTCAGCGCCGTACATCACTTTTTCAACCAAACAGTCGTTTTTTTCTGGACGTTTCGGATCCCGCAGTGCCGGTCCCTCTTCCGCTAACAATCGATGCTGCCGCGAACTCGAATTGGAACATTCGAACAACTTTTGTCTGCCTTCAATTACTTGAATCACATCAAGAAACGTGATCTGATCCGCCGGCCGTGCAAGCTCGTAACCGCCGTTCACCCCTGGCACTGCACGTACGATTCCATCCCGCCTCAGCTTAGACATGATTTTGGATAAATAGCTTTCGGAAACGCCAAGCTCCGCCGATAATTCCTTGATCCCGACGTTGTTGCAACGCTCCGAGTTTCCCAGATGAATTAAGGAATGTAGGGCATAATCTGTGCTTTTGGAGAACTGCACGGTTCCCCCTCCCCCCCAAGAATATGGTTAATAAAGACCTTTGATATCCATAATATACGATTTACTTTCAAATTGCAAAACGAATTTAATCCGAACTTCGCTTCCTGATCCATAAAACTTGAACCTTGAACGTACATCGCTCTGTTACAAACGAAAAGCTCGTACCGTGCAGGAAATTACGATTCCCTGCACGGTACGAGCCCCCTACCTGATTATTTGTGCTTCAAATGCTCCAGCGTCACCTGAATGATCTCCTCGATATGCGAGTCGTCCAGGGAGTAATAGACGGTTTTTCCGGCTTTTCGCCGTTTGACCATGCGCAGGTTCCTTAAGTATCTCAGCTGGTGCGACACGGCCGATTGTCCCATTTCCAGGAGCTCCGACAAATCGTGAACGCACAGCTCGCGTCCCATGAGCGCGCTAATGATTTTGACCCTCGTCGGATCGCTGAGCGCTTTGAACCATTCTGCGATATCTTGAATGAGCGGTTCGCGGATCATCTCCGCCTTGATTCGAGCCAGATCGGCTTCCGAACCGCCGCACGACACTTCGCAATCTTCCGCGATCGGCTGCTGCATTCCGGCACCTCGTTTCTTCCGTAAGCGATGATTCATTATACCAGACAGCCAAGTAATTAGAAAAGATTACGATTAGCCTCCCGGTTAAGACCGGTTTGTTCTTCATCCGATGTAGACGGAAAGCGCAACCATCGTGGACAATAGAATCGATGGAAAACAAGGTTTACATACGACTGCTTAATCTATGGCGAAGGAGGTACCACGGCAAGTGAACACGAACGAATTGGCGCCCGATCAGCGGCGTTCTCCATCCGGATGGCGTGCGCTGCCTGAAGTTCTTGCGGTATCTGCGAAGCTCGGTCTGACTTCGTTCGGCGGCCCGATCGCCCATCTCGGGTATTTCCATAATGAGTACATACGCAAGCGCCGCTGGCTGGATGAAAAAAGCTATGCGGACCTCGTGGCGCTCTGTCAATTTTTGCCCGGGCCCGCGAGCAGCCAGGTCGGCATCGGCATCGGTGTCATTCGCGCCGGCTTGCTGGGCGGACTGGTAGCGTGGTGCGGCTTTACGCTTCCATCCGTCGTTGCGCTAGTCGTGTTTGCAACGTTAATGAAGGGCATGGATATCGGCCAGGCAGGCTGGATCCACGGGCTCAAGCTCGTCGCAGTCGCTATAGTCGCGCAAGCCGTCCTCGGCATGGGTCAAAAATTGGCGCCGGATAAAAAAAGAGCTACCCTGGCCGTCATCGCGGCATCGGTAGCGTTGTTGTGGCAATCCGTGCTCAGCCAAGTGCTGATCATCGCGGCAGCGGCGCTCGCAGGATTATGGATGTACCGCAAATCGGCGGCAGAGCAAGCGCCCCTGCTCGCCGTCCCGATTCGCCGAAGCGTCGCTTATGCGTGTCTGGCTGCGTATTTCGGACTGCTGATCGTTTTGCCGCTGCTGCAAAGTCTTTACCCTTCGGAGGGGCTCGCCTTATTCGACAGCTTTTATAGATCCGGCTCCCTCGTATTCGGCGGCGGCCATGTCGTGCTGCCGCTGCTGGAGCAAGAAGTCGTTCCCTCCGGCTGGGTCGGCAAAGAAGACTTTCTGGCGGGATATGGCGCCGCACAAGCCGTTCCGGGCCCGCTTTTTACGTTTGCCTCTTATTTGGGCGCGATGACAAGCGGGATAACGGGTGCGATTATCGCGACCTTGGCCATCTTTTTGCCGGCCTTCCTGCTCGTCGTCGGCGCGCTGCCTTTCTGGATCTCGCTCCGTAGCAGCGCGCGGGTTCAAGGCGCTCTGGTCGGCATAAATGCGGCGGTCGTCGGCATTTTGCTGGCTGCGCTTTACAATCCGCTGTGGACGACGGCGATTTTATCCCCTGCGGATTTTGCGCTCGCCGCCCTCTTGTTCGTGCTGCTCGTTTTCTGGAAGTCGCCTCCCTGGATAGTCGTGGTGCTGGGCGCCGCCGGCGGACTGCTGACTCAGCATTTATTCATTTAGCGAGCGGTTTGGTAACGTCTGATTTTGTTGAAAATCGCGCGGTTTGGGTGCTTAAGGAAAATATAGGGGTCCGGCTTGGTGTTCACCTCGAGAATCCAAGGCTTGAGCGATTTGTCCATCGCGATATCGAGCCCGATTTCCGAAATGCCTGGAAACGATTTTCGAAGCGAGCGTCCCGTTTGAACGCCGAGCCGGGCCAGCGACTTAAGCTGTGCATGTACATTCGTTGTGTGCGGCTTTAACAGCGTTTCCGCTGTATATACCTTGCCGCCATTGTGATAGTTGGTGACGATTTTGCCCTTGGCGGCCGCCCGGCCGATGATGCCGGTCGTTTCCCAACGCTTTTTCGGGGAAAGCTGGGTCATGACGCGCAGGTCGAAGCGGTTGCCGCGATAGCGAAGCAGATGAATGCCTTTTTGAACCAAATACGTTTTTCCTCGCGTTAACCGGCGCAACGCGCCGAATAAAGCTTCGAAACGGCGAAACTTGACGATTTTGCGGCCTGCCTGATAGCGATAGCCCGCGCCGCTCTTTTCGACCCGCATCACGCCATTGCCGTAGGAGCCGCGGTCGGGTTTGACATACACCATCTTGTAGCGATCAAGCATGCGCTTTAAGTGATCGGCCGTCAATTTTGAAGTTTCCGGCAAGTGCCGCGCTACCTCTCGATTACGTCTTATTGCATTCGTTTTCGCCCACTTGCTCGATATGCGTCGAACCATCGCCGGCTTCCCCTCCGATTTGTCTCAAGTCCCTCCTATCCTATTCGTCTTCATCTTTGCCGTCTTGGCCTCATATACCGGTATGCTTCGAAAGTTAATTCTTGCATGAGGGCTATGAAAAAGCCTGCGGCGAACAATGGGCTCCGAGGTTCCTTCGGATCCCACGTCGAAGCTCGGACAGGCAATCGTTAAAACTTGATGTTCTGCGCCTCCCGCTTCTTGGCGGCCAACGCCTTCCAGCCTTTTCGGATGAGGGCCAGCGCTTCTGGATTGTCCGCGTACGTTTTGGTATATCCCTTCAGACGCTTCGACAGCTTGCCCAGCGTACCGTTGGCATCGTTCAAAAAATCGTTCAACGCAAACACGCTTTTTGGCATCTTCGTCTTTTGGATCGTTTGAATCAGCCTTCGAACCACTTTCAGCTGGCGCGCTTGTTTGTCCTCTCTCAATCGTGCCTTCTCTTTTTCGTCAATCGGTTTAAGCTCGGTCTTCGAACCGGAGCTCACGGCGTTCAGCAGCGCTTTGAACGCTTTTTTATTGTGTGGCGTAGGACTCATCTGGCGTTCGAGATTTTCCTCGTAGGCGAACGGATTCCGCAGTACCGTTGCCCCGCCGAGCCCATCTTTGCTGCGCTCGGCGCTTGGCGCGCCTAGGAACAGACTGTCCATGCCGCCGTTTCCTTCGTAGAAGACGGCCTGCAAAGAGGATACCGTGCCGTCGATGACACACTTCAGCATCATCTTGACGAGCGTCTCCGCCGAATAGCTGGATGAGCCGCCGGCCTCAAAGCTGCGCGTCAGCTCGGAGATGCCCACGACGCTCACGAACTTTTGAAGATGCTCGGTCAGATTGCTTCGGACGGTATGCGACTTCGATACGTTGTGATTCAGATAGTACAGCATAATCGCCGCCAGCTCACGGTCCTCGAATTTCTCTTTGTCGTCCAGGTCGGCGCCCGTCGCCAGCTTATACAGGGAGGCCGCGCTTGGATCCTTGGCCATATTCAACATGGCTTCGACAAGCTTGTCGTAATCGGGGGGCGGTTCCTTGATCGTTTTGCCTCGCGTCTCCGCATTGCCTCCGGCTTGAATAAAGTGGCCGGTGCTATCCCCAATTCGAAGCCGCTGTTCGCCAATATAAAAATAATCTTGGGTCGACAAATCCGCGATTTTAGGAACATTGCTGCTGCGGTCGGCCGAATAAATTTTCCGGTGAAGCGGCTCGTCGAACCGATGCTCGTCTTTTGTCGATTCCAAAAACGCAGAGCGGAGGATATCCATATTGGAGGCCGTCAGATTCATCAAAATTTGAAGCTTCTGCTTGGCGTCCAGCTCCGTCGTTTCGTCGTCGCTGCTCTCCTCGACATCCGAGGAATATATCGTTTTCTTCGGTTTGACGTCGACATCCAGCTTTCGCTTTTTATTGTCGGATCTTCCTGCGCTTTCTTTGCGCTTTCGCTTTTGAGGCAGGACTTTGGCGTCTCCTTCGATTTCCATGCCGCCCTGAGGCTCGCCCGTGCTGCGTGTGCGGAGCATTTCCTCCGCGGCCGTGAGCGCGCCGCTGTGTTTGGCCATCCAGCCGGTCAGCGACACCGACTCGTTTTTCGTTCGATTCGCTTCAAAGTCCCTCAAGATCGGATCGTACAGCGCGGTCATATCCATATCGTCGCGCTTCCACTCCATAAATGTACGGAGCAGCTGCGCGATACGCTCTTCTTCGCCGTTGTCCGCTTCCCCCGATTCCGTCACGAACTTCCCCTGCGCAACCGGATCGGCGGCGCCTTGCGAACGTACATTCGCCGAAGTCGGCACGTCGACGCCGCGCAGCATGCCAAGCAATCCGCGATTGCCGACCGCTTGCTGCAGCCGGGGCAGATGGCTTGCGGCTTTCAAGCGATCGGTATCGCCTCTAACAGGACCCGCTTGGGCCGTTCGCTGCAGCGATATCCGCGCGGACGGTTTGTTCGCACGATCGAACATCATCTGTGACCTCCCCTGCGTATCTCCGCTAATCCACTGGCCGAACACCTGTAATGTCGCGCCCGATGCAGATCGTCTGGACGATCTCCCCGGCTTCGTCCCGAACGTATTCGGACGTCGTCTCGTACAGACGGTATTCGCCGTTCTTGTGGCGAACCCGCCCGACAAACCGTACCGAATCGCGCTGAATATACGAGAGGCCGCGGAATTCGACCAGCCTCATGATTTCCTCCGGCGGGTTAAACGCCGCCGCGGGCTTGCCTATGACTTCTTCCGGCAAATAGCCGAGCAGCGCGGTGACCGACGGCGATATGTACGTAAATACGCCGTCCGGCGAAAAGACGGAGACGATATACCGGGGACGCTCCAGCTTCTCGATGGTGATGAGCCAGCCGGCCTGCGGTTCGTCGCTTCGAAGCGGCACGCAGGTGAGCCTGACCTCGATCAAATGTCCCTGAGAATGACGAGCGCTGCATTCGAGCTTCGAAGCGGCCATGCGGCTGTCGCCGAACCCGATCGCGCCGGCGGGGTCGATGTATCGATCCAGGGACGTCTGCAGCAGCTCTTCCCGCTCGAACGCCAGCATCGACAGGATCGCCGTGTTGGCCTGCCGAATGCGGCCCTCGGCATCGATGAGAAGCTGTCCGTCCGGATGGTGCTCGAAGTAGCTTTGAAAAAGGTCTTGCGATGAAAGCACGTTATTTAACAGCATGTTTTTCCGCCCTCTGGTTAATTGCATAGGCTAATTATATACCGACTCTTCAGGTTCATAAAAGACAGCCAAGTCAAATTAGGTACAATTTGCGCGACAGGTTAAATACGGGAATATTGGACAACTTAATGATGTTCGGCGGTTCGGGTTAGAAAGGATGGTAAAGTTGGACGGATTGGATAACGGAGATCTTTCTTCCATCGTCGAAGAACTTCGCTGCCGATTAGGGGGAAGTTCGGACTTTATTGTCAGGCTTATTCAAGACGAACGGAACAGGATTGATAAATATGCCGTTTGCTACATCGACGGATTGGTGGACAAAAGCTTGCTGGCATTCTTGCTGGAGGCGGTCGTGGCGGAAGCCCGGGAAGATGCTGTCCATCCTTCCGATCTGGCGGCATCGCTTGCCTCTCGCGTACCTGTCGGCGCACTGGCGGATGCGGCAACCGAGGATTCGCTCGTTCAGGCGATGCTGAACGGAGAAGTCGTCATTATCGGGGCCGGACGCTCGGGCGGACTGTCTGTGGCCATTCCCGGCGGTCCCTCCCGTTCCATCGAGGAGCCGTCTTCCCAGACGGTCGTTCGGGGACCGAAAGACGGCTTTACGGAAAATCTGGCAGACAACCTTTCACTGGTACGCAGAAGACTTCGCACGCCCGATTTGCGAATCGAGGATCGTATCCTTGGTCGCTATACGCGAACGAAAATCGCTGTCGTTTATATTCACGGCATCGTGCAGCCCGTCATATTGGATGAGCTTCGCCGTCGTCTTGATAAGATCGATATCGACAGCATCCTCGAGAGCGGCTATATCGAGGAATTAATCCAGGATACGGCATGGACGCCCTTTCCGACAATTCAGAATACGGAGCGGCCGGACTCCGTCTCCGCCTATCTGCTCGAAGGCCATGCCGCCGTACTCGTCGACGGTACGCCGTTCGCTTTGCTTTTGCCCGTCACTTTTTTTAAGTTCTTTCTGTCGAGCGAGGACTACTATCAACGACACGATATCGCCTCATTCGTCCGCATGATCCGATTCTTTTCGTTTTTCGTCAGTCTCCTCCTTCCTTCGCTTTATATCGCCGTGACGACATTTCAGCAAGAGATGATACCGACGACGATGCTGATCAGTCTGGCCGCACAGCGAGAAGGCATACCGCTGCCTGCGCTGCTCGAGGCGCTGCTCATGGAGCTCACCTTCGAAGTCATCCGCGAGGCCGGCATACGCATGCCCAGGGTCATCGGACCGGCCATTTCGATCGTAGGCGCGCTCGTGCTCGGTCAAGCTGCCGTCCAGGCCGGCCTGGTGTCGGGCGCGATGGTCATCATCGTATCTTTTACCGCCATCGCGAGCTTCGTCATTCCGGCGCTGGGGATGTCGGCGGCTATTCGCTTGATGCGTTTCCTGCTGATGCTGCTTGCGGGCTCGTTCGGCTTGTTCGGCGTGCTTATCGGGATGATACCGCTCCTCCTTCATCTCGTCGCGCTCCGCTCCTTCGGCGTACCTTACTTGCTGCCGATCGCTCCTTTGAATTGGGGCAATTTCAAGGATTTGTTTTTTCGAATGCCTTGGAGAGTCCTGAAGCAACGGCCTGCTGTGATAGGCAGTCGCAATCCGAGACGTCAGCCTAAGCGTAATCGACATGGAGAGGGTAACCGTACATGAAAAAACGGTACTTATCGCTCTGTGCGCTGACAGCCTGCTGCCTGCTATCGGGCTGCTGGGACCGCAGAGAATTGAACCAGCTGGGCATCACCGCCGCGACCGGCATCGACCGGTCGGGCAACGAATGGACGGTAACCTATCAAGTGATCGTACCCTCCGCGATGTGGACCGGCGCCAGCGGCGGCGGCACGGCGAGCAGCTCGCAGTCTTCGGTACATGTATTTTCCTCGCGCGGCAGCACGATCCGGGAGGCGGCCAGCCGCGCGAATCTGGAGTTTACCCGGCAGCTCTATTTTTCTCACACAGACGTGCTCGTGTTGGGTAAGGAGGCAGCGCGCAGCGGGATATCCGAAATACTCGATTTGTATTTGCGAAGCTTCGACGCGCGGGAAACCGTGTTGGTGACCGTTACTGACGGAGAAGCTTCCCGGATTTTGCGTCAATTCGTGCCGCCGGAAAAACTGCCGGGAACGGCGATCGCAACGATCCTGACAACCAATCAGGAAACTTCGGGCTCTATGCCGGCCGTTCGCGTGTTTGATATAGTCAAAAGCCTTTACGCCGATTCAAACGCGATTCTCGTACCCGAAATCGGCATTCGCCGCGTAGACGGAGGAGACGAGAAAGCCTTAGAAGGTGTTGATGCCTTCAAAACGGCCGTCGTGCCGACGAAGCTTCGTCTGATGCGGCTAGGCGTATTTAAGGGAGACAAGCAGGTCGGATGGCTCGAGCGGAACGAGAGCTACGGCTTGGACTGGTTGAACGGTCGGATTAAAAAAACGACGATCGCATTCCCATGCCCAGGTGCGAAGTCGGACCAGGAACGCGGTACTTATCAAGTTAGAACCGCCAGCACGCGCGTTAGGCCCGTTAAGTCCGGCGATGCGTTTCAAATGAAGGTACGGGTCAAAGTCAAGGGCGCATTAATCGAATCTTCTTGCGCGAGGCGTCTGTCCGCTCCATCCACGGTTGAGGCGTTGGAGAAATCGATCGAAAGCGTCGTAATCGAAGATATACGAAGGGGGTGGGCTGCCTCGCAGCGTCTCCATGTCGATCTGGCGGAATTCGCGGACAAAATCCATCGAAAATATCCGACTGCATGGAACAAGGCGAAGCAGGACTGGGAGCAACGGCTCGATCAGGTCGATCTGGATGTGCGCGTCCAGGCGACGCTTGAAAACACGGGCATGCTGACCAATACGGTGAGCGAAAATCAGCCCTGACAAGATGAACTGAAGCGGGCTTGGCGTTTCGGAGGAAGGTGCATCGCATATGGATAATCGAACGACACAACCCTCGAGTTTAATCGCTTGTCTGGCCCTTTACGAGATCGGCAGCTCGACGCTTTTTCTCCTGGCTGCCGAAGCCAAGCAGGACGCATGGATCGCCATGACGATGGCTTCGGCCGCCGGCTTCGTTTTGCTCGCGCTCTATCTGGCCATGCATCGAATGGACCCGGCGCGAGACCTGTTTTCGCTCTGTCGAACCTATATGGGCAAATGGCTGGGCAAGGCGGTCGGGTTTGCTTTTTTCGGTTATTTCGCTTACGAAGCCTCCCGCAATTTGCGGGATTTGGTCGAGCTAACTTCGCAGATTTTGCTCAACGATACGCCTTTGTTCGTTATCGCATTGCTTTCGGTCGCCGTCGTGTCCAATACGGCAAGGTATGGCGGGCGAATCTTATTCCTTTGTTCGCTTGTCCTCTTTCCTTTTGTTATCGTCGGTTATTTGCTGCTCATATTCTTGCTGACAGGTCAACATTTGATCCATGCTGAAAATTTATTTCCCGTGCTGGAAAACGGGTGGCGGCCGGTTTTCAGGGCTGCCTTTCCCAGTCTGGTCTCTTTTCCGTTCGGTCAGACGGTCTTGTTTCTCGTCTTTTTCCCCCTTGTTCGCACGCAGAATCGCAACTTCACGCGGACCGTCTATCTCACTTACGCGGCCGTATCGATTTTCCTGATCGCCATGAACCAGCTGATACTGTTCGTGCTCGGGCAGTCCATCGCGGAAAGAGTTACTTTTCCGTTATTGGAAAGCGTTCAGCTGATCGAGTTTTCGCAAGTATTCGAGCGTATGGACATCTTCTTCGTATTCGTGCTTTTCCTGGGGCTCGGCCTCAAGCTCGCGGCTTTTTTTACCGGTGCGGCGACGGGCATCAGCCAATTGACGGGGATCGGATACCGGAAGGGCGTCTTTGGGACCGGCTTGTTGATTTACGGCCTTTCCTTTATATCGCCCAACTATACGCATCACATCTGGCTGGGCAAGGTCGTCACTTACTGGTTCACGATTTTTCAGATCGTTCTGCCGCTCCTCCTGTTCATCGCGATGAAGCTCGATCTCGGCAAAAGAAGGCCCGGTCATGGCTGACCGAGCCTGCGCTTATCATCCGATGCGACCTTCATTTCCCTGCGAGAAGCTTGCCGCCTAGCAGCAATCTTATCGTCCGGTAAAGCAGAATGACCAACACGATGCTGAGTAAACCCAACAAGGCCGCGGACAGGAGCATCAAAGGCCAAGCTCGCAAGAACAACGCGTATTTTAAGGCTGCGATGCCGAGCGCGGCCATCGGGAAGCTCACGCCCCACCACGAAGCGCCAAACGGGATGGATTTGTTGAATACTTTGAAGAACAGGACGACAAACAAAAACAGTCCGAAGTAAAACAGCGCGGAGGCGAACGCATCGATGCGTCCCGTAACGTTCGAATAGCCTAGAAATCCGACCTCGAACGGCGCGATCAGAATCAACAAGGAAGGCGCCATCGTCTTCGGGAGCGGGGCTTCGTGAATCAATCTGGACATTATGAATGTGAAATATACGAGCGCGAACATCCCGCCGATCGCAAGCGACAGCATATTGACCTCATGCGCCCACGGGAACGGCATCGTGCCGCCTGCGACCGCAATGTCGAGCGTGCCGACCACGGGGACGAGCATGGCCGGAACTGAATGGCCGCGTTCGCGGTTGCCGTTCATCAGTCGTGCGACGAACATATAGCTAAGCGCTAAAGTTGCCGTCGCCCCGGCGATCCAGATCGCTTGTCCGGCAAGCGGGCTATAGCTGCCGATGACGGAGGATAGCAACAGGACGGAAATCGTGATCGTTCCGAAAAAATGGCTTGCAATCGGGTGCACGAATTCTTCCTTTACGGTCTGCGGATATAAAAACCATTTGAACGAATAACCGATACTGAGCGTCATGAATAAGACGACAGCCATCCCTCCGAAAATGTCCGCGATCGCGGCAGGCGCGCCGAACAGCTCGATTGCTTCTCTCCAAGCCAAGGTAAGACCTGAAAATCCCATTACCGATGCAAACAGATTGACCGGAAGAAACTGAATGGAGCCCAGGGCCGACAACTTTAATTCAGCAGTTATTTCACGCATGTATCTCTCTCCCCCTTTTCCTGTCGTTTCATTGTAGGGGGAGAAGTGTTGATAGATCAATATCGTTATTTCTATGTGAACGATAGACGAGACCCGCAGTTCAGAGATCGCTCATCATTTTACTTTGAGCATTTTCACTTGTGTTTGCATGAGTTCGATAAAGCCCTGCGAAGCCTTCCCCATATATTTATCGCGAAGGTATGCCATGCCCACTTCTCTCGTCAGGCTGGGATTTTGAATCGGAATGCAAACTAAATCGTCGTAGTTATACATCTCGAGCAGCGTCTTCGACAAAACGGAGCCGCCTGCGCCCGACCGGACGAGTCCGAACAACGAATCGATCGTCGTCGTCTCGATCAAGGGCTGGAGCCGAAGGCCGGCTCTGGCGCAGGTCGTATCGACCAATTGGCGGCAGCGATGCGTCTCGGGAAACGTTACGACCGGTACGCGCAATATTTCTTCAAAATCGATGGCGCTTCGGCCGGCATAAGGATGTCCGGCTGTCGCGACGAAGAAAAACCGTTCGTTGTACAGAGGGATCGTCTCGATCCGCTCGTCCTCGATCGGCAAAATCGTAACGGCTAGATCCAATTCGTTTTGCAGCAGACCGGTCGCGACATCCTCGACGCCCAATATTTTGATTTGGACTTTGGGATAATCGCGGTGGTAATCGATCAGCAACGTCGACACCAACTGGTTGAGCTCTCCCGGCAGCGCGCCGATCGACAACTTGCCGCGTTCGATTCGCTGCAGCTCTTGGATTTGCTCTTTGGCGCTCGCAAGATTGCCGAATGCAAGTTTGCTCTGCGCATACAAGATCATTCCGGCTTCGGTTAAAGCGATTTTTTTCCCGATCCGGTCGAACAATGGAACGCCGATCTCGTCTTCAAGCGCTTTGATCTGATGGCTCAAGGAAGGCTGCGTGATCCCGATCTTCTCGGCCGCTCTCGTAAAATGCAGCTCCTCGCAGGTCGCGATAAAATAATCCAGTTGTCTCAATTCCAACGGTCGGCCCCTCCTTCGGTACACGGCTGTCGCGTTTTTTAAATCTAACGCATCCGTTTGGCAGGAACAATAGCCGCTTCCTTGCATAAAAAAAACCAAGCCGGGCTACTCGCCCTGGATTGGTTTTTTGCGTATGCTCGTAAGCTCGAAGGCTTCCTTCGGTTTGCCGATCGCCTGCGCTTTCTTTTTTTTGATGATCATCGCCTGCCGCAGGCTCGTCGCTTGAAACTCCATCGCATCGCCGAAAGGATCCTCGAATGCATAATACATTTTTTTGTTCGCCATAAAACGTCGTTGCCTCCCGAACCTCTTCTCGATCAATCCCATCAGCCGAACCAAAGCCGAATCATAGGATGTCCATTTCTCCTGCGAATATGCCAATAGAGGGAAATGGACCCTCGGAGTGCCATGGCCGTCCTCGGCTCTGCGCTAACCGCCGACGCGGAGCTGCTTCGTGATCGCGAAGTGATCGTCCGGATAAATCAGATGAATCGTAATCGTATATTCCCCGTCGGA
This sequence comes from Cohnella sp. GbtcB17, assembly GCF_019091135.1. Lineage (GTDB taxonomy): Bacteria > Bacillota > Bacilli > Paenibacillales > Paenibacillaceae > Cohnella. The sequence goes on along the minus strand of NZ_JAGXJW010000015.1, from coordinate 91,800 downwards.
AGGAAACGTATAGTCGGCCGTGTAGCCGTCGCCTTCCTTTACGGCGTCGATCAGTCCGGGCAGATCGTTTTTGGAATTGATTTGAAATTGAGCCTTAGCTTCCAGCGCTGCAAATTTTTCGTTGTCGATCGTGGCAATGAGCTTCGCCGCTTGCCCTGCCGCAGGCGGCGTCGGCTGACTGCTTAACGTGACCTCTGAAAATTTAAGCGTCTGCTGTTTTCCCGAAGCCCCGCAGCCGGCCAGCATGAACACTGCGACGATGGCGATGATGATGCGCAGCTGGCGCCGTGTAGTACCGTGAAATTTCATTTAGCCATTTCTCCCTTGCGCTTGTCCAAGTTCATCTATCATACGATGTTTATTTGGCACAAACAAATGGTCACGCATGCCAATCTCGATCGATTTTATGCAACCGTATTACTAATGATGGTCAGAAACCCACTTGTCGATGCCGTGTAAATAAGCTGTTCCATGGATTGTTGCGCAGAACGACTAAATTCGAACCATTGATTGGCTAAATAATCATGAACTATGATCTGCGGATATGCGGGCGTCGTTCCTTCTGGAGAGACGTTTTGTAAGGAATATATATCAAAACGCTTGATACTCGCTCCTTTTGCGTCCAAAAATTCGAATTGGCCATTTTTGTAATAGGCGTCTGGATCATCGAGATTCAAGTTCCACGAATAATTGGCAGGCTCCTGAATGGCTTTTCCTTTGTTTTCTTCGATTAATCGGTAGAGGGCTTCGTTATAGGCATTCCCCCTGATTTGCTGGACGACCCCGCCCATGAACATATGGTATTCCTGCTGAAAGGCCTTCACGGCTACGCCGCCGATCTTGAGCGGAGCGGTATCGATCTGAACAGTGGCATTGTTATAGCTGACTTTGGCCTGAAAAGTTTCCGCGATAAAGCGAAGCGGGACGTAAATACGATTGTTTTTCAAATAAGGCATCGCGTCGAGCTGTACCTTTTCGCCATTTTTCAGCGCAATGCTGCTGATTGTGTTTAAACGAACCGTCATCTTGTTTTTGACTAGCGTCACTTCCGTCTTATTCCATTCCACCTGAGCTCCCAAATTCTCGCCGATTAACCGCAATGGAACCATCGTCCGATTGTTTTTCACTTCGGGATTGACTTCCGAAGCGAGGGCAACGCCGTCAATGATAATCGGACGCTTCGAAGCGTAGTTAACTGTCGGAGGCTCGGCGTGTTCCAAGTCAAGAGGCGTTGTACAGATAAAAAGCACCGGCTTCCACCGATGCTTTTCAAAATGAGCTTGCTATTCGCGCCTCGCCCTAATCGTCCAAGCCTTTGCCTTCGAGAATTTTCTGCTTGTACTTTTCGACTCTGGCCTCTCTCGTTTTCGACTGCTTGGGCTGCGAAAAATGAAGCAAGTACCCGCGCTGCCGTCCCGGCGTCAAAGCTTCGAACGCCGTCTTTAAGGCAGGCGTCTCTTCGAAGGCGCGCTGAAGCTCCTCGGCCACGGCGAAATCCGTGTTCTTTTTAAACGTCACTTCCTGCCCCGACTTCTCCACATTGATCGCGTCGTGAATATAAGCTTTTAAGATCGCTTCCTGCTCCGCGATTTCCTCGACGCTTGCGAACCGGATCTGGCGCCCGGCCTGTACGTTTTCGGTCTGCTGGACGAGGATCCCGTTCGGATCTTTAAGAAGAGCGCCTTTATGGAACAGCAGCGCGCAGTATTCCTTAAACCCATGGATGAGCACGACGTTTTTGCCTTGATACGTATAGCACGGATGCATCCATTTAAAGTCCTCGGTCAGCCCGCAGTCCATGACGATTTCTCTCAAATGCGCGTATTCGGCCTTCCAGCGACTCGATTTTGCGAAAAAAGCGTCGGCTTTCGGATGCGTTTGGCGGTTGATCATGCAGCGGCCCTCTTTTCTGCGCTAAGCCAAATATTTCCCCGTAATCGACCGTTCCTCACGGACGATCTGCTCCGGCGTTCCTTCGAACACGACCTGTCCGCCCCGGCTGCCGCCGTCCGGCCCCATGTCGATGATCCAATCGGCCTGGCTTATAACATCGAGGTTATGCTCGATGACGATGACCGTGTTGCCGGCGTCGACGAGCCGGTTCATGATGTCGAGCAGATGGCCGATGTCCGACATATGCAGCCCCGTCGTCGGCTCGTCCATCACGTAAATGCTGCCCTTCTTGTGCAGCTCGCTCGCCAGCTTGATGCGTTGGCACTCTCCGCCCGAGAGCGTGCTGAGCGGCTGGCCGAGCGTAATGTAGTTCAGACCTACGTCGCTCATCGCCTGGAGCTTGCGCACGACCTCTTTGAGGTTGAAAAAGGCGAGCGCCTGCTCCACCGTCATATCGAGCACTTCGGCGATCGACTTGCCGTCCAGCTTGTATTCGAGCACTTCCTCCTTGAACCGTTTGCCGCCGCAAACGTCGCACGGCAGCTTCACGCTGTCGAGGAATGCCAGGTCCGTGTACACGACGCCGAGCCCCTGGCAATTTTCGCAGGCGCCTTTGGAGTTGAAGCTGAACAAGCCCTGGTTGACCTTGTTCGCCGAGGCGAACGCCTTGCGCACGTCGTCCATGATGCCCGTGTAGGTCGCGGGATTCGAACGGGTAGAGACGCCGATCGCCGACTGGTCGATGACGATCGCATCCGGATGCTGGCCCAGGAACACTTCGTTGATAAGCGTGCTTTTGCCCGAGCCGGCGACACCCGTCACGACGGTCAGCACGCCGGTCGGAATGTCGACGCTTACGTCCCTCAAATTGTGCAGCGAGGCGTTTTTTACGAACAGCTTGCCTGTCGCCTGTCTGCAATCCCGCTTGAGCTGCAGCGGCCGCTTCATATAGTTTCCCGTCAGCGTGCCGGCTTCCAGGAGGCCGTCGAAGCTTCCTTCGAACACGATATTCCCGCCCCGGCTTCCCGCATGCGGACCGACGTCGACGATATGATCCGCCACCTTGATCACGTCGGGATCGTGCTCGACGACGATGACCGTGTTGCCTTTGTCCCGCAGCTTCTGCAGCAGCTCGTTTAACCGGTGGACGTCGCGCGGATGCAAGCCGACGCTCGGCTCGTCGAAGATATAGGTGACGTCCACGAGACTGCCGCTCAGATGCTTCACCATCTTGACGCGCTGCGACTCGCCGCCGGACAGCGTGTCCGTCTCCCGGTCGAGCGTCAAGTAGTCGAGACCGATATCCACCAAATGCTGCAGCCGCTCCGTCAACGATTGAACGATCGGCGCAGCGGCCGGATCTTCGATCTCCCGGATGACGCGGATGAGCTGCCCGACCTCCATCGCGGACAGCTCCGCGATGTTGTAGCCCTGGACCTTGCAGCTCAGCGCGGCTTCGCTGAGTCTCGCACCGCGGCAGCTCGGGCACGTTCCTTCGGTGATGAACGGCGCGACCGTCTTCTGCGTTCGCTCGGACTTCGCTTTGAGATCCTGTTTAATATATTTGTTCGTAAATTTCTCAAGGGCGCCTTCGACCGTAATATTCATCGCTTTGCCGGCGAAGTCCATTTTCACTTTTCTCGCCTTGCCGTACAACAGCTGGTCCAGCTCGTCCGCCGTGTAGTCGCTCAGCTTCTTGTCGGGATCGAAGTCGCCCGATTGCAGGATCATGTTCAGCTCCCAGCCGCCCGGGCCGTAGTCCGGCAGCATGATCGCCCCTTCGTTCAGCGACTTGGACATGTCCACAGCCTTGCTCATGTTGACGCCCAGACTGCGTCCGATGCCGTTGCATGCGGGACACATGCCTTGTGGGTCGTTGAAGGAAAACAAGTTGACGGAACCGACGTGAGGCTTGCCGATGCGGGAAAATAGAAGGCGAACGATCGGAGAAATGTCGGTGATCGTCCCCATCGTGGAATGCGAGCCGCCGCCGAGCCGCTTCTGGTCCACGATGACGGCCATGCTCAGGTTTTCGATTGAATCCGCTTCCGGCTGCGGATATTTGGGCAGGAACGTCCGCACGAACATGCTGAAGTTCTCGTTCAGCAGCCTCGTGGATTCCGCGGCGATCGTATCGAACACGATCGAGGACTTGCCCGAGCCGGATACACCGGTAAAAATCGTGATTTTGCGTTTGGGGATGCGCAGCGAGACGTTGTTCAGATTGTTTTCCCTCGCGCCGGAGATGACGATGTACGACTGGTCAGGTGCGTTCATGAACTCATCCTTCCTTATGTAATCGTAACGAAGTAGGTCCGGCTGCCGTATCCTCGACATACTTAAACCGGCTGCAGGAGATGCAGCCGGCATACGAGAATCCGGATCGGAGCGGAGCCGCGCTCGCTTAGAGCCTTCTATGTCGGGAACCAATGTTGTAGGTGTGATTGTATGATACTGTCAGGTGTCGTGTCAATCCCGGATGTCAGTCGTGGATCTCAGCCGCAGATCGACACTTAACACCTGACATGCTTGCGCTTGAATCCAAGCTGATTTTTGTCGACCGCCTTGCGGATCGTATCCGCTGCATTCAAATATTTGCTCTTGCCTTTAGGCGCGACCACCTCGACCGGGCCTAAAGCTAATGCTGTATCCATCGCTTTGTCGTGCAGCGGCACATAAGATATGCCTACCGTGTATATGAATTGATTCATCGCGTATTTTGCACGTTCCGGCGCTTCGCGAATCGTTTCAGCCGCCAACTTCAGCAGTCCCTCGAGCTTTTGCTCCGAAAAATCGCTGTCCGGCCGATTGCCGATCATCCAGCAATAGCAGTTCCAGCCTGCCGACCGCTTCAGCTCGTCGCCGCTGGCGATCCAGGCGTCGGCGACGTCCTGCGCGATCGGCGCTTCGGCCAAAGTGACGGCGACGACGAAGTCGGAGAGCATATAAAAATAGGCCGAATCGATCCACCGGTCGAAGTCCGCCGCCGTCATGGCCTTCGGGTCCGCAATGATGCCGGCGAAGTACATGGCGTCGTAGTTGCCCGTCGCATACAGCTGTTCGGCGAGCGGCTGATTCATTTTAATTTTCCTGAAAAGGGGCTTCATCTCGCCCGTAGCGACACCGAATACCGGCTCGCGCGCCCCGTTCGACATATACATTTTTTTCAGACGTTCCTTGCCCAGCGCCTCCAGCTCCTGCATGACCGTATCCAGCTCCATCCGCCGGCTCCTCTCCATCGCGAAATGCATCCTATCGCTCATTATACAAGCTTCTCGCGAATCGCAAAACGATAGAGCGGCCCGGGCGGCTCGTCGTCCATTTACACTTGCTTGAGATACGGTCGATACGCAGGCAGCGTCACATTGGCGGCGGATATCGGAATTTCCAGCGTTTGGCCGGCTTGCACGGCATGATCCGCCTTCAGTCGATTGGCCTTTAACAGATCGTCCAGGCGGATGCGGTAATGATCGGCGACCGTCTGCAGCGTATCCTCTCTCGTCAGCGCATGAGAATGCCTGATCTTCTCGATTTTGCAGGCGGACTGCTTGAATGTCGGCTGCTTGGACAATGGATCGACGAAGTCCGCCGTGAGCTCGTTCGCCGCTTGATGACCGTCCCAGCTGCCGTAATGGAACGGCACGAAAATCAGTCCCTTCTGCACGGCATTGCCGATATTCGCCGGCACCTCGATCCAGCCGCGGGGCGAAGAGATGCGCACCAGCTCGCCGGGCAGCAAGGACAGCGCCTCGGCATCCTCTTCGTTGATCTCCGCGTAAGCGTTCGGGGCGATCGCCTGCAAATAAGGCGATCTGGCCGTCTTGGTTCGGGTGTGCCAATGCCATACGAGACGGCCGGTCGTCAGCCAGAACGGATACGATGCCGTCGGCTGCTCGGGCGGCGGCGAATAGCGGGTCGGGTGCAGGATGGCCCGTCCGTCCGGCTTCAGCTCCGCATATTCCGACGCCGTCAGCGGCCGGCCGGTGAACTGGTCCTTCGTATAGCTCTGCGCGTCGTCCGCTTCGGTGCGGAACCTTAGATCGGCATACAGCCTCGGCGTACCGAGCGGCGCCTCCTCCGTCACGGGCCAGCGCAGACCGTTGTGCCGCTCCAGTTTGTCGTAGGTGATGCCGCTCATATCGCAAGGCCTGCCCCGCGACACCGCCTTCCACTCCTCAAAGCATGCCTCGGGTGAATCGTAGCCGATCAACGGCCGGCCGTCTTTATCCCGGAAGTCCATTCGGCGCGCGAAGTCCAGCAATATGTCGAAGTCCGACCTTACGCCTTCGGGCGGATCGACCGCCTTCCGCAGCAGGTTGATCGTCCGGTCGGCATTTTCCATCGTCCCTTCCTTCTCGCCCCAGAGCGCAGCAGGCAGAATGACGTCCGCGACCGCAGCCGTCTCCGTCAGGAAAGGGTCCTGAACGACGACGAACACGCTTTCGAGCGCTTTTTTGACCCTGGTACGGTTCGGCAGCGACACGAGCGGGTTCGTACCGATATTCCAGAACAGGCCGACCTTCCCCTGCTCGATCAACGAGAGCTGGTCCTCGATCCCCTTCTCGGGGCCGGCGGGCAGCACGCGCTCCTCCACGTTCCACAGCCGCGCCATTTCCTGAAGATGTTTCGGATTTTGCGGATTCCTGTGCGCGGGATAGGTGCCGACGCCGCCGACGGTCCGATTCGCCGAGGAGCTCGGTTGCCCGGCCATATGAAGCGGTCCGCAGCCGGGCTTGCCGATGAGCCCCCGGATCAGATGCAAATTGTTGATGTCCACGCAGGCCGTCGTCGCATCCGCGCTCTGGAACGTTCCTTGCAGCGTCGTCGTTACCAGCCGGGAGGTCTGCCCCAGCGCTTCGGCCGCCGCTTCGAGCTGCGCGAGCGGAATGCCGGTTGCCTCTGCGCTTTTCTCCGGCGTCCACTCCTCCACCGAGGCCAGCATGGCGTCGTAACCGATCGTATAGTTTCGAATAAAAGCTTCGTCGATCCGTCCCGCCTTAACGATCATGCGAATGAGTCCGTTCAACAGAGGCACGTTCGTGCCCGGATACAGCTGCAGATGGAGATCGGCTTCCTTCGCGGTCGGCGTGAGCCGCGGATCGACCACGATCAGATAAGGCTTGCCTGTCCGTTTTTTGCGCTGAAGGACACGTTCGAACAACACTGTGCCGGTCTCCGCCAGATTGTGGCCGAACAGCATCAGCACGTCCGTCTCGTCCACGTCGTCGTAGGAAGCCGGTGTACCGTCGGCCCCGAACGATTGCAGCAGGCAGAACTCCGTCGTGGCCGTGCACAGCCGCGTGTTCGCGTCGAGCAGATGCGTGTGCAAGCCCGCCCTTCCGATCTTGCCGATCGTATAGTAGTCCTCGAGATGGCCCTGGCCCGTCGAATAGATGGCGACGCTGTTCGCGCCCTTCTGCGCCAGCGTCTCCTTCGTTTTCCGCACGATCAGCGACATGGCTTCGTCCCAGGTGGCCGGCTCGAGCTCGCCCGACGCGTTGCGGACGAGCGGCGTCAGCAGCCGGTCGGTGCTGTTGTTCGCATACCACTGGTTTTCGCCCTTCGGCCCGAGCCTGCCGCGATTGATGGGATGCGCCGCATTTCCGCGGATGCCCACGATCTTGTTATCCTTCACCGCGATATGACAGCCGCAGCCGACGGAGCAAATGTTGCAGGTGCTGTATACCCAGCGGTCGATATCCCCTTGGGTATACACATTCATGTCCACTCTCTCGTCGATCCAGGACAAGTCGACCCCTCCTTAATGATGGATAGGCATATAAAAGGCCGGTATCACGTATTTGACCGCATCGTATCCGTAGCGGTCCTCGAGCAGGCTCGCAGCTTCCGTCAGCCTGGACTTCGTCTCCTCGAGTACGGTCAGCAGCCGTTCCGCTTCAGGCAAGAACGGGTCCTCCGACCACTTCAAATGACGCAGCCAAGAGCGGAAATAGCTGTCGATCAGCTCGTCGTCGTGATACACGATCGAAAGCGCTTGCTTGCCTGAGGTCAGGATGCTCCCTTCGTCAGCCAGCTTCGGCAGCAGCCGTTCGAGCTGCTGCTTCTGCTCGCGCAGGACGGTTAAACAGAGCTTGGCCAGCGGATTGTCGGCTTCGCCTATCGTGCGCTCGATCTTGATCGCGTTTGCCCACAAGGCTTCGAAAATGATCGTCAGCTCGGCCATAATAAGTCTCCTTCTCGTGTCGGATTGACCTTGAATGCGTGTGCTTTCGTACTATTTAACGCTTTTCCCGATTATCCAAACCAGGCCTCGACAAAGTTCTGACGTTTGTCAGTAACTTGTCGAGGCCCTGGCGTTGCGGTGCCGTCTGCGATTTACAGGAAAGAGGCGATCGAGAGATAGAAGATCAATACCCCGCCCATGCAGACGGCAAACTTGTAATTCGGCGACGCGAGCTCGAGCACCGAACGCTTAAGCAGACCCGCCAGCAGGTTGTTTACGGCCGAAGCCGGCGATATAGGGTTGGACATGGCCCAACTGCCCAGCAGCAGCGCCGCGAATAGATCCGGGCTCATCTGCATGGCGAGCGGGTCGATGCCGCCGGCGAGGATCGTCACAAGGACGATGGGATGAATGCCAAGCGCAGAGGTGCCTACGATCAGCACGATGGTCAGAACGGAAAATAGAACAGGCACGGGCAGCAACGGGATCTTGCCGAGAATCGCCGGCACGGCGGTTCCGATCTGCCAGACGCCGAGGGCGCCGCTGAAAAAGCCTGCGGATAAAAACAGCGCGATTTCCTTTTGTAGCGCGGGCAGCGTGGCCGTCACGTGATGATGGACGCCGTGCCTGAAGCACGAAGCCTTCCCTAACGCCAGACACCAGAGCAGCGGAAAAAGAAGTGCCGATAGGCAGATGACGAGTACCATCGGCAGGTCGAGCAGCCGTTCTAATAGAAATACGACAGCCATCGAAGCGATTAAGTATAACCCGAGTCCGTAAGGAAAAGCTGCGTTTTGCCCCTTCTTTGCCGCCTTGAGGGCGAACGCCTCCTCATCCCTAGGGGGGAGCTGTACGGGAGGCTCGGGAATCCCTGCTTCCGTGCGTTGCAACTGCCGAAAATCCATCGCCACACTGATGATCAAGCTCATAATAGCCAGCACGAGCATATGCGGCAGAACCGACGACCAGGACACCTGCAAGGCCGTCGTCACAAGCGTCATGGCGGCAAAATACGGCGACCAAAGAATGGCTCCGGCGAAGCCGCGGTTCATCGCATTTGCCAGCAGCAAGCTCATGCCGGGGCGCGGTCTGACGAAGACCATTTGATAGACGACGGGGATCGAACCGACATTAATGAATACGCACAACATTTGCGTCAATAGCTGCGTTCCGGCAAACAGCGCGGTCGAGCTGCGAAGATTGGCTTCATAGAACCGCTTCAGCGACTCGACGTACGCCGGAAGCCGAACGGGTATGCCGAATAACGGCGCGAACAGGAATAGCGTCACGATCGTCACGTTCACGCCGGCAGCCTCGAACCATACCTTTGCTTCCGCAGCCCGCATCGACAAAAGGACGATGCCGGCAATCGAAAAGACGGCGGTAAGCCAGAACGTCATCCCTTTCAGGCCGGGCAGCCGTAAAAAGATCGCAACAAAAACAAGCCCGCCGAGCATAAAAGTCAGCGACCCGATGTTCGTTAGTTGCGCTACGATAAAAATGACGGCAATGGAGAAAAGAATCGCCCTCTCCATTGCCGTCCGGATGGCGGATATCATCGTTGTCCGCTCGCTTTCTTCACTCAATCTCTTCCCTAAAAGAGATCGCGATTCCTCGGTCCCCCAGCTCCTTGACGAATGGATCGAAGTGGCGGCCGATGATAACGTCCTCGATCGCCTTAACGCCGCGCATGTTCAATTTTCCTTCGGACATCCATTCCGTGAGTAAAACGGCCGGGAAGCCGGTCGTTTTCGCCATCGAAGTGATTCGCCGATCGCTGTCGTACGCGTCGACCATTTCCCATTCGAGCTTCGTTCGTTTTCCGCCGCGGGTCCCCGTCACCGTGACGCGCAGCACGGTCATGTCCTCGTTTGAGCCGCCTTTCATCTTCCGCTCCAACAATGGAATCGCCACGCGCTGCGGAGAGACGAGCGTTCCGTCCACGTCGATCGGCGTCTCGTCCAGAAAGCCGAGCTCGGCGAGCACGCTCATTTTTTCCCAATGGCCTTTGTAGCGCACGGTTTTTTCGTACAGCCGCTTCACCTTCGAGCGCAGCGTATACGCTGTGCTGTGAGCGTCCGTGACGACCGCTTCGCATTCGCCTACGGGCTCGGGGAACGAAAGCGACTCCAAACGCGTCAGCGGCGGCAGCTTGACGAGCTCTCCGTCTTCAACGGCCAACGCGGGCTTCGTGCAGAGTCCCAGCAGGCTTTCGAGTCGGAAGACGACCTGGTACCAGAGCGGCGGCAGCGGATGCCGCGGCAGACCTCCGCACAGCATGACCGCCTCGTCCGCCTCGTCGAGCAGCTCGATGCCGCGCGCCGCCAGGAAGTTCGCGATGCCCGGCGCTACGCCGGCGCCCGGCACGATCAGTACACCGGCTTCGAGCGCCTGCTCGTTTAATTGGGCTTTCTCTTCATACTTCGAACCTACGAGATCGATCAAGTGACACCGCGCTGCGATCGCCGCCTTGATCGCCAGCATGCTGAGGCCGTGCGGCAAACAAGAGACCGCGATATCCGCACCGGCCAGGAGCTCAACTACGCGATCGTAATCGTCCAAAGCGGCCGTCCTCCCGGTCACCTTGGACGAATTCGCTCCAGCTACGCATCGCTCCACGCTCGCGGATACGGCATCCACGGCGACGACCTCGTCGATCGAAACGACGCCGCCGAGTTCTTGCACGATGACGCTGCCGATCATTCCCGTTCCCAATACGACGACTCGCATCGCATTTCCTCCTTCTAGCGCTAGCGCCTTCTAACGTCTGCCAAGCCTATCGTTCTCCAAGCACTTCCGGATTTCCGATATATTCGGGCGTCTCGCCGCGAAGCACGCGAATGACGTTGGCGGCGACGGTCGTCGACGTGATCAAGTTGCATTCGACCGTTGTCCCTCCGACGTGCGGCGTGACGATGACGTTCGGCAGCGAGAGCAGCGGCAGCTCCGGGCTGGGGGGCTCCGGATCGAACACGTCAAGCCCCGCGCCAGCGATTCTCCCTTCATGCAAAACCGCGTATAAATCCGTCTGGTTTACGACCGCCCCGCGGGCCGTATTAATGAAATAAGCGGTCGGCTTCATGCTGGCCAATAGCCGATAATCGATTAAATGCCTGGTCCGATCGGTGAGCGGCACATGCACGGATACATAATCGGCCGATTCGAAAATGTCCTCGATCCGAGTCGTCAGCAGGACGCCAAGCTCCCCCGCGATGCGAACCTTCTCTTGATCCTTCTCTCTGACCCATGCGGTAACGTCCATCTCGAAGCCGAGCCGCAGTCGCTTTGCCGCTTTCCGCGCGATCTGGCCGAAGCCGATCAAGCCGGCCTTTTTCCCCTTCAATTCGAACGTTGGGATAACGCTCCGCGAAGCGAAGTTGCCCCTGCTCATCTCGCCGTGCAGCCGAACGACGGATTTGCCGAGCGCCAACATGAGCGCGATGGCATGCTCGGCGGTCGACACGCGGTAGACGGACGGCGCGTGAAGCACGGGAATGCCGTGCGCCGTTGCGTAGGCGACATCGATATTGTCGAGGCCGACGCCGGCGCCGGATATGACGCGCAGCTTCGGGTTCGCGTCGATCACCTCGCGCGTGATTCGCGCGGGAGCGCGCAGGACAATGCCATCCACGCCTTTGGCCAGCTCGCATAAATGGGGAATGTCGTATCGGTCCGTTCGCACGACCTCCGCGCCTTCCCGGAGGACGATTTGCCCCTGTTCGTGGTACATCGACAGAATCTGCAATACTTTCGGTTTTGCCATTCCTTGGCTCCTTTCCCGCCCTGCACCTGCCCTAATCATGCTATAATGGGCTCCAAATAAGACTTCCGCCAGGAGCGATACAAGCATGATCCTAGACCAGATCGCGCAGACGATCGTCGATCATACGAGCGAGATCATCGAATATCCGATTATCATCACGGACGACAAAGGGACGATCATCGGTTCGACCGACCGCGACCGCTTGGGCAGCCTTCACATCGCATCGATCGAAGTTCTGCGCAAAAACCGGACGATCTCGTACGAGCCCGGCGACGTCAAAGCGCTCGACAACGTGCTGCCGGGCATCGCCACGCCGATATTGCTGAACGATGCGGTCATCGGCGTGCTCGGCATCGCCGGCGAACCGGATTCGATCAAGAAGTACGTCCAGCTGGTGAAGAGCCACGTCGAGCTGATGTTCCATGAATCGTTCAAAAAGGAAACGTCCGCGCTGGAAACGAAGGCGCTCGATACGTTGGTCCAATATTTGCTGTTCTCGAGCCCGGACGAAGAGTCCGACACGATGATCGAATACGGGCGGATGCTCGGCTACCGCTTCGATCTCGATCGCGTATGTATCGTGATTGAGCTGGATTTGCTTTCGTTGCAACTGCCGGACAAGGACGGCAGCTTGGATAAAAGTGCTTTCCCCTATTTCCAAAAGGATCTGATCGAGCAGGTCAAGCAACTGTTCGTCGACCACCGGCAAGACATCTTTTCGCTGCTCAATCTCGAACAGCTGATCGTGCTGAAGACCGTCCAGCCCCACGAGCAGGAGCTGCTCGCCGGGAAGACCGAACAGCGAATGCGCAAGCTCAATCAGTTTCTTCGGGATAAGCATCAGGCCGGCGCTTCCGTCGCGTTGGGGAACGTCATGTCCGGCGTCGCCGGCATCAAGCAGTCCTACGAGAACGCCGTCCGGACTTTAAAAATCGGTAAACGAACCCCGACTTCCAATCCATTCTATCATTACAACGATTGGGAAATCACCTTGGAGCTGTTAACGCAGGAATTGACGCCGCCCGTCACGGACCAATTCGGGGTCATGCTGCAGGCGCTGCGCGAACACGCCAATTACGAGACGTTGTCCTCGACGTTTCTGGCCTACTGCAAATGCAACCTGAATCTGAGCGAGACCGCCCGAACGTTGTTCATCCACCGCAATTCGCTGAACTATCGCCTGGACAAGCTGTCGGAGCTGACGGGTCTCGATCTCTCCACGTTCGAGCACAGCCTGCTGCTATATATCGCCCTTCGCAACGCGCGGGATTAATAGTTGTCGATCTGCGCGCGCTGAAGCTTGCCGCTGTAGTCGACATAGATGGACTTCCACTCCGTGTACACGTCGAGCGAAGCGACGCCGGAGTCGCGATGCCCGTTGCCCGTCCCTTTGGTGCCGCCGAAGGGCAGATGGATCTCCGCGCCGGACGTGCCTGCGTTAACGTAGACGATCCCCGTATCCAGATCGCGCATCGCTTGATAGGCGCGGTTAATGTCGCGGGTGAAAATCGAGCTGGACAGGCCGAATTCGACGCGGTTATTCACTTCGATCGCTTCCTCGAGGCTCCCGACCGGAATGATCGATACGACCGGCCCGAAGATTTCCTCCATGGCGATTCGCATGTCCAGCCTCACGTCCGTGAACAGCGTCGGCTCGTAAAAGCTGCCGTCCGCCAAGCCGCCCTCCGTAGCCGGCTTGCCTCCGCCGAGCAGCCTCGCGCCTTCTTCCTTGCCGATTCGCACGTACGAATCGATGCGGTCCAGCGAAGCGCGATTGATGACCGGCCCGACTTGCACGGCATCGTCGAGACCGTTGCCGAGCTTCAGTTGCCCCATCCGCGACAGCAGTTTGCCCTCCAGCTCCGCCTTGACCGATTCGTGCGCGATGACCCGGCTGCAGGCCGTGCATCGCTGCCCGCTCGTTCCGAAGGCGCTCCACAAGATGCCGTCCACCGCCAGGTCGAGATCCGCGTCGTCCATGACGATGACCGCGTTTTTGCCGCCCATTTCCAGCGACGTTCTTTTCAGCAGCGCGCCCGCTTGGGCGTTGATCCGCTTGCCAACTTCGTTAGAGCCCGTGAAGGAGATCAGATCGATGCCCGGGTGCAGGGCCATCGCATGGCCTACTACACTGCCGGAGCCGTTGACGAGATTTACCAAGCCTGCCGGCAGACCGGCCTCTTCATAAACCTTGACGAATTCGGCGGCGATCATCGGCGTCTCGGAGGCCGGCTTCCAGACGACGGCATTGCCGGCGACGAGCGCGGGCAGCGACTTCCAGGACGCGATCGCGATCGGGAAGTTCCAGGGCGTGATCAGCCCCGCGACCCCTATGGGCACGCGGACGCTCATCGCGAACTTGTTGCGAAGCTCGGACGGCACCGTATCGCCGAACAGGCGTCTGCCTTCGCCGGCCATATAATAGGCCATGTCGATCGCTTCCTGAACCTCGCCTCGTCCTTCGTCGATGACCTTGCCCATTTCGCTCGTCAATATTTGTGCCAGCTCTTCCTTGCGCGCCTTCAGCAAATGCGCGACCTTGTACAACACTTCCGCCCGTTCCGGCGCCGGTACGAGCCGCCAGGATTTTTGCGCGGCGACGGCCGCTTGTACGGCCAGATCGACTTCCTCCGCCGCGGATTGCGTCACTTCGGCGAGCGTTTCCCCTGTCGCGGGATTGAGGACCGGCAGAAATTTGCCCGTCGCCGATTCCGTCCATTTGCCGTTAATATAGTTCAACACTTTTTTCATGGTTGGCCTCCATCAAATTTTAATTGGTGCCGAATCCGGTTCATTGCCTCTTCCAGCCGGTCGCCCGGCACCGAGACGGATATTCGGAAAAAGCCCTCTCCTGCCGGACCGAATGCCGGACCGGGCGTCACAATTACGCCGGCTTCTTCGAGGACATGCGCGGCAAACGTCGCCGATGTATACCCTTGCGGAACTTTAGCCCAGATGAAAAAACTGCCGCGCGGCGCCTCCGCCCGGACGCCGATCGCCGCAAGCCCCTCGATCGCGACGTCCATCCGCTGTTTGTAAATCCGGTTGCGGGCCGCGATCGTTTCCTTGTCGCCGTTCAGAGCGAATGCGGCCGCTTTTTGGATCGGCGTGAACGGGCCGGAATCCATATTGCTCTTCATGACGGACAGCGACTTGATGAGCCGGCCGTTGCCGACCGCGTAGCCGATGCGCCAGCCCGTCATGTTGTAGGTTTTCGAGAGAGAGCCGAACTCGATCGCGATCTCCTTCGCTCCTGCCGCCTGCAGGATGCTCGGCGCCTTGTAATCGCCGAAGGTAACCATGCCGTAGGCGGAATCGTGGGCAATCGCGATTCCGTGCGCCCGGCCAAAAGAGACGGCGCGTTCGAAGCAATCGAGTTCGACCGTCGCGGCAGTCGGATTGCCGGGATAGTTCAAGAACATCAGCTTGGCCCGCTCGGCCGTCTCCTTCGGAATCGTATTGAACCGCGGCTCGTACCGGTTTTCGGCAGTTAAAGGCATGCCGTACGGCTCGCCGCCCGCGATCTCCGTCGCCATCCGGTACACCGGATAGCTCGGGTCGGGGACGAGCACCACGTCTCCGGGATCGACCAGGGCGGGGATGAGATGGGCGATCCCCTCTTTGGACCCGATGAGCGCAAGAACCTCCGTGTCCGGGTCTAGCGCGACGCCGTACTCGCGGTTATAGAAATCCGCCACCGCCTTGCGAAACTCCGCGCATCCGATGAAGCTCGGATATTTCAGATTGGCCGGGTCCTGCATCTCCTCGATCAATTTGTCGACGATCGGCCGGGGCGTCGGAAGGTCGGGATCGCCGATGCCAAGATCGATGACATCGACCCCTTCCTGTATCATCCGGGCTTTTTTCTTGTTCATTTCCGCGAACACGTATGGCGGGATTCGTTCGACCCGCCGGGATGAATACTGCATGCTTGCCTTCGCCTCTCTTCAGCGCTGTCTACTTTCGCGGTCGCCGTTCTGCCTTAACGATAGCTTTTTTTCCAGTCTTGCGACTATGGCCGTTTTGCACGAAAATCATAGACTGAATGAATAAAAGTTCCGTGCAATTCGCACAAATGGGTCCGGCAAGATGTAACAGGTACGCCGAATGTGATAAAAATAAAGGAATCGGATTCATAATCGTCGGGGAGTTATCGGACATGGATAAGGAAATGGACAAAAAAGAAGGCAAAAACCCGTTCGACCGAAGCTTCGACAGCCTGGAAGCGCTGGCGGACGCGATCAGCGAGCATCTTCATTGCTCGGTCACGATCGAGGACGCAGGCCATCGATTGATCGCCTACAGCTCCCATCACGGAGAGACGGATCCGGCGCGCATCTCGACCATCATCGGCAAAAGAGTTCCCGAGAAGGTCGTACAGGCGCTGTGGCGGGAGGGCGCGATTCCGAAATTGATGAAAAGCGAAGCGCCGCTCCTGATCTCCTCGATCGGCGAGATCGGACTCGGCGACCGGGTCGCTGTCGCCATTCGGAAGGAAAGCCAGGTGCTGGGCTATATATGGCTGGTCGCGGGCGAAAACGACCTGCAGCCGGATTATATTTGCGAAGAACTCGCCAAGGCGGCCAAAGCCGCCAAAACCAAGCTGCTTCAGCTTCATATGACGCACCGGAAAGCGGAGATCGGCCAGCAGGAATTTTTCCGGCAGCTGTTGTCGGGGGATTTAAAGACGGATTCGGAGGTCAAACGGCTGGCGGCAGAGCAAGGGATCGCGCTCCCCCCTTTATTCTGCGTGGGGATTCTCCCCTTTCCCGAAGAGATCGCCGACAAACAGCGGCAGCAGCTTCAATATTTGATCACGACGACGCTTCAAAAGCGTATCGCGCTTCATGCGATCGACCGCGATCGGCTTCTCGTGCTCGAAGCCGCCCCTGCCCGGTTGCCGCAGGTGCAAACGCCGACCGCCCTGACGTTGTTGGCCGATCAATTGACGCAGCGCTTCGACTGCGCCACGCTGCCGGGCGGCTGCGGCGCCGTCTATGACGATTATGCGCGCGTGACCGCCAGCTGCGAGGAAGCCATGACCGTCATCCGGCTCCGCGGATCCTTTCCCGATGCGCTTAAGGCCGTCCAGCGATACGCCGAGCTTGGCTATTACCGCCTGCTGCCCGACGTTCAGCGGCACCGGCAGGACCATTATTATGAAAACGAATGCTTGAATCGCCTGGAAGCGTACGATCTCGATCATAACGGAGACCTCCTGCGTACGCTGGAGATCTATCTGGACCATGACAGCAATTTGAAAGAATCGGCGGAAGCGCTCCACGTGCACGAGAATACGCTCAGTTACCGCCTGAAGCGGATCGCGCATATCGGCGGCATCGATCTCTCCCGCATGGATCAAAAGGTGACCTGTTACCTGGAATTCAAGTCCAGGCGGCTTCGTTAAAAACCACAAATCCCCGCTCTCCGATTCTCTTTTTCCGACAAACCGTCGCGGGACGCGCTCCCTTATACTGTTCGTAAAGCGAACGAGAAGGGAGTCTTCGCCATGATCATCGGCGTGCCGAAAGAAATCAAAAACAACGAAAACCGCATTGCGCTAACACCCGGGGGCGTCTCCTCCTTTAAGCTGGCCGGTCATGAGGTCGTCGTCGAGCGGGGCGCCGGCGCAGGCAGCGGTTATAGCGACGACGATTTTGCGGCTGCCGGCGCGCGCATCGCGGCTCAAGCAGCCGAGGTCTGGCAGGTCTCGGATATGATCTTGAAGGTAAAGGAGCCGATTCGCGAAGAATACGGCTATTTCCGCAAGGATCTTATTTTGTTCACGTACCTCCACCTGGCGGCGAACCCCGAATTAGTCCAAGCGCTCGCGCAAGCCGAGGTGACGGCGGTCGCTTACGAAACGGTATCGCATGATCGGACGTTGCCGCTGCTCACCCCTATGAGCGAGATTGCGGGCCGGATGTCCGTGCAGATCGGAACCCATCTCCTGGAGAAGACGCATGGCGGCAAAGGGATCCTGCTGGGCGGCGTGCCCGGCGTCCGGCGCGGCAAGGTGACGATCATCGGCGGAGGCGTCGTCGGGACGAACGCCGCCAAGATCGCGGCAGGGCTTGGCGCGCAAGTGACGATGCTGGACAAGGATGCCGAGCGGCTGCGGCAGCTCGACGATCTGTTCGGCGCGAACGTCACGACGCTGATGTCCAATCCGTCCAATCTTGCGGAGGCGGTCGCCGAAGCGGATCTGTGCATCGGCGCGGTACTGATTCCGGGGTCGAAGGCGCCAAAGCTGGTGAGCGAGGATATGATCCGATCGATGCAGGCCGGTTCGGTCGACGTCGACGTCGCCGTCGACCAGGGCGGCGTATTCGCGACGATCGATCGCGTCACCACACACGACCGCCCGACATTCGAAAAGCACGGCATCGTTCATTATGCCGTAGCGAATATGCCCGGCGCGGTCCCGCGGACGTCGACGATGGCGCTGACGAACGTTACCGTCCCTTATGCGCTGCAAATCGCCAATCAAGGCATCGTGAAGGCCATCGAGCGCAATCCCGCCCTGAAGCTCGGCGTGAATACCGCTGGCGGCTATGTCACCTATGAAGCCGTCGCCCGAGACCTTAGCTATGAATACGTTCCTGTAGAACTGGCGATGCGCGGCGGGAATCTCGTATGACGTCTGCCGGCTGCCGGGATACGCGGGCGGAGGTGTCGCTCGATGCCATCGCCCGCAACGTGCGACTATTCAGGGAGAATCTGGGGATAGGCGTTCGGCTCATGGCCGTCGTCAAAGCGGACGGGTACGGGCACGGCGCTGAGGCGACGGCCAGGACGGCCATAGAGACGGGCGCCGATTATTTGGGGGTGGCGCTCGCGGATGAAGCCATCGCACTCAGGGATGCCGGCATCGAGGCGCCGATTCTGATCCTGGGGCATTCGACGGCGCGGGCGATCGAAGCCGCGGTCCGCCAACGGATCGCGATCGCGGTGTCGTCCCGAGACATGTGGGACGATGTCGTCTCGGTCGCGGGCAGGCTTGGCAAGCAGGCTATCGTTCATCTGAAGGTCGATACCGGCATGGCTCGCTTGGGCTTTCAGCCGGAGAAGGTGTTGGCGTTTTGTCTAAAGCGCTCTCATCCATTGGTAACGATCGAGGGCATTTTTACGCATTTTGCCGATGCCGATAACCCCGACCCGTCGTTTACCCGGAGCCAGTTCGAACGGTTCGTCAACACGATCGCCCAATTGGCGGATCACGGCATCCATATTCCGATCAAGCATTGCTGCAACAGCGCGGCCGCCATGCGTTTTCCGGAAATGCACATGGACATGGCGAGGATCGGCATCGCGATGTACGGCTTGTCTCCGCTGACGGGGGCGCCGCTCCCTTCCTATCCCTTGCTGGAAGCGATGCAGCTGAAGACGAGCATCTCATACATAAAAAAAGTGACAGAAAATCGGCCAGTCAGCTACGGCTTAACCTATACCACTACAGAAGAGAGCTCGATCGCGACGCTCCCTGTCGGTTATGCCGATGGTTTGTCGCGCCAACTATCGAACAACGGCTTCGCGCTCGTTCAGGGCGTACGCGTGCCGATCGTCGGCCGCGTATGCATGGACCAGACGATGATCGACGTGACCTCGCTGCCGGACGTCAAGACCGGAGACGAGGTCACCTTGTTCGGCCGATCAGGGAGCGATAGGATTTCCATTCATGAAGTCGCTTCCCGCATGGGCACCATTTCCTATGAAGCGGTCTGCCTGATCGGAAAAAGAGTACCGCGTATATACACGTTGAAAGACAAACTCGCTACACCTCCGTCTCATACAGATCCGTCGATAAATACTTCAGTCCCGAATCGTTGATCGTAAGCAGAATGCGGCTGCCCCGCTCCCGCTCCTCGAGCAATCGCAGCGCGGCAGCCACGTTCGCGCCCGAAGAAAAGCCTGCGAATATTCCTTCCTTGGACGCCAAATCCCGCGCGGCTGCAATAGCTTGCTCGTCCGACACCTGAATAAAGTCCTCTACAAGCGCGGCATCGTCAACAAAAGAGAGCGCCATGCCGTATCCCCCGCCTTGAATGCGATGGTTGGGATTCGTCACTTCAAGTCCCGCTAGGAACGGCGCTGTCCGTGGCTCTACCACGTAGCAGCGAATGTCCGGCTTCAGCGCTTTAAGCGCGCGGGCGCACCCGCCGAACGTGCCGCCGCTTCCGACGAAATCGACGAACGCGTCGATATGCCCATCCGTCTGTTCCCAGGCTTCCTTCGCCGTACCGTATTGATGCGCGTGCACGCTGCCCTGCCGATTGAACTGATCCGCGCGGAACGCCTTGCGTTCGCGCGTAATCCGCTCGGTCACGAGCTCGACCAAACGAAGATCTTCGCCCGATACCTGGCCTTCCTGCGAGCCCGGCGCTTGATCGACCAGCACCACTTCGGCCCCAAGCGCCTTCATCATGCGCGCCCGTTCGATCGAGTTGCCCCTGGACATGACGGCCACGAACGGATATCCTTTGGCGGTGCATACGATAGCCAGACCGGTACCCATGTTCCCGCTGGTCAATTCGACGACGGTCTGCCCCGGCGAGAGCTGGCCGTCCGCCTCCGCTTCTTCAACAATCGCGAGCGCCGCCCGGTCTTTTTTGCTGAAGCCCGGATTGAGATATTCCAGTTTGGCGTAGATTTCCCCTTCCAACGCTTGCGTAAGCCGGCTTAACCGCACGATGGGCGTATGCCCGATCGCTTCATAAACATGATTCAGTACTTTTCCGCGCATTTACGCCTACCCCATTCCTCATTTTGTGCAATATATTGATCCTTTTGTCTATTATAATGCATCGCCGTAAACACTCAAGCATATTCAAATAAAGGAGGTGATGCCCGAATTCGTACGCTCGGCAACAAAAACGAATAAACAGGAGGCGATTTCTGATTCATCGTTCGTGAAAACGAATAATAGAGGGGCGACGATGTCGCCCCTCTTTTTAATGTCGATAGTGACGAAGACTTCCTGTGAAGCCCCGCTCGTCACTTGATCCCTCTACAAGTTCAGGAAGCAAGCAGCTTGAAGTAATCGATATTGCCGATTTCGTCGCCGGCCGCGTTTTCAAACGTCAGGTACAGATTTTGAACGCCGGCTGTAGGCGTGATGGAGATCTGCGACGTTTTCCACGTCTGCAGCCCGCCCGTCGGTGCGATATTTAACGTACCGATGACGGTGCCGGACGGACCGCCGGTTCTTAGACGCAAGGTTCCCATCTTGTCCGAAGCGAATTTAAACTCCGCTTTGGTCATTCCCGTCAGGTTCACGTTGGCGTAAGCCGTCCAATCGCCGGGCTTCAAGGCGCCGATATACTGCGCACCGGTCGAGCCGGAAGCGATCGCGGCTCCCAGCTGCGCGCCGTATTTCTCGGCTTCGATCATGATTGGAGCCGGTGCGGTCGCGACCGGCGCAGCGGAGCCGGCATGCAGGCTCTCCAATACGGCATGCGCTTCCTTCATATAGGAGACCATTTCAGTATAGGGCTGATCCTGCTGATTCACGAGACCGGTATTGTAGCTCTCCCCGTCCGGCCTGCCCGTCACCGGCTGATCGTAGTACGAATACCAGCCGGATCCGACGAACAGCGGATTGGCGGCCTGACTCTCGATGAATGTCTCGAAAGCCCTGCCTCTGTCCGCGATACTCTCCGTCTTCGTCGGTGCGCTTATATAGGTCAGCCCTCTGACCGAGGTGCCGAACGAATACTCCTGATTCAGGAGCGGCTTGTCGTATGCCGCATATTTGGCGATCCAATCGGCATTCTGCGTGTAGCTGTCCACCGAGAAGGCGTCGACGTAAGCCATCGCGCCTTGATCCCAATCCAGACTCGTGCGCCAGGTCGGAACGACGGAGCTGCCGAGGAACAGATGGTTCGCATCGTACTTTTTGATGATGTTGCGGATGGTGGAATAATACGTTTTGGACGCCAGCCGGATATATTCGGATACGTCCACGCCAGGCACTTTGGCGATATCGACTCGCGTATCCTTCAGCGCGGCGAACGACGCGGCACCCGTTCCGAGCAAGCGATTAACCGTTGCCAGATCACCGTTGTATCGGGCCGACATAAAATCGACGAACGCGCTTTTGGCGGGGGAGCTCGCGTCGTATAGCAAAATTTGCTTCACGATCTCGCTGTCCCAGCCCGCTTCGTTGTCATACGTATACCCGATGAGCCATGCGCTGCTTCTCGCGGCTTGAAGCTGCGTCTTCAGCGCGTTGTCGATGATCGTCTCGCTCTCGGGATCGAAGACGTCGTACGTCCACAAAATTCTTCGCAAGTTCGCAGGATCCTGCAGCACTTGAACATAAGGGAAAGTGACACCCTTCGGCTTTGTCCATTTCGCGAACGCGTTAAAGCCCCAATCGATCAACCGCTTCTTAGTGATGTCTTCCCATTTCGCCTCGTAGTTTTCGCCGTATTTTTTCATAACGTTGGCAACGACGAAGCTCACATACTGGCCGTTGGTATCGTTGGTATAAGCCGGCGAATACAAGCTCTTGTCCGGCAGCTCGTCGAAAATGGCCCTCGGGCTCCCGTCGGCTTTGTTGACCGGCGTCTTGTAGCCGGCCTCCCACAGACTTGCCGCATCGACGCCTTTCATAATAAAGGGGTAGCCTTCCGGCGTGATGAACCACCACTTGCCGTTTATTTTTTGCAGTCGGAAAAATCCGGTCGCTGCGTACTTGCCCATACTTTTGATTCCGCCGTAAGCGTCGTATTTAGCCAGGTTCAAAGCAGTCGTCGCCAGCTGAGCCGCCTCGTTCGCATACTCGAGCTGAAGCTGCACGTCGTAGCCGACTTTGCCGGGCCAGGTCTCGCTTATCCATTGACCGTACTTGTCGACCATCAGCGCATCCTTGGACAGCTCGGCCTTGAGATCCGTCGCAGTAAGCGCATCTGTCGAAATCTCGCGCGCTTCGCCGGTCCCTTTGTAAACCTCCACTTCCGTGAGCGGGATATGCTGATACTGCTGCGTTCGCCGGATTTCCAGGATGACATATCTGGCCGTTGCGTTTGCCATCGGCACGGTGACGGTATAATTCAGATTCGTGCCCGACCTGACATGCCTGGCGGCGATATAGTAGCCGAGCTTCGCTTCAGGCCGATACTTGACGGTGATATCTTTAAAGCCCCAATAATTGTTTTGGGAATTCATGACGATGTTGATCTGCTCCAACGGATAGTCCCTTAAGAGATCGAAAACGACTCTTACGGTCGTCAAAGCGGTCCCGCTGCCCATCCAACCGGCATAGTTGCTCAAACCGTCAACCAGCACGCCGTTCGCCGTCGATACCAGTCCGCTTGTCACGCGATCGGGAGAGCTGCCCGCATCTGGCTGCGGGCTGTACAAATAATTGCCCGATTTGATCAACGTACCTTCGGCATGGGCGCTTTCGTTCGGGAGCGCGGGTATTGCAATAATGAACGCCAACATAACTGAAATAATAATCTTTAATTTCCTATTATATGAATTTTTCATCATAAACCTCCTTTGTTACCCTTTTATATCGGATGTCAAATCGATAATATTAATTTATATATATTAATATTATTCCCTCATAATGGATAATGTGAACACACTCGTTTGTAAAATGCGTCCGATGACCTGGCAAACGATATACTTTTGCAGGATGGTATCAGATCCGTTTTCTCTAAGATAGGCCGAACCGCACAAAAAAAAGGAGCCGCAAGGGCTCCTTGAGCGCAAGGGCAAAACTCACCCTGACGGTGTTTGATTACAGCCACTGTCATCAAATGGTCATCCCGAGCGGCTACAGCAGTTCCTCCCGCAGCGCCTTCGGCAGCAGGAAGTCAAAATCGCAGCCCAAATTCGCCTGTAGCACCCGTTCGTGGAACAACAGGCCGTAACCCCGGTCGTCCTGCGGCGCAGGCGCCTGCCAATGTTGACGACGCTCCTTCAGCTCTTGGTCCGTGACCTGCAGCTCCAGCTTGCGGCGGTCAATGTCCAGCTCGATCCAGTCGCCCGTGCGCACCAGCGCCAGATTGCCGCCGACCGCCGCTTCGGGCGCCGCGTGAACGATCAGCGCGCCGTAGGACGTGCCGCTGATTCTCGCATCCGAGATCCGTACCATGTCGCGCACCCCCTGGACGAGCAGCTTCTTCGGGATCGGAATCTGCCCGATCTCGGGCATGGCCGGTGCCCCCTTCGGACCCGCATTCTTCAGCACGAGAACACTGTTTTCGTCCACGTCCAGATCCGGGTCGTCGATCCTGGCCTCCATATCGGCCGGGCTCTCAAAAACGACCGCTTGGCCCCGATGCTTTTTCAAGCGCGCGGTTACCGCGGTTTGCTTGACCAGCGCGCCATCCGGCGCAAGGTTGCCCCGCAGCACCGCGATGCCGCCCTGCGCGTCGAGCGGCTCCGCCGCCGTGCGTATGACGTCGCGGTTCAGCGTCCGCGCCGAGGCGAGATTCTCCCTTATCGTTCGTCCGGTCACCGTCAGGCAATCGAGGTGCAGGTGCGCCTCGAGCTCCTTCATGAGCGCGGGTACGCCGCCGGCTTCGAAGTATTCCTCCATCTGGTACTTGCCGGAAGGCCGCAGATTCAGAATAAACGGCGTGGAGGCGCTGATCGCGTCGAACGTCTCCAGCGGCAGCTTGCGGCCCAGCCGCTGGGAGATCGCGATCAGGTGGATAATCGCATTGGTCGAGCCGCCGCTGGCCATCGTGACCGCGATCGCGTTCTCTAGCGCCTCCGCAGTCATGATGTCGCGCGGACGGATATCCCGGCGGACCAGCTCGACGATCTGTTTGCCCGTCCGTTCGGCCATATGCCTCCTGCGGCTGTCCGGCGCAGGGATGGCCGCGTTGCCCGGCAGCGCCATGCCGATCGCTTCCGCGATCGAAGCCATCGTGCTGGCCGTCCCCATCACCATGCAATGCCCGTCGCTTCGGCAGACCGCATTCTCCGCGATAGCCAGCTCTTCGTCCGTGATGTTGCCCGCCTTGTGCTCCAGCGTAAAGCCGTAGCAATCCGTGCAGGCCCCGAGCGAGCGGCCGTTCAGCCTGCCGTTCAGCATGGGGCCGCCCGTGAGCACGATCGCGGGAATTTTGACGCTGCCCGCCGCCATGAGCTGTGCCGGCACCGTCTTGCCGCAGCCGCCGATGAGCACCACGCCGTCGATGGGCTGCGCCTTCATCATCTCTGCGGTGTCCATCGCCATCAGATTGCGAAGCAGCATCGAGGTCGGCTTGATATACGGCTCGCCGATCGAGATCGTCGGGAATGCCATCGGAAGCCCGCCCGCCTGCCAGACGCCCCGTTTGACGTATTCGACCAGCTCATTGAAGTGCGAATGGCACTTGTTCAGTTCGCTGAACGTATTGCAGATGCCGATGACCGGCTTGCGGAGATCCTCCTCGGTGTACCCCATCGACTTCGTGAAGGAACGATGAATGAAGCCCCACAGCTCCTTTTCCTGAAAATACGACTCGCTCTTCAGCTTGCGGCCGGACGAAGCCTCGGCTCCGCGTTCTCCGTCTCCTTGCGCCATCGGACTTCTCCCCTTCTTCATTTTTGAAGCTGCCGCCCTATGGAACAAGTCCGAGCAGCTCCGGCGTCGGCCGATGGATGATCGCCTCGACGACCGTATCCGGGACGCGCGGCAGCTTCGTTCCCTCTACCAGATCGTTGATGCGCATAAGCGATTCGATCGTCTGCCGCGTCGTGAAAAACGGAAAGTCGGAGCCGAACAAAATTTTGTCCTGCACACCGTACTCCAGCGCCGACACGAGCGCATTATAGAACTGCCACGGCCGTCCGCCGAGCGCCGACAGGTCCATGTACAAATTCGGATGCTTGCGAACCAGCGAGATGCATTCGTCCACCCACGGATGCCCCATATGCGCCACGATCATTTTCAGACGCGGAAAAGCTCTGGCGATCGGATCCAGCATCGCCGGACGGGATGCGTCCAGATAGCCTTCGGGCACGAACGACGTGCCCTGATGCCAAAGTATCGGCACGTCAAGCTCTTGCGCCTTGGCATAGAGTGCGAAGTGCGCTTGGGCATCCGGATAAAAGTTCTGATAGATCGGACCGAGCTTGAGGCCGCACAGCTTCAGCTCCCGGATCGCGGTCTCGAACGCGTCCACGCAGTCCGGACGATTGGGATCGACGCTGGCGAAGCCGAACAGACGGTCCGGATCGGTCCGGCAATAATCGGCGACGTACTCGTTCGGCACGACCATGCCCGTCGCATGCCCGGCAAAGGCAAGCACGATCGAGCCCCGAAGTCCCTTTATATTTTCCCGATGCTGCGCCGGCGTCGCCTCTATGTTCATATCCGGCCCCCAGGCGCGCTTGATCGCCTGATCGGACGGTCCGGACACCATGCCCGGACCGAACAGATGCGTATGACTGTCGAAAATCATGGGCTCGCCGCCTTCCTTGTTTGTTCCTCTTTAAAGCTCGCTGCCGTTCGCCAAATGGCCGCCGTCGACACGAAGCGTCGAGCCGGTCACGTATGAAGCTTCGTCGGAGGCGAGGAACAAAAAGACGTTCGCGATCTCCTCCACCGTGCCGCCCCGCTTCATCGGCGTGCGCGACGAATAAGCAGGCAGGCTCGATTCCGCCCGAAGCTTGCGATCCAGCGGCGTGTCGACGAAGCCCGGCGCGACCGCGTTCACGCGAATGCCATGCACCGCGAGCTCGACCGCCATCGATTCGGTCAATAAAATGACCGCCGCCTTCGAGGCATTGTAATGGGCGAGCCAGCTGCTTGCTGCCAGTCCGTTTTTCGAGCTCATGTTGACGATTGAGCCGCCGCTTCCCTGAGCGATCATTCGGCTCGCAGCCAGTTGACCGAGCCTGAACGTCGCGCGCACATTGATATCGAAGACGGCATTCCAGTGCGCGGAAGGGATCGACAGGAACGCCTCCCGATAGGCGATGCCTGCGTTGTTGGTGAGGATGTCGATACATCCGAAGCGTACAAAGGCGCAATGTGCCGCCCGCTCCAAGCCGGCTTCGTCGGCCAGGTCGCACACTTCGATCGCGACGCGCCCCGGCGATCGGGTCTCCAGCCGCGAGAGCGCCGCTTTAAGCTCCGTCTCGCTTCGGTCCAACAGGACGACGCTGGCGCCCTCCTCGAGGAAGCGCTCGGCAATGCCTTCGCCGATGCCTCTTGCCGCTCCGGTCACGAGCGCTCGTTTACCCCGCAATCTCACGGCTGCCGCCAACCTCCTTTTTTCGCAAGTGCTTACAATACCCCGTACTTGTCGTAAACCTGACGCAGTGTCCTTCCTTGCAGCAGCTCGTCGCGCGTATGGTTCTCGCGGGTTGCCTTGTCCAGCGCACGCCTGAAAACCTCTTCTGCCAGCGCGGCCGGAATGACGACGATGCCGTCCCTGTCGCCGAAGATGACGTCGCCGGGATGGACGAGTACGCCGCCGCATTTGACCGGAATATCGTATTCGATGACGAGTCCGCGTCCTTGCGAATCGACCGGCTTCGTCCCCGTCGCGAATACAGGGAAGCCCAGTTCGAGAATTTTTTTCGTATCGCGGATGAGGCCGTCGACGATCGCGCCGCGCGCACCTCTCATCTTGGATGCCGTCGAGAGCAGCTCTCCCCACAGCCCGTTCTGCAGCGACTCGTTCGTGCAGCCGACGACCACCTCATGCGGCTTGATGCTGTCGACTGCCGCGATCTCCTGTTCGTACGGATGATCCGGCAGGTAGTGCACATCGACGGACAGGATCGTCTTGGCGCGGCCGGCCACGACCCAATCCGGATCGATCGGATTGATGTTTTCCCTCATCACTTGATTGCGGTAGCCCAGCTCGTCGAGCGTGTCGGACAGGACCGCCGAATAGAGCGATTCACTCATGCGGTCGAACAGTTCTTGATCGTTCACGATTGTTATCCTCCATGGTTAACGCTTATTTTGTTGAACGTGCCGGCAGCAGGAGATTGCCTTCGCGATGCCTGATCGCCGCAGATTCGGGCGGCAGGGCGCTTCGATCCACGCCGCGTTCGACGTTTGAATCGTACAGCATGCAGCTCCCTTCGCCGAACGCGCCTTCGGACACTTCGAAGCGGCCGCCTTCAAAGGCGGATCCGGTCACGAAGCACTCGTGATCGGCGTCGTAGCCGGCGATGGCGAAGTGCGCCATCGTCGGACAGGCGGCCATGCTGATCGCGCCGTCGAATCTCCAGCTCGTCGCGCCTCCTCCCGGCTCTCCGCTTCTGCTGAAAAACGCTTGCTCTCCGTTGCTCCCCGAGATCGTCGCGCCCGATCCGACGTCCAGTCGGACATCGCTGCCGCCGGTTAATCGGAATCCTGAATTTCGAATTTCTCCGCCGCGTATCGTCAACCGCTTTCCAGCAAATCGGATCGGGCGGGCGTCGGGTCCCGACCCCTCGATTCGGCAATCCAGAAAGCGCAAATCCCCCGTTCCCGCGAACGCATTGCCGTCCGAGCCCGTGAACCGGCACCCGCGGAACGTCAGCTCCGACGCGACCTCCTCATGGGAGACGCGTCGCCCTTTCGTCAACGCAAAGGCGCAATTTTCCACGACGGAGGGGCGCCGAGAGCGCGCGGAGACCTGCTTGAATTTCACCATCTTTTCCGCCGTGCAATTTTTCATCTGCACCCCGTCGGCATTGAGCCAGAAGGAGCCTGTATCCGCGGTATTTTCGACTCCGGCGCGCGCGTAGACATGAACGTCTTCGAGCGTCAGATCGGTCACCTTTCGAAAGGCAAGAAACCACGAAGCGACATGCTGCTTGACCGTAATCCGCTTTGCGCTCTCTCCCCAGGTCGGCCCGCTGTTGGCGAACGACATGAGGCCCGAGTTGCCGACATAGGTGAGATCGTGCTCATATTGTCCGTGCGTCACGAACGCGCCGAGATCGTCCCCGTCGGCATGGCAGTTTTCGACATGGCAATAGGCCGAGCCGGTGAAGTCGTTCAAGTGCCTGCCGTTGCTCGTCAGGCAGTCCCGCACATGGCCATACAAACAATAAATTTGCTGCGTCAGATAGCCGGTGCCTCCAACGACGACCTCGGCCGGATTCAGCAGCTGGCAGCGCTCCGTTACGTAAAAGGTGTTGTAGCGCCGCATGACGACCGGCCAGTACGTGCCTGTCGCATCGATGCCGACGGCGTCGCATTCGACAGCATACTCGAAGGCGAGCGGATGCGAGCCGGACGCTTCGGTCGCGCCCTTCGCGACGAACTTCATGTTTCGCACGTTCGCCTGCACGATCGGCTTCACACGCCGATACTCGAGGACGCGGCCCGCTTCCAGCGTCCATCCGTTCTTATACTGCAGACGCACATGCGTCGGGTCCGGCACTTCCGTTACCTTGACGAGTTTCTCCAGCTCCCGTTCCGCGCCGCCGGACAGCCGGTCGCCGCGCACGAGCCACCAATCGCCGACGTTGAACGCCGTGGCGTCCGCCACTTCGAAGCGATCTTCCAGCTCCGCAAGCGTCTCCGAGAGCACGACGCGCTGAACGTCGCCCGTCTCCTCGCCGCGGAAGTAGAAAATCGCCGCAAACGGATCGTTCGGCGGTGCAGGTTCGATCCCCGTCGTCGTTACCGTGAAGCCGTTGAAGTTCAGATCGATAAAGCCGCGGGTGATCCGGTGCCGCTGCGTGAAGTTCAAATCGCAGTCCGCTTCGATCCGCCGGATCGAAGGATGTGCGAGCATCGCATCGAGTGCGGCATCCGCAGCCGTTTCGCGTCCGAACACGCCGAAGTAACTGAATTTTCCGACGCCTTCGTGCGAGACGATCCATCTTCCCCGCCCGCCGTCCGCCGGCGCATGAACCAAGCCTCCGTCGTCGGCCAGCTCGCATTCCGGATGCCACGCCACCTCCTTCGCCCCGCCGTCTCCGGCCGCCGCGTAGCCGCGCACCAGAATCGTCTCGCCGGCCTGAATTCCGCCTGACGGCAGTCGCTTCAGCGCCGTCACATCGTCGGCCTGCCGTTGCCAACCGTTCATGTGCGCTCCCCTTTCGCTTCTTCATTCGGCGAAGGCGAAGAGCCGATGCCGGCTCTCCGCCTTCAAGCTCTATCAAGGCGATCAGTTGCCCGCGTCGAAGCTCACCGTCGTACCGCGCGCCTCCGAAACTTGCTGCGCGTAGTACTCGAAAATTTCCTTGCCTGCATACTTTGTCATGAGCTCCTGGCGGTAAGCAGGCCAGTTGTCCGCGGTTTTGTCGTCATAGAGCACCTTGATCTGGAGCTCATTCATGCGCTTGCGAAGCGCGGCCAGGTCCATGCCTTCCTTGACGACGAGGCTGGTACCGACGGACGGCACAAGCTTGTATGCATTCATCGTCGCCAGAATCTCCTTGTCGCGGTCGGTCATATTCGGATCGGACACCTCGACGCCGAACGCCTCGGGACCCGAGATCGGCGTGAACCATTGGTAGACGGACAGGAAGTTGCCCTGATCCGTGACGTTTGTCTTGTATGCTTCCTGGTTCAGCGTGATCGTGCTGCCGCTGCGCGTGTACTCCGAGCCTTCCCGGCCGTAATGGGTCATCAGGAAGCCCTCTTCGCCCGCGAGCCAGTCGAGGATCTGCATCGAACGCTCGATTTCCACATCCGTCGACTTCGAGCTGAACAAGAACGGGTTGCCGGGTACAGGCGTCAGGTAAGTGCCCGTGTCGGCGAACGGATCGAAAGCCACCCAGTTTGCGGTCTCGACTTTTGTGATTTCCTTCGTTTTCGCTTGGAGACCTTCCGGGTTGTTGTCGAACGCCAAGTTTTTGCCGAAGCCGAGCACGATGCCCGCCTTGCCCTGCTCCGCCTTTTCGAGCTGCTGTCCGTTCTTGTTAAGCAGCCAGTCCCGGTCGACGACGCCGAGATCCAGAAGCGCGCGGGTATCCGTCAACACCTGTTGCATGCGAGGGTCCGTGCGGGTATCGATGAATTGGTCGCCTTCGACCATGAAGTCGCCGAACAGGCCGTTTTTTACGTAGGTCGGAAATTCGAGCGACATATTCGTTCCGTTGCCGTATGCGGTGAAGCCGTAAGTATCGTTTTTGTTGTTTCCGTCCGGATCGCGGGTCGTGAAGGCTTTCATGACCTCGACCATCTCGTCGTACGACTTCGGCACGGACAGGCCGAGGTTGTCGAGCCAGTCCTTGCGTACGTAATAAGACCGATAATAATTTTTTTCGTAAGGAACCGGAGCGCGCGCGAACTTTCCCTGGACCTGGTACTTCGGCAGCTCTTCCTCGGTGACCCAGTACTTGAAGTAGTTCGGCATGTTGGCCGGCGTCACGAGGCCCGTCATGTCGCGTGCGACGCCGTCCGCAATGTATTGGTTCGAGGGGATGCCTTCGGCGAAAAAGACGTCGGGAATGTCGTTGGAAGCGACCAGCGAGTTGAATTTGTTCTGAAAGTCCGTTCCGAGAGGCATATAGTCAATGACGAGGTCGACGTTAAACTTCTCGTCGATCGCCTTCTTGACGAAGTCGGCATCCCCTTTGGGGAGCTGGGCGTCCGCCGAGGCGATGACATACCAGTTCAGCTTGAGCTTCGTCGCGGCCGTGGCGGACGATGCGGAGGAACCGGACGAGGAAGAGCCGGCGGACGGCGAAGCGCCGTTGTCGTTGTTGCCGCAGGCGGTGGCCAATAGGGATGCGGCGGCAAGGCTTGCCAGTATGGCGCTTGTACGTTTCATGTGGAATGACCTCCCTGGATTGGGTTGCATGACGAGCCAGCTTGCATGGAATGTGCGGAATGCCTTCTTTTTCATGCCTTTCGGACTGTGGGTCGCCGGCGCCGAGGCGCTTCGGCTGACGCATCCCCCCTTGACGAGTTAGACGGATCAGCCTTTAACGGCGCCGAGCAGCATCCCTTTGATGAAGTATTTTTGCAGAAAAGGATAGACGGCGATGATCGGCACGATCGCGACAACGACGGTTGCCATCTTGATCGACTCCGGCGGCAACGCGCTCAGCTGCGATTGAGGTACGGACAGCTCCTGACTCACGCTGGGCGTGACGATCATATTGCGGAGGACGACTTGCAGCGGGTACAGATCCCGGTCGTTCAAGTACATGATGCCGCCGAAGTAGGCGTTCCAATGGTTGACCCCGTAAAACAGCCCGAGCGTCGCCATGATCGGCATGGACAGCGGCAGTACGATCCGGAGCAGCGTGCCGACGTCCGTGCAGCCGTCCACCTTCGAAGCCTCTTCGATCTCCGACGGGAGCGATTCGAAGTACGTTTTCATGACCAGCAGGTTAAAGGTCGATACCATGCCGGGAATGATGAGCGCCCAGAGCGTGTTCATCAGGCCCGTCGCCTTGACTGTAAGGAAAGTCGGGATGAGCCCGCCGGAAAATAGCATCGTGAATACGATTCCCATGAGCACGGCGTTGCGTCCCGGCAAGTATTTTTTGGAGAGCGGATAGGCAAGCAGCGTCGTGACGATGAGGTTCAGTGCGGTGCCCGCCAAAGTGACGAAGATCGTCACGTTCAGCGCCCTCGGCACGACGCCGCTGTTAAAGATCGCCTTGTAGGCATCCCAAGTGAAGGTTTTGGGAATTAGGAGAAAGCCGCCGTTGCGGAGCACCTCCGTATAAGGCGTAATCGAGACGACCGCAACATAATAAAGCGGGAACAAGGTCGCCAGTCCGAATACGGAGAGAATGACGATGATAAACGCGTCCACAATGCGGTCTGGAACCGACTTTTTGAAAATATAGGTCAATTGCGCCACCTCCGTTCGATGCTTGCCGGCCTCACCAGATGCCGGAGCCGCCGAATCGCTTCGCCAGCTTGTTCGCGCCCAGCACGAGGACGAAGCCGATCGCCGACTTGAACACGCCGACCGCAGCCGGCACGCTGTAATTCATCTCTTCGATGCCGCGCCTGAAGATCCATGTATCGAGAATGTCGCCGACGTCGTAAACGCGAACGTTCAGGAAAATGTACACTTGCTCGAAGCCCGCATCCAGGATGCCGCCAAGTCGGAGGATCACCAGCAGCATAAAGACGTCGCGAACGCCGGGCAGCGTTACGTGCCACAGCTGGCGCCAGCGGTTGGCCCCGTCGATCGCGGCGGCCTCATATTGCTCATGGTTGATGTTGGCAAGCGCTGCCAAGTAAATGATGGCGCCGTATCCGGTGCTTTTCCAGATGTCCGTCATGACGAGCATCGGCCGGAAGAGATCCGAGTTGGTCAGCGCATCGATATCGCCCCAGCCCATATCCCGGAAGAACGTCGTCACCAGCCCCGAGCCCGGCGCGAAAAAGGAGAACATGATGCCGTACACGATAATCCAGGAAAGGAAGTGCGGGCCGTAGGTAAGCGTCTGGATCGTCTTTTTGAACCACCTTACCCGGATCTCGTTCAGCATGAGCGCTAGCAGCAGATCCGGCAGCATGCCGAACACGAGGCGGTAAATGCTAAGGAGAACGGTGTTTTTCATCAGTTGCGGGAAGTCCGGCGATTCGAATACCGCCTTGAAGTTGTCCCATCCGACCCAGGAGCTGCCGGTGACGCCTTGCATCAGATTGTAGTCCTGGAAGGCGACGACCAGTCCGAACATCGGGACGTAATGATAGACCAGGTAATAGAGAATGCCAGGGACCATAAACACGTAAAGCCAGCGGTAGCGCCATATCTTGTTTCCAATTGATGGCTTATGCACGTATCCGCTTGATACGTCCGCGGCTTGCGCGCTTCCTTGCGACATGCCGTTCACTCCTCTCCTGCCGCTCTAATCGAAGCGGACGACGATGCCCATTCTGTTCTGGGGCGCCGAAGCGTACTGGCTGTAAAGCTCGGGCAGCTCGCGAAACGACACGCGGTCGGAGATCAGAGACCGGATGTCGATGCGCTTCTCCTGGAGCATTCGAAGAAAGTCCTGCACGTTGCGTCCTTCCGTCCAACGCACGTAACCGATCGGATAGTCGACGCCCCGCTGTTCGTAGTCCGGTTCATAGCGCCCCGGCCCGCCGGCCCGCGAGATGTGCACGCTCGCTTCCTTGGCAAAGAGCAGATCGCGATCGAATGCGGTGCCGGTGTCACCGACGATGACGACGCGACCGCGGTCCCGGAGCCATCCGATGGCTTCGTCGATCAGGCTGGCCTTTCGATTGCTGGCGCATACGAGCACGGCGTCCGCGCCGCCTCCGTCGGGTGTCGTATCCCGCAGTACGGCGGCGACCTCTTCTCCGTTCTTGCAGGCGTGGCGGATGCCTGCCGAGACAAGCAGCGACCTTCTCTCTGCAATAGGCTCCAAGCCAATCACCCGATAGTTGGAGGCATGCGCGATTCGTGCAATGATCTGTCCCAGGATGCCGACGCCTACGACCAAAGCCGTTTCCCCGAACTTCAGCTCGGCCTGGCGAAGCGCGTGGACGGCGATTGCGCCGAGACCTGCGAATGCCGCTTCTTCCGGCGCGACGCCGTCCGGCACGGGGACGGTCAGATGCTTGGGCGACAGCATAATCTCCCGGTGAGCAGGACTGCCGTAGCAGGCGACCCGTTGTCCGGGCGCGACGTGGGTGACGCCCTCCCCCGCCTCCATGACAATCCCGGTCGCGCTGTATCCGAGCGGGGCCCCGGGGTTCGTGCGGATCATGAGCAGCTCGGTGCCGATGCTGACGGAGGAATAATCGATTCTGACTTTGACATGCTGCGCTTTAATCTCGGGTTCTGGCAGATCGACGACTTCCGCCGTGCCGTTTCGGCTCTTGATCGCTCGCATTGGCGCCTCCTGATTCATGATTGATTTACATGTTAATCTTTGTAAATCGACCTTTTGTTGAATTGATGTATATCTGATGTATTCATTATACACAGCTAACAAAAAGACCGTCAACCCTAAATCATCGATTCGTCGACTTTTGTGGACACCTAACAGACTTGATCCAACTTCTTTGTTGTGAATGCGGTAACATATAGACTGGACAATGATGTAATCGCTCTCAAAACTACACTGGAATGAAGCTGATTTTAAGGTTGTAACTGATCTTCGTCGTGGCCGGACTTCCCTTCATGCGCTTCTATCTTCCGACGTTCCTGCTGTATCTTTTCCTTTTATTCTGTTATGAAAAGGCTCCTAAAACACAAAAAACCGCTTTAATGCCAACTTAGTGACATTAGAAGCGGCTTGTGATGTACGAAAGACAAGGTTAACGAGTCAGAATCTCGCCCTCTGATGTATGCGGGTCTACCGGGAGCTTTCCTTTATTGTAAAGGTCCTTCAGCTTAGCGAGCAGCATCTCCTCCTCGATCATGTCAGACCAATATTCCTTCAGCCACCTGGTGAATTGCTTGAGATCCTTGATCTGAAGGCCCAAATCGCGGTGATAGGAAAAAGAAGGGAACATTTCTCGGAACATGGCGTATCTCGAAGGCTGGTTCCGCCCCTCCCCGACCGTCCGTTCCGCCGCCGCCTTGCGAGCCGGTATGCTCGCGGTTCGCTCGCGGATGACATTTTGCGCGTCGGCCGAGGCCAGGAAGTCCACGAAGCGCCGGGCCGCTTCCTTCGATTTGGAATGCCGGACGAGTGCCATTCCGATGGAGAGCAGCAGCGTCCGCTGCGGATCGCCTCTCTGCAGACTCGGCATCGGACAGATGTCGTATTCAAGCGGCAGATGCGCGAATTCGTTCAGATTGAAGTAAGTGCAAAGGATAACCGACACCTGGCCTTCGGCAAACAGCTG
Organism: Cohnella sp. GbtcB17; assembly: GCF_019091135.1. Taxonomy (GTDB): domain Bacteria; phylum Bacillota; class Bacilli; order Paenibacillales; family Paenibacillaceae; genus Cohnella. The sequence continues at coordinate 56,280 of NZ_JAGXJW010000015.1, read as the reverse complement.
CACGGTCTCGTCGTTGCCCTGCGCCCAATAATTCGGAAATACTTCCCGATTGCCTATCAGCCCATCCAGCGCACGCAATCCCTTTAGCATGTCGTCGCTCGGATCGCGAGTGTTCGAACCGCCTGCGCGGCTGCTCATTCCCTGCAGCAGGAACACGGGATAACGGTTCTCGGAGGCGGGCAGGAAGTACATGCCATGACGCCCTCTGGCCTTGGATAACCGGGTCGATTCGCGCAGCAAATCGCTCCAGGTCCAATAGCTGTCGGGCTCGTGAATGCCGGCTTCGCGGAAATGCCGCTTGTTGTAGCAGAGGACGACCGGCGAAAAGGAGATCGGCTTCGCGTAGATCGCATCGTCCACCAAAAACGCTTCTTCGGCGATCGGATAAAGATCCGGGTCGGATTCGAGCTTTTCCAGGAGCGGGGTCAGCCCCTCCTCCGTCCACTCCTGGAATTGGGGACTGTTGAACGCGACGACGTCCAGCAGACCGTTATCGATCATTTCCTGTGCGGATTGGGCGTAGCTTAAATGATTGAGCGTAATTCTGCGCACATGTATGCCGGGGTTGCGCCGTCCGAACTCCGCGATGAGGTCGTCGATCAAGAAGTCGGTGGTCAGCGAGATCGGGCAGCCGAAGTTGAGCGTGATTGATGCCGTCGGCCGGGACGTTACCATGCTTCCGACCCGGTCGATTTTTTGGATGAGCCCCTCTTCCACCAATTGATCTAGTCCTTTTCGGATAGACTTGTTGCTCAACTGATACTGCTTGGCAAGCGCGCTCTCGGCAGGAAGATAAGTCCCTTCCTGACGGATGCCATTTATTATATCCGTACGGATGACATTCACGAAATGATCGAGCCGTTCCTGGAAAGAGGGCCGATCTGATTTATAACTCATGTATAACTCACCTAACTCTCGCATAATAGACATCAGGTACATTCTCAAACATTTCGTAAGAAAAGTCAACGCGACGACTTAAAAAGAATAGAACGCCGGGAAGATCGCTTGTACAGCGAACTTCAGGCGTTTATTTTAGGAAGATGCTTTGCGAGAGAAAAAGATCAAATGCCACTAATCTTGACGGGGTTGAGCGGGAGCCTGGGGCCGGGAGGAGCCGGGGGCGATAAGTGTTTAAAAGCAGTTAATCGGCGCGCAAACTTGGGCTACGGAGTAAATAAGTGTTCAAATGCATTTATTTTTTTGTAAGCCGGGCGATAACGCTAAAATACGAGTAATTAACTGCGCTTCAACACTTATTTGCCCAAGATCGTCGGGATTGGGGGAAATAACTGCATTTCAACAGCTATTGGCTTGGGGCAAGACGCAACAACGCCAAGCCCGAGGACTTGGCGTTGTTCAACGTTCAATATTGCGGCATTGCAGGCATACGCGGGCAATCCCTTGAGCAGGCAGATCGCGAACAGAGTCGACGGTCATTCAAACGCGCCTCGCTGACGAGCGGCTCCGGAGACGTTGACGCGTTCTATCGTGCGTCCAGGCAGATCCGGGGCCTCTCAGTTCGCTGATCATGTGTCGAGAATCGACCGCTTGTCTTAGTCGTGGAAGTTGGTGCCGTCGGTCGTTGCCGCGATCACGCCGGCGCGGATGACGAAGTCGCCGAAGTGCTCCCCGCTGTTTCTTTCCTTCGCGTATCGCGTCAGCAGTATGCCAAGCTCGCGCAAAATTTCTTCCTCGCCGATATTTTCCCGGTACATCTTGCTCAGACGGCTGCCGTCAAATGCGGCGCCCAGATACATATTGTACTTGCCTGGCGCCTTGCCGATGAACCCGATCTCGGAGAGGGCGTGGCGGGCGCAGCCGTTCGGACAGCCCGTCATGCGGATTGTGATCTCCTCGTTGCGCAGCCCGTTCTCGTCGAGGATGCCCTCGATCTTGTCGATGAGCACCGGCAAATAACGCTCGGCTTCGGCCATCGCCAGTCCGCAGGTCGGCAGCGCGACGCACGCCATCGAGCTGCGGCGCAGACCGGAATACTGCTGTACGTCGATCAATCCGTAGCGGCCGAGCAGCTCGGTGATCTCTTCTTTTTTCTGCGGCGTGACGTCCGCGATGATCAGGTTCTGATTGGCGGTCAGTCGGAAGTCGCCGGTATGAACCTTCGCGATCTCGCGCAGTCCCGTCATCAGCTCGAAGCCGTCATAGTCCGCGATGCGGCCGCCCTGGACGAACATCGTGAAATGCCACTTGTCCCCCACGCCCTGCACCCATCCGTAACGATCGCCGTTGTCGTTGAAATGATACGGTTTCGCGGCCTCGAGCGTCCAGCCCAGGCGGCTCTCCAGCTCGGCCTTGACGTTCTCCAGTCCGAGACGATCGACGGTATACTTGAAACGCGCGTTTTTGCGCTGGGAACGGTTGCCGTAGTCGCGCTGGATCGTTATGATTTTCTCGGCGACATCGTAGATTTGCTCCGGCTTGCAGTAACCGATCACCTTTGCCAGCTGCGGGTAGGTTTCCTTATCGCCGTGCGACATGCCCATGCCGCCCCCGATCGCTATATTGAAGCCGGCGAGCTTGCCGTTCTCCACGATCGCGATAAATCCCAGGTCCTGGGAGAAAACGTCGATATCGTTCGACGGCGGGACGGCGATGCCGATCTTGAACTTCCGCGGCAAGTAGAGCGGGCCGTACATCGGCTCGTATACGTCCTGCTCCGGCGTAGAAGCGACCATCTCTTCGTCCAGCCACAGCTCATGGTACGCTCTCGTCCGCGGGAGCAGATCGTTGCTCAGACGCTTGGACCATTCGTATACTTCGGCGTGAATGTCCGATTGGTACGGATTCGGATTGCACATGACGTCCCGGTTGACGCCGCCGCAGGCGGCGATCGTGTCAAGCAGCGACTGGTGGATCGACTGGATCGTCTTTTTCATGTTCCACTTTAGAATGCCATGCATCTGGAACGTCTGACGGGTAGTGAGCTTTAGCGTGCCGTTCCCGTATTTGCGGGCGAGCTCGTCCATGACGAGCCATTGTCCAGGCTGGGCGACGCCGCCGGGCATGCGAACGCGCAGCATGAATTGATTGGCGGGCTCCAGCTTTTGCTCTTGTCCTTCGTTGCGCAAATCCCGGTCGTCCTGCAAATAGCTGCCGTGGAACTTCATCAGACGGTTGTCGTCGTCGGAGATGCCTGCGCTGAGCGGCTCCAGCATCGAAGCGGCCAGTGTACCGCGCAAAAAGTTGCTCTCGCGCTTGATGCGCTCGACGTCGCTGGGATTGCCTCCCGGCGCGCTTAGTTTCGTGTTTGCCATGCTGAACGGTACTCCTCTCTACCTCGCGATCAATATACGTCCCGTTGGTAACGGTGGCTTTTCTTCATCTCGGCGAGGTAAGCTTCCGCTTCCTCAAGGCTCTTGCCGCCTTCCGCGGATATGATCTCCGCCAGCGTCTGGTGAACGTCCTTCGCCATGTTTTTCATGTCTCCGCACACGTAGAACACCGCGCCCTTGTCCAGCCACTCGTACAGTTCCTTCGAATGCTGCCGCATGCGATGCTGCACGTATACCTTCTCGTCCGTGTCGCGCGAGAACGCGACGTCCATGCGCGTCAGCACGCCGTCCTTGATCCAGCGCTGCCATTCGGTCTGGTACAGGAAGTCGGTCGTGAAGTGCTGGTCGCCGAAAAACAGCCACGACGGTCCTTGCGCGCCTGTCTCTTCGCGCTCCTGCATGAACGAGCGGAACGGCGCGATGCCCGTGCCCGGACCGACCATGATGATCGGCGTGTTCGGATCTTCCGGCAGCTTGAAGTGGTTGTTCGGCTGCACGTACACCGCGATCTTGTCGCCGACTTCGAGGCGCTCGGCGGTTTGCGTGGAGCAGACGCCCTTGCGCGCTCTTCCGAACGCGTCGTACCGGACCGCGCCGATCGTCAGATGAACTTCGTCCGGATTCGCCGTCTGTGAGCTTGCGATCGAATACAGCCGCACCGGAATTTTGCGAAGATGCGAGACCGCGTCCTGCGCCGTACCTTGCAGCGGGCCGTAGTCGCGGACGAAATCCAGCAGGTCCCGGCCCTTCACGTACGCCTTGACCGCGGCTTCGTTCCCCGCCGCGGTCAACTGGGCCAGGTCGGGGTTCGTCGCCAGCGGCGCCAGCTTCTCGAGTAGCGCCTTCGTCAGGACGGTGACCTCGAGATATTCGATTAGCGCTTCGCGCAGCGGACGCTTGTCGCCTTGCTTGTTAATGACCACCTCGGCCTGCGGATCCCACTTCGTCTCCGCGAGCAGCAGATCGACCAGCTCCGGATCGTTGTGCGGGTAAATGCCGAGCGCGTCGCCGGGCTTGTAGACGAGCCCGGAGCCCTCGAGCGACAGCTCGAGATGGCGCGTTTCCTTGTTCGAGCCGCGGCCGTTCAGGTTAATGTTCGCGAGCACCTCGGCCTCGAAAGGATTCGTCCGCGAGTATGCGGACTCCACCGCGGGAGCGGACGGCGCGACGGGACCGGCGACCGCCGGTGCCGTAACCGGAGCGGCAGCCGAACCGCCGCCTCCCTGCGCTTCGGTCAGGCGCGCCAATACGCCTTCGAGCCAAGCCTTCGTAGGCTCCTCGAAGTCGACGTCGCAGTCGACCCGATCGTGGAAACGCGTGGCGCCGAGCGCTTCGAGACGCGCGTCGAATTCTTTGCCGGTCTGACAATATTGCTCGTACGAGCTGTCGCCGAGCGAAAGCACCGAATATTTGACGCCTTCAAGGCGAGGCGCGCGCTTGCTGTGCAAAAACTCGTGGAACGATATCGCGTTGTCCGGCGGTTCGCCTTCGCCGTGCGTGCTGACGACGACGAGCAGCTGCTCCACCTTTTTGAGCTGGTTTGTCTTAAAATCGCTCATCGAGGACAATGTGACATGGAAGCCCTTTTCCTCGAGCATTTTGGCCGCTTTCTTGGAAATGCCGTGGCCGTTGCCGCTCTGGGAGCCGTACAAGATTGTAACTTCCTTGCTCGCAGGCGCCGCGGCCGGCGATGTCGCCGACGGGACTGCGGCAGGCGCCGACGCTTGCGCGGATGCGGCTGCCGCAAGATACCCGCTGAGCCAAATCTTTTGAGCGTCGTTTAAGGCCGGCAGCAGCTGATTCAGAAGATCGGCCTGCTCCTGGCTGAACGGACTGTTGGTTGCCTGCAGTTGCAACGTTCTCCACCTCACGATAGTTCGAATGACGTTTACCGCTTCGTATGCGCCGAAGCGCGCCGCGCGATTCATAATCCTTTTGAAAACTATACCACAAGTGCAGCGCCAAGAGGATAGATGCGGATATAAGGATTTTTGATAGTCGTTATAAATTTGAAGGGTGCCGTATGGCAGCATATATTTATTTACTTCTATAAATAGCCGCATGTATAATTACTGCGGATGCGGCTCGGTCCGCGACGCGTAGCAGTTGCCTTCCATGCAATTGTCATTCGAATCGATGCCGCAAGACCGCAAGTTTGTCCATCATCGGGGAGGATTTATGCTCGCGCTCGCTTTATTCGTCTTTTTAATTACGCTAGTGTTCGTCATCTGGCAGCCGAGAGGGCTCGGCATCGGCTGGTCCGCCTGCGGCGGCGCGCTGATCGCGCTGGCCTGCGGCGTCGTCGACTTTGCCGACGTCGGCGAAGTCGCTCGAATCGTCTGGAACGCGACGCTGACCTTCGTCGCGATCATCGTCATCTCGCTCGTGCTCGACGAGATCGGCTTTTTCGAATGGGCCGCCCTTCATGTGGCCCGCGCGGCCCGGGGCAACGGCAACGCCATGTTCGTTTACGTCGTTTTGCTGGGCGCAGCGGTGTCCGTCTTTTTCGCGAACGACGGGGCCGCGCTCATTTTGACGCCGATCGTTCTCGCCATGGTAAGGGCGCTCCGGTTCGACGAGCGCATGATCCTGCCGTTCGTGATGGCGAGCGGATTCATATCCGATACCGCCTCTCTCCCGCTTGTCATCAGCAATTTGGTGAACATCGTGTCCTCCGATTTTTTCGGCATCGGCTTCGCGGAATACGCGGGGAAAATGCTCGTGCCGACGCTGTTCTCCGTCGGCGCCAGCCTGCTGGTTCTTTATATGTACTATAGAAGAACGATTCCGAAAACGTACGACTGGACGCAGGCAAAACAGCCGGCGGAAGCCATCAAGGACCTCCGCATGTTCAAAGCCTCCTGGTATGTCCTCGCCGCGCTGCTGGTCGCATATTTGCTCAGCGCGTACATCGCCGTGCCCGTAGCGGCCATCGCCGGCGCCGCGGCCGTCGTCTTCCTGTTCATGGCCAGGCGGAGCGAAGCGGTGCATACCCGCAAGCTCGTCAAAGGAGCGCCCTGGGCGATCGTCTTTTTCTCCGTCGGCATGTATGTCGTCGTATACGGCCTCCGCAACGTGGGCTTGACCGACGAACTGGGCCAAGTGTTCTCGTGGATCGGCGAGCATGGCTTGTTCGCGGCCGCGGTCGGCGCCGGCTTCGTCTCCGCGATCCTCTCCTCCGTCATGAATAATTTGCCGACCGTCATGATCAATGCGCTCGCCATCCAGGAAGCGCACGCGGGCGGCGTCGTTCGCGAAGCGCTCATTTATGCCAACGTCATCGGCTCGGATCTCGGTCCGAAGATTACGCCGATCGGATCGCTCGCTACGCTGCTCTGGCTTCATGTGCTGTCCGGCAAAGGCGTAAAAATCACCTGGGGCGCCTACTTCAAGACAGGCATCGTATTAACCGTTCCGGTTCTGTTCATTACGCTCGCAGGGCTTTACCTTTGGCTCGTCATTATTGGATGACGCCTTGTATCGCCGCCGTCCAGTTGTACTGTGACACCTGTCGAGAGTACGGCGTGCTGCGAGCAAAGAGACTTTGTACAGCGTCACCTGTTGATGTTTATGCTTTCTAACATGATGATGAAAAGCCGCTCCCTCCCGCAAGGAGGAAGCGGCTTTAACATGTTTCTCGCAAAATGCACGTTCCGTGCCGTTTTACGGCGTAATGTCCGCTTCGTAAACCATGGGCGGCCTGCCGTACTTGTTCACCAACACATAGACGTGCGCGCTGCCGCCGTCGAGCGGAATGCGATAAATCCCGGATCCCTGCGCGGTCGCATTCACCCATTCCCACCAGCCGTTTTTAACCAGGTATACGCCGCCGATATACGTGTCGGACAGCTCGGCGACTGGCGCCAACATGATCTCGGTCGATCCCGCAGGCGCATGGCCGGATAACAGCGTGGACCGCGAAGCGTCCGGCGCGAATGAGATGCCCGCGTCGCCGGGGACGGCCTGCGCCGTCAAGCGAAGCGCATAGCCTTCCGGCACCTCGTCGCCCCGGTAGATGTCGATCTTGTAGTCGTCGTAGTCGGCGCCGAGACCCAGCCGGTTCAGGCGAACCGTCACGCGGTTCCAGCCGCCGGACAGATTAACCAGGTAGCCGCTGCCGTCGTCGGCGACCGGCGTGCCGTTCGATTCGACTTCGAACGTGCTGTAAGGATCGGCGGTCTCAAGCTGCAGACGGATGCGATCGGCGTTCGCCGGGACCGATGCGGTGTATGCGGTCAGCCCCGCGCCGAACACCGGGACCGTCGCTCCGTTCGCGATTCCGCGCGGCGTGTACAAGGACAATGTCGTATACAGCCTCCATTGAACCGTATAGGTCGTAGACGTGCTGTCGCCGTTTTCTCGCACATACACGATTTTAATTCGGTTTTCGCCGTATTTGAGGTTCGTCAACGTCGCGGCGCCCGCGGCCGCAAGCAGATCCACGTTATGAGGCGTATTTTGATTGTCGTCGTAAATCAAGCTTGCCGACTGGACGGAGCTATCGAAGCGGTACGTCAAATCGATGGCGCTGGGCATACCTTCTAGGTACTTCGCATATTCGAACGTGTTGGACGCCTGTGCCGATTCGCCCAAATAATAAGGATTGACCGGCGTTCCGTTCGTCGCCAGGTTCCATGCCTCCAGACCGATCAGCGCCGGCGCGGGAAGCTGAACGAAAATGGTCACGGTGGACGGCGCGGAGATATCCGTGCCGTTGGATACGGTGTAGTCGAACGCGTCGGTGCCAAGCGCTCCCGCCGCAGCTTGATATTGGAACGAACCGTCCGGGTTCACCGTGAGCGATCCGAATGCGGGCCCGCTCCCCGGTACGAGCGCATATGTGAGCGGCAGCCCCGCCGGGTCGCTTCCCTCCAGCTGCCCGGTCAGTGTCTGTCCAGCAACCGCGTCATAGCGAACGGCTTCGCCCAAAATCTTCTTCCCTACGATGAATGTGTACGTGTTCGTTGCGCTTTTGTCCGCGGATTGAATCACGATCTCGACGGCCGTCTCCCCGGTCGCGTTCAGCGGAATCGTATAATTGCTGGTCTGCATATCGGGATATAAATCCTGCGTCGAGCCGGCTAGCCGCACTCGAATATAACGCCAGAATCGCTCGCTCTCGGAGAACGTCGGCTGGAATTCGACGCTGCTCCGCGTCGCGGGCACGTCCAATGCCAATCGAAGATTCGAATCGGGCGTCAAAAGGCCGGTCTGCAGGCTGCCGTTCATCAGCTTGATGCCGCTCAGCGTCGCATCGGTCCCGCCTCCGATCGGAAAGCGGTCGAGCGCAAGGGTGTAATCGGTCGTCGTACCGCTCTCCGACCGTATCGTCAGCCCGATCTCGGCGACGTTCGATGCGAGCGAGATCGGCGCGGCCTGACCGTAGGCGTACGAGGCGCCGTTCAATATCATCGTGGAACGGCTGTCCGACGGCCAGAAGACGAGCTGTCCTTCCGTCATCAAGGTCGGAATCGTCGTCCTGAACTTGCCGTCCTGGCCGAGAGAAGCGCCGAACTCGCGCTGCCCGTCCGCGCTTTTGACGGTCAGGCCCGACAATCCGCTGTTCAGGGACTGCCGGTTCGCGTACAGCGTATACGTCTTGCTCTTGCCGCCGGCCTCCGCCGCAACGGCAATCGTGTTGTAGCCGGTCTGCAGCGGCAACGTATACCGCCAGGCGTCATTCGCCGGACTCGTCGTCTCGGGTGACGCGGGTACGGCAGTGCCATTGACCCGGATGATGGGAGCTTCCTCCGCTCGCAGCGTCAAATCGATGGAATCGATATCGCCGGGCACGCTGATCGGCGTAGACAAGCTGCCGCTCGCGAAGTCGATCTGCACATGGGCCGCGCCGATGGCGACGTCGGCGACATCGAGGAGCTCCCGCGTTATCGTGACGATATAGTCGCGAGCAAGCGAACCGTCGGGAGAGGTGACTCGAATATCGATCGTGTTCGAACCGTATTCCAGCCGGACGGATTTTGCGCCCCCGTCGGTCGGTTCTCCGTTTACCGAGATCGTAGCCGCAGAATCAACAGCGACGGGCCGAACCGTTATGCCCGCAACGCCGGCGTTCACGACAGCGGCATAGCTTAGACGACTTGGGGAAAAGGCCGCGTTCAGTGTCGCGCCGTTTACCTCCAATGAAGCGAGCCTTGCCTCGGACGACGGCGTCGGAGTCTCGACCGGTGTCGCCGTCGGTGCCGCAGTCGGTGTCGCGACCGGCGTCGGTGTCGGTGTCGGTGTTGCGGCCGTTGTCGCCGTCGGTGTCGCGGCAGGCGTCGCCGCCGGAACGGGAGCTGACGCTTGATTCGCCGCCTTGTCCATCTGGAACTGCGCCTTTTGCGCATCGGTCATTTGCGATTGAAGCGCGGCCTCTGCCTTCGCTTGCGCTTCCGCGGCCGCCTCCTTGTTGGCTGCAAGCTGCGCCTGCTTCGCTTGCTCGATCGCCTGAAGGCGATCCGCCAGCCGCTCCTGTAGCGCCTTCAGCTTGGCGGCGGCATCCTCCGCCTGCCTGGCGGCTGAAGCCGCCTCTCTCTGCCTGGCGGCCTCCTGCTTCTGCTTGTCCGCTTCGGTCCATTGAAGCTCGGTCTTATCCAGGCTAAACGTCGTGCCCTGTTCCCGCTCGATCCGCTGGATTTCTGCGAGATCGAGCTTCTTCTGCTCGATCGCCTGCTTGGCGAACACGCCGGTCAGATCGAACGCGTTCCGCTCGAAACGCGCAAGATCCTCGGGTGTGGCGCCGAGTGACGATGGCAGCTTGTCCTGCGCGAACCGGGCCGCGAGCTCCCGGTTTTCGTCGTCGATCTTGGACTTGCTTCGAAGCAGCGAACCGATGACGGCTGGCGGCATCCCCCGGACGAGCTCGCCAATATTGAGGAGCATCACGAGGTCCGCATCGGCCGATTCGCCGTCCGGCAGCGCGATCGTCTCCTGCGTCGGATAAAGGTTCAGCGCGGCGGCTCTCGCGGACGCGCTTCCGGTCTTCGCGAACTGTACGACGCCCGAGAGGACCGCCGTCGTCGTCGCGCCGGAATCGGGATGGACGGCCGCGTAAAAAGCCGTTCCGCGCACGCCCATGACCGCCGTCGGTGTCTCCAGGCGGAAGTCGTCGTCCTTGCTCTTGATTGACTTCACGTCCACCCAAGCCGTTCCCTTCAGCATGCTCACGCGGGTGACGGTCCCTTTTTTATCCGACAGCTTGGAAAAGGTGATCGTCGATTGGCCCCCTACGCTAAGCAGGTCGTCCTCCGATGTGCCGTTGGCGAATTGAAGCTCGGCGGCCCCGTCGCTCCCGGTCATCAGCTTGTCCCCCTGGTTCAGGCTCAGCTTCGCGAACGCCTTAAACGTCTTGGCGCCGCCCGCCTTTTGAACCTGCACGTCGCCGCTCAGCGACCTGATCACCGCAATGCGCGAGGACGCCGCCGCGCCGGCGGCTCCGCCGGACGCCAGCGATACGGGTACGCCGATCATCAGAAAAACCAACGCGAAAATCCCCCAGTTGCGAATCATGGCTCCCCTCCTTCGATGTGCGCAAAACGGGCTGTTTTTTTTGATGCACAGCCGTTTGAAAAACTTGTCATAATCACTCGATTATAATCGAATCATCGAAAATCCTGCTATCCTCTTTTTTGACGGGAACGCCGCACGAATCATAAAATTTAAGCGGTACGAACAATTCGCCCAAGCTCCCCTCATATAGTTCAAATAATGCGCAATGCGCGCAAGACGTGGTGCAGGCAACGCCAATGGGACAAAAAGGAGGTGTTCCCCATTCCGCTTATCGTCCGGGCGACCTTCAACGCGACGGGCGCCATTACGTTCACCGGCAATACGCTTGGGCTCAGCCGCTCCGAGAACGCGGGCGTCCCGGGCATGCTGGACAGCATCGGCGCGTTTACGACGACGAGCGCCGCGTCGCAATACGGCACGTACCCGGCTGGCACGACAAGCAATTATCAGCTCAACAGCTCCGCCGCCGTCCTCGTTCTTCCTGCAGGCAGCACCATTCTGTATGCGGAGCTCATCTGGGGCGGCACGTATGTCAACGGCAGCGTCAATCTGACCTCGGCGATCAACAACCCGGTCAGCCTGACGACGCCTGCCGGCACGTTCAGCATCTCGCCCGATGCCGCGACGGCCAACTCCGTCGACCTGGGCAACGGCGCATTGGCGTACGTGCGCTCGAGCAATGTCACCTCGCACATTCAATCCGGAGGCGCGGGCACATACGTAACCGCAGGCGTCGTCGGCACGATCGTGATTCCGAGCGACACGACGGCCAACCATGCAGGCTGGACGCTTGGCGTCATCTATCAAAATCCGACGTTCCCTTTTCGCAACATGTCGCTGCGTGCCGGGGCTGTGCTCGTTCAGGCCTCGTCGGGTCCCGTCAATACGACGCTCACCGGCTTCGCGACGCCGATCTCCGGCGCGCTCGGCGGCAGAGCGCTGTTTAGCGCGCAGGAAGGAGACGCCAACCGGACCGGCGATCAGGCGCTGTTCGGTCCGACGGCCACTTCTCTCGTGGCGTTGTCCGGACCGAACAATTTCGCCGCAAACTTTTTCGCCTCGCAAATCAACAACGATCTCGGTCAGCTGAACACGTCAGGCACCTTCGGTACGCGCAACCAGACGAACGGAGCGCCCGGCACGAACATCGTCGGCGGACGGCAAGGCTGGGATATCACCAACGTCGACATCTCCGCGCGGCTGGTGAACAACCAGTCGTCAGCCGTGCTCAGCCTGACGACGTCCGGCGACGCTTACGTCCTGAACGGCAACGCCATCCAGGTCGACATCAACGCGCCGATCATCGCGGTGGCCAAAAGCTCGAACGTGACGGGGCCGATCGTCGGCGATGTCGTCACGTACAGCGTCACCGTCAGCAACTCCGGCACCGCCAACGCGGCCAGTGTCGTGCTTACCGATGCGCTGTCGCCCGGCGCGACCTTTGTCGCGGGCAGCGTCGTCGTGGCGGGGGTCTCGCGTCCGACGTTCGACATAACGACGGGCGTATCGCTCGGGTCGCTGGCGCTGGGTACCTCCGTCACGACGACCTACCAGGCCAGGGTCACCTCGCTGCCGAGCCCGCAGCAGCTGACCAACATCGCAAACGCAGCCTTTACGTTCCAGAGCGTGGCCGGCGGTTCGATCATTTCCGGCGTCATTCCGTCGAATACATATACGATCCCCGTGTATTCGCCGGTGCTCACGATGACCAAAACCGCAAGTACGAATAATGCGACGGTCGGTAGTCTGGTGACGTACACGGTCTCGATCGCCAACTCGGGCAATGCCGGCGCGGTCACGACGTTTTTTGACAACATTCCGGCAGGCTCGTCGTTCGAAACGAACACCTTCCGTCTGAACGGAGTCATCGTTCCGGGGGCGAATCCGGCAACGGGCGTTGCTATCGGGACGCTTGGAGCAGGAGCCACGACAACGGTAAGCTTCCAGGTGCGTGTCAACGCGCTGCCCGCCCAGTCGCAGCTCGTCAATCAGGCGACGGCGACGTATACGTTCCAGCCTCCGGATCAGCGGACCGTAGCCGGCTCCGCAGCCTCGAATACGGTCACCGTTCCGGTCAAGCTGCCAAACGTAACTGTCGTCAAAAGCGCCAATCTGACGGACGTGGCGGTCGGCGAGACGCTGACTTATACGTCGGTCGTCGCGAACAACGGGACCGAAGCGATTACGAACGCGATCCTGTCCGATGCGGTCCCCGCCGGCACTTCTTTTATCGCGGGAAGTGTCGTCGTAGGCGGGACGTCGAGTCCCGCTGCGTCCCCGGCCAGCGGCATCGCACTCGGGACTCTGGCTGCCGGCGCCCAGGTCACCGTTACTTTCCAAGTTCGGGTCAACTCGCTGCCGACCACGGCGCAAATAAGCAACCAGTCGTCCGTATCTTACAGCTCCGGCACGTTTAACGGTCAATCGCTGTCCAATACGATCGTGACGCCGGTCTACCAGCCGATCGTCGCCGTCGCCAAAAGCGCGGACCATACGAACGCCACGGTAGGCGACACCATTATATATACGCTTAACGTGTCTAACTCCGGGAATATCGCAGTCTCTCAAGCGACGTTGACCGACAACATACCGGCAGGGTCGTCCTTCATCGCCGGCAGCGTCACGGTAGGAGGCGTCTCGCAGCCGTCCGCTTCGCCGGTTACGGGTATTTCGATCGGTACGATCGCGACCGGGGCTTCGGTACCGGTGACTTTCCGGACGCTGCTTGGTTCGCTCCCTTCCCCGCCGACGCTTGTTGATCAAGGCGCCGTCGGTTTTACGTACCAGCTTCCCAGCGGACGTACGCTGAACGGCTCGGCCGTCTCCAATACGCTGACGATCGGCGCCTCCGCGCCGAATGTCTCCTTAACGAAGTCTGTTAATCTCGCGAACGCGGCGGTCGGCGATACGCTCGTCTACACGATCGTCGTTTCCAACAACGGCATTGCGCCCGTCACGAACGCGGTCTTGACCGATTCGGTCCCGACCGGCGCCTCTTTCGTGCCGGGCAGTTTAACGATCAACGGCGTTGCATCGCCGACCGCCAATCCGCCCGCGGGCGTGCCGCTTGGCACGGTGAATCCAGGTTCGTCCGCAACCGTCGTTTTTCAGGCGACTGTCGTTTCGCTGCCGAATCCGGCTCAGCTGTCCAACCAAGCGTCAGTCGGGTTCACGTCAGGGGCTTTCCAGGGGACTTCGGCCTCCGCGCCGGCCGTTACCGCCGTCTATCAGGCGGCGCTTTCGCTTGTTAAAACCGCCAGCGCGACGCGTACGACCGTAGGAGATACGTTTACTTATTTTATCGCGGCGTCCAATTCGGGCAATACAGCGGCACAGACTACGATCGTCGACGTGTTGCCGGCCAGTCTTACGTTTCAAACGAACAGCGTTATCGTCGGCGATACGCCGACGCCGGGCGTAAGTCCCGCTACGGGCATCCCGCTATCCGTCGGCCCCGGCCAAACGGTCGTCGTCAGCTTCCTCGTCACGATCAACGCGCTGCCGCCGTCCCAACGGCTGGACAATCAAGCTTCAGCTTCGTACACGTATACGCTGCCCGGCGGCAGGCAAATTCCCGGCTCAGCCGTGTCCAATGTATCTTCCGTTCCCGTCTCCGCGCCCGATGTGCGCGTCGTCAAAGCCGTCGCGCCGGCTTCGGGTATCGTCGGCGATACCTTGACGTTTTCCGCCGTCATCTCGAACGCGGGAATGCCGGCTGCTAGAGACGTCGTCTTTTCCGACCCGCTGCCCGCGAACGCAGCTTTTGTGCCCGGAAGCGTACGCGTCAATGGCACCGCGAGGCCGTCCGCGAACCCGCCGGCAGGTATTTTAATCGGAGTGTTGCCCCCCGGGGCGACGGCTACCGTCACATTTGAGGTGATAATCACGATGGCGATACCGTCTCAAATCACAAATCAATCGACGGTCAGCTTCACGTCCGGCGCCTTCTCCGGCACGTCGGCTTCGAATACGACCGTCACGCCCGTATATCAGCCGCAGATTGCGCTCGTCAAGAGCGCCAGCACGAGCAATGCGACGGTCGGCGACACGATCGTCTATACGATCAACGTGACCAATTCGGGCAATTTCGGCGCTAGCGTGACCGTCACGGATACGATCCCCGCCGGCACCACGTTTTCGGAGAACAGCGTCATCGTCGACGGCGTCCCGCAGCCGGGCGCGACCCCGACGACACCGATACCGCTCGGCGTCGTCGTTCCCGGACAGACGGTCGTCGTCACCTTCTCCGTCGTCGTCACGTCGTTGCCGACGCCGCAGCAGCTGTCCAACACCGCGTCGGCCGTCCTTGTCTACGTGACGCCGGACGGCCGCACGATCACGCAGAACGCGACATCCAATACGGTCACGTTTCCCGTATCCGCTCCGAACGTTGCAGTCTCAAAGTCGACGCTTTCGATAGCCGCAACTGTCGGAGATACGATCTCCTATACCGTAACCGTGCTGAACAGCGGCATCGAAGCGGTCACCAGCGTGCTGTTGACCGATCAAGTGCCTCCCGGCGCCGCTTTTGTGCCGGGCAGCGTGATCGTGAACGGTATTCCCGCTCCCGGTGCGGTACCGTCCGGCGGTATCCAGCTGGGCACCCTTGCGCCGAGCGGCACGGCGACGGTCGTATTCAGCGTCACCGTCGTGTCGGTGCCGAATCCGGCCGAGATCGCCAACCAGGCGTCCGTCAGCTTTTCTTCGGGCGCCTTGTCGGCCGTGACCTTCTCCAACGTCGTATCCACGCCCGTTTACCAGCCGGTAATCTCGGTATCGAAGTCGGCCAGTACGGACAATGCGACGGTCGGCGATACGGTGACCTACACGCTGAACGTGTCGAATACCGGCAACTACCCCGCCACGACGACGTTGACGGACAACATCCCGGCGGGCACCGTCTTCGTGCCGAACAGCGTGATCCTCGGCGGCTTCCCGCTTCCCGGCGCAGATCCGTCCACCGGCATCGCGCTCGGTCCGATCGAAGCCGGCGGCACCCGCACGGTCACGTTTTCGGTCGTCATCGACACGCTCCCTTCACCACAGCAGCTGGTTAACCAAGGGACGGCCGCCTATTCGTTTACGCTTCCCGACTCGCGCACGCTGACCGGGTCCGCGCTGTCCAACTTGGTAACGATACCGGTGTCAGCGCCTAACGTCGCCGTCTCAAAAAGCACGCCGACGACTTCTACGACGCTTGGCGACACGGTAACGTATACGACCGTCATCGCGAACAACGGCATCGCAAGCGTGAGCAACGTCATCTTCACCGACCCGTTCCCGCCTGGCACGGCGTTCGTCCCGGGCTCGCTGACGGTCGACGGCGTCCCCAGGCCCGCCGCCAACCCGGCGACAGGCGTCAGCATCCCGGCGATCGCGCCAGGCGCGACGTCCACGGTATCGTTTAACGTGACGGTCACATCGCTGCCGCAGACGCAGACGCTTGTCAACCAGTCCACGGTCACGTTCACGTCGGGCGCATTCTCCGGCGTCACCTTCTCGAATACCGTCACAACGCCGGTGTATATCCCGGCGCTGTCCGCCGTGAAGACTGCCAACACCGCCAATGCGACGGTCGGCGATACGGTCGCTTATACGATCACGCTGACGAATTCGGGGAATTACCCGGCGAACGTGACGTTGACGGACAACATACCGGCCGGCACGACGCTCGTTCCTAACAGTGTGTTGATCAACGGGCAACCGTCTGCTGGTTCGGATCCAACCGCCGGCATCCTCGTGCCGAACGTAGCGTCGACGGCAACGGTTACGTTTTCCGTCATCGTCGGTTCGCTGCCGCCCGGTCAACTGCTGTCCAACCAGGCGTCCTCCACCTACGCCTATACGCTTCCCGACGGGCGCACGTTCGGCGGCTCCTTCCTTTCGAACCTGCTTGTCGTGCCGGTGAGCGCGCCGAACGTCGGCGTCGTCAAGTCCGCTTCGGCGACCGACGCCGTCGTCGGCGACAACCTGGTGTATACCGTGGCCGTTCAGAACAACGGCATCGTGGCGATCAACAATGTGCTTTTGAACGATCCGACGCCAACCGGCGCCGTTTTCGTCCCCGGCAGCGTGACCGTCGACGGCGTGCCGCGGACGAATGCGAATCCGGAGGCCGGGATCGCGCTGGGTTCCATCGCGCCGGGCGCCACGGTAACCGTGGCGTATACGGTTAATGTCACGTCATTGCCCGTATCCAATTCGCTCAGCAATCGCGCCTCCGTCAGCTTCACCTCCGGCGCGTTCTCCGCTACGGCGTTCTCCAACACGGTCGTCACGCCGGTCTACCAGCCGATCATCGCCATGCTCAAATCGGCGAATACGACGAACGCGACCGTTGGCGATACGGTCCTCTACAGCATCAACATCACGAACACGGGCAATCTGGCGGCCGATCTGACGCTGACGGACACGATTCCTGCCGGCACCGCGTTCGTGCCGAACAGCGTCATCGTGAACGGCGTGCCGCAGCCCGGCGCCGATCCTGCGGGCGGCATCCCGGTCGGCCTGGTGCTTCCGGGTGCCAGCGTGAACGTGACCGTCACGCTCGAAGTGACCGTAGATGCGCTGCCGTCGCCGCAGCAGCTGTCGAACCAGGCGACGGCCACCTACACGTATTCGCCACCGGACGGCCGCGTACTCAACGGGACCGCAGTTTCGAATACGCTCGTTATACCTGTGTCTGCGCCGGATGTCGTCGTTACGAAGAGCACGGACGCGGTGGACGCCATTGTAGGCGACTTGATCACGTACACGATCCTGGTGTCCAACAGCGGCATCGAAACGGTGAACAACGTCGTAATCGTCGATCCGGTTCCCGTCGGCACGGTCTTCGTGAACGGCAGCGTCACGGTCGACGGCGCCGCGCGCCCCGGGGCCAACCCGAATACGGGCATCGCGGTCGGCTCGATTGCGGCCGGCGCGACGGTCACCGTCACGTTCCAGGTTCAGGTCGTCACGATATGACGCCCCTCCTGCCGGATCCGTATTTGCGCAATCAATCGCATGTCCGGTTCACGTCGGGACTCAGTCCATCCGTCGCCTATTCCAACGTCGTATCTATTCCGTTGTACGGACCGGCGATCTCTGTCGCCAAGACGACGGACGCCGCGCAAGCCGAGCTCGGGTCGACGATCGTGTACCGATTGAGCGTGGCAAACGCGGGCAATGCGTCTGCCGACGTCGAGCTGTTCGATCCGCTGCCAGCGGGGACCTCTCTCGTCTCAAACTCGGTTCTGCTGAACGGCGTGCCGCTGCCCGGCGCCGATCCGCCTTCCGGCATTCAGCTCGGCAGCGTTGCGCCGGGCGGGCGTGTCCTCGTCACGTTCCAGCTCGTCGTGATCGCGATTCCGGAATCGCGTGCGATCTCGAACCGGGCGCGCGCCGAGTTCGCCTTCGCGACGCCTGAAGGCAGAGTCTCGCGCGGAGAAGCGGAATCCAACGAAACGACGGTGCCGGTCCTCGTCGTCAAAGTATCAGCGACCGTCAACACCCGGTGGAGCGAGACGTTCGCCGAGGACGTCGTCTACTACGATATCGTCGTGCGAAACGAAGGCGCTGTCCCGGTGTCCGGCGTCAACATCGTCGCAGCGCTGCCGCAAGGTCTCGCCTTTCTGGCCGGCAGCGTCGCCGTTGACGAGATTCGCTCGCCCGGCGCCGTACCGGCGTCGGGCATCGCGGTCGGGACGATCGCCGCGGGCGGCTCGGCAGTAGCGACGTTTGCCGGGCAGGTCGGCGACTTGCCCGACGGAACCGTATTGCAGGTGAATGCGTTCGTCTCCTATGCGGCGTCCGGGCAAACGTATTCGACGGCCACGAACACGGCTTCCGTCGTCGTGGTCCGGCCCGAGGCGACGCTGACGCTGACCGCGAGCCCCGGTCAGGTCGCGCCAGAAGACCCGATCACGTATACGCTCGTCGCCTTCAACGCTTCGCGAATCGCGATCGAAGCGACACTGCAAGATTTTTTGCCGGCCGGGATGACTTTGGTCGCCGGCAGCGTGTCGGTCGGCGGACTCTCAGCCGTCGTCGTCCCTCCCGGCGTCGGCATTCCGATCGGGACGATCGGTCCCGGCGGTCGGGTCATCGTAGTCTTTCAAGCGCGCGTCCCACCGCTCGCTGACGGCGCCGCGCTATTGCCGGACTACTCGAATCGGGCGGAGTTGATTTATACCTTTCGATTAAACGACGGGCGCGCAGTGCGCGCGGCTGCCGCGTCGGATACCGTCGTCACCCGCGTCGTTTCGCCATTGGTCGCCGTCCAGGTGAAGGCGGACCCGCCGGAGATTTATCCGGGGGACGAGATCGTTTTCCGCGCCGAGGTATCGAACGCGGGCAACGTCGCGGCTTCGGTAGTCGCGGGAGGCTTGCTGCCGGCAGGTACCGTGCTAGCGGGCAGCGGCGTTCTGATCGACGGCGTTCCGGCTGCACTGCTGCCGAACGGCTCGGTCGTATTGGGCATGCTGGCGCCCGATCAAATCAAGCGTTTTGTCTATCGCGTCATCGTACCCCGGGACACGACGCTGGAGACGATCGATGGAAGCTTGACGGCGAGCTATACGTTCGTTCTGAACGGACGGGAGCATGCCGGCCTGTCGAAGTCGAACGATTACAGCGTATGGATCGAAGGCATCGAAGAATGAATGCGGATAGGAGTCGCTTAAAGTATGTCAAATACGTAAAAAGCACGCCGCGACCGCGGCGTGCTTCGTTAAAATTAGACACTGAAATGAACACGCTGGATTATTGCTGGCCGCCGATCCATTGGAAATGGAAGCTGCCTTCGCGGTCGAGCCGCTCGAACGTATGCGCGCCGAAGTAGTCGCGCTGCGCCTGCAGCAGGTTGGCCGGCAAGCGCTCCGTCCGGTAGCTGTCGTAGTAAGCCAGCGCCGAAGCGAACGCGGGCACCGGAATGCCTCTCGTCACGGCCGCGGCGACGACTTTTCTCCAAGCGCCCTGGTAATCGCGCACGACGCCGCCGAAGTACTCGTCCAGCAGCAGGTTTTGCAGCGCCGGATTGCGGTCATACGCGTCCTTGATGTTCTGCAGGAAGCCGGCGCGGATAATGCAGCCGCCTCTGAAGATCATCGCGATGCCGCCGTAGTTCAGATCCCAGCCGTAGGCGTCGGAGGCGGCGCGCATTTGCGCGAAGCCTTGGGCGTACGAGGCGATCTTGCTGGCGAACAGCGCCTGGCGCACCGCTTCGATGAATTCCTTCGGATCGCCGTCGTAGCCCGTTGCTTCCGGTCCGGTCAGCTTGCGGCTCGCGATGGCGCGTTCTTCCTTCATCGCCGACAGGAAGCGGGCGAAGACGGACTCGGTGATGATGGACAGCGGCACGCCCAGATCGAGCGCGCTTTGGCTCGTCCATTTGCCCGTGCCCTTTTGACCGGCAGAGTCGAGGATGACGTCGACCATCGGCTTGCCCGTCTCGGGATCGGTCTTGGAGAAGATGTCGGCCGTGATCTCGATCAGGTAGCTGTCAAGCTCCCCTTTATTCCACTCGGTGAAAATGTCGTGCAGCTCTCCGGCGCCAAGGCCGAGCACATCCTTGAGCAGGTGGTACGCCTCGCCGATCAGCTGCATGTCGCCGTACTCGATGCCGTTGTGCACCATCTTGACGTAGTGTCCGGCACCGTCGGCACCGATATACGTCGAGCACGGATCGCCGTTCACTTTGGCGGAGATCGCCGTCAGGATCGGCTCGACGAGCGCGTAGGCGTCCTTCTGGCCGCCCGGCATGATCGCAGGACCGTGCAACGCGCCTTCCTCGCCGCCCGATACGCCTGCGCCGATGAAGCGGAAGCCTTTTTCCTGAAGAGCTTTATTTCTCCGCTGCGTGTCCGGGAAGTACGCGTTGCCGCCGTCGATCAGAATGTCGCCTTGATCGAGGTAAGGCACCAGTTGCTCGATCGTGTCGTCGGTCGGCTTGCCCGCCTTGACCATGATCAAGATTTTCCGCGGCGTCTCCAGCGACTGCACGAACTCTTCAACGCTGTAGGCGCCCACGAAGTTTTTGCCCTTCGCTTCTTCCAGCAGCTCCTTCGTCTTCTCGGGCGAACGATTGTACACCGCTACGGAGAAGCCTTTGCTCTCGATATTTAAGGCCAGGTTTTTGCCCATGACCGCAAGTCCGACTACGCCAATTTGCTGCTTGCTCATTTCTCTCCATCCTCCCGGTCTTATGTTCTCTCTCTATTTAGAAAGCCTTTTTGGTGCGGCCGCTTGCTTCGATTATTGAACGGCTTTTTTCCAGTCGGCTGCGAATTTTTCCATGCCTTGCTCGGTCAGCGGGTGCTTGGTGAGCTGTTCGATTACCGAGAACGGAATCGTGGCGATATGCGCGCCGGCCATGGCGACACGGGTGACGTGGTCCGGATGGCGGACGGAAGCTGCGATAATCTGCGCGTCCAGGTTATGGATACGGAACAGCTCCGCGATTTTCGCAACGAGCAGGACACCATCCTCGGAAATATCGTCGAGGCGGCCGAGGAACGGCGACACGTAGGTTGCGCCGGCGCGGGCGGCGAGCAGCGCCTGGTTAACCGTGAAGATCAGCGTGACGTTCGTCTTGACGCCTTTCTTGGTCAGGTAGCGGCAAGCCTCGAGGCCGGCCAGCGTCATCGGCAGCTTGATCGTGATGTTTTTGTCGTTGTTGTTGATCTTGATCAGCTCGTTCGCCTGAGCGATCATGTCTTCCGCCGTGAGGGCGTCAGGTGTCACTTCGGCGGATACCGACTCGACTTCCGGCACTTCCTTCAGAATCTCTTCGATGCGGTCCTCGAACTTCACGCCTTCCTTGGCGACCAGGGAAGGATTCGTCGTGACGCCCGACAGGACGCCGATCTTGTACGCTTTTTTAATGTCTGCCAGGTTAGCTGTGTCGATGAAAAATTTCATGGTTCCATTACCTCCGTCGATTTGGAATTTGGTTGGTATCTATCCGATTACAAATTATAGCAGCTCTTTGGCGATGCGGACGACGTTGGAGACGGAAAAGCCGAAGTATTCCATAACCGCGCCGCCGGCGCCCGATGCGCCGAACGTATCGATGGACAACACTTTGCCTTCCTTGCCGACATAGCGATCCCATCCGAGCGAGATGCCCGCTTCGATCGAAACGCGCTTATCGACTGCGTCGGGAAGCACGGATTGCTTGTAGGCCTCCGGCTGCCTGTCGAACAGCTCGCGGCTTGGCATCGCCACGACGCGAACGGAGACGTTATCCTTCTCGAGCTCCGCCTTCGCGTTCACCGCCAGAGAGACCTCGGAACCGGTCGCGATCAGGATCAGATCCGGCTGCGCATTCGTCTCGGCCAGCACGTACGCGCCTTTGGCGACTTGCTCGCGATTCGCCTTCGTCTGCTCGTAGGTCGGCAGATTTTGCCGGCTGAGGACGAGCGCGACGGGGCCATCCTGCTGGGTCAGCGCATACGCCCATGCGCTCGCCGTCTCGTTCGCGTCCGACGGACGGATGATCGTCAGGCCGGGAATCGTGCGGAGCGCAGCCAGATGCTCAACCGGCTCGTGCGTCGGGCCGTCCTCGCCGACAGCGATCGAATCGTGCGTAAACACGTAGACGACTGGCAGCTTCTGCAGCGCAGCAAGCCTGATCGACGGGCGCAGGTAGTCGCTGAATACGAAAAACGTGCTGACGAACGCGTTGATGCCGCCGTGCAGCGCCAAGCCGTTGCCGGCCGCGCCCATCGCGTGCTCGCGGACGCCGAAGTAAACGTTGCGGCCAGCGTAGGAGTCGACCGCGAACTTCGGCTCGCCCTTGATGTCGGTCATCGTCGAATGCGATAGATCCGCGCTGCCGCCGAAGATGGACGGCACTTTTTTCACATAATGGTTGATCGCTTCGCCGCTGGCGACACGCGTGGAGATCGACTTGCCCGCGTCGAACGTCAGAATATCGCCGTCCTCGAGCGATACGTTGCCGTCAATCGCGCGGACAAGCTCCTGGCCGAGCGCGGGATGCGCCTCGCCATACGCCGACAGCAGCTTGTGCCATGCTTCTTCCTTGGCCGCTCCTTGGCGCTTCAACAGCTCGAAGTGCGCGCGAACCTCGTCAGGCACCGTGAATTCTTCCTCGAATGCCCAGCCGTAATTCTGCTTCGTCGCCTTCGCTTCCTCGAGGCCGAGCGGGTTGCCGTGCACCTTGTGCGTGCCGGCAGACTTGCTGCCGTAGCCGATGATCGTGCGGATCTCGATGATCGTCGGCTGATCGGCATGCGCCTTCGCCGCCGCGATCGCTGCCGAGATTGCCGCCAGATCGTTGCCGTCTTCGACGCGCAAGTATTGCCAGTTCGCGGATTCCGCACGCTTTTGCATATTTTCGCCGAAGCTGAGGTTCAGGTCGCCATCGAGCGAGATATCGTTGGAATCGTACAGCACGATTAGCTTGCCCAGCTTCATGTGTCCGGCCATCGACATCGCTTCGTACGAGATGCCTTCCATCAGGCAGCCGTCGCCGACGAGCGCGTACGTATGATGGTCGACGACCGGGAAGCCGGTCTGATTGAACCTCGAAGCGAGATGCGCTTCGGCCATCGCCATGCCGACCGCCATCGCGATCCCTTGGCCGAGCGGCCCCGTCGTCGCGTCGACGCCGTCGGTGTGGCCGAACTCGGGGTGGCCCGGCGTCTTGCTGTTCAGCTTGCGGAACTGCTTCAGATCATCGATCGTTACCCCGTAGCCGAACAGGTGAAGCAAGCTGTACAGCAAGGCGGAGCCGTGACCGGCCGACAGTACGAAGCGGTCGCGGTTGAACCACTTGGCGTTCGATGGGTTGTGGTTCAAATGCTCGGACCAGAGGGCGTACGCCATCGGGGCGGCCCCCCTCGGCAGGCCGGGATGACCCGAGTTGGCCGCGTTGATGGCGTCGATCGACAGCGTGCGGATCGTATCGATCGACAGTTGTTCAATGGTTTGCGTTGTAGGCATAGTTGGCTCCTTCTTGGCTATCGTTTTTAGGCAGCGTCTCGTTATCTTCGTCAAACCACCAGTGGTACCCGTCCTCCGCCAGCAGGGCGTCGGACGCTTCCGGTCCCCGGCTGCCCGCGGGGTAGCTGTGGAGCTCTACCTCGTTGTCGGCGAATGCGTCCAGCATCGGCTGCACATACTGCCAGGACAGCTCGACTTCGTCCCAATGCGCGAAAAACGTCGGATCGCCCTTCAGGGCATCGCCGATCAGATTCTCGTACGCTTCAGGCGAATCGGCCGGGGTCGAATGCAAGTCGACGTGAATCGGCTTGAAGCCGCCATGCGCGCCGGCCTCCTTCGTGTTCAGTTGGAGCGTAATGCTCTCGGCGGGACCGATCTCGATGACGAGCAGGTTCGGCTCAACGCCGCCCTCCGCTTGCGACCAAGCCTGCTTGAGCGGCTCCTTGAATTCGACGACGATGCGCGTCGACTTCTTGTTCATGCGTTTGCCGGTACGGATGTAAAAAGGCACCCCGCGCCAGTCGTTGTTGTCGATGCGCAATCGCGCCGCGATGAAGGTGTCGTTCATGGAATCCGCCGCGATTCCCGGCTCGGACCGGTAGCCTTCAACCGGCTGGCCGCCGATGCTGCCCGCCTCGTATTGGCCGCGGACCAGATGCAGGCCGACGTCCTCCTTCGCCACGGGAACCAGTGCTTCCATGATCTTCTTCTTTTTAAAGCGAACCTTCTCGGAGCTGCTGTCGTACGGCAGGTGGATCGCCGCCATCATGAGCAGCTGGAGCAGATGGTTCTGAAACATGTCGCGGATCGCGCCAACGTGATCGTAATAGCCCGCCCGCTCCTCGACGCCCACCGATTCGCTGGCCGTGATCTGTACGTTCGCGATATACCGGTTGGTCCCCAGCGTCTGGATTACCGGCTTGACCTGCTGCAGCGTTTCGAGAGTCAGTACGCCCGGCTTGCCTAGGAAATGGTCGATGGTGAAGATCACTGCATCGGCAAACGATTCCGACAACTTCGCGTTCAGCGCGCGAGCCGATTTGAGATCGTGGCCGGACGGCTTCTCGATGACGAGCCGCTTCCAGCCGTCTGCCGAACCGAGCCCGCTTGCGCGAATGTTGTCCGCGATCGGCTCGAAGTGCTCGGGGCCGACCGACAGGTAGAACAGCCGGTTAGGCGGCATGTCGAGCGCTTGTTCGCGCGCTTCGACGAGCGCCAGCAGCTTGCGGTAGTCCTCCTCGCGCCCGATATCGAGCACGCTGTATCGGAAGGCTTCCAAAAAAGCGTTCAGCTTTTCCTTGTCGGCCGGCTCCGTTCTGGAAAATTGATATAGCGACCGCTCGACGGCGGCTTGGAAAACTTCGTCGGTCCATTCTCTTCTGCCGAGTCCGACGACGGAGAAGGCTTGCGGCAGCTTGCCGCGGACGAACAAGTTAAAAAGGGCGGGATAGATTTTGCGTTTGGCCAAATCTCCGGTTGCCCCGAACAATATAAAGGTGGTCGGTTCCATCTTCCTTCTCCTTCCCCGAGCGAGGAGCCGCTCTGGTTTCTTTTTTGTATTTTCACTATAATACGAAACGGAGCCATACAAGTAATTAATATATTTCACAGGAGATATAGACCATGTCTATGGGGAACAACTACGAGCTGTACAAAGTGTTCTATTGGGCGGCGAAAACGGGGAGTTTGACGCAGGCGGCGAAGGCGCTGTATTTGACGCAGCCGAGCGTGAGCCACGCCATCAAGCAGCTGGAGGAAAGCTTCGGCGTCTCGCTGTTCTATCGCAACTCCAAAGGCGTCGAGCTGACGCAGGAAGGCATGGTGCTCTACTCGTACATCGAGCAATCGCAGATTCTGATCACGCTGGCGGAGGAAAAGATGGCCGCGCTCAAAAACCTGGACAGCGGCGAGCTGCGAATCGGCGGCAGCGACTCATTGTTTAAGCATTACGTGCTTCCTTATCTGGAGCAGTTCCACAAGCTTCATCCGGGCGTAAAGCTTCACCTGAACCACGGCACGACGCCCGAGGTGATTACGTTCCTTAAAGAGGGCCGAATTGATCTCGGTGTCGTGCGCATGCCGATCGTCGATCCGCAGCTCCAGGTGACGGAGAGCTTCCAGCTGCAGGACTGCTTCGTCGCAGGGGCCAGGTACGCGGAACTTCAAAACGAAGTGCTGACGCTCGACGCGCTCCTCCAGTACCCGATCATCCTGTTCTCCCGCAACAGCCGCGCCCGGATGACGATCACCGAGCTTTTCCACAACTACGGGTATTCCATCAAGCCGGAGATCGAAGTCGGCAGCGTCGACCTGCTCATCGAGTTCGCAAGACGGGGACTGGGCATCTCCTATGTGACCCGGGAGTTCGTCTCCAGGGAGCTCGAGGAAGGCTCGCTGTTCGAGGTGTCTCTCGACATCCCGCTGCCGCCGTCCCATGTCGGATTGTTAACGATGCGAAATATGCCGCTGTCCAGCGCGGCGCAGACGTTTATCGGGCTAGTGAAATAAAGGGATAGATTAAAAAACGAGCAAGCAGAATTAGATCTGCTCGCTCGCTTTAGTTAACAGGATTAAATACCTTGATTCAACTCAATCACATGGCCGGCCGGATCGCGAAGATAGGCGACGCGGTGGCCCCATTCCGGCGTATCGAGCGGCGGTTGCACGAACGGAACGCCCTTTGCGCGCAGCTCCTCGTATACGGCATCGACGTTGTCTACGCGGAACACGAGCGCCACTTGATCCCGACCGCTAAACGGCTGCGTCCTCGATCGGGCTTCACCGGTATCGTCGGCCATCGGCGGTTCGAGCGCAAAGCTGACGTCCCCCGTCGCAAATTCGGCAAAGGGCGTCGTCTCGTCTCCATACCGAACCTCAAGACCGATCATATCTCGGTAAAATAAAAAGCATTCCTGAATATTCGGCGCCAATAGTCGAACATGAGACAGCTTCACTTCCATCCTCCGCCCTTCGTTTCAGATGGAATCAGTGTACCACTTCGCGGACGGCGTCGTTTCTTTTCGATTGCTGGATTTAACGTCGTCTGCGACACTCAATTAAAACGAGTCCCGGCGCGGTCTTGGGCGCATGCCCCAGCCTTCCCCTCCGAAAGACAGGCGGCGATGGCGCCCGCCATTCGGATCGAAGCCGTGGCCGCCATGCCCCGGATGGCCGCCGCGTCCTCTGCCGCGCGGATCGAAACCGCGAGGCCCGCCCCCATGCCCACGATCATGATGCCCATGACCGTCACGGTGACCGTCTCCCCTGCCCTCCATGACCTCTTCGCCGACCAATTGCCGTTTGAGCTCTCCGATCAACCTGTCTAGGTATTCGCCCATCGTGCGCTGTTCATCCTCGCTCAGACATTCGAACAGCTTATTGTGACTCTCCTGCTGCTTCTCGATCTCCTCCGCCGCTTCGGCGCCGGCTTCCGTCAGCGTCACATTCATCACCCGGCGATCCTGCTCCGACGCCGTGCGCGTAATATAGCCGCTGCGCTCCAGCTTGCCGAGCAGCTCGCCCAGCGATTGATTGCGCATGTCGAGCAAATAGGACAGCTCCTTTTGCGTGATCTCTGGCTTCAGCCTGAGCAGCGACAGCACGCGCCCCTGCCCGCGAAGCGGATCCCCGCCACCTGCGCCCTCTCTCAACAATTGATGCTGATATCGACGCAGCAAAATGACGATGCGGAACAACTGCTCCATTAGGCTCGATTGGTTCATTTCCATTGTATCCATCGTATATGCCTCCCGGCTTTTTATTCAGGGGCCTGATTATCAGGTGCCTTGTTATTTATCATACAGGTACCTTGTTAATTAGTCAAATCTAGTTTGTTAAAAAGAAAAAAGCCTCTGCCGTCTTAGGGCAAGGCTTTACGGTCACTCCGGCGAAAAAATCCCAGGTAGAAACTAACCACGACGTTCCCACCGTCACCCCGGCGAAAAGGTCTCGGTTAGAAACTAACCAAGTCGCTCCCACTGTCACTCCGGCCAAAAAGTCTCAGGTAGAAACAAACCACGACGTTCCCACCGCCACTCGGTCGAAAAAGTCTCGGGTAGAAACAAACCAAGCCGCTCGCACCGTCACTCCGGCCAAAAAGTCTGGGTTAGAAACAAACCACGCTGCTCGCACCGTCACTCCGGCCATTAAGTCTCGGTTAGAAACAAACCACGCTGCTCCCACAGTTACTCCGGCCAAAAAGTCTCGGTTAGAAACAAACCACGACGTTCCCACCGCCACTCGGTCGAAATAGTCTCAGGTAGAAACAAACCACGACGCTCCCATCGTCACTCCGGCGAAATAGTCTCGGTTAGAAACAAACCACGACGCTCCCACTGTCACTCCGGCGAAAAGGTCTCAGCTAAAACCAAACCACGACGCTCCCACCGTCGCTCCGGCGAAAAAGTCTCAGTTAGAAACAAACCACGACGTTCCCACCGTCACTCCGGCCAAAAAGTCTCGGTTAGAAACAAACCACGCCGCTCCCACCGCCACTCCGGCCAAAAAGTCTCAGTTAGAAACAAACCACGCCGCTCCCACCGCCACTCCGTCAGCCCGCTCCCTTCAGCCGGCCTTCCCTCAGACTACCCGATTGGCCGACTTTCCTGCCAAAAACGCCTCCAGGTTGCCCACGGCCGTAGCCATCAGCCGCGCCCTCGCTTCTCGCGTCGCCCATGCCTGGTGCGGCGTAACGATACAGTTGACGGCTGACAGCAGCGGATGGTCGGCCGGCGGGGGCTCCGCGGACAGGACGTCCAGACCGGCGCCCGCGAGGCGGCCTGCGTTCAAGCTGTCCGCCAGATCCTGCTCCGCGATCAAACGGCCGCGCGCCGTATTGATCAGGAAGGCGGATCGCTTCATCCGCGCGAGGCTGTCGCGGTTGATCAATTCTTCCGTGTCGGGCGTGAGCGGACAATGCAAGCTGACGACGTCGGACTTTGCCAGCAGCTCGGGCAAGTCCGTCCATTCAAAGCCGTCGAACGGCGGTGCACCGCCGGGATGGCGCTTGTGCGCCGCCACCTTCATGCCGAAGGCATGCGCGATGCGCGCGACCGATTCCCCGATGCGGCCGTAGCCGACGATGCCCATCGTTTTACCGCTTAGCTCTGTCAGCGGCGTTTTCCAGTAGCTGAAGTCCGGACTGTCCGCCCAGTCCCCCGCCTTGACGGAGCGGTCGTGCAGTCCGACGTGCTGGCAAAGCTCGAGGAGCAGGGCGAATACGGTTTGCGCGACCGATTCCGTTCCATACCCCGGCACATTCGTCACGGCGATGCCCCGCTCGCCCGCCGTCTGCACGTCGACATTGTCGAAGCCGGTCGCCAGCACGCCGATATACTTGAGCGCAGGCAGCTTCGCGAGCTGCTCCGCGCGAACCGGCGTCTTGTTCGTCAGCACGACGCTCGCCTCGCGAGCGCGCTCCTCCGCGAGCTCCGGCGTCGTTCGGTCATATACCTCCACCTGGCCCAGACGCTCGAACCCGTCCCAGGACAGATCGCCCGGGTTGAGCGTATAGCCGTCAAGCACGACAATTTTCACATCGGTTCCCTCCATTTCACTTGGGCCGCCCCCGTCGCAGCGCCTTTCGAACAGGCCGATCGAAACCTGCGGGCCGCAACGTTCGTCTTATCTACATCATCTATTAAACCCAGATCGCATTCGAGGTGCAGCCAAATGACCCCATCCCCCTGCCTCGTCGTCATTCGCGGCTATCCGCACGACGAGGGCGCATTGCTGACGCTTGACCGGCCGAGCGTCGTTCTTGGGCGCCGAGACGCCGAATGGACGCCGGATATCGGATTCGACAATGCGTATGTATCGAGAAAACATGCCGAGATCGCGTGCGAAAACGGTATTTGCCGAGTAACGGACTTTGACAGCAAGCACGGCACAGAAGTGAACGGAATCCGGCTGACGCCGTTCGAGCCTGTCGTTCTTCGCGCCTCCGACCTCATTGCGTTTTCCAAAGGCGCGGTATGCCTGGCCTTTTCCGATCGCGGCTGGGAGGAGACGATGGAGCTCGACCTCGGACGCGATGCCGCCCTGTTGCTCGCCGAGACGAACGACGTCGCGCTGGACCCGATCCGGCAAGTGCTCACCGTCCGCGGCACGCCCTTTCCTTTTACGGAAAAAGAATTCAAATGCGTCGAGCTGCTCCTGCGAAGGGAACGTAGATTCGTCGGAAAAGAAGAGATTGCCCGCTACGTGTGGCCCGAACGAACCGGCGAGGATGGGACCCTTGCGGCCGGCGCAGAAGAGATCAACTCCCTGCTGTACCGCATCCGCAAAAAAACGGGTCCCGTCCTCAACATCGAAAACGTACGAGGAAAAGGCTTCGTGCTCAGCCTTTCATCGCTTGCTGAAAAATTCGTTTGACCATCGGCGTGACGTACGTACTGCCTCCGCGCCCGCTGACGCCTTCGACCATGACGGCCAGCAGCAGCTTCGGATCGTTCGCGTCGAAGCCGACGAACCAGCCGTTTTCCTCGCCCTTGACGCCTTTGCTCGCCTTGAGCTCGGCAGTGCCCGTCTTGCCCGCGATCGCCGCTCCTTGAATATAGGCGCCGTGGCCGACGCCTTCCGGACTCGTCACCGCCTGGACGAGATCCTTCTTGAGGATGTCCGCCGCTTCGGGCGTCATCGCGCCTTCCTTCCAAATCTGCGGCGTCTGCGGATCATCCTCCAGCGTGAGCCGCGGATAGGCGATATTGCCGCCGTTTACTACCGCCGAGAAGGCGAGCGCTACGTGAAGCGACGTCATCGTCACTTCGCCTTGACCGTAGCCCGAATCCGCGAGCTGGATCTCGCCCTTGATGCCCTTGTTCGACAGCTGCGACTTGGCGAGCGGATAGACGATCGGGATCGCCTCGCCGATGCCGAATCCGGCGGCGCCCGCCTCGAACTTGTCTTTTCCCAGCGCGAGCGCCGCCTGCGCGAAGTAGATGTTGTCCGAGTACGTCAGCGCCTTTGACAGATCTACCGGATTGACGGCGTGAACCCGCTTCACGTAATAGCTGCCCCACGAGCCGTCCTTCGTCCACTTCAAGCCGGAGATGTCTACTTCCTTGTTCGGATCGAGCGTACCCTCGTCCAGGCCGATAGCTCCCGTGACGAGCTTGAACGAAGAACCGGGCGCATAGCCTTTGGAAAAGCGGTTCAGGAACGGATGGCGCGGATCGTCGTTCCAGGCTGCATACTGCTTGGCGGACAAGCCGCGCACAAAGGCGTTCGGGTCGTAGGACGGACTGCTGAGCAGCGCTAGCACCTTGCCGGTCTTCGGCTCGATCGCCGCGGCGGACGCAGAATCCGCTTTGATCTCGTTGTAGATCGTTTTTTGCAAGCCCGCGTCCACGGTCAGCTGGAACGAAGTCCCCGGCACGGCCGCCTTCTCGGCAAGCACCGCCTTGCGCTGGCCTGCGGCATCTTCGATCGCGACGACGACTCCGTCCTTCCCTCTCAGCTGATCCTCCAGCACCTGCTCCAGCCCCGCCTTGCCGATGATGTCTCCGGACTTGTAGCCTTTGTCCTTCAGCCGCTCCAGCTGCTCGGCATTAATCTCCCCGACATAGCCGGTCAAATGGGCGGCGGCTGCGCCAAGCGGGTATTCGCGTAGCTTTTTCTGCTGAAAGACGACGCCCGGCACATTGTCGAACGCATCCATGTCGGCTTCGCCCACGACGCCAATCGGCACGAACAGCTCCGGCTTGACCCAGGAAGCGCCAAGCTTGCGGTCGATATCGGCCACGGTAATGCCCAGCTTGGCGGCGACCTTCGTTTTGACCGCGGCGGGATCGTCTCCGAGCTGGCCGGGTACGATGCCGAGCTGCGGCGCCGAGCCGTTCACGGCGAGCCCCTCGCCCGTTCGGTCGACGATCTCGCCGCGTTCGGAGGCGAGCGTCTGCACCCGCACCTTGTCCCCGTCCTTCATCTCGGGGAAGATCATCGACGGATCCCAGTCGATCCGCCAGTGCTGCTCCTCGCCGTCCAGCGTTTTCCTCGCCGTGCCCTCATGCTTGAACGAGACGGGACCGGCGACCGTCTCCATTTGAACGGTGAATTGGAACTTCTGAACGACCGGCCCGGCCAAAGCGGTCGCCGACGGCGCCGCCGAAGAAGAACCGGCAGGCGCCGGAGAGACGTCCTCAATCTCCAGCTTCGATGCCTTGATGCCCTCGTATATTTTGCCGTAGCGCTCGGCGAACTGCTCCGCGGTCAGCTTGGTCCTCGCGTCCGGCGTCAGCATCGCGTACATGCCCGCATAATCGAGCTGCTGCCAGTCTTTGAGATAGGCGCCGATCGCGTCTTCTGCCGTCGGCTCCGGCGTCGGTTCCGGCGTCAGGTTATCGCCGCCGCCTTTGCATCCGCTCAGCACCGTCAACGCCAGCAGGATCGTTATCGCCCCATTGCGTATTTTCATTTTTCCGCCTCCCGTCTACTGCTATCATAGATCGGCGGCTCTACCCGTTCAATAGAAGAAAAATGATAGGCGGCTGACAGGCGCGCCAAAGGACCGGTCTACGCGCCTATGTCGCGCTATCGGACGGCATCCCGGATCGCCTGATTAATTCGCTCCCGCCTGCGCAGCAGCCAGGCGCCTTCTCTCGGATACGCGGCAAACGTAAGCGGCGCATCGAGCTCGCTCTCGATCAGCGCAGCCGCCGTCTCGCGGCCCGCCAGCCTCTCGAGCAGCTGCAGGGCGCGCTGATCCTGGAGCGCCTCGCGCACGACTTTGAGCCGGATCGACTCGATCGGACCGTCGCCTTCGCTTCCGGGATACACGAGAAAGGCGTCTCCCGACGGGAAAGCGCCGCCCGCATCGGTCACCTCGAACGGCCGGATCGGCCGCTCCGAGTACTGCGCATACCAAAAGTTGTAGCCCCAATGAAGGAAGCCCTTGATTCGGTATTTGTAAAGCTGCAGGCCGAGGATGCGGCTGCGGGCGGAAGGCATGTCGAAGAAGCGATTGGCCACGTCCTTGTATTGCGAGCAGCAGTAATAAGTCCAAAGCTCCGGCACGCCCGCGGCAAGGAACGGTTCGATCCGATCGTTCGCCGGGATCGGCTGCCCGACCAGGCCCAGCTCGTAGAACGCGAAGTCGGACAGCGCATCGATGATCGGAAATCCGGACAGATGCTTGCGCATGATGTCTGCGGCGGCGCGATACGATTCCACGTCGGCCTCGTGCGGTTCGTCGGATACGTGGAAATAAACCCGGCTCTCCAGTCCGCGCACCCGGATGTAATCGACGAGCTCCGGCAAAAAGGCGTCAAGAAAACGACGATACGGCTCGCCCGCCGCGTCCGTATGCCAGCCGAACAGCTTGATCGGCACGCCTTCGGCGAGCGCTTCGATCTTGGGGGCATGCTTCGCGCCCCACTGGGTGAAGAGGTGGGAAAATTCAAAGTATCGGATGCCTTTGCGCAGGCCCATCTCGATCCATCGGTTCAGCTTGTCGAAGCCGAAGCTGTAGGTGTCCCCGTCGAGCCGGACGTCGACCAATTGAACCGTCGGCCGTTCGCCGCCGACCGCCGTGTCGAGCGGCGGCGTGAACAGGGGCGTGAGCAGCATATTCATGCCGTGCGCCGCAGCGGTGCCCACATAGGCCTCGATCAGCGCCCAGTGCCGGTCGCTAAAGATATCGACGCCGTATTCTGTCGCGAGACAATCGGCATGCAGCCATTCGGTATGGATCAGCTCTTGCTCCGGCAGCTCGGCGGGGATGACTTCCAGCGCGAACACTTCATGCCCGAGCGCCTCGCCCGTCTCGGAGACGAAAGAGACCTCGATCGCATGCGCGCCCGGACGGGCGTCGCGGCCGATCGCGGCTTCGATCCAAAGCGAGCGCCACTGCCGCGGCGGCACTTTGACCGTGTCGCCAGGTCCGAGCGGATGAAGCGGGTCGGGGTATAAGCCGGGTACGCCGCGCAAAATGTCGTCGTCCGGATCTCCGTAGCACGGCAGCGCGGACGGCGCGAGTCCAACCGACTTGACGGAAATCCTGCCTTCCAGCCCGGGGGCGGCGACTTTAACGCGAACCTTCGCGGTGCGCGTCAGCTCCGGCGCCCGGTAGGCGATTTGAAACGAATAATGCTCCCCCCGCAGTGCGGAGCCCGATCCGCATCGTTCGGCAGGCGCCGGCTCGCCGTCGGGGAACACCTTGGACAGAGAGCTCAGACAGCGAGTCTCAATCGCGATCTTATCCGTCATGGTTTCTGTTCCTCCTCTTGGTTAGCGAATCCCGCCGCGCGGAATGCGCGCGCAAGATCCGCGATCAGGTCGGCCGGGTCCTCCAGCCCCACGTACAGCCGGACGACCGGCCGCGGCGTGCGAGGCCGCCCCGCCGCTCCCTCCTGGAGCGAGACGAGGCTTTCGTAACCGCCCCAGCTGAAGCCGATTCGAAAATACGCGAGCGAATCGACGAATCGCGCCAGACGCTCCCGGTCCTCGCCGGCCTCGAAGGAGAGCAGTCCGCCGTAGCCCGACATCTGCGATCGTGCGAGCGCGTGCTGCGGATGCGAGGTCAAGCCCGGATGACGTACGCGGTCCACGAACGGCAGCGACGACAGATAGGCGGCGACGGCAAGGCCGCCGGCCTGGTGCCGCTCCATCCGCAGCGGCAGCGTGCGGAGGCCGCGCAGGATGACCGAGGCCGTCTGCGGCAGCATGACCGCGCCAAACAGCACAAGCTCGCTGCGGCTAAGCGCCACGATCGCTTCGGCGCTGCCGACGACGGCGCCCCCCATCGCGTCGCTATGGCCGCCCGCGTACTTCGTGAGCGAATGCACGAGCAGGTCGATCCCGAGCGCGAGCGGGTTCTGATAGCAGGGCGTCGCCCAGGTGTTGTCCACGATCGTGCGTATGCCGCGCTCCCGCGCGAGCGCCGCGCAGCGGCGCAGATCCTGCAGCTCGAACAGGAGGCTGCTCGGGCTTTCCAGATAGAGCAGCTTCGTCTCCGGCCGGATCGCCGAGACGATGTCGTCGACCGAAGTCCCGTCGACGAACGTCGTCTCGATCCCGACCCGCTTCAGATAGCCGCCCATCAGCTCTCTTGCCGGTCCGTACGCCTGGTCTATGCATACGATGTGGTCGCCTGTCCGCACGGATGACAGCACCGCCGCCGATACGGCGCCCATGCCGGTAGCGAAGCAGCGGGCGCGCTCGCCGCCCTCGAGCTCGGCAAGCTTGTCCTCGAGCGTGCGCACGGTCGGGTTGTTGCCCCGCGAATAGACGTAGGCGTCCGCATCCCCGCCCGCTCGCTCCATAGCGGCGACGGTCTCGAACGTAAACAGGCTGCTGTCGTAGACCGGCGTGTGCACGGCGCCAAAGTGCCGTTCGTCATGCGCGTCGTGCGTTACGGCAGAATAAATCGATTTGCCGCTCTTCATCGCGTACCGGCTTCTGCCGTTACGGCCGGGATGACGCGGAAGGCGTCGCTCTTCGAAGAACGCTCCGCTTCGAGGCAGGTCAGCGCGCTGGCGATGCCCATGGAGAGCGGCGTAGCCGACTTTTCCTTGCCTTCCATGACGCCGATGAAATTGAGCGCAAGCGCCGAATCGCCGCCGAAGTGCGGCAGCTTGGCGGCCTCCAGCTTATAATTTTCTACCCGCCGGGTGTGGTGCATGAAAACGTTTACCTCATCCTTGTAAAAATCGAACTCAGCGGTGCCGTCATAGCCGATCAGCCGGACGCCTCGCCGCGCGGCCGCTTTACGCGAGTAAAAGTTTTGCGAATAGACGGCGTGCATGCCGGATTCATAACGAATAAGCACGCTCGCCGAATCGTGATTGCCGGTGTCTACCGCGAACGCGCACTGATCGCCGGTTACTTCTTCCTCTCTGAACTTCTGAAGCACGTACGGACTTTCCGGGCAGACGCGGTTGTCTTCGCAGTCACCGCAGCGCAGGCCCGCCGGCTTGTTCCCCTTGAACACCTGCTTCGACGCCATCGCCGCGACCGACACCGGACGCTGGCCGATGAGGTAGTTCAGGCAATCCAGATCGTGCGTCGCCTTCTGCAAAAAGAGGCCGCCGGTCTCGGCCTCGTCCCGGTACCAGCTGTGAAAATAGACGCCGCCGTACGGCACGTTGTTGACGGCCTGGGCATGCTCGATCGTTCCGAGTCTGCCCGAGTCGACGATCTCCTTGGTCAGCTTGACGAGCGGCGTATTGCGCAGCGGGAACGAGACGACGACCTCGGAGCGGGACGTCTCCGCCGCTTCGGATAATCGCTGCAAATCCGCGAACGTAATGCCGACCGGCTTCTCGAGAAACAGCGGCAGATGCAGCCGCATGACTTTGACCGCCATCTCGGCATGGAGCGCGCAGCGGGTGCCGATCATGACGCCGTCCAGCGCCTCGCGCGCCAGCATCTCGTCCGCGTCCGTATACAAGCGCACGGCCGGCGACACGATTCCTTTCTCAGCGAGCTGCTTCGCCGCCTTGGCCGTATCGATATCCGCGACGGCCGCGACCTCTACGCCCGCTTCCAGCTCCAGCAGCCGATCGAGAAAGTAGTGCATCCGGGTGCCGTAGCCGATAATCCCGATTTTCATATGAATAAACTCCTTTCAGCTCGTAGCCGTCCGCGCGACATAGGGCGGCATTATCCGAGTTCCGCCTTGTCCTGAAGCGACACGCGCGGCGAAGATGTTCCGTGCAGCTCGAAGACGACGAGCTCGTTCATCCCTTTTCGCAGCAGCGGACCGGGCACGTACAGCGTTTTTTGCGGACCCTTTTCCCAGTAGCGTCCGAGGTTGAAGCCGTTCACGAAGGCGACGCCCTTCTTCCAGCCATCCAGCTTCAAAAAAGTGTCCCGCTCTTCGTCCGCCTCGAAAAATCCGCGGTAGAAGGCGGGCTCCTCCGCTTGCGCTTCCCCGATTACTGACGCAAATCGCAGGCCGGACAAGTCGTCCAGCGGCAGACAGCGCATCGTCCATCCGAACAGGAATTGATGGTACAGCTTCGCGCCCGCTTTAACGCCCTCGGTAATGCCTTTCGGGTCGCGCAGCTTCGCGCCGTAATTGATGCGGCCCATATTTTCAACCAGAATGCCGAGCTTCGCGCCACCCGCCGGAATGTCCGCCTTCACCGAATCGTCGCCGCTCCAACGCTCGACCGTGCCGCAGTAGGCGCCATCGACGTATACGGTCGCGCGGTCGCGCACTTCCTGCAGCATAATCTCGCAGTCCGTTTGCGGTCCGCTGACGTCCGTCTCGTACCAGATGAAGCCGTAGTCCTGGCCAAGCCGCTCCATCGTCTCGGGAACGACCGACTGCACGGCGCCGCCGAGCGAATCGAACGCATCGAACAGCGACACGCGCTCATCCATAAGCACCGTGCCGTAGCTTCGCTTCGCTGGCGTCGCGGGCGGTTCCTCCGGCAGCTCCGCGTAGCGGCCGATCACCTCTCGGATCGCCCAGTACTTGTCCGTCGGCTCTCCCGACTCGGACAGCAGTGCGTTATAGTCGTAGCTCGTCACCGTCGGCTCGTAATGCTCAATGTGATCCGCCCCGTAGTAGAGGCCGAAGTTCGTCCCGCCGTGGACCATGTAGAAGTTGACCGGAGCGCCCGCCGCCAGGATGCGGTCAAGCACGTCGACCACGTCGGCGAAGCCGCGCACGTGATGCTCGTCGCCCCAATGGTCGAACCAGCCGTTCCAGTATTCCATGCAGACGAGCGGTCCTTCGGGCCGGTATTCGCGCAGCTTGGCGAACGCCTGCTCGGGCTTCGAGCCGAAGTTCAGCGTGGCGAGGACGCCGGGCAGCGTGCCTCCCTGGAGCATATAGTCCTCCGAGCCGTCGGACGTGAACAGCAATACGTCCATGCCGCCGTTTTCGAGCTCGGATTTTAGAAAATTCAAATAATTTTTATCGTTCCCGTAGCTGCCGTACTCGTTTTCGATCTGCAGCGCGATGACGGGACCGCCCGACGTGCAAAGCAGCGGCTTCAGCCGCGGCAGCAGCTCGTCGTAATACGCCTTTACCTTCGACAGGTAGACCGGATGGCTGCACCGCAGCCGCATGTCCGGCTCGGCGAGCAGCCAGGACGGCAGTCCGCCGAATTCCCATTCGGCGCATATATAGGGGCTTGGCCGCAAAATGACGTGCAGGCCGAGCTCACCCGCCAGCCGTACGAAGCGCTCCACGTCGGCGATGCCGTCGAATCGGAATTCGCCTTCCTTCGGCTCGTGCAGGTTCCAGGCAATGTACGTCTCGACCGTATTAAAGCCGCAGGCGCGAAGCTTGCGCAGCCGATCCTCCCAATATTCCGGCACGATGCGGAAGTAGTGCATCGCGCCGCTGATGATGCGCATCGGCTCGCCGTCGTACACGAAGCCGTCGCCTCGGATCGCGAATGTAGCCATGAAGATCGCTCCTAGCCGTCGGCCTTCCCGCCCCGGTACTCGTTGGGCGTGACGCCGACCGTTCGTTTGAACAGCTTCTGAAAATAAATCTTGTCGCCGTAGCCGACGATATGGGCAATCTCGTAAACTTTAAGGCTCGGGTGGTCGCGCAAAAACTGCTTCGCCTTGTCGATGCGCACCCGGTTCAAATAGTCCGTGATCGTCTCTCCCCTCTCGCGGCTGAACAGCTTGCTGATATAGCTCGCGTTGAAGCCGACCTTGTCCGCAATGTAAGACAGATCGATCTCCTTGTTGTATTCTTGATCGATCAAGCGGCAGATTCGATCCGCCGTCGAGACGCTTTCGGCCGGCGGAGCGGCGCCCGCGCCACGCTGCATCGGCGTTTCGTCGGCGTCGCCCAGGCGCTCGCGCTTCTGTGCCGCGAAGCGGTCGAGCAGCTTGAACACCTCGACCTTGTCCATCGGCTTGAGCAAGTAGTCGGCCGCCCCCGCCCGCATCGCCTTGCGGGCATATTCGAAGTCGTTGTAGCCGCTCAGCATGACGATCGACACGTCGGGCAGCTTCGCCTTCGCCTGTTCGATAAAGCGCAGGCCGTCCAGCATCGGCATCTCGATGTCGGTAATGATGACGTCCAGGTCGTCCGGCTCCATGTTCGGCAGGCGGAGCATCGCCTCCAGCCCGTTGGCATGCTGCCCGACGATCTCAAGTCCGCCCGGGTACCTGGACAAAATTTTCGCGATGCCGAGCCGGATATGCTCCTCGTCGTCGACGATCATCACCTTCAACATCGTTCATCCGCCTCCTCTTCGTCCTGACGGCCCGGAATGGCGAGCTCCACCGTCGTCCCTTCGCCTGGCCGGCTGTCAACGCGAAGCCCGTAGCTTTCCCCGAATTGCATTTTGATCCGCTCATGCACGTTGCGCAGTCCGATCCCTCTCCCTGCGACCGCAAGCGGACGCTGCCCATATACATGGTCCCGAATTTCCTTTAGCTGGGTCTCGCTCATCCCGCTGCCGTCGTCGGCCACGGCAATGATGCACAGCTCCCCTTCGTGCCTGATGCCGATCCGGATCGTGCCCGGTCCCGTCCGCTGCTTGAAAGCATGGTGAATGGCGTTTTCCACGACCGGCTGCAGCATAAGCTTGATCGACGGAAGCGTGAGATCCCGTTCGGGAATATCGACGATCAGCGTATACTTGTTCGAGAACCGCATGTTCTGCAGGACAACGTAATTGTACAAATGCTCGAGCTCGTCCGCGATCGATACCCGCTGTTCGCCGTGATTGACGCCGTAGCGGAGCAGCTTGCCGAGCGTAAACGTCATGTCGGCCACTTCCTCGTCGTCGTTAAGCTCGGCCTTCATCCGGATCGTCTCAAGCGTGTTGTAGATGAAGTGCGGATTGATCTGGCTCTGCAGGGCGGCGTATTCGGCTTCCTTCTTGCGCGTCTGCGTCTCCTTCACTTCCTCGAGCAGATCGCGGATACGGGTCACCATTATGTTGAAGTGACGTCCGAGCAAGCCGACCTCGTCGCGATATTTTTGATTAAAGCTCACGTCCAGGTTGCCCGTCTGAACCTCCTGCATCAGCAGCTTGATCTTGCTGAGCGGCCGCGTCAGCGCGTACGAGATCGCGATGGCGATGAGCAGCGCCGCCAGGACGAAGCCGGCCGACGTGAGCAGCGTCACATTGCGCGTCACCGTCGCCTGCCGGGTCGCCTCCGCCATCGGAATATAGACGAACATCTTCCACCCGGTGAGCGACGATTTGGCGTACGTCGTAATATACTTTTTTCCGTCCATCTCGTAGGGAAAGGAGCCCTCGTTCCCGGTCGCCTGCCGGATCGAGGCGTCGGCGGACAGATCGCGCGTCGTCAGCTGGCCTTCGCTGTCGAACACGACGCGGTCGCGGTCGTCGACGAGCACCGTCTTGCCTTTGGTCACCTGATCGAAATCCTCGATCTGACGCTTGATCGCCGTAATATTCGTATCGAACACGATGAAGCCGATCGGGCTCAGGTCCTTCGTCTGCTTCAGCTCGCGGATGACGGAGAACGCGTAATACGCCTCTTTGCCCGTCGATACCTCCTGCGTGCTGACGAGCATCGGTCTGCCGTCTCCCTGCGCCGCGATTTGCGACCATTCGTTTCTCACCTGATCGAGGTTGTTGCGTTTACCGCCGGTCTTCACGTTCAGCGTGACCGTTCCGTAGTTGTCGAACACGTAGACGGACACCGTGTCCGGCTTGATCTTGTTCAGATTTGTAATGTACAAATCCATACCGCGCGACTTTTCGAGCGAAGTCTCCGGATCGGCCAGCCAGTTCAGGAAGTCTTTGTTGTAGAGCGGCATGGCGGACATGTTGTAAAGGTCGGTCACGTAGTCGTCCAGCTTTTGCAGCATTTTAGAGGTCATCTCGGTGCCGTATGCGGATGTATTCGCTTTAATCGACTTCGTATAATAATAAGAGGAAGCGTAACTGATCATGACCAGCGGAAGACAGACCAGCGTCAGGAAAACGATCAGCAGCTTCTGCTGCATGCTCAGATTGGCGAACGCGAGCCACAACCGCTCTCCTATTTTGCCGGCCGCTCCCTTAATGCTTCCTCTCATCCTTCGTACCCCTCCGTGTCTGCCTATGCGAGTACAGCTATTTTACTGCACCGTTTATAATCCCGGCAAACACGTAGCGTTGGAAAAACAGGTAAATGACGACGATCGGCACCATGATCATCAGGATCGCCGCGGACATGAGCTCCCACTCCGTGCTGCGCTCCGAGGAGAAGTTCATCAGGCTCGTGGATACGACGGCCAGCTTCTGCGCGGGCATGTACAAATAAGGAATGAACATGTCGTTGTAAATGTCGATCGTCTTGATGATGACGATCGTCGCCGTCGCGGGCGTCAGCAGCGGGAAGATGATCGTGCGGTAAATGCGGAACAGGGATGCCCCCTCCATCATGGCCGCCTCGTCCAGCTCCCGCGGAATGTTGTGCAGGAACTGCAAATAAATGAACAGCTGCAGGACGCTCGTGCCCAAGTGCAGCACGATCGAAGCCCAGATCGTGTTGTACAGATGCAGGTTGTGGACGACGGTGAACGTCGCCACCTGCGTCGTAATCGTCGGCACGAACGATACGGCGATATAGGCGCCCATGACCGTCTTTTTCAGCTTGAAGTCGAAGCGACCGAGAATATAAGCCACCATGGTCCCGAGCAGCACGTTGCCGATGACCGCCACGACGATGATCGTCAGTGTGTTCAGGTACGCGCGGTCCAGATGCGCTCTCGTCATGACCGTGCCGAAGTTGTCGAAGTTCAGGAAGCTCGCAGGCAGCTTGAACACGCTCGTCTGCGAAAACTCGGTTTTGCTCTTGAAGGCGTTCAGCACCAGGATAGACGGCGGGAAAAGGATCATGGCGACGGCGATCCACAGGATCGCGTGCTTGACGACGGAAAACGGTCTAAACTTCGCCCCGGTCAATCCGACCACCTCCTGGTCGCAAAACGCTGGATGCTAAGCACGACGATGACGGCGACGATCAAGGTGACGCTCATCGCGGAGGCCATGCCGAAGTTGTTGAACTTGAACGCGGTATCGATCGTCTTGGTCAGGAAGGTCTCGCTGGCGCCGAGCGGTCCGCCGCCCGTCAGAATGAACGGCAGGTCGAAAATCTCGAGCGTACCGATGATCGTCAGGAACAGGTTCAGCTCGATGACCTTCGTAATATTCAGCAGGACGACGCGCAGCGACATCTGCAGGCGGGACGCGCCGTCCATGCGCGCGGCCTCGATGATTTCCGACGGAACCGACTGAAGGGCTGCCAGATAAATGACCATGTTAAGACCCATGAACTTCCACAGCGTGATGAAGCCGAGCACGTGGTTAACGGCATGCGGAGAGCCGAACCAGCTGATGGCGAGCGAATCGAGCCCGACGCTGCGCAGCAGCGTGTTGAACGAGCCGTACTCCGAATTAAAGACGTAGTTGAACATGTAAGCGACCGCTACGCCGTTCATAATATAAGGCATGAAGAGCATGACCCGGTAGGCGTTGCGGCCTTTGAGCTGCGAATTGAGCAGCAGCGCGAAAAACAAGCCGAGCGCATTTTGGAAAAGACCCCATCCGAGGTAGACGAGATTGTGGAGGAACGCCGCCCATACTTCTTTGTTCGCGAACACTTCCTTATAATTGTCGACGCCGGCCCATGTTTTTTCCGGACTGAAGCCGTCCCAGCTCATGAAGCTGAGGTAGACCAGATAAAGCGCCGGATACAGCGCGAACATCGCCAGCAGCGCGATCGGAACCAGCAAGAACAGGATGATCAGCATTTTTTTCTGTTTAGCGTACGATAGACGATCGGTCATCCGTTTCAACTCCTTTCATCCGCCCCCGAGAGACGACAAAACGGACGGCGCGGACCGGCCATCCGTTTTGTCGGTCGGATCGAGCGGCGGAGCCTGTCGCCAGATTACTTCGCGACGGCTGCTTTCGCTGCTTTCCATTTTTTATTGTAGCTGTCGAACACGGTCTGCATTTTGCCGACGGTCACTTCCTGGATGAACTTGAACGTGTCGAATTGCATCTTGTTCTCGACGGCGGTCACTTGCTCGCTCGGTGCCTGGGCTTCAAGCATTTCCGGCTTGTTCGCCATGAAGTCTGCGATCGGCGCCAGGTCTTGCTGCTGGTCCTTCAGCGGCGAGATGATCATGTGATCCGCATAGTCGCCGGACTCCTCGATCATGAACTTGATGAACGCTTTGGCCAGCGGCTTGTTTTTGCTCGTCGAGCTGACGGCGTATGCCCAGTCGTTGCGCATCATGCCCTTGACCGTGCCGCTGTTGTCGTACGGCAGCGGCGCGAAGCCGATTTGTTCAAGCGGCAGACCGTTGCTGATCAGATTCGAGATCGCCCAGTTGCCGATGTACATCATGGCAGCCTTGCCCGAAGCAAGATCCTTTTGCGTTTGGTCCCATGTTGCGGAGTATACGTCCTTCTCCAGCTCGCCCTTGTCGAACAAATTTTTCAGAATGCCGAGGCCTTGACCGTAAGGTCCGTCCACCGTGAACGGCGCATCCGAGTTGATCTTGTCGTTGCGCAGGTTCGTGCTGCCGTAGATGAACTCAGCCGGATCCGTCCAATATTGCAGTGTCCAGGCATCCTTGAAAGCCGTCGCCATCGGGACGATGCCCGCAGCCTTCAGCTTGTCCGCATCCGCGTACAGCTCGTCCAGCGTTTTTGGCGGCGCGGTAATGCCGGCTTTTTCAAACGCTTGCTTGTTGTAGAGCAGACCGTTGATCGCTACCTGCTGCGTAATGCCGTAAAGCTTGCCTTCATAGGAGTTGTAGTCTTTGAAGTAGATGTTGTCGGTGAGGCCGAGATCGTCAAGCGGCTCGTAAAACTTCGGCAGGTCCGACTTCGTCGTCTCGACGAGCGACAGCACGTCCGGCAGCTCGTTCGCCGCCATGCGCACGCGGATCGTTTGCTCGTAATCCTTGAGGCCTTCGATCTTGACCTCCGTGCCCGGGTACTTTGCCTCGAACGCATCCACATACTTCTTCAGGTCGGTATCGACCAGCTCGGTACGGTGCGTCGCCCAGGTGATCGTGCCCTTCAGGTCGCCAGCTCCCGCTTCTCCGCTCGATGCGGAGCCGGAAGGGCTTGCCGCTGCGGATCCGGATGCGCTTGCCGCAGGTGCGGATGCAGATGCCGAAGCGTTCGCGTCGTCGTTATTCGCGCTTCCGCAGCCTGCCAGCAGTCCGACGCCCAGTGCCATTGCCATTGTTGCCGCTACATTTTTTTTCATCTCTCGTATCTCTCCCCGTTTCTGCTTGTTGTTCTGGC
This sequence comes from Cohnella sp. GbtcB17, assembly GCF_019091135.1. Classification (GTDB taxonomy): domain Bacteria; phylum Bacillota; class Bacilli; order Paenibacillales; family Paenibacillaceae; genus Cohnella. Next base: position 12,335 of record NZ_JAGXJW010000015.1, on the reverse strand, counting down.
CTAACCTCATAGTATGTAAATTTAAATCACATTCAAATGGTCGTAAATTGTTTTTATTAGCTTATTTTTGCCTATTGTCCGGAATCGACAATGAAAAGATGTTTTGCGCTCGCTTACATTTATTGGTGAAAGCGGATACCTGAGAATTTGTTCGGTTTATGTTATGTTTTATTACGTGAGCGGCCCACTGCTATCCTTGTCCCTATCGCGTTATGCAGCCCGGCCGCGTCCGGGAGGGGCCGTTTTTACAGGAACGTCGGTCCAGTTGGCCTTAGGACGGCGTTAGCGCCCATTTGCGCTTATCGTCACCGTTCGGAGTGTCAAAGTTGCGGCAATAGTGTCTAAATGCGCTTATCTGCACCGTTCGGAGCGTCTCAGATACCACGTTAGTGCCCATTTGCGCTTATCGACATTGGACTTGCACGGTTGTTCATTATAATTCTGCTCCCGGAGATAGTCACCAAGGGAGTTGCAAGGGAGTTGCAAGGGTTTTCCGTGTAATTCCATTCGGGAGACGGGTACGATTGGAGTTGCGCGGTTTTTCCTTGTAATTCCGTTCCCGGCGGCGATTTCTGCGTGAGTTGTACAGTTTTTCCGTGCTATTCCGCACCCGGTGGCGGTAACTATGGGAGATGTACGGTTTTTCCGTGTAATTCCATTCGGGAGTCGGTTACGATTGGAGTTGCGCGGTTTTTCCTTGTAATTCCGCTCCCGGCGGCGATTTCTGCGTGTGTCCCCTACGGCCTACGCCCGATACGTTTACCTTCCGGCCTATTGTTGTCTTAAGGTTAGCCAGTGTAGCCTGCGTTTTTTCCGTAATTTTATACGGTTCGCACAAGTCGAAAAACCTTGAACGGCTCATCGCCTTCCAAGGTTTTAACGATATCCCCTTCGCTCAGGAACGCAATAAACGTTTAAAATCCGATGCCGCCCAGCGGCTTGACCTTGATGCCTCCCGCATCCGCAATCAGATGCCGGCAGCGGCCGATCAGCTCGCGTACCTGCTCGTTTTGCAGGCTGGCGGCGTGGGCTTCCCGACTCTCCCACAGCTCGGTGATCCACAAGACGTCGGGCTCTTCCTCCGCCTCGTGAATAATATAATAGATGCACCCTTCCATACCGCTTAACGTATCGCCCGAAGACAGCATCATGGCGGCGAGCTCCTGGCGTTTCCCCGGCACGGCCGTCAATTTTCCGAACATCGCGAATTTGCTCATTCGTCATCTCCCTCTCTTGTATCGTTCGTTGGCACCACCGCTTCGTAGTGGGCGAGCAGCCGGGAACAGGCCTCCCGCATTCGCCGGACGAGCAGCGGCGATTCGATCCGCAAGGCCGTGCCGTACGGCATTAAAAAATAAGGCACGTACGTCTCCAGCGTCGAACGCTCCAGCTTAAAAGTCGCCGATTCCGGCTCGCGACAGGTGAGCGCATGTCCGAACAGCCAATGCCGGCACAGTTCGTTCAGCACCTGCTCCTGACTATGGATTCGCACCGTCTCCCACGCTGCTTGATCCGCCGAATCGCGAAGCAGCTGGCCGAGCAAATAGTCCTTCGCGGAAAAGGAAGCCGGACGTTCGAAGCTTCTGTCCGTCTGCCGAAGCTCGCGTATGCGGTCGACACGGAAGCTTCTGACTTCCTCCCGATATCCGCAATGTCCGACCGCATACCAGCTGCCTTTCCAATAGACGATGCCGTACGGATCGAACAGGCGCGAAGGAGAAGGCTCTCCTCTGCCCTTGTCGTACGTCATTTCCAGCGTGCGTCCTTGTCCGGCAGCTTGCTCCAGCTCCTGCAAGTACGATCGGTATGCGCCGTCCAACGGCGGGTAGATGACCGACAGCCCGACGCCGTGCCGTTCCAGCGCCTCCAGCTGCGCTTCGTTCGCATACCGCTTCAGCTTGTCCGTCGCGCGGTCGAGCGCGTCGGAATGCGGATAGCCCGCTTCTTTGGCGAATATCGCGGCGTGGACCAGTCCCTTCTGCTCCTCGGGATCGAAGATAAGCGGGGAGTCGGCGAATCGGCTCAGAATCGTGTATCCGCCGTTCGGCCCCGATTCAGCGACGATCGGCACGCCGCTTGCGCAGAGCGAATCGATGCACCGATAGACGGTCCTCACATGAATATCGAGCGCTTCCGCGAGCTGCTTTGCGGTCTTGCGCGTCCCGGCTCGCAGCATCCACAAGATCGACAGCATGTTATCCGCCTTTGTCATCGCCCTACCCGCTTCCCATACAGAGATGAACTGCTTGCGTCTTATTGTAAGTCAATCAAGCGCGCGGCGCCACGCCTTGCTCGATCCAGCTCTCGTAGGTCGGTCCGTACAGACCCGGCGGCCGAAGACCGGCTTGTCTCATCAAGACGGTCATCTGTCCGCGGTGATGCGCTTGGTGCATGAGCGCAAAACGGAGCGAATCGCCGTTGCTCCACGACTCTCCCGCGATCTCTACCCGGTCCGTCAGATTGGCGTCGGTCCATTGCCTTCTAATCGCGTCGATAAAGCGATCGCTGATCGACCGGTAATCCCGCGCCAGCGCCGAGGCCTGACGGCTTGCGCCATCCCCATCGTCAGCGCCCTCGAACGACAGGCCGAGCGCGTTCATGAATTGAATCGAAGAGATCAAATGCCACGCCAAATCGCCTAACGAACGCCGCTCATCGGCGATCCGGACTCTCAGCGATTCATCCGTCAGCGAATCCAGCAAGCCGGCCGTCATATCGGCTTCGCGCTTCCACTCTTCCACAAAATCGGCGATCGATGCGAACATAAGCATACCTCCAAGATCGTTTGTTTTTACAATCCGAAGTATAAGCCTTGGTCGCTGACAGAAACGGTCAGTGATTTTTAAGAAAATGAAAAACCCGCGCCAAGGCGCGGGTTTAAGCGATTTAACGGTCAGAAAACGAGTCGGAGATTCACGATATTCGGCGTGTCGGTTAAGCGCGCTGGCGCTCATAAGACGCTCCGGCCTGAAACACGTAGCGGTGAATAAAAAATTCGGCGACGGCTGTAATGAGCGCGATGACGAAAATTTCTCCCGGGCTGATCGTCCATTTCATCGCGTACGCGGCGATCCACAGCACGAGATAAGCGAGGATGCCGTCGGATACGGTCGCGATCATATTGTTGGTGGACCGCAAAACGATCTGATCGCCCAGCACATACGCGATAATCGTAAGAATCGTCGCTGTCGTCGCGGCACCAAGGAACGAAGCGTTGGAATAGTACATGAGCAAAGTCGTCACGATAACGCCGTTCAAGAGCCACTTGAGAACGAACTTCATGGCGTGCCTCCTTCTTTAGGCGTGAACCGCCTCAGGGCGCTGGACTTGCAGCGGCGGCGGTACGAGCCAGCCTTTTTCTTTGCTCAATCGAAGCAAGCCCAGTCCGATCGCTGCCTTGGTGGTATGATATTTGCCGAAAAGCGCGCCTACGTCTTCTCGGATCGCCTTGCCCATCGTCTGGCTGCAGGCGACCAATCCGACCGCCATGTCCGCCGAGAGGGTCGCGGCGATCTCCATGTCGGAGAAGCGTGCGCCGGGCGGAATTTCTTCCAGCTTCGCTTCCGGGCGCTGCGGAAGGTCCGGCGGGGGCACGAGCCCGTTGCTCTTCAGCAGCTTGTCGCACTCGCTAGCTTCGAGCTCCGCCTGATCGATGCATTGATCGATGATCTTTTTTAGATCGCGATCTCCGGCATGCTGCTTAAACGCCCGATAACCGGAGATGCAGCCTTTGGCCGCCACCGCTGCCGCCCAAATGTCGAACACTTCGCCATAGTGCAGTGGCTCGTTCTTAGGATTGCCGCTCAAGATTCCCATTTCTGCGCTTCACTCCCGGAGTATGATTGAGATCGGACCTCGCTTAATTTGCCCCAATCGAACATCGGGCATTCGGCAGCAAAATCCCCCGTTTTTCGCCGCGAGGCGAAAAACGGGGGATAGATGGGCGATCGGAAAACGGGACTTGCAAAGCCGCACCGTTACAGTTTGATTTCTTGACCGCGCTCGGCGGATTCGTAAATCGCGGACAAAATCTTGATCATATCCACGCCATGCTCCGGCAGGAAGATCGGCGTCTCGCGACCGAGCACGCATTCGATGAAGTGACGGATGTTGGCCGTATGCTGCGGAACGGACGCCTCTGGAAACTTCGGCTGTTCGTCGATCAGCACGCCTTCCTTTTCCGTATACAGCTTCAGCTTGTCGTTGATCAGGCTGAAGCCGCCCTCCGTGCCCCGCCACTCGAGGAATTTCTGCTCCTCTTCGATGTTCGAAGCCCAGCTGAATTCGATTTGAAGCGAGGCGCCGCTGTCGAAGCGGATAAAGCCTGCGGCCAGATCCTCGACGTCGAACGTACCTTCGGGCACGTTGCCGGAGGCGTCCGGACGGTCGGCGAACTTGCGATACGTGGAGCCGGATACGGTGACCGGCTTCGGATTGCCCGCGGTCCACATCGCCATGTCGATCATGTGGACGCCCAGGTCGATCAGCGGGCCGCCGCCGGACAGTCCCTTCGTCGTGAACCAGCCGCCGCGTCCGGGAATGCCCCTGCGGCGAATCCAGCCGCATCGGCCCATGTACATTTCGCCAAGGTGCCCTTGCGAGATGAGCCGCTTGATGAACTTGGCCTCCTCGCTGAAGCGGTTGTTGCGCATCGTCATCAGCAGCCTGCCCGATTCGCGCGCGGCGTCCGCCATTTTTTGCGCTTCATCGGCGTTGACCGCGTCCGGCTTTTCGCAGAACACATGCTTGCCCTTGCGCAGTGCCGCGATCGCGATCTCCGAGTGGTACAGGTTCGGCGTGCTGATGCCGACGATGTCGATCGACGGATCCGCGATCAGCTCGCGGTAATCTTCATATACCTTTGCGCCGGGAAAAGCGAGCGCCGCAGACTCGGCCGAAGCGCGAAAGGCGTCGCAAAACGCAACGAGCTCCACTTCCTTGTGAGACAACCAGCCCGGCAAATGCGCGAATTTAAAAATGCCGCCCGTGCCGATAACGCCAACCTTCAACATGATTCCATATTCCCCTTTTAGCTTCGATTATGGTTCATTCAAGCTTGTGTCTTTCTCCTTTATTTTAGACTGCGATAGCCGGCCGTTCGATTGCAAATTCGGTTCATTTTATACGGTATTGTATCATTTGAACGTTGTCTTTTTGACTTTGAACCGCCCCGGTTTTATATTGAACTCATTGGTTTTATCCATATGGAAAACGGAGGGAGCCGGGAGCCGCCGTTAGCAAGCCGCGAAGACGGCCCGGCGCGAACATGCGAATCGCCGAAGGAATCGAAATGCTTGCGTTAAATCTGGGCCCGATGACGGTCCATCCGACGATCCTCATCGACGAAGACTCGTGGACGCTGATCGACACCGGTATGCCGGGATCGGCGGCGGCGATCGTCGAGCTCGCAAAGCAAGCCGGCGTCGGAGATCGGCCGCTCAATGCGATCCTGCTCACGCACCAGGATCTGGATCATGTCGGCGGTCTGCCCGGCGTGCTGGAAGCGACCGGAAGCAGCGCGACCGTATACGCGCATCCGGCGGACGCAGGCGCCATCAACGGAAAGTCGCCGATGCTCAAGATGTCGCCGGAGCGTCTGGCAGGCCTTTTGCAGCAGGCGTCGGATGAAGTCCGGGCGCAGTTCGAACGCACGTTTCTCCACCCTTCTCGTCCGAATGTGGATCGCGAATTCGCAGACGGCGAACCGCTGCCGTTCGGGGGCGGATTGACCGTCATCCATACGCCGGGCCATACGCCTGGACATGTGTGCCTGTACCACCGCGCATCAAAGACGCTCATCGCGGGTGACGCCTTGGTCGCCAAGAATGGCAAGCTTATGGGCCCCAACCCGCCCGTGACGCCGGACATGCCCGCCGCGCTGGCTTCTCTCAGGAAGCTCCTCCCGTTCGATATCGAAGGCGTGATCTGCTATCACGGCGGATGGGTCCCAGGCGAGGCGAAGGCGCGCCTCGCCGAACTGGCCGAAGGCAACCCGTCTTAAACGCATGAAAAGGCCGCCCGTCCGACAAGTCATCCCATTGGAATGACTTGTCGGACAGGCGGCCGCTTTTACTTACGAGCTCTTTTTTCAGGCCTTGCCGAGACGTTTGAGCAGCTCGGCTTTTTTCGCTTCGAAGCCCGGCTTGCCCAGCAGCGCGAACATATTGATCTTGTAGGCTTCGACGCCGGGCTGGTCGAACGGGTTGACGCCGAGCAGCAAGCCGCTGATGCCGCAAGCTTTTTCGAAGAAATAGACCATTTCCCCGTATGTGAATTCGTTCAGCTCGTCCAGCTCGACGATCAGGTTAGGAACCCCGCCGTCCACATGTGCCAGGCGCGTACCTTCCGCGGCCTTGCGGTTGACCTCATCCATCGTCATGCCCGCCAGGAAGTTCAAGCCGTCCAGATTGCCCGCGTCCGCCTCGATCGTCCATTCAACGCGCGCCTTCTTCACGGCGAGCACCGTCTCGAACAGATCCCGGCGCCCCTCCTGCACGTATTGTCCCATGGAATGAAGGTCGGTCGAGAAGTCGACCGATGCCGGGTACAGCCCTTTTTGATCCTTTCCCTCGCTCTCGCCGAACAGCTGCTTCCACCATTCGGACACGTAGTGCAAGGACGGCTCGAAGTTCGCCAGCAGCTCGATCGTTTTTCCTTTACGATAAAGCGCGTTGCGGACGGCCGCGTACTGGTAACTTTCGTTGGCGGCAAGGTTCGGATCTGCATACTTTTCCGCTGCCGCCGCGGCCCCCGCCATCATTCGGTCGATATCCAGGCCGGCGGCCGCGATCGGCAGCAAGCCGACGGCAGTCAAGACCGAATAGCGTCCGCCCACGTCGTCCGGAATGACGAACGTCTCATATCCTTCTTCGTCCGCCAGCTTTTTGAGTGCGCCCTTCTCTGCGTCCGTCGTGGCGTAGATGCGTTTGCGGGCTTCATCTTTGCCGTACTTCTTCTCCATATAATCGCGCAATATGCGGAAGGCGATCGCCGGCTCGGTGGTCGTACCGGATTTGGAGATGACGTTCAGCGACAAATCCTTCCCTTCAAGCAGCTCCAGCAGGTGCGCCAAATAAGTGGAGCTGATGTTCTGGCCGGCGAAATAAACCTGGGTGCGGCCTCCCATCTGATTGTGGAACGTATGGGAGAGCGCTTCGATCGCGGACCTGGCGCCCAAGTAGGAGCCGCCGATACCGATGACGACGAGCGCGTCCGAGTTGCCGCGTATTCTCGCGGCTGCCTGCTTGATGCGGGCGAATTCTTCCCGGTCGTAGGCGGCGGGCAGGTCCACCCAACCAAGGTAGTCCGACCCCGGACCTTGCTTCTCGTGAAGCATACGGTGCGCGGCGGCTACAAATTCGGCGGCATAGTCGATCTCGTGCTGCTGCATAAAGGACAGGGCGTGGCTGTAATCGAAACGGATGGTCAAAGAGTTCTCCTCCTCTTGTCGCTTGCTCTGGATTCACTATAAAGCAAAAATCGTCCATAAAGGTAATTGAGAGATCGGACAAGCGACATAGACGCCATCTATGGCTTCAGCCATAAAAAGCACAAAAACCCTTCCGACGGGGAAGAGCTTTTGCGCTATTCAAGGATGTTGCGGTTAATTGATAATCATGTCATCCGCATGCTGCTCTGCTTGGAAGCGACGCCGTTTCCCGTGTTCGCGCCGACGAAGGGCTTCATGTGCCGCAAAACGTTCTGTATCTGCCGCATGACGGATCCGGCGGCGCGGCATACTCGGCCTGCTCTGACGTATAGGCGTACGGGTCGCGCAGCGTCTCGACCAAACGATTCAAGACGCCGTAATCGTCGCCTTCGACGGCCGCCGCCAGCGCTTCTTCAACGCGGTGGTTGCGGGCGATTGCTGCAGGATTGCTGCGGCGCATCAAGCCATGCGCGGCTGCTTCTGCATCGTCCGAGCCGCCGATTCTGGCCTTCCATCTGACCAACCAGCCGGCGAACGCCTCCGATTCGAACAACGGACCTTCGCCGACCGCGCCGGAGGACAACGTCGCGAACGTGTTCGTGAAGTCGGCCCGGTGCGTTTCCATCAGCGCAAGCAGATCCTGGGCGAGGGCTTCGTCTTCGGGCGCCTCGTCCTGCAGTCCCAGCTTGGCCCGCATGCCGGCCAGCCATGCGGCTTCGAATAATGCCGGAAACGCGGCAATCGATTCCTCTGCCAAGGCGACCGCGCGCTCCTCGTCTTCGTCGAGCAGCGGCAGGAGCGTCTCGGTGAACCGCGCCAGGTTCCAGGCCGCGATCCGCGGCTGCTGGTTGTAGGCATAGCGGCCGTGCGCGTCGATCGAGCTGAATACCGTCGAAGGATCGTACGCATCGAGAAACGCGCAGGGACCGTAATCGATCGTCTCTCCGCCGATCGCCATGTTATCCGTATTCATGACGCCGTGCACGAAGCCGACCAGCTGCCACTTCGCGATCAGGAAGGCCTGACGGCGAACGACGGCCTGAAGAAAAGATAAATAATCGCCGGCTTCGAGCTCGGGATCATGTCTTTGCATCGTATAATCGGCGAGCGTGCGGACCTGATCCGCGCCGCCCGCGCCTGCGGCATATTGGAACGTCCCGACCCGAATATGACTGGCGGCCACACGGGTCAGCACGGCGCCTGGCAGCTCGTCCTCGCGAAAGACGGGCTCCCCGGTCGCGGCGACGGCCAGACTTCGCGTCGTCGGAATGCCCAGGCCGTGCATCGCCTCGCTGACGATATATTCCCGAAGCATCGGTCCGAGCGCGGCCCGTCCGTCGCCGCCGCGCGAATACGGCGTTCGGCCCGAGCCTTTAAGCTGAATGTCCACACGATCGCCCTTCGGCGCGATATGCTCGCCGAGCAGCAGCGCGCGTCCGTCGCCGAGCATCGTCAAGTGGCCGAACTGGTGGCCCGCGTAAGCTTGCGCCAGCGGGTCGGCGCCTTCGGGCGCCGCGCTGCCGGCGAGGACGGCCAGGCCGGCTTCGCTGCGGAGCGCTTCTTCGTTCAAGCCGAGGGACGCGGCCAAGCGAACGTTAAGCACGGCCAGCTTGGGCGCGCTCACCGGATGAAGCGAGACTTTCGAGTAAAAAAAGGACGGCAGGCGCGAATAGCTGTTGTCGAAGCGCCAGCCGGCAGTTGTCGTGATTGCGGAATGTGTCATAACGTCTCCTCTCGCGTGCCTATTTTGCGCTTAGCTTTTATCGGAATAAAAAACATGTCTGGCGCTCAGCTTGCCGTCGACCGCCGTCAGGATGCCGAACGAAAATTGAGCCTGTCTTCGCTTGTCGGTCGGCGAGCCCGGGTTAAAGATCAGCATACCGCTTTTTGCGTCGCGCCGGAGCACGGGAATATGCGAATGACCGTACACAATCGCGTCCGGCCGTTCGTCTTTAAACGCCGCTAAGGCATGCGCTTCTGTCTTCGTCCGCAGCGCGGCCCCATGTCCGTGCACGACGCCGATCCGGCAGCCGCCCAGCGTCAGCAGCGTACGCATGCCGAACTTGGCCGCGATCTCCGGGCCGTCGTTATTACCGACGACGCCGTACACCGGCGCATAGGCGGCCAGCGTCTCGTATACCGTCAAACGGGTCCAGTCGCCGGCATGAATAATCGCCGCTGCGTCCTGCAGCTCGCTCTGGAGCGCCGCCGGCAGCCGCTTGCTCATTCGCGGCATATGGGTATCCGACACGACTACGATCTTCATGCGCGATTCCTCGCTTTGCCTGTTTGTCGGTTCAATTAATCTTACCCTAGACGCGGCCATTCATGAAGACGGTTTGAGAATCGGTTTGCGGCGCTGCTGCCGTTCAGATGTCCGACACGGCCGCCAGTTCCCGCTCCACCTCGTCCGCATACGCGGAGCGCTGAGCTTCGGTATATTGAATAACGTCCGCCATGCAGTTGGCGACAGCCGTAAGGTTCTGCCTGACCCAGCCGATGTCGAAAAACATCGCGCCCGTCCTCCTGATCAGGAAATCGACGGGCTTCACCGCCATTTCCGCCTCGATCGCGTAGGCGAGCATGCCATATGCCTCATCGGAAAGATCGGCGCCGACACCGGCCTGCCGATTCGCGATGCGATCGAACACGGCTCCGGCGTTCGAGCCGTATCGACTTGCGATCCGCAGCGCGGATTCGGAGGTCAAGCCCACAGCTTCACCGGCCGCTGCCGCCGATCGCGCATACGCCGCGAAGCGTTCGGAGCCGCCGACGTCGCCGCCGGAGATCGGCAGCTCCCTTGTCGCGCACGGACCGAACGGCCCGCCTCCGTCGGCGTGCAGCGATGCCGCCAGACGGTCGACGACCGTCTCGGCCATCTTGCGGTAGCCGGTAAGCTTGCCCCCGGCGATCGTAACCAGACCCGACGGCGATACGAAGATCTCGTCGCGCCGCGACACCTCTGAAGGAGACTTGCCTTCCTCGTAAATAAGCGGCCGCAAGCCCGCCCAGCTCGATTCGACGTCCCGCTCGCCGAGCCCAAGCCGCGGGAACATGCCGTTGCAGGCGGCCAGCAGATAGTCCCGGTCCTCGGGCATCGCCCGCGGCTGCGCCGTATCCCCCGCATAGTCGGTATCCGTCGTGCCGACATACGTCTTGCCGTCGCGCGGGATCGCGAACACCATCCGGCCGTCCGGCGTATCGAAGTAGATCGCCTGGCGCAGCGGGAAGCGGGCACCGTCGAAGACGAGATGGACGCCCTTGGTCAGGCGTAGCGTTTTGCCTTTTTTCGACCGGTCCAGCTCGCGCAGCGCGTCCACCCAGGGCCCGGTCGCATTGACGATCCGGCGCGCGCGGATGCGATATTCGCCCCCTCCGATCAGGTCCCGGGCGAGTACGCCTGTCGCCTTGCCGTTTTTATCGTATAGAAACTGCTCGGCCTTCACGTAATTGACGGCCTTCGCGCCCGACTCGGCCGCTTTCTTGAGCACCTCGATCGTCAGGCGCGCATCGTCCGTTCGATATTCTACGTACGAACCTCCGCCGCGCATGCCTTCCTTTTTTAGCAGCGGCTCAAGCGCCAGCGTGTCCGCAGGGCTCAGCATGCGGCGCCGTTCGTCCCGCTTCACGCCCGCCAGAAAATCGTAAAATCGCAGCCCGAGCGACGTGCTCAGCCGGCCGAACGTCCCGCCCTCGTAGAGAGGCAGCAGCATGCGCTCCGGCGTCGTAACATGCGGTCCGTTCTCGTAGACGATGGCCCGCTCCTTGCCGACTTCGGCGACCATTTTCACCTCGAGCTGCTTCAAATACCGCAGACCGCCGTGCACGAGCTTCGTCGACCGGCTCGAGGTGCCCGCCGCGAAGTCCTGCATTTCGATCAGCGCGGTTTTCATCCCTCTTCGCTGCGCATCCAGCGCGATGCCTGCCCCCGTAATGCCGCCGCCGACGACCAGCACGTCGAATGGCTCGCGATCTATCTCCTCCAGCTTCGCTGTTCGGCTCGTCGCCGCAAAAACGTTTGTCATCCCGGATGCCCTCTTTCTGTCGTCTATAAAGCAGCAAAACCACGATGATGCAGACCGCGCCCAAGCGGCGCGGCCGATATCGTGGTTTCTCCTGCTCTCCGACCAAGTATGAACTTGTCGTTTATTTGAAAGCCATAGCGGCCCGAACCGCTTTCTGCCATCCTGTATAAAGCCGCTCCCGTTCCTCGTCCTCCATGGCGGGCTTGAACGAGCGGTCGAGCCGCCAGCTGTCCGCGATGTCCTGCTTGCTCTGCCAATAGCCGACCGCAAGACCCGCCAAATAGGCGGCACCAAGCGCCGTCGTCTCACCGACGGAAGGACGCTCGACCTCCGCGCCCAGCAGGTCGCTCTGGAACTGCATGAGCAGGCCGTTCGCGACGGCCCCGCCGTCGACGCGCAGCTTCCGCAGCGGCAGCCCCGAATCCTCGATCATCGCGTCGAGCACGTCCCTGCTCTGATAGGCGAGCGATTCGAGCGTCGCGCGGATGAAGTGCTCCTTGGTCGTGCCGCGCGTCAAGCCGAAGATCGCGCCGCGCATGTCGCTGTCCCAATACGGCGTCCCCATGCCGACGAACGCCGGGACGACGTAAACGCCTTCGGACGAATCGACCCGCGCGGCATATGTCTCGCTGTCGGCCGAAGTCTTCAGCATCCGCAGGCCGTCCCGCAGCCATTGGAGCGCCGAGCCCGCGACGAAGACGCTGCCCTCGAGCGCGTATTCCACCTTGCCTCCGAGTCCCCAGGCGATCGTGGTGAGCAGTCCGTGCTTTGACGCCACCGCGTCCGCGCCCGTATTCATGAGCATGTAGCACCCGGTGCCGTACGTGTTTTTTACCATGCCCTTATCGAAGCAGGCTTGCCCGAACAGCGCGCTTTGGCGG
>NZ_JAGXJW010000149.1 GCF_019091135.1 Cohnella sp. GbtcB17 | reverse complement strand
GAAGAGAGGTTCGAATACCATAGGGAAGAAGGCTCAAATTTTTGACTGAAGGCAAGTGTTCTCATCATCTTTTGATTTGAGGTCATCACTATCTATTTATAGGCAACCACCTAGGTTTAGGTTTGAATTATTTTGGCATTAAAAAAAATAAAATAAATGGTAAAATAGAGCAATAGTGGCCGGCCATAGGATGTGAGCCCCCACTTTGCAATTTTGCCATTTTGTCATTTTTCCATCCCAATTTCTCAAACACGCCAATTTTCCAATTTAACCATTTAAATGTCAATTCTAATTATTTAATAACTTGGAAATAATTATTAAATAATATTGCCATTTAATATATTTATTAATTTAGTCATATAAAATCTCTTAATCAATTAATAAACCTAGAATCTCTATTCTTTACAATTTCGCCCTTGCTTAGTGAAAATTCATAAAGTAGACATAGTCTAACTTTAGAATTATAATTGATTAATTAAAATCAATTAACTGAGTCTTACAAGCAGTATGGTCTCAACTAGTATGGGGACCATGGGTCTATATAACCGAGCTTCCAATAAGTCGAACCACACTTAGAACTTGGAATTGCACTCTCAGTCATATAGAACGCTCTATATGTTCCACCATATAGACACATCATTAGTTATCCATTGTTATAATCCTAATTTGATCAATGATCCTCTATATGAATGATCTACACTGTAAAGGGATTAGATTACCGTAACACCCTACTATGTATTTTATCCTTAAAACACTTGACCCCGTATAAATGATATTTTAGCTTATGTGAAATGAGTACTCCACCATTTAT
>NZ_JAGXJW010000148.1 GCF_019091135.1 Cohnella sp. GbtcB17 | reverse complement strand
AGGAGGCGCTGCACGAGGGATGGAGGACGATTTTGCGCAACCAGTTTCACGACCTCATCCCGGGCTCTTCGATTGGCGCAGTGTACCAGGATGCGAGAGGGGAGTATGCCGAAGCGGAGCGCTTGGGCAAGGAAGCGATCCGGACTGCGGCCGACCGGCTGGCCGGGCAAGCGGACGGCGCCGTCGTCACCATCTATAATAGCGCCGCCTTCGACCGGACCGAGCTGGTCGAGATTCCCGTACAGGACGGCATCGGCTCGCAGGGCGCATGGCTGAGCGAGGCCGGCCGGCCGCTTCGGTCGGAATGCGACGGAAGCCGCTGGCTCGTGCTGGCGGAAGCCGTGCCGGCTGCCGGAGCGGCGACGCTGCGCTTCGATCCGTCGGCCGAGCCGCCAGCGGCTGTCAAGGCGTTCGAATGGTCGGACGGCGTGCTTCGGACGCCTCATTATGAGCTGGCATTCGACGAAGCCGGCCGACTGGTCCGCCTGTACGACCGCGATTTGTCGCGGGAGGTGCTGCCCCAAGGAGCGCGCGCCAACGAGCTGCAGGTATTCGAGGACAAGCCGAAAATGTACGAAGCGTGGGATATCGATCTGTTCTATCAGGAAAAGCAGCGCGAAGTGACGAACCTGCGGAAGCTTGAGCTCGTCGAATGCGGCTCGCTGCGCGCCGTGCTGCGATTCGAATGGGCTTACGGCGCTTCCGTCGTCGAGCAGCGTCTCGTCGTCTATGCGCACGACCGGCGAATCGACTTCGTCACGCGCGCGGACTGGCATGAGCGCCAGCAGCTGCTGAAGGTCGCGTTCCCTGTGGAGATTCGCGCCACGGAAGCGACCTACGACATCCAGTTCGGCAACGTGAAGCGCCCGACGCACTGGAATACGAGCTGGGACCACGCCCGGTTCGAGACGGTCG
>NZ_JAGXJW010000147.1 GCF_019091135.1 Cohnella sp. GbtcB17 | reverse complement strand
GGCGTCCTGCAAACCGAGTGGTCGGGCGTGCAGCCTGCGCGATATTACAGCTTGAATCTCGCTGCAGGCGACCATCTGGTTCTCGACGATATTACAAGCTCCGACCACGGGGGCAGCAGCCATTTCGCCATTGACAGCGAAGCGGCGTTCTCGCTGCGTTCGCCGGCCGGCGACAACGGCGTGCCGCTGGCAACGATCGGTACGTTCGACCAGTCCGAGTACATCGATCACCGTCCAGGCAGACGGATGCAGACCGACCACCCCGACTATAAAGCGCTGCCGGAAGCCGCGCCTAACGCCGCCGCGCTTGAGGCATTCGCTTCGTGGATCAAGCCGTTCGATCCGTTGCTGTATACGGAGGAAGACGTGTTCGGTGCAAACGTCTGGCGGACGGTCGCCGAACGGAGAGCGGTGCCGAGATCCGTTCTAACGCGATATTGCCGGTTCCCGAGCCGGGCCTGCTGCCCGTATTCGAAGACGGAGACTGCGAGCTGGTCATCGATCTTGGCGTAGAGCGCTCAGGGTTCGTCGGCTTCGAACTGGAAGCGCCCGCCGGCACGATCATTGACGCTTATGGCGTCGGATATATGGGCTCAGGCTACCCCCAGCACACGAACGGGCTCCTCCACACGTTCCGCTACATTTGCCGCGAAGGCAGGCAGTCGTACCTTTCTCCCGTGCGGCGCGGCTTCCGGTATTTGTTCCTGACCGTCAGGGGCAATAGCGCGCCGGTTAAGCTGCACGAAATTTATATCCGCCAGAGTACGTACCCGGTCGCAGATCAAGGAAGCTTCCGCTGCTCGGACGCGCTGCTGAACGAAACGTGGGAGATCAGCAGGCATACGACCCGGCTGTGCATGGAGGACACGTACGTCGACTGCCCGTCCTATGAACAGGTATTCTGGCTGGGCGACAGCCGCAACGAGGCGCGTGTGCACTATTACGTGTTCGGCGCGCCCGAGATTGTGGAGCGCAGCCTGAATCACGTGCCAGGCTCGGCAGACGAGACGTCGATGTAACTCGACCAGGTGCCGAGCGCATGGTA
>NZ_JAGXJW010000146.1 GCF_019091135.1 Cohnella sp. GbtcB17 | reverse complement strand
GGCGAGCCATCTGCCGAGCATGACTTTCTGCTGGTTGCCGCCGCTCAGGTTCCCGACGATCTGCTCGACGGACGGGGCCTTCACGTTCATCGACCTTTTATATTCGTTGGCGACCTTGACCTCTTCGTTCTGGTTGATGACGCCGCTTCTGGCGATGCCGTGCAGATTCGCTGCCGTGACGTTGCTCTTGATGTCCTGAAGCAGGAAAAGGCCGTCTCCCTTGCGGTCTTCCGTAACGTACGCGATGCCCGCTTCGATCGCGTCGCTCGTATGCTTGAACGAACGGCGCTTGCCCTCCACAAGCAGCTCGCCTTGCAGTTTATAAGACTTCGGATTGCCGAAGACGCTGAGTGCCAGCTCCGTCCGCCCCGAGCCCATCAAGCCGGCGATCCCGACGATTTCTCCTTTTTTAACGTGCAGGTTGGCGTTCTTTACGACGTTTCTGCCCGAAGGGGCGTCGTAAGCGGTCCAGTCGCGGACCTCGAGGATCGTGTCGCCGAATTTCTTGTTCGTACGCTTCGGATAAATATCCTCGATCTCGCGTCCGACCATGTTTTTGATGATGACGCCTTCCGTGATCTCGCCCTTGGCGGCGTCGAGCGTGCAGATCGTGCGTCCGTCCCGGATGACGGTGGCCTTGTCGGCGATGGAGATGACTTCCTTGAGCTTGTGGGAAATCATAATGCAGGTGATGCCCTGATCCTTCAGTTCGCGAAGCAGTTCGAGCAGGTTCTCGCTGTCGTTCTCGTTGAGCGCGGCCGTCGGTTCGTCCAGGATGAGCAGCTTCACTTCCTTGCTGAGCGCCTTGGCGATCTCGACGAGCTGCTGCTTGCCTACGCCAAGATCTTTGATCAGCGTCTCCGGATTGACGTTCAATTTAACCTTATTCAACATGCGCTTGGCTTCGACGATCGTACGGTTCCAGTTGACGACCGCGCCTCGCTTCACTTCGTTGCCAGCAAAAATGTTCTCGTAGACGGTAAGATCCGGGAACAGCGCGAGTTCCTGATAAATGATGGCGATGCCGGTCTTGACGCTGTCGCTGATC
>NZ_JAGXJW010000145.1 GCF_019091135.1 Cohnella sp. GbtcB17 | reverse complement strand
CGCTCGTGAGCGAGGCCATGACGATGGCGCCGATGATGGAGCCGGTGACTTTGCCGACGCCGCCGGCCGCGGATACGCCGCCGACATAGGCGGCCGCGATTGCGTCGAGCTCGAACAGCGTGCCCGCCGTCGTCGTCGCCGACTGTAGGCGCGCGGTGTACAGGATGCCGGACAGCGCGGACAGCATGCCCATCGAGCCGAAGACGATGTACGTGATCTTCTTGACGCTGATGCCGCTCAGGTGCGCGGCTTCCGGGTTGCTGCCGACCGCGTAGATGTGGCGGCCGAGCACCGTCTTGGTCGTCAGGAAGTGATAGATCACGACGACGGCCAGCATGATGACGACGGTCCAGGAGAAGCCGTTGTAGCCGGCGATGATCCAAGTGATGTAAGCGATGATGGCCGATACGAATACGAGCTTGACGGCGAAGATGCCGCCCGAGACGACCTCGAATTCGTACTTCAGCTTATTGCGGCGGTTCGCGAATTCAAAGTAAACGTACAGCGCGATGACGACGACGCCGAGGATCAGCGAGAGTACGCTGAGGCCGCCGACTTCGCCCAGGGATGGGATAAATCCATTCCCCAACGCGTTAAAATGCTCGTTTTTGACGATAATCGTACCGCTCTTCTCAGTGACCATGAGCAGCGCGCCGCGGAAGATGAGCATGGCCGCGAGCGAGGATACGAACGCCGGGATGCCGACCGACGCGACCAGCACGCCGTTGAACATGCCGATCACGACGCCGAGCACGAGGATGACGGGAATCGTGATGTAAACGGGCACGCCCCAGTCCGACAGCATAATAGCGGCGATGGCGCCCATGAAGCCGGCGGCGAAGCCGACCGACAGGTCGATGTGCCGGATGACGATGACGAGCGTCATGCCGACGGCCAGCACGGCGGTGTAACCGGTCATGTCGAGCAGGTTGCTGATGTTGCGCGAGGACATGAACAGGCCGTCCGTCATGATCGAGAACGTAAGCATGATTACGAACAAGGCGATGTACATGCCGTATTCGCGGATGTTGACTTTGATGAGCGACCTGGTTTCGTTAAAGAAATTCATCGATGATACCTCCTATTGCGTGGCAAGCTCCATGATTTTTTCCTGGCTGGCCTGTTCGATCGGCAGTTCGCCTTTGATCTTGCCTTCGGCCATGACGTAGACGCGGTCGCTCATGCCGAGCACCTCGCCGAGCTCCGAGGAGATCATGATGATGCTCATGCCCTCGGCGATCAGCTTGTTCATGATCGTGTAAATTTCGAACTTCGCGCCGACGTCGATGCCGCGGGTCGGCTCGTC
>NZ_JAGXJW010000144.1 GCF_019091135.1 Cohnella sp. GbtcB17 | reverse complement strand
CAGCAGCTTCAACGTAGCCACTGCTACGACTAACATACATCGGAGGCTATCATCCATGAGCGTACAAATCATCATCAACGGCGAGAACGCCGCAGAAGCACTGTCCGAACTGTCCAGCTTGTCGGGAGGCTTTGCGGCCAAGCCCGTCGCAACGATCGCCGAGACGCCCAAGACGGAGCGTGCACCGCGTACGACTCGCACCAAGACGGAGCAGCCAAAGGAAGAAGCGCCGCCGGCCGAAACGGAAGATCCGGACGTGTCCGACGAGGACGTCGAAAGCCTGGGCGGCAGAGACGCTGCCGCCGACGAATCGGTGCCGTCCGACGTGGAGCTGCGCGGAGTCGCTGCGGAGATCGGCAAGAAAGGCCCGGACGCCAAAAAGGCGATCAAGGCGCTGCTGGACAAGTACGGCGTGCCGAACATCACGGCCGTGCCGGCGAACAAGCGGATTGCCTTTAAGGCCGAGCTGGAGCAGCTCTAATGTCAGCGCCTGCACATGCTGAACGCTCTCACGCCCTGCTGGGCGCGTCCAAGGCGAGCCAATGGATTAACTGCCCGCCGAGCGCCCGGGCGCAAGAGAGCGTGCCGGACAAGCGGAGCGAGTACGCCGATGAGGGCACCGCCGCGCATGAGTATTCCGAGCTATTCCTGAGGCGCCGGCTGACACCGTGCAACCGGGCGGAGCGCGCGCGCCTGGATAAGGCCATCGCCGACTTCAAGGCGAGCAACCCCTATTACGGCCCCGAGATGGAGGACGCGGTCGGCTATTACGTCGAGGTTGTGGAAGAGTGCTTCATGGCTGCCAAGGCACGGAGTTCAGACGCAGTCATCTTGTTCGAGGAGCGCTTGGACTTTACCGAGTGGGTGCCGGAAGGGTATGGGACCGGCGACGTTCTCATCATCGCGGACAGCATCATGGACGTGATCGATCTCAAGTATGGGAAGGGGCAGCCGGTCAGCGCGATTGGCAATCCGCAGATCCGGCTGTACGGCCTTGGCGCTTGGTCCGGTTACAGCTACCTGTACGACATCCGCGAGGTGCACGGGACTATCGTACAGCCGCGGCTCGACAGCGTGACGACGGACGTACTGCCGATCGACGAGCTGCTGCAGTGGGCTGAGACGGTCGTGGGTCCGGCGGCCGCGCTGGCCTTCGACGGCAACGGCGAATTCAAGTCCGGCGACCACTGCCGGTGGTGCAAGATCAAGGGTAATTGCCGGGCGCGTGCCGAGGCCAACATGGCCGCGCTGGCTTACGAGTTCAAAGACCCGGCGACGCTGACGCTCGACGAGATCGGATCGATCCTGTACGTCGCCGAGCAGCTCAAGGCGTGGGCCAAGGACGTCGAGGACTTCGCG
>NZ_JAGXJW010000143.1 GCF_019091135.1 Cohnella sp. GbtcB17 | reverse complement strand
GATGATGTATAAATGTTTGTGTACCAATTTTTGGCCTAGAAAGCACAAAAAGAGTAGGGTATTCTCGGGATTGCGACGTCACCAAGAAGGAGCCCTACTCAATGACTACTATACCCGAAGATGCATTCCAAATTCTACTGGAAAAATCGGTTACCCAGCTCGTTCAGGAAAAGCTGGAGCTTTTGCTCCGCGAAGAAATGAGCAATTACTTCACCGTCGAGCAGCCGGAGTTGCACAACAGCCGAAACGGCCACTACAAACGCACGTTTGAGACGCGCTTCGGTACGATCCGGGCGCTGCGTGTTCCGCGTGACCGGAAAGGCTTGTTTCAGACACGCCTGTTCGAGCCGTACCAGCGCCGTGAGAACTGGCTCGAAGAGGCCATCATCCACATGTACAAGGGCGGCATGAGTACACGCGAAGTAGCAAAGTTCATCGAGAGCATGTACGGCGCACAATACTCGCCAACGACCATCAGCAACATCACAGCGACCGTCATGGAAGACATCGAGCAGTGGCAGAAGCGCCCGCTGGAGAAACGTTACTCGGTGATTTACCTGGACGGCCTATACGTCAAGCTCAGGCGCGATACGGTCAGCAGCGAAGCCGTGTATTTGGCCATGGGCATCGACGAGAACGGCAGGCGGCAAATCCTCGGTTTCTATGTCGGCGGTCACGAGAGCGCAAACGGCTGGCGTGAGGTACTTAAAGACCTCAAGCAGCGCGGCGCTACCGATGTGCTGGTCGGCGTGTTCGACGGCCTGCCGGGGCTTGAGGATGCGTTCCGTGAGATCTACCCGAAGGCCGATGTGCAGGACTGCATCGTGCACAAAGTACGGGCGACTTTTCCCAAAATCCGTACAGCCGACAAGACCGAGTTTCTGACGGACTTGAAGCAAGTATATACGGCCGTCGACGGCGATGTGGCTCGTGCCGTGTTTGACGGGTTTAAGGAGAAGTGGAAGAAGCAGTACCCCAAGGAAGTGAAGTCCTGGGAAGACCAGCTGCCGACACTGCTGACCTTCTACAAGTACCCGCCGCTAACCTGGGCTGCCATCTACACGTCCAACCCGATCGAGCGAATGAACAAGGAGCTGCGCAAACGCCTAAAGCCCATGAACAGCCTCACAAACATTGAAGCCGCGGAGAAGATCATCTACCTGCAGGCCACGGACTACAACGACAAATGGTGCGGCCGAGCGATCCGAGGCTTCGTCGACGTGGATACGAAGGCTGCGTTTGAGAAGATGTACCGCGACCGATACGAAGGGCAATAGCCTCCCGCGCCTTCGCTTGGGCTGTGCTCTCCAGTCGTACAACTATACCTAGGCTGTGCAATTTCGACGAAGAGACCTACTTACACAAACTTCTTGACAGTACCC
>NZ_JAGXJW010000142.1 GCF_019091135.1 Cohnella sp. GbtcB17 | reverse complement strand
GCCCTGACGTACATCTTCGGGATCGGCTAGACAACGTCCCAGAAGCTTCTTGCTACGGCAGAAATCAACCCCGACACTCGCGTACGCGATCTGACCGAAGACGAGCTCGCTCGTCTGCGCGATGCAATCGACAAGACGCAAAAGGTCGAGGGCGACCTGCGCCGCGAGATCGCGCTGAACATCAAGCGCCTGATCGAAATCGGCTGCTACCGCGGTGTCCGTCACCGTCGCGGCCTGCCTGTCCGCGGCCAACGTACGAAAACGAACGCCCGCACGCGCAAAGGTCCGCGTCGTACGGTAGCGAACAAGAAGAAGTAAGAAGGGAGGATAAAACAGCATGGCACAAAAAGGCAAGAAGGTTGTCCGCACGAAACGCCGCGATCGGAAAAACGTCGAGTCCGGCGTCGCGCACGTCCGCTCGACGTTCAACAACACGATCGTTACGATCACGGATCCGCACGGCAACGCGATCTCCTGGGCCAGCTCCGGCAACATGGGCTTCAAAGGCTCGCGTAAGAGCACGCCGTTCGCCGCGCAAATGGCTGCCGAGACGGCTGCCCGCGCTGCGATGGAACACGGCATGCGCGCCGTTGAAGTTATGGTCAAGGGTCCTGGCGCTGGCCGCGAAGCCGCGATCCGTTCCCTGCAAGCCGCAGGTCTTGAAGTCAGCATGATCAAAGACGTAACGCCGATCCCTCACAACGGCTGCCGTCCTCCGAAGCGTCGCCGCGTATAATATGCGCCACTATGTGGTATCAAACAAATACAACTTGTGAATAATGGTTGTAATGGTTAGGCATACTACATGGTTTGCCCAATTCGGTTATACTGGCTAAAGGGACTGTACGTCATCCCGGTTGACCGGACGGGCGAACAAACGGCAACGTCAGCAACGCAGCGACGTTTTGAAGGAGGGTTTGGTTGTGATTGTGATCGAGAAGCCAAAGATCGAATCGGTGGAGATTCAAGAAGACAAGAGGTACGGACGCTTCGTGGTAGAACCGCTCGAACGCGGCTATGGCATGACGCTCGGCAACTCCCTTCGCCGGATTTTGCTGTCGTCTCTGCCAGGCGCCGCCGTCATTTCGGTTCAG
Source organism: Cohnella sp. GbtcB17 (assembly GCF_019091135.1). Taxonomy (GTDB): domain Bacteria; phylum Bacillota; class Bacilli; order Paenibacillales; family Paenibacillaceae; genus Cohnella. Next base: position 329 of record NZ_JAGXJW010000142.1, on the reverse strand, counting down.
ATCGATGGCGTGCTTCACGAATTCTCCACCATTCCTGGCGTGATTGAGGACGTCACCGAGATTATCCTCAACCTCAGGCGCCTCTCCCTGAAGATTCACTCGGACGAGGAGAAGGTGCTGGAGATCGATGCCGAAGGAGAAGGCATCATCACGGCTGGGGATATTCGGGCAGACAGCGACGTGGAGATCCTGAATCCGGATCTGCATATCGCCCCGCTGGCTTCCGGTGCGCGTCTTCACATGCGCAACTTCGCCAGACAGGGACGCGGCTACGTCCCGGCGGATCGCATCAAGAAGGAAGATCAGCCGAGCGGCGTCATTCCGATCGA
>NZ_JAGXJW010000141.1 GCF_019091135.1 Cohnella sp. GbtcB17 | reverse complement strand
TGGCCGAAGTGCGCGGCCTCGCCGGCTCGCTCGAGGCGGCCGTCAAGGAGAATCGGCCGATGAAGTTCCGCATCTACGCCGAGGGCGAGCTGGGGCTCCTGGCGCATCAGGTCCAGGAGCTGTCGCTGCGCCTGCAGGAGACGATCGCGCAGCTGAGCCGGGACAAGGACTTTCTTCGCGACACGATCGCGGACATCTCCCATCAGCTCAAGACGCCGCTCGCCTCCCTTACCGTCTATGTCGAGCTGCTGCAGGGCGGCAGCGTCGGGCCGGCGGAGCAGGAGGAGTTCCTGCGGACATGCTCGCGCGAGCTGGAACGCATGGAGTGGCTCATTCAGACGCTGCTGAAGCTCGCAAGGCTGGAAGCGGGCAATCTGCCGATGCAGCTTGAACGGGCGCCGATTGGCGAGACGGTTCGGATGGCGGCCCATGCCGTCGAGCGCCTTGCCGAGGAACGAGGGATAGAGGTCCGCCTCGTGAAGCCCGCCGATCCGGTCAGCTTGCCGCACGATCCGAGATGGCTGGCGGAGGCGCTCGCCAATCTCGTCAAAAACGCGGTCGAGCACAGTCCGCCAAACGGCGTCGTGAGCGTCGCCTGGGAGACGACGCCGATTTTCGTTCGCCTGCGGGTGATCGACCAAGGCGCAGGGATCGACGCACGAGACGAGCCGCACATATTCAAAAAGTTTTATCGTGCCCCTTCCGGACAAGGAGGGGGCAGCGGCGTCGGCCTCGGTCTCCCCCTCGCCAAGACGATCGCGGAGCGGCACGGCGGGATGCTGTCGGCCGGGAAAGCCGAGGGCGGCGGAACGGTTTTCACGCTGACCCTTCCTCTTACGCAATTGCCCGCAACGTAGCTTTCTTACAAATCTGTAAGCGGCGGCGCCTTCCCCTGTAAGGTGGGAGCTGTATACTGAACCTCGTGATCGGCAACACCGCAATCGCGAGGAAAGGATGATTCACCTGATGAATGTCATTGAAGCTGCCGGCTTAAGCAAGTCCTACGGCAAAGACAGCACGCTCGTCGAAGCGCTCAAAAACGTAACCTTCTCCATACCGCAAGGCGAGCTCGTCGCCATCGTCGGCGCCAGCGGCTCCGGCCCGGCGGGACCGTCCGCATCGACGGCGAGGGTCTCTACTCGCTGCTGGGGTCGCAGCGGGCGGTATTCCGCCGGCGCAAGATCGGCTTCATTTTCCAATCGTACAACCTGATCCCCGTCCTGAACGTCGAAGAGAACATTATGCTCCCGCTGCTGCTCGACCACCGTCAGCCCGACAAAGCTTATATCCGGGAGCTGGTCGACACGCTCGGTCTCGGACAGCGCCGCAAGCACCTGCCCTCCGTGCTGTCCGGCGGCCAGCTGCAGCGCGAAGCGATCGGCCGCGCGCTCGCCTACCGTCCCGTCATCGTGCTCGCCGCCGAGCCGGCCGGCTATCTCGACAA
>NZ_JAGXJW010000140.1 GCF_019091135.1 Cohnella sp. GbtcB17 | reverse complement strand
TTCACGGTGACAGGTTAGAACCTAGATACGATCAGGGTGGTATCCCAACGGCGCCTCCATTGAAGCTTGCGCTCCAACTTCTTAGGCTCCCACCTATCCTGTACAGACCGTACCCAAGTTCAATATCAAGCTACAGTAAAGCTCCATGGGGTCTTTCCGTCACGTCGCGGGTAACCTGCATCTTCACAGGTACTAAAATTTCACCGGATCTCTCGTTGAGACAGCGCCCAAGTCGTTACGCCATTCGTGCGGGTCAGAATTTACCTGACAAGGAATTTCGCTACCTTAGGACCGTTATAGTTACGGCCGCCGTTTACTGGGGCTTCGGTTCACAGCTTCGGGTTGCCCCTAACCGCTCCCCTTAACCTTCCAGCACCGGGCAGGCGTCAGCCCGTATACTTCGCCTTACGGCTTCGCACAGACCTGTGTTTTTGCTAAACAGTCGCTTGGGCCTATTCACTGCGGCCCCCTCGGGCTATTCACCCTACCGAGGCACCCCTTCTCCCGAAGTTACGGGGTCATTTTGCCGAGTTCCTTAACGAGAGTTCTTCCGCGCGCCTTAGAATTCTCTTCTCGCCTACCTGTGTCGGTTTGCGGTACGGGCACCTTCTCCTGGCTAGAGGCTTTTCTCGGCAGCGTGAGCACGGAACCTTCGGTACTGTAATTTTCCCTCCCCATCACAGCTCAAGGTATTAGTGTGCGGATTTGCCTACACACACCCCTCACTGCTTGGACGAGCTATTCCATCAGCTCGCGTTCTTGCCCTCCTGCGTCCCCCCATCGCTCATAACGGATTACGGTGGTACAGGAATTTCAACCTGTTGTCCTTCGACTACGCCTTTCGGCCTCGCCTTAGGTCCCGACTTACCCTGAGCGGACGAACCTTCCTCAGGAACCCTTAGGCTTTCGGCGGACAGGATTCTCACCTGTCTTTTCGTTACTCATACCGGCATTCTCACTTGAATGCAGTCCACCGGTCCTCTCGGTCCGACTTCAACCCGCATTCAACGCTCCCCTACCCAAGTACCTTAAGGTACATGCCATAGCTTCGGTGGTGTGTTTAGCCCCGTTACATTTTCGGCGCAGAGTCACTCGACCAGTGAGCTATTACGCACTCTTTAAATGGTGGCTGCTTCTAAGCCAACATCCTGGTTGTCTTCGCAACTCCACATCCTTTCCCACTTAACACACACTTGGGGACCTTAGCTGATGATCTGGGCTCTTTCCCTCTTGACGACGGATCTTAGCACTCGCCGTCTGACTCCCGAGCATACATCCATGGCATTCGGAGTTTGACTGGACTTGGTAACCCTTGGCGGGCCCCGCACCCAATCAGTGCTCTACCTCCATGATGCTACATCTCGAGGCTAGCCCTAAAGCTATTTCGGGGAGAACCAGCTATCTCCGAGTTCGATTGGAATTTCACCCCTACCCCCACGTCATCCCTGATCTTTTCAACGCTCACGAGTTCGGGCCTCCAGTAAGTGTTACCTCACCTTCACCCTGCACAGGGGTAGATCACCCGGTTTCGGGTCTACGCCTACGTACTAAAGCGCCCTATTCAGACTCGCTTTCGCTGCGGCTCCG